>CAKRJP010000016.1 GCA_934351835.1 uncultured Lachnospiraceae bacterium
GCGGTTCCGGTCTTTACGTTATCTTTGTATGACAACTCATAGTCCTTGCCCTCTGTCAGTACAACAGTTCCGTCTTTGACTACTACTTCCGGTTTGATCTCTTTTCCGGTATTAGCAAATCTGGTCTTCTTCAAGGTTACCATTGATTCGTCTAATTTCTTCGCTGTAATCGTGAATGTCTTTGTAACTGTTCCGACATAACTTCCTTTAGCCGTTCCGGTAACTGTTACTGTAGCTGTTCCAACATTGACATTATCTTTGTAGCTTACTGTATAATCAGTACCTTCTCTCAATACAGATTCTCCGGCTTTCACTGTCACTAATGGTTTCTGAGCTTTTCCGGTGTACTCTACACTTGTCTGGTCAAGAGTTACCATGTCCGCAGCAAGAGCTGTATTAACTTTCACCTTGCATGTAGCTGTACGGCCACCCGCACTGGCTATAATATTCGCCGTGCCAATGCCCACAGCTGTTACCTTACCATTCTGATCAACAGTTGCGACTTTATCATTATCTGAAGACCATTTGATCTGTACAGTTTCTGTTGTATCTTCAGGTTCACTTTTTGCTGTTAACTGTTCCTCTGCTCCTTTTGCCAACAATAATTCTGTCTTATCAAGTGTAATACCCGTCAATGGCACGATTGCCTCAAATGTAAATCCATTCTTAGTTGCATATTCTTCTGCCGCAGATCCTCTCATACCAACAATTACAAGATTATAATCACACATTGGATTGTAAATCGACTGTGTATCATCTGCATAGGTTCCTCTACAACCAATCGCATAATCTTCAATCGTCTTAACTGTCTCTGGAATTTCAATTCGTGTCAGATTATCGCAATTAACAAACGCTGCTGTTCGAATAGTTGTTACGCTTGATGGAATTACTACAGATGTCAAATTTTCTTTTTTATTAAACGCACTGGATTCAATATATTTCGTGCCGTCTTTGATCACTGCTGTCTCCGGATCTCCCTTATAGGTAAGCAGAATATTATTAACATAAACCGGTCCATCCGGCTGGTCATTCAGCCATTTAGTTCCTGATAATGCATCAACATTTATCTTGACAAGACTCTTCGGAAATTCGATGTCTTTCAGGTTCTCACACCGATAGAACGCGCGATATCCAAGTGTCGTTACGCCATCTTTTAATTTCAATGTCGTTAATTTCTTGTTATTACTGAACGCATTTATTCCAATCTCTTTCTGAGCCAATGTCAATGAATCAACACCACAATTATCAAACGCCATGGTTCCGATATAGGCAGCCTTATTTCCAATTGTAATTTTCTTCAAATCCTCACAATTATAAAACGCCCAATCTCCAATACTCTCCACACTTTCAGGAATAGTAACTGCCGTCAATCCACTTCCCGAGAATGCAGACTCCTCAATGTAAGTTACACTTGAAGGAATTGTAATCTCATTAAGTTTTATACAATAATCGAAAGTTCCTCTTTCAATGCCTTTCAACCTCTTACTCAATGTCACAGTTTTCAATTTCTGACATCCGCTAAAAACACTTTCTCCCATCTCTGTTACCGTGTTCGGAATAGAAATAGATGTCAAACCTGTCGCTGCAAAAGCACTATCTCCAATATACTCAAGTTCACTTTCTGAGCCAAATTTCACTGTTGATAAGTTTACACAATTACTAAAAGCATTATAAGCAATCTCTGTTACCGTATTCGGAATGGTTACCTCTTTCAAATCATCATTTTCTTCAAACCCGGCTATTGACACAACTTCTTTTCCATCAATGCTGGATTTAATCTTCAACGAAGACTCTGTTCCAGTATATCCTGTAATGCCAATCGTTCCATTTCCATAATCAATATATGAATAATCCCCGGAAATATGTTCGGTATCATCATATACCCCAAATGGAACTATCGCTTCATATTTGCCTATTTTACAAGTAACCACTACAGGATCTTGAGTTGCTTTTAATCCTTTTACCACTGCGCGATCAGGTTCTGATTGATATGGCTCTACAGAAACAGCTTTTGGATTGGAAGATGTCCATGTAATCTCATCAGAGTCCATGTCTGTATCCATAGGGAAGTGTACAATTTCAAGCTCTGTTTTTTCACCGATCGCTAAAATACCAACTGATACCTCTTCCGTCTCATAAAGATCCCCTTCCAGAATCAGCTGATCTTCAAAGAACTCAATATAATCATATTTTTCTGCATATTTTTCTGCAAAACTTCCACAAACTCCATAGAATTCATATGTATTTCCATTATCACCAAATGCTCCGGCTTCAATCGTTGTCACGCTATCAGGCATCGAAACCATAATCGTGTCATTCCCGTATTCTGCCGAAAAAGCATTCTGTTTAATAGCTTTTACAGTATCAGGTATCACAATAGAACTATTTGTCTTAACGGCGCCTTCACCTATTACAGTCACCTTTTTCCCGCCTAAATACTCTGGAATTCCTTCATATTCATTGTCCCTTCTTCCCAGGAATTCTACAGTTCCATCATTCAGTTCTTTATACCTGTATCCATCTTCCACGTAGCCAACATCAACAGTACAAGAAGCTTTCAGACCACCACAAGTTGCAGTAATCACTGTACTTCCCTGTTTATGCAGTGTTACAACACCATCTTCCACGGATGCAACTTCTGGAGCTGTTGACTCCCATTTAATGTTACTCAGATCAGCGCCTTCATATACGTAACTTACAGAAAGTGTATATGTAGAAGGCCACCAGCTGTCCTTTTCCATCCACACATCTGCTCGGTCCGTATTTAATTTCATTTGATTCCTGTCACAGAAAATCATTTGACCGCCGTGACGTTTTACAAAGTGCTCAGACTCTGTCCCTTTAGTTCCGACAACAACATCTACTTTTGCAAATGCCTGATCTTCAATTTTGGTAACCGTATCCGGAATTACAACCGTAATATCATCGTCATCCCAGCTTACATCGCTAAATGCTCCATTCTTAATCGTTGTAACTGTATATGACTCTCCGTCAGTGTTAAATCCTTTAACCGTTTCCGGAATCTCCATAGGTTCTCCACCGGACAACGTATTGTTACAACCAACTAATGCTGCTGTCTTCTGTTCTGCATCCAAAACTATATACAGATATCCACCTTCCGTAGCATTGAACACTTTCGGTTTAAATTCTACTTTTATGGAATCCTGGTATATTCCGGTGGATGCAGTGATCGTAAAGGTTCCATACACATCCGTCTTTGCTTTGATTGCCTCAGCACTTCTGCCATTCTCAGTACTATCAAGAACTACCTTTTCCGGATCAGAATTCTCCCATGTTATCTCTGTATCTTCCGGTAATGATGACGGAATATGCTCCACTTCCATCTGATATATACATTCATCGTAATTAGCTGTCTGAAAACCTTTTCCTGCAATATACAACTTATTGTCTAATCTATATCCATTCTCACATGATGCATTAATATAATTTGCAAACAAAAAGTTTTCAGGTCCATAAACACTACAATTGTAGCCAAATGTACTCTTGCCTATATAAGATAAGGCATTGTCATCAGGAATAATAACCTCTCCGGAATACTCCATAAATACTCCCGAATCAATCGTTGTAAGAGTTTTTGGAAGTATTAAAACCTTTATATTATCCCAATTCGCTACCGAAAAATCTTGTAATCGTGTGACCTTTTGTCCATCTATTGTCTCCGGAATGGTAACTTTTTCCTCATCACCGCCGGTGTAACCACAGATTGCAATTGTCTTATCAGACAATACTCTATAGTACCATTTTCCATCCTGTGATACGTTATAGGCTGCCTGGAACCGAATCCTTACAGAATCGCTATAGTCTCCTCTGGTCGCCGTTATTCTGACAGTTCCTTTTTTCACCTTGGTAACCAGACCTTTAGAATCCACTGTTGCCACTGATGGATTTGAACTCTTCCATTTAAGTTCCGAATTGGATTCCTTCCTTGGCCATAATACTTCCAGTTGATAGCTGTCTTCGCCAACTTTAATCGCGTCCTTCTCCGAGCCTTTCAGATACACACCATCAACTTCCCGAAATTCCACTCGGCCATTACTGTTATTTGCATATTGTTGTGCTGCAGATCCAACTTTTCCATAAAGATAAAAAGTACCACCGTTGTCAGAAGAAAAGGTGTAACTTCCGTATTCAGTATCTTCCGCAATCTCTTCAACGCTGTCCGGGATAGCCATGAAATCCGTCCCTATCCCTTGAAATGCACTGCTCGCAATCGTTGTCAAACTTGTTGCTTCTTCCAGATTAATATTTTTTAATTCCGGGCACCATGCAAAAGCATCCGAGCTAATAGCCTCTAATTTTTTAGCATCTGAAAAATCAACTTCTGTCAAAAGCTCATTCCCAGAAAATGCACCGTTAGCTATTTCTTCTATGTTCTTTGGAAGTTTAACAGTTCTTATGGAACTGCTACTAAACGCTTTATACCCGATACGTACAAGGCTCGTTGCTTTTGAAAAATCTACCTTTTCCAGTTCAGATACTTCATTTAACTCAACGCCAAATGCCTCTCCCTCTATTTCTTTCAGATTTTCCGGGAATGCAACTTCTTTTATACTACAATTCTTAAATGCCGCTTTTTCGATCACCTCAAGACTTGATGCATTTGAAAAGTCCACCTTGGTCAGCGAACTTATACCTTCAAAAGCCCGTTCCTCAATGGTCTTTAGTTTTTCCGGAAATGAGACTTCTGTAATTAATGCATTCGCAAATGCCATTACACCAATGCTCTCCAGATTTTTTGCCCTTGAAAAATCTATCTTCGTCAAACGACTCAAACTTCCGTAATTCGTCCAGCCACAAGCAAATGCTGTGCTTCCAATTGTTTTTAAATTCTCCGGGAATTCAAGCGTAGTAAATTGAACGCCAGAAAACGCATAATTTCCGATGGTCTCTAAATTTTCCGGAAACTCAATAGTTGTAAACTTGGCATCCGAAAACGCGCCATCCCCAATCGTTTTCAAACCTGTAGCATCTGAAAGATCAACACTTGCAAGTGTTCTATTATAACGGAATGCATTATCTCCTATCACCTTTACTGTCGATGGAATCTTTATACTGTTGAGCGACTTAATTCCTGACGTGCCTGACGCATTGCTCATCCCAAACGCAGCTTCACCAATCTCTGTTACCGGATATTTTTTCCCTTCATATTCCAGTTCTTCCGGCACTACCAGATCCGTTTCTTCTCCGGTATATCCCGTAATCACAAGACCGGTTCCATCAGTATCCAGCTTGCAATTCCATTTACTTGCCTCTTCCTCTGCTGATGCAACTGTCGCAGCTCCTTCGGATGAATCTTCTAACGCAGCCTCTGTCTGCGCTTCTGAAACATCCTCTGTCGCTTTAGTTTCTTCTTTTTCCACAATCCAGGTAATCTTTCCGGAATCTACATCCAGATAATAATTTACTCCCAGATAGTAGGTCTCTCCGGCTGTCAGTTCAGTCTCAATGCTGAAATCCACACCGCTGTTGCCATCGTCTGATGCTTCTTTGAGCAGATTCTTACCTGCATCATAGATTGCCCCGTAGGTATCGCCGGACTCTACCGAATAAAAATGGTAGGTTCCTGTCTCCTGTGGAACGAAACGATAGATGGCCGTTTCTGCACCGGCATCCAGTGTCGTCTCGTTTTTGACACCCTCTGATATCTCAGTTACTTCTGAATCCTGAAATTCAGCTGCATTTGCGGTTATTGTTCCGGTATATCCGGTTGTCACACACATCAGAAATGCCAGCACAATCGCCAGGATTCTTTTTTCCATTCTTGATATCATTCCTTTTCCTCCTTTTTCTTTTTGACACCTAACGCAACGTTTTGTATCTATGATTCATTATACCAAACTATCTATAATTAGCCTATAACATTCAACACATAATTTCTCTATAAAATTGGATATAGAAAAGCCCCCGGACCACCGTCCGAGGGCTTTTCACTACCATTCACTATGGAACTACATTATCTAATTTTCACTATTTTCTTGATCCACCGTGAGCATATTCCCAACGATTTCTTTACTCACCTGATATACCATCTTCGAACCATCCACCATCATGTACCGGTTGGTTCCATCGTCGGTTTCTTTTCCGATATATACGGTAAATGTCTTTTTCTTTTCGGAATCGCTGTCTTTGTAGGTTGCCACTGCGGTGATCCGATCGGACTCTGTCAGGCCGTATTTGCTTAAGTTCTCATCACTCACATGGTAATCTACGCAATCTGTCAAAGTTAGGGCGCCGAATCCTCCGGCTAATTCATTCAGATCATCTTCTTCGCTGTAGGTCGTTGTTTTTCCTGCCTCTGTCACTTCAACTTTTTTGATATTTCCGCTGCCGATGGATGGCACTTCATCGTAGTTCGCAACGTCTTTCAGATCAAAAGCAAGATTGCCCGTCAGGGTGCTGTCGATGGTATATACGTCTGTTTCATCGTCCAGTGATGCATAGTAATTTTCACCGGCGGTATCACCTACATGGATTGTATGCACATTTCCGTCTGCATCCGTATAGCTCACTTCATACAGAGGTGAAGTCAGCCCATAATCTTTCAGATCATCCGGATTCTTGATTTTTCGGACCGCTGTCAGATCCGTAATATTTTTCTCCATCTCTTCCAACGTTGACTGGCTGATCGGGATCTCTTTATCTTTGTCGTAATACCAGGTGTCGTCCTCACAGGTAAATGCCATGGATGAGCTTCCGTCTGTGTAACTGATTTTCTTCAGAGAATCAGCATCCACCAGATGAATCTGCTCTGCCTCTGCTTTCTCCTGCTTTTTCTTGTCTGCCTGCTTATTATAAGCAGACAGGCCAAAATATACCACAAGAAGACCGGCAAGAACAAGTAACAATATGACTAATTTATTTTTCTTCATATCCTACCTCCAAACCGGGCTTATGCCTTTCTACGTTTCCACCATCTGGTAAAGCCATAGATCAGGATGATCAGCGGGATTCCAAAGATCACCAGAATACTGATCGGTCCGGCATACTGCATCGTATTATATGTTACCTGAAGGCTCTTCGGTGCGATCGCAAGATTTTCTACACCGTCAAAGTTTGCAGATACTGCATTCATAAACAGTGTCAGGTTCTCAAGACTTGAGAAAGACTCTGTTACCTGGCTGTCGATCATGGAACTTGCCGATACAACCGTCAGTCTTGCCTCTGTTGTATCGTCCGAACTGTCGCCGGATGAATCTTTTTCATCCGTATCGCTTGCCACTGCTTCGCCATCCGAAGAAATGCTTTCTGTCGCAACAGCTCCCAGTACATAGCTTCCCTTCTCCTGAGAATCTTCGGTTACTGCATATGCATTTTCAGAAGTTGTCATGAAATCCTGTACACTGATGGTATCTCTGGAAGGATCTGTCAGCGTCAGCCCGTGAGCATTTACCAGCAGCACCATTCCGGAAGACAATCCGTCTGCCAGATCTCCGGTTGCTGTCACATTCGGGAAGATATAATAATAATTTCCCTGGTAACTTCTCTCCATATCAGCAATATATCCATCCGCACGTTTCATTCCGTATTCTTTCAGGATCGCATCCAGATTCGGTGCTTCTCCATCCAGATCGCCCAGCATGATAAATACATGGCCGCCCTTTTCCATATAAGATAAAATCGTATCTTTCTCTGTCTCAGACAGATCAGAAGTCGGCGCATTGATAAATAACAGATCGCAGTCATCCGGGATCTCTTTTTTCATCATCAGGTTCAGCTCTTCCTCTTCCATGTTATTCTTACCAAGAAGATCTGTCACAGAATTTGAAAATGTCGCCTCTCCGTGTCCGGTTGTATAATAAATCTTTCCGCTCTCGCTGCTGGTCACATAATTCACCGCACTGGTTAGCTGACCTTCTCCGTCAAACTCTGATGCTGTAGAACTTCCGGTTGTATAGTAGGAATAATCATCCGCTACCAGAATATCTGAAAATGCTACCGTTGTGCTCTTTCCGGTGTCATCACATTTGATCACGATGGTGTCAGATTCCACATTGTTGTCTGTCAAAGCAGACGGATGCTGTACCGGATCCACCCACTCTACTTTGATTTTATCTGAGAGTGCCGCATATTTTTTCAAAAATGTCTTAATACGTTCATCGGTACTCTTCTTCTCTGCATAAACCGTAAAATCGATTTCTTTATCCAGTTTCTTCAGCATTTTTTTACTTGTCTTTGTAATCTCATATATCTTGTTGTCACTGATATCTATATTTCTGACATTCTCCGGCAGCTGCCCTGCGATCATGTTGATCACAACTACGATGCAGATCACCACCGCGATCAGTCCCACACTGTAACTTCCGTTTCTGGAAGTCTGGCTTTTAAATAATTTTTTAATCTTATCCAACATCATCCCCTCCTAACTCCAGCGTCTCTTCTGAATCATTTGCATCGTCAGGAAATTAAACAGAAAAATCATCGACAGATACAAAATAATTCCGCTGACATCCAGAAGATTGTTAGATGAAATGCTCTGAAATGTACTGAACAAATCTAATTTTCCAAGCACACTCGCAAGCAAACCTTCATATAATGAAGATTTCACGATATATGGTACAATACTCCCCAGTAATGCAACTACTTCCAAACCTGCTGCCAGCAGCCAGTTTTTCGTCATTCTCCACACCAGAAATACAAGAAGTGACAGAATTACGATCACGCCCACCAGATTTACCCATGCAGCACTTGCGATAAAGTTTGTGATTCCACTCCAGAGGTAGCTGATCAGAAGCACACCAAAGGTCCCGATCGCAGCTATAATCTGACTCTCCGTCAGAGACGAAATGAACATTCCTATGGAAACATACACACAACCCAGCAGATAAAATACCAGGATTGCAAGATAGTCCACTTTGATATACGCCGTTCCCTGCGCTTTAATAAGAAGTGGGAAAATCAGATAGATCACACACGGAACTGCCAGAATACTGATCATCGCCAGGTATTTTCCAAACACTACTTCGTGAAGACTTACCGGGTAGGTCAGAAGCATCTGATCTGTCTTGCTTTTTCTGTCCTCCGCGAAACTTCTCATCGTAAGGATCGGAACCGCGATCAGCAGAATAAATGTAATACTTGATAATACATAAGAGAAGTACGGATATCCGTAATTTAGGTTATAAGCCATAAAGTACACACCTGTAAACGCAACTAAAAATGCGATAAATACATATCCTATCATTGAATGGAAATAGGATCTTAATTCTCTTTTATAAATCGCTGCCATCTTCACTCACCTCGCTCTCAATCTGTTCCATCACCGACTCATCCAGTTCCGGTCGTTCTTTCGTTTCATTTTCTTCAATCTCCGGGATATTTCCGATTGTCTGTACATTATTCCCCTGCGTAAGTTCCAGGAATACATCTTCCAGTGTATTTTTCATCATCATTAATGTCAAAAGCGGAATCTGACGCTCTGCAAATGCCTTAAAGATCTGCTCTCTGATATCTTCATTTCCCCGGGCTTTGATTTTGGCTGTCGTTACTTGATCTTCCACGCTACACTCCACTGATTGAATCTGTGGCACCGCATTCAATACCTGACGCATCTCATTCTCTGACGCATGACTCTGTACCTCAATGTATCCTCGGCTTCCGATATTTTCTTCCAGATTTTCCGGGGTATCACTCGCCACCAGTTTCCCATTTGCAATAATCAGAATATAATCGCAGACTTCCCGCACTTCCGCAAGAATATGCGAACTTAAGATAACTGTATGCTGTTTTGCCAGATTTCGGATCAACTCACGGATCTCAATAATCTGCTTCGGATCCAAGCCAACGGTAGGCTCATCCAGAATGATGATCTCCGGAAATCCTAAAATTGCCTGCGCCAGACCTACTCTCTGTCTGTAACCTTTGGAAAGATTCTGGATCAGACGCTCCTTCACATCCTCAAGTTTCGCCATCCGGACAACCTCATCAATCTGTCCCTCCCTCTGGTTCTTCGGAATTTTCTTAAGTTCTGCCGCAAACTGTAAGTATTCTAACACAGTCATCTCTGTATAAAGTGGCGGAAGCTCCGGCAGATATCCTATGCTCTTCTTCGCCAGTTCCGGCTCTTTCAAAATATCATGTCCATTGATCTTGACAGTTCCTTCGGTTGCACCCAGATACCCTGTCATGATGTTCATCGTCGTAGATTTCCCCGCACCGTTCGGCCCCAGAAAACCATAGATTTTGCCTTTTTCTATTGTGAAACTAAGATGATCCACCGCAAGGTGATTTCCATATTTCTTCACAAGATTTTCTACCTGAATCAATCTAATTTCCTCCTTTTGCAGCGGACTTCTCCCGCCAAACTTCCATTATTCTAATTAATATGTATGGTAAAATATTGTTTTTAATATGATTTTTTTGTGAAAGAAATGTGTTAAGAATGTGAAGATAGTCAAAAATAAAACCCTTATGCTTCTGTAAACATAAGAGTCATTATAAAAAACCCTCCAGGAATACGCATAAACCTAAGGTTTCCTGAAGGGGATCTCACATATTTATTCAATTATAACTGTCACCTGATATCAACTTATACACTCTGCCTACACTGCGATCGTCTCTTTTACCATGCTGTCCAGATAGATCGTGGAAAAAATACCTGTTGCATTGCGATCCCACAGTAAATAAATCTTCTGTACTTCGTCTTTGTCAAGACATCTCATATTTCCCTCGAAGTAAGCCTGATTAATCTTGATAAATCCTTCGATCATCGCTTGTTTCTCTTCTTCCGGAACATTAATCTTGGTCATTGTCTTGATTGCTTTATTTCTATTTACACTGAGGAACAACTCTTTGGAATAATTCGAGAAATCCATCAGTTCTTTGCTGTTGTTCTTGTGCTGCTTTGCCCAGGATTCAATCTCAACTCTGCGGTTCTCATATTCGAGGTTCTCTGCATCACCGGTAATATATCCATACTGACAAGGACAAACAGTCAGTGAAGACGTAGCCACATCTCTGATGCCATCAACGGTTCGCTCATGCTGCAAATGAATATGTCCGCTGATATTAAACGTCACTCCATATTTCTTGTAAAGATCAAATACTTCCGCACCATTGCTGATGGTATAACCGTTATAAATCACCTGATTCTGATTCACCAGATTCTGATGACTGACACCAATCACTCTGATTCCCTGTGATTTTGCTGACTTAAGTTGTTCTTCTGCCCACTCCAATGTCTTTTTTGTAACAATGCCTTCGTTGCCTTCGGTATTCGCATCCAGACATAACAGCCAATTCTTCTCATTCAGTTCCCATATATAACTGTAAGAATCAGAACTTCTGGAAATGCAATCATCCATACCGTAAGATCCGTAAATATCTTCAAAGTCTTCTGCTGTAATGTAATCTGTCGGCACCTTACCTGTAACATCATAAATACAGGCACGCTTGTTATACAGATCATGATTGCCCGGAATTACAACAACCGGAATCCCTGATGCTTTCACTCTTGCAAGCTTTCTCGCAAGTTCCAGATGGCTTGCAAGTTCACCGTTAAATGTAAGGTCTCCTGCGATTACCAGTACTTCCGGATGTTCTGCGATCACGTTCTGTACAAATGCATCCATAATCTCACCTGCATAGTGAGAAGCCTTGCCGTCTGATGCATTGACTGCGCTCATAAACAGTTCTCTGTCACGGATCAGCTTCGGAGAGATATAATGAGTATCTGCACCAACAACGATATGAAATTGTTCAGATTTTGTCGTTTTCTTCATAAATATCATCTCCGGGATAAAATCAAGTCACACTTCTGTTAGTTTTATAACGTTAATCTTTTCACACTTAATATAGCACAACTCATGAAAATTTAAAAGCCCCTTTTTAACATTTTCACATTTTACGATAATTTTAATGTATTTTTTTACATTGTATCGCCATCTAAAAATTAGTATAATATTATAAAACCAATCATTTACATAGGAATAGATGGAGATTTTTATGAATATCAGAGATTATTTAAAAGAATACAAATTAATTACCGATGGTTCTTTCGGTACATACTACAGTTCTGTATATCAGACTTACGATATGCCGGAAGCTGCCAATACCTCATATCCGGAGCGTGTGCTTAACATCCACGCTTCTTATATTGATGCCGGAGCTAAATTAATCAGAACCAATACATTTGCAACTAACACAGCCCTCCTTTCTACGGATTTTGAAGTTGTAAAGACCAATTTGCGCGCTGCTGTCGCACTTGCCAAAGAAGCAGTTGCAGATTCAGGAAAAGATGTCTTCATTGCAGGAGATATCGGACCAATCCCCGGAATCGGACAGCTTTCTGCCGAAGATACTACGGAAGAATATTATCAGATTGCCCGTACCTTCATAGACGAAGGAATTTCAATCCTTACGTTTGAAACATTTCCGGATACTTTATATGTGCTCCCCGCCATTCAAAAAATCTGCGCAGAGACGAATGTCTTTATTATGATGCAGTTCCGTTTAGACCAGTTCGGATACAGCAATTCTGGTCTGAATGCAAGGAAACTGTTGCAGGAGACCGCCCAGATTCCGGAGATTGATGCTGTGGGATTCAACTGCGGCGTCGGTCCAGGTCACATGATGCAGATTTACCACAAATTAAGGCTTCCAACAGACAAGTTTGTGATTGCTTTACCAAACTCCGGTTATCCGAAGCGCAGCCGTGGAATTCTGGAGTACTCCAACACGCCAAAATATTTTGCCGGAAAGACCAAAGAACTCACTGATTACGGTATGGATATTGTCGGTGGCTGCTGCGGAACCAATCCGGCCTATATCAGGCAGCTTATTGAAACAATCGACATTCATCAGACTGCAAAAACACCTGTTACCGTTGATGAAAAACCGCAAATTGCAGAAATTAAAAAAACCGGTTTCTTCTATAATACAGACGGTTCGGTTAAAAATAAGAAACTGATTGCTGTCGAGCTCGCACCACCAACCGGAGCCAATGACGAGAAATTATTAGAAGCAGCCCATCTACTCCAGGAATCAAATGTAGATGTCCTGACATTTCCGGATTCTCCATCCGGACGTACTCGCGTAGATTCGGTGCTCATGGCTGCAAAAGTCAAACTTGCTACCGGAATGACGGTGATGCCACACATCTGCTGCCGCGATAAAAATGCCATCGCAATGCGCTCTCTGTTTTTAGGGGCACATATTAATAATATCACCAACATGCTGATCATTACCGGAGATCCAATCCCGTCTACAGACAGACAGACGGTCAAATCTGTATTTAACTTTGATTCCATCGGCCTTATGAATATTGCCGGCGATATGAACGAAACTGATTTTCCGGAAACTCCGATTACTTTCGGCGGTGCGATCAACCAGGGACGCCTGAACCTGGATGTGGAGATTAAACGTGTCCGCAGAAAAATGGAAGCCGGTGCAGAATTTTTTCTGACTCAACCGGTATTTTGTACCGAAGAGGCGGACAAACTGAAACGAATCAAAGAAGAAACGGGTGCCCGTATTTTATGTGGCATTATGCCTCTGATCAGCCGTCGAAATGCTTTATTTATGAAAAACGAGATCACCGGCATCGCCATTAGCGATGAGATTGTAAACCGCTACCCTGAAAAAGGAACAAAAGAAGCCGGAGAAGCTATTGGTGTCGAAATTGCTAAAGAGATCATCTCCTACACCAAAGGTTTCGTAGACGGATACTATTTTTCATTTCCATTTAACCGCGTGTACCTGCTCAAGCAGATTATCGGAGATGGATCTGATCTTTAAAAACGACAAACACAGAGCACCGGAAACGCTTGTATTTCCGGTGCTCTGTGCTTTTACATAAGGATAAAGAAAAAACTACACGCCATATTTAAAACTATGCTGCCAGAACTCTTGAAAGGAATGCTCTGGTTCTGACTTCTTTCGGATGTGTAAATATCTGTTCCGGCCTTCCTTCTTCTACGATATATCCATCTGCCATAAATACCACTCTGTCTGATACATCTCTTGCAAATCCCATCTCATGCGTCACAACAATCATGGTCATTCCCTCTTTTGCCAGAGATTTCATAACTTCTAATACATCTCCTACCAATTCTGGATCAAGTGCTGATGTCGGCTCATCAAATAACAGTGCTTTCGGCTCGATTGCCAGTGCTCTTGCAATAGCAACTCTCTGCTGCTGTCCTCCTGATAAAGTCCTCGGATAAACATCTGCTTTATCTGCCATTCCTACTTTCTTTAGAAGCTCCATAGCTTTCTTTTTCGCCTCTTCTTTTGAACAATGTTTTGTCAATACCGGCGCCATCATTACATTTTCCAATACCGTCTTTAACGGGAAAAGATTGAATCTCTGGAATACCATCCCTACTTCTTCGCGGAATTTGCGAATATCATACGAATGATCCGTGATAATCTCACCATTATAGGAGATCTCTCCTCCAGTCGGTGTTTCCAGCTGATTAATGCACCTTAAAAATGTACTCTTTCCAGATCCGGAAGGGCCGATCACACAGAGAACTTCTCCCTCTTCCACATCAATATTGATATCTTTCAATACTTCTAATTCTCCGAATTTTTTTGATAAATGTTCAATTTTCAGCATAAAAATCACCTCATTCTTCTTTCCACCTGTTTCTGTACGATAATCAATATTGATAACAGAACCAGATAAAATGCTGCTATGGTTGTATAGGTTGGTATCATTTTAAAACTAAGGGCTGCATAATTCTGTCCCATATGTGTAATCTCATTTACCGCAATCACGGACAGCAGAGCTGTATCTTTCACCGAAATAATAAACTGATTAAATAAGGAAGGTAACGCCAGTTTAAATGCCGGTGGTATGATAACATGTAACATTGTCTGCGATTTTGAAAGCCCCAGAGAAATCGCTGCTTCTTTCTGACCCACATCGATACTCTCTAATGCACCTCTTACAATCTCTGAGATAAATGCTCCCGAGTTCAGTGCAATGACTATAATTCCTACTGTTGTACTCTTAAGATCAATGCCTAATAACTTCGGAATTACAAAGTAACCATAAAGCGCCTGCACCATTAACGGTGTCGCTCTGATGATCCATATATATACATTTGCGATTGATTTCGTTATCACGTTATGCGCCTGCAGCGCATATCCACACAAGCTTCCGATCACTGTGCCGATTGCAATCCCGACGATTGCAATCAGCAGTGTCAATTTTAATCCTTCAAACAGCATCGGAAGCAGAACTTTTAAAAAACTAAGATCCATATTTCTTCATCCTTTTCTTTTTTCTGCTAATAGTTTATTTACTGCTTCTCGTGCCGACTATTCACACCATTTCTGGTAAAGTTCATCTGTTGTTCCATTCTGGATCAGATATTTTACAGCTGCGTTGATTTCATCATAGTACTCACAGTCTTTTGAAATTGCTACACAATATGGTGCCTGACCCTGATTAAACTCATCTCCTACTACTTTCAGTTTTGTGTCCGGAGTTGTTTTAATATAAAATGCTGCTCCAGGTCCATCCTGAATAACCGCATCCACTTTTCCCTGTTCCAGAGATTCATAAGCTGTTGTAATTGTATCATGCACCTCTAAAGTTGTATCCGAAAGGTTCTTTGTCGCATATGTGTGAGAAGCAGTTCCTTTCTCTACTGCAACTGTCTTTCCGGAAAGATCATCCACACTTTCTATTCCCTTATCATCATCTGTATTTACCATAACTACCTGACCTGAATCACAATAGATTTCTGAGAAGTTCATAACTTCTTTCCTTTCATCTGTTGCACATAGCGCTGCAGCTCCCAGATCAAGTTTTCCTTCTGCAAGAGATGTTGTCAGTGCTGAATAATCCATCGCCTGTACTCCGCCATCTTTAATCTCAAATCCCAGAATTTCCTGAAGATCAGCAATCAAATCCAGATCATATCCAATCAGTGTCTTTCCATCTTCATCATAATAACTAAATGGTCCAAACAGTCCACTCGTTCCTACACTGAGTGTTACCCCATCCAGCGCACCTTCGATATCTTCTAATTTGACTTCTTCTGTATCTGCTGCAGATGCGGTAGATTCTTCTTTTGTTTCTTCTTTGGAACTGCTGCCGGATGAACCACATCCCATCACCATCGTTCCTACCATTGCTGTTGTCAGTAATACTGCTAAAACCTTTTTCTTCATACAAATCTCCTCCTTACATTACATTCCTGTGTTAAGTTGTGCGCACATTCAGATAATTCCCGGGGAAAATGCAAATGGCGCTGCTACCGTTTCCGGTGCAACGCCATTGTCTGCTTTCATTTGGTTAATTTAAAATTGTTTGCATTAGTTGTTGTTCTGAACTTGCTATTATAATACACGATTTGCAGACCGCGGTCAATCGTTAGTTTTTACAAAAACGTAGTGTATTTAATGTTATTCTTGAGTATTTTTAACATTTTTACTGTTATTTTTGTTTGCATTATGTGTTTTTCACCTTTTAAAAGACCATGGTCTTTCAAGATCATCATTTTATTTCTTGACTTTTATCTTTCATCCTAATATAATAATTCATGCAGGTTTTAACTGCCTGTCATAAGAATGCGGATGTGGCGGAACTGGCAGACGCGCTAGACTTAGGATCTAGTGGGAGACCGTGCAGGTTCGATTCCTGTCATCCGCATGTTTTAACAAGCTATCGTTTCCGGTAGCTTGTTTTTTTTGCTTATACATGTTATATTGACCTTTGTGGATAGTATTCGAAAAGAAACCATACCATACAATTACAAACATGATGTAAAATGCCATATGCACGATGTAGAGCTTATATCTGCGAATACAGTGGAATAAGACTTGATTATCCCGCCAGTCAGAAACGGAGGGATGCGTATGACGATTGGATTCATTGGTGCAGGGAAAGTCGGATTTTCCCTGGGAAAATATTTTACCGGTCATCAGATCACGGTGAACGGATATTACAGCAACAATCCAACCTCTGCCAGAGAAGCGGCAGAATTTACCGGTACAAGGTACTACAAAAAGTTAGACGACCTGGTACGGGATAGTGAAGTTATCTTCATTACCACTCCCGACAGTGCCATTGCACACGTTTGGGAAGACTTAAAATCATTGCAGATCAGAGAAAAGATCATCTGTCATTGCAGTGGTGTTTTATCATCAGATATTTTTTCGGAGATTACCGATTATCATTGTAGTGGTTATTCTATCCACCCACTCCTTGCAGTTCATGACAAACTGCATTCATACAAGGAGTTTTCAGATGCTTTATTTACAATCGAAGGAAGCAAAGACCATGCCGCTCTTATGCGGTCTCTTTTAGAAGATTGCGGAAATCAAGTGCTGTCACTGCGCCCGGACGATAAAATTCGTTATCACGCCGCTGCCGTTCTTGCCAGTAATCTGGTGCTTGGACTGGTGGAGACTGCCGCAGACGAACTGACATCCTGTGGATTCACACGAGATACCGCACTTCACGCACTGGCACCATTTGTTTATGCTAATGCGTCACATCTGCTCACCGAGAGTCTGGAGTCTTCTCTGACCGGTCCTGTGGAGCGCGCAGATCTTCTGACCATTCAAAAGCATCTGGAGAAACTTTGCGGTGACGACAGAGAAATTTACCGTCTCTTATCTAAAAAAGCTCTGTCAATCGCCGAGAGAAAAAATAAAAATCGCGATTACAGCGCATTGGAAAATTTACTGGCTGACAGCGATTCAAAACAGAGAAAAGGGGAATAACTACTATGAAAAATACTGTTTCAACAATTCAAAAACAAAAAGAGCAGGGCGACAAAATCACTATGCTCACCTGTTACGATTACTCAACTGCCAAATTAATGGATGAGGTTGGCATCAACACTATCCTTGTGGGCGATTCTTTGGGAATGACCGTTCTCGGTTACGAAGACACCTTATCCGTCACCATGGAAGATATGATCCATCACTGTGCCGCCGTTACCAGAGGGGCAAAAAACGCACTGGTCATCGGAGATATGCCATTTATGTCTTACCAGGTCTCTATCGAACAGGCTGTAATGAACGCCGGACGCCTGATGAAGGAAGGTCGCGTTCAGATGGTTAAATTAGAAGGTGGTGCTGCGGTATGCCCACAGATCGAGGCCATTGTAAAAGCCTCCATTCCTGTATGTGCACATATCGGCTTAACGCCACAGTCCATCAATGCTTTTGGGGGCTTTAAGATCCAGGGCAAGAGCTTAGAGGCCGCCAGACAATTAGTTGAGGATGCCAAAGCAATTGAAGCTGCCGGTGCTTCTATGGTCGTATTAGAAGGAATCCCTGCCAAGCTAGCACAGGTGATCACAGACACCATTAACATCCCGACTATCGGAATCGGTGCAGGCGTTGGCTGCGACGGCCAGGTATTGGTATATCAGGATATGCTTGGTATGTTCACAGATTTCAAACCGAAATTCGTCAAGGTTTTTGCTGATACAGGGAATTATATGAAAAACGCATTTACTTCTTATATAAATGAAGTCAAAGACGGAAGTTTCCCTGCGGAAGAAAATACATACAAAATCGACGATGATGTCATGCTGCAGTTAAAAGAAGACGAGAAATTGTAAATTGACAATCCGACCTCTGAACTAACAAGACCTCCTCGCAATGCGAAGAGGTCTTGTTTTTATTATTTCTCTATCACCATACTTCCGGGACATTTAGATCGCTTTAAATCGATAGCACCGTGAGAAAAGATAAAAAAATGGCGCAAACCCTTGAAAACACTGGATTTGCGCTGTTTTTCTTAAGTGAGCGTGCGGGGATTCGAACCCCGGACAACTTGATTAAAAGTCAAGTGCTCTACCACCTGAGCTACACGCCCATAATAACTGGGCTAGTTGGATTCGAACCAACGAATGCAGGAGTCAAAGTCCTGTGCCTTACCGCTTGGCGATAGCCCAATAATCTTACTAAAGACAACCTTTTCAAAAAAAGGAAGGTGGGTAAAGGGACTCGAACCCTTGATATCCAGAACCACAATCTGGCGCGCTAACCAACTGCACCATACCCACCATATAATTGACTTATGAACCATCTCGTCCAACTAAGTACTTCTGTATTCAATTTTCTGTGGTTCTAACGAGCCTGGGGGGATTCGAACCCTCGACCTACGGCTTAGAAGGCCGTTGCTCTATCCAGCTGAGCTACAGACTCACAAGACAGCTCTCATTAGAACTATACTTTTCTCAAAACTCAAGGCTTTAAGAAAGCGGGTGATGGGAATCGAACCCACGTATCCAGCTTGGAAGGCTGGTGTTCTACCATTGAACTACACCCGCATGATGATCGGGGTGACAGGATTCGAACCTGCGACCTCCTGGTCCCAAACCAGGCGCTCTAGCCAAGCTGAGCCACACCCCGAAGGCTTTGTGTCATTCGCTGTATCTCCGTGACACAATAGCTATTATATAGCAGTGTTCCCTATATGTCAACAACTTTTTTCACTTTTTTCAAAAAAGTTTTTACAGGTACTTTATCTCCGCCTTCACAGGTTTGCCCCTGGATATATCCATCACGATATAACTTGGTCTGCGTCCCTCCTGACGAGGATATCTCAAGCTCCCCGGGTTCATGACCAACACCCCTTCCTTCTCATGAATAGATGGGCGGTGTGTATGTCCATACAATGCGATGTCTGCCTGACGCAGTCTTGCTTCCCGTAGAAGATGTTCTTCTCCCATAGACACATAATATCCATGCCCATGCGTCATAAAAATCCGGTGTCCTTCTAATTTTATCTCTTTATCCGACGGAAGTTGTGCAAAAAAATCATTGTTTCCTTTTACGATATGAACCGGGCAGTCTACAACCGCCTCAATGTAATCATCGCCGCCCTCCACATCTCCAAGGTGCAATAGCATATCAAACGGCTCTTCTTTTTCTATTGCCATATCCAGGCTCCCATGTCCGCCATGGGTATCACTTACTATCAGTACCTTCATCCTTAACCCCTGCTCGCTCTCTCTTCCAGTATCTTTCGCATCTTTCTAAGCCCTTCACCTCTATGACTCAGTTCATTCTTCTTCTCCGGCGAAACTTCCGCACTGGTGCATCCATATTCCGGCAAAAAGAAGATCGGATCATAACCAAATCCATTTTTCCCTGCGATCTCATGCCCTATGATACCTTCCATCGTTCCTCTGACAACCTCACTACTCTCGTCCGGAAGTATCGCCGCGATCGCGCACACAAATCTGGCAGTACGTTTCTCATCCGGAACTCCTTCCAGACGGTCTAATAACGCCTGATTCTTGATATCATAAGAAGTATCTTCTCCCATATATCTTGCAGAATAAATTCCCGGCTCTTTATTCAGGTAATCGATCTCAAGTCCGGAATCATCCGCCATTACAACTGCATTTTTATACTCCGGAATCCCATGTGCGATTTTTGCGATCTCTGTCGCCTTAATCAGAGCATTCTCCTCAAATGTTGTCCCGTCTTCCACAACATCTGCCTGGATCCCCGCTTCTTTCTGGGATAATATCCTGCATCCAAGATCCTTAAGAATCATACGGATTTCTATCATTTTATTTTTATTTCCTGTCGCAAATATAATCGTATCCATCAAATTCGCCTCTCTATCTCTCGTCTGCCCGCGGTTTTCTCGGTGGTTTTGGTCCCAAAAACTGGTAAAAATACGTCTTCAGCATACCATTATAAATCTTCCGGTTCTTATCTGCCTTGCGTCCGAAATATTTTTCTGCCTCATCATATGATGTAATCATATACGCCGACCAGGTATCCAGCTCTTTGAAGCTCTTTCCAAATGCCTGATAAATCGGCGGCAGTGTACTTTTATCCTCCAAGCGCTCACCATACGGTGGATTTGTGATGATAAAGCCATATTTCTTCGGATGGCTTAAATCTTTTACATCCCTCTCCTGAAAATGGATCAGATGGTCCACGCCTGCTTCTCTGGCATTCCGTCTCGCAATCTTGATCACCGAGCCATCTACATCATAGCCCTGGATATCTACTTCTACATCATCTTCTACCAGATCATTAGCCTCTTCTATCGTCTCGTACCACAATTTCTTCGGAATAAAATTCGTCCATTTTTCTGCAGTAAATGATCGATTCATACCCGGCGCAATATTAGCTGCCATCATCGCTGCTTCTATCGGAAATGTACCACTTCCACAGAACGGATCCACAAAAATACGGTCTTTCCTCCATGGAGTCAGCATGATCAGTGATGCCGCCAGAGTCTCTGTAATCGGAGCCTTGCCGGAAACCTCCCGGTATCCTCTCTTATGTAAAGAAACTCCCGAAGAATCAATGCCCACCGTCACAATATCTTTTTTCAAAAATACCCGGACCGGATATGCTGCCCCGTTTTCCTCAAACCAGCTAATGCCATAGTATTCCTGAAGACGTCTTACCATTGCCTTTTTCATAATTGACTGAATATCCGAAGGACTGAACAGCTTACTTTTTACCGAAGCAGCCTTCGCCACCCAGAATTTACCGTCCTTTGGAATATAGTTCTCCCACGGAAGCGCCCTTGTCTTCTCAAACAATTCATCAAAAGTCTCTGCCTTAAAGCTTCCTACCTTCACCAGGATTCTTTCTGCGGTGCGAAGGAATATATTTGCCCGACAGATTGCTTCTGCATCTCCCAGGAATGTAACTCTTCCATCTTCTACTTCAGAAATATCATATCCCAGATCTATGATTTCTCGTTTCAGTACAGCTTCCAGTCCAAAATGACAGGGAGCGATCAATTCTATCATCTTCATACATTTCTCCAATTTGTGCTTGTTTCTTTGCTAAATCTTTCTTTATTATAACGTCCGACTAGGATTCTGGCAACATGGAATGTCTCCGGTTACGCAACAACCCGGAGACTATGCTCCCTCACATAGTCTCCGGGCCATTTTTTACATTTCCGCTTGCCTAGTATTTGTCGCTCTCATCACTGTAATTCTTCTTAGAAGTATCTGATCCATTTTTATCAGAATAGTTTGAGGCATTCTTAGAAGTATTCTTTCCATAAGAATTTTTGTTCCCCATACCTGCTTTTGAAGCATTTTTATCAGATGCATTCTGATTGTATGAATCCTGTGAGTTGTTTGATGAACTATAATTTTTAGCCATGTTGATTCCTCCTAATCATTTTTGCTACAAAAACTATTGTGTCCATCTATTTTTTTATTATGTGTAATTTTTGATTTTTTCTAAAAAAACTTAAGGAATTTATAATTTTTTATCTTGCTTTTTATGCTTTCCTATATTATACTAATTCATGTAGAAAGAACACTTTCTACGACCCCTTATTAATTATTTATACTCCCCTCAAAAGACCGATGGCTCCCCCATCGGTCTTTTACTTTATCTTTATTATTTTCTTTCCTGCCGCAAATTGTTCTCATCGTCGATTTGTGAAAATCTGAATCAACACAATAATCAATAAAACCGGCACAATGATCGGAGCCAGCAAACTGATGATCCCACCGATCACAGCTATGATCAAGATCAAAACTCCTATAATTCCAAGAATCAGCAAGACCTTCTTCCAGCCTTCCATCTTAAATATATGCACATTATTTCCATAATTATCGGAAGCCTGATCATATCCTTCATAACCCGAATCGTATGTCTTCCTCTGACGCTTTACTTCTTTTTGTCCTTCCACAGAGTCTATGATTGTTCTGGCGATCACCCACGGATCCCCCAGTTCCTCAATCACTTCCGCTTCACTCCTGCCCTTGTTTACTTCTTCCTGAATATAATTATTATAATAATCTACATTCTCCTGTATTACAGATCCGCTGAGGTCATTTCCTAATGCCGATCTCAGTTTTTCCAAAAATTCACTTCGTGTCATCTGTTCCTCCTGTTAGAGATTTATTCTATACAAATCACCAGAAGTGCCAACGGCACATTCTGGGATTGCAGGCGGTCGTCAAGGTCTCTGGCAAGCCCGGACTTTGACTCGTCGCCATACAAAAACCTTGGACTAAGAATATCACATAAATGTGATGATTCCAAGTCCAAGGTCCTTAATTTTTCCTGATATAAATATGAAGAAAGTATGTATTTCAATGCTTATACTTCAAAAATCAAATCTCCATAGGATGGCATTGGCCAGTCTTCTTTATCCACGATCATCTCCAACGCATCCACAGGAGCGCGAAGGGCTGCCATTGCAGGTACAACATCAAAATGATAGTATTTTGCCTGCTCTTCTCCCTCATCCATCGCAGATGCCTTGTCTGTAACAATCTTCAGTGCATCTAATGCTTTCTGTGTCTCAACAAGCAGTTCTGATACTTCTTTTAATACTTCTGTCTGTACAACCGGTTCAACGCCTGCTGCCTTTACAGAAAGGATCGTATCTGCCAGAGTCTTTGTAGATTTCATGATTGCCGGCACGATCTGTTTGCTTGCCATATCGATCATCGTGCGGGCTTCAATATTGATTGCTTTTGCATAGTTCTCGTATTTAATCTCGGCACGGGACTCAAGTTCTGCTTTTGTAAATACTTTGAACTTCTCGAACATTGCAACATTCTCTTCTTTTATAAGTGCCGGAATCGCCTCTACCATAGATTTGATATTCGGAAGTCCGCGTCTCTCGGCCTCTTCTACCCACTCATCAGAGTATCCGTTTCCATTAAATACGATTCTCTGGTGATCTGTGAGATACTGTTTGATCAGATCATGTACTGCCAGATCAAAGTCTTCTGCTTTCTCTAATACATCACATGCATCTGCAAATGCTTCTGCTACGATAGTATTCAGCACTACATTTGGTCCTGCAATAGAATCACGGGAACCTACCATACGGAACTCAAATTTGTTACCTGTAAATGCAAATGGTGATGTTCTGTTACGATCTGTTGCATCTTTATTTACATTCGGAAGTGTACTTACACCCGTCTCAAGTTTTCCGCCTTTTAAGCTGTGGGTAGCGGAACCTGTGCTGATGAGCTGCTGCATAACATCCTCAAGCTGTTCTCCAAGAAATACTGAGATAATAGCCGGTGGTGCCTCGTTAGCTCCAAGTCTGTGATCATTTCCAGGATCTGCTGCTGATTCGCGAAGCAGATCTGCATGCTCATCTACTGCTTTTAAGATACAAGCGAGTACCAGAAGGAACTGAATATTCTCATGCGGTGTCTTTCCCGGCTCTAATAAATTAATTCCATCATCTGTTGTAATAGACCAGTTGTTATGTTTACCGGAACCATTCACACCTGCAAACGGTTTCTCATGAAGCAGACACTTCATACCATGCTGGCAAGCCACTCTCTTTAAAGTCTGCATTACCAGATGGTTATGGTCAACTGCAACATTCGCCTCTGCATAGATCGGTGCCAGCTCATGCTGTGCCGGAGCCACTTCATTATGCTGTGTCTTAGCTGTTACGCCAACTTTCCACAGTTCAACGTTAACATCTTTCATAAATCCCGCAATTCTCTGACGAATTGTTCCGAAATAATGATCATCCAATTCCTGACCTTTCGGAGGCATTGCTCCAAACAATGTACGTCCTGTATAGATAAGGTCTTTTCTCTTCATAAACTTCTCTGCATCCACCAGGAAATATTCCTGCTCAGGACCCACTGAAGGTGTTACCTTCTTAGATGTTGTATTTCCAAATAATTTAATCAGTCTTAATGACTCTTTATTAATTGCTTCCATAGAACGGAGAAGCGGTGTCTTCTGATCCAGTGCCTCTCCTGTATAGGAACAGAAAGCTGTAGGGATACAAAGCGTAGCTCCTGCTGCGTCATGTCTTACAAACGCCGGCGAAGTACAATCCCATGCAGTATAGCCTCTGGCCTCAAATGTTGCTCTAAGTCCTCCTGACGGGAATGAAGATGCATCAGGCTCTCCTTTGATCAGTTCTTTACCTGAAAAGCTCATCAACACCTTACCATTCGGTAATGGTGACGAAATGAAAGAATCATGCTTCTCAGCAGTCACACCTGTTAATGGCTGGAACCAGTGTGTAAAATGTGTCGCACCTTTTTCAATTGCCCACTCTTTCATCTCGTGTGCAATAACATCTGCTGTTGCGAGGTCAAGATCCTTTCCTTCTTCAATTGTCTTCTTAAGATCTTTGTATACTTTCTTAGGCAGACGTTCCTGCATCACAGAATCGTTAAATACGTCTTCGCCAAAAATCTCTGCCACATTAATTGCTTCGCTCATATATCCTCTGCTCCCTTTCTTAATCTCTTAATCAATCTGTTTCACATTATAGCACAAGCTCGCTATAATTATAACTGCATCTTCCCAGTTATGTAAAGAAGCATCTTCGCATTATATAAAGATCACATCTTCTAAATATGCGAAAAGGCGTTACCACTTTCGCGGGAACGCCTTTGTTCTTCTTATGCCAGTTAGTATAACTCAGTCATTCTAAAAAGGCAAGTAAAATTTCAAACCTTTTTGAATTAAGCTTTTCCAGCACTTCCAAGTACATTATTAATCTTATGAGCAACCATATCTTTTACAGCCTGGCGAGCCGGTTTCAGATACTGACGTGGATCAAAGTGATCCGGATGTTCTACAAAGTGCTGACGGATAACGCCTGTCATTGCAAGACGGATGTCTGAGTCGATATTGATCTTACAAACTGATAATTCAGCAGCATGACGAAGCTCATCTTCCGGAATACCAATAGCATCCGGCATATTTCCACCATACTGGTTAACCATCTTAACAAACTCCTGTGGTACTGATGAAGATCCATGAAGTACGATAGGGAATCCCGGGAGACGTTTTGTACACTCCTCTAATACGTCAAAACGAAGCGGAGGTGGTACTAAGATACCGTCTGCATTTCTTGTACACTGAGATGCTTTAAACTTGTAAGCTCCGTGAGATGTTCCGATAGCGATAGCCAGAGAGTCACAACCTGTTCTTGTTACGAACTCTTCAACTTCTTCCGGACGTGTATAGCTCTCTTTACCGTGCTCTACAACAACTTCATCCTCTACTCCGGCAAGTGTTCCAAGCTCTGCCTCTACTACAACACCATGTGCATGAGCATACTCTACAACCTGCTTTGTCAGTGCGATATTATCCTCAAATGATTTAGAAGAAGCATCGATCATAACAGATGTAAATCCACCGTCAATACAGCTCTTACACAGTTCAAAGCTGTCACCGTGATCCAGATGAAGAGCGATCGGAATGTCAGGATTCTCCTGAACAGCTGCTTCTACCAGTTTTACAAGATATGTGTGATTAGCGTAAGCACGCGCACCCTTAGATACCTGAAGGATAACCGGGCTCTTTAATTCTCCGGCAGCCTCTGTAATACCCTGAACGATCTCCATGTTGTTAACATTGAAAGCTCCAACTGCGTATCCACCGTCATAAGCTTTTTTAAACATTTCAGTTGTTGTTACCAATCCCATAACTTATACCTTCTTTCTTAAAATGTTTCTTGGCTAATTTTTAACACGAGTTCATTATAGCCTACTTCTTCCAAAAACTCAACAAAAAAAAGATGTGCGTATCCGAACATTTACAACGACAAAAAACCTGACAATCTGCAACAGATTATCAGGTTAATCCTTAGTGACTCCGAGGGGAATCGAACCCCTGATTCCAGCGTGAGAGGCTAGCGTCTTGACCGCTTGACCACGGAGCCAAATCTTATGTTCTGTACTGCTCACTCGCGAGTACTTGCCTAGTATAGCAAGGTTTTTGCAAAAAGGCAAGTACTTTTTTATATTTTTTTGTTTTTTTTCGTTTTTCGTGTTTATTCGTCCTCTTCCTGCACTTTTTCGCTGATATCCGGAAGGGATTTCTTTGGTACCATAATCTCCAACTGTTGTTTTAAATTGTCAATAACTACTTCATCATGCGATCCGCCGTATTCTCCGTCCAATGTCCACGGAATCTCCTCAATCGACTCAAACTCAATATGACCACTGCGGAAAGTGTACATATGCTTGGTATCCACCTGTTCGATCAGAAGTGCTGCAATGATTTCCTGAAGTTCGATCGGATTCTTTGGTTTATGGATCAGCGTCACTTCAAAAAGCCCGTCATCAAATACAACATTTTTCCCAACCATATTACGGAACCCACCTACAGATTTGGAGTTGGTTACCATTCCGTAGATAAATTCATCCTCTATGCTCTCACCATCATGTGTCACTTTAATTCTGTATGATGGCACATTAAACAGACGCTTAGTGCCCTCCAGCACATATGCCAGATGTCCCAGGACATTCTTTAACTCCTGATTAGTCTCATATGACACATCGGTAAACAAACCAAATGCAGCTATATATACAAAGATGCTGTCGTTAAATTTTCCGACATCGCAGTTAAATACACTTCCGTTCACTGCATTGTCTGCTGCCTTTAGAATTCCCCTCGGAATATGAAGGCTGCTGGCAAAATCATTGGTCGTTCCTGCCGGAATGTATCCTACCGGTTTTCTCTCCTCCGGTTTTCTCTCCATCATTCCGGTCACGATCTCATCAATCGTTCCGTCTCCGCCACTGCAGACGATCAGATCATACTTATCTGCCTGATATTCCACGATCTTCTTGTATCCATCCTGGTAAGCCTGTGTCGGATATGCCACTACTTCATAACCTGCTTTTACAAAAATATCCAACACATCTGATAAATGTGGTTTTAAAAGTTCTTTTCCTGCATGCGGATTGTACACAAACAACATACGTTTCATATCTATCACCTCTTCCAAAATATTTCCTTGCCAAACGCACCATAATACATAATACAAAAGACATATGCAAAACATATGCCTTTTGTTGACTAATTTTATTATGTATCAATTAACGTGCTGTCAGGAATCCTTCTACTCCAGCTACCGCATCTGCCTCATCTGATCCCTCTGCTACTACTTCCACGCTCTCGCCCTTCTGTAATCTCAGTGTCATCATCCCCATAATGCTCTTCGCGTTAATCTTCTTATCATCCATCACAATATACACCTGACTGTCATACTGACTTGCTTCCTGAACCAGATGTGCTATGGGACGATCTTCCATCTCCATATTGTTCTGAATTGTAACTGGTTTTTTTATCATGCCGACGTGCTCCTCCCTACTTATCCCTTAACTTTTCTGCTATTTCACTCAATTTTCTTAACCTGTGGTTCACTCCGGACTTTCCGACAGGGTTCTCCAAAAGTGTTCCTAATTCTTTTAAAGTTGCATCCGGATATGTCAGACGTGTAAGGGCAACGTCTTTCAGACCTTCTGGCAACTTATCAAATCCGACCGTATCTTGAATATACTTGATATCCTCTGTCTGACGTACAGCTGCTGATACAGTCTTATTAATATTAGCCGTCTCACAGTTCACTTTGCGATTCACACTGTTGCGCATATCTTTCATGATTCTGATATTCTCAAATTCCATGAGCGCCACATGTGCTTCCATTACATTTAAAATATCTACAATCTGCGAACCTTCTTTCAGATACACAACATAGTGTTTCTTCCGCTGCACTACCTTGCCATCCAGATCAAATCCTATCATCAACTCTCTTAAATATTCCGCCTGTTCTTCCAGGTCGCACACAATCTCAAAATGATAAGATTTGCTCGGATCACTCATTGATCCCGCTGCCAGAAATGCACCTCTTAGATACGCTCTCTTACAACAGACAGCCTGTACCATTGCATTCTGTACTGCGAAAAGTTCTTCGCCTTTTGCATAGATATCGTAACTGCAACTACCCTTTGTGATGTTTCTGCGGACAGCGATATCCGCCTCTATATTAAATGTTTTTTTCAATAATGTAAAGCATTTTCTTGCAACTCCAAGATTTTCCGTATGAAATCTCACCGCACAGGCATGCTTAAAAACCTTTATCTCTCCTGACATCTTTATAAGTGCGGACAATTCTGCCAGATTGCAGTGTCTGGCCTCCGTCTCATGTCTGGAGAGTTCATCTCTGATCTGTCCCGAAAACGACATCTGTCTATCCTGCCTTTATTTTGCCTTTGTGATCGCGTCTTTTCCAATGTCCCGATGTTCGATCCGGAGCCCATAACTGTCACTTTTACGCAAATGCTCGTAAAGTTCATTTGCCAGTGTCACAGATCTGTGTTTACCTCCGGTGCAGCCGATTCCTATGATAAGCTGCGTCTTGCCTTCTTTAATATAGTTTGGCAACAAAAACTCAATCATATCCGTCAGTTTCTCAAGAAATATCTGTGCAGTCTCATTGTCCATGACATAGTCTCTCACAGCCTGATCATTCCCGCTCATCGGTCGCAGTTCTTCTATATAATATGGGTTTGGCAGAAAACGTACGTCAAACACCAGATCTGCGTCCTTCGGGATGCCATATTTAAACCCAAAGGATTCCACAGAAATATATAAATTCTTATAATCTTTATTCTCTACAAAAATCTTGTAAAGTTCTTCCCTCAACTCTCTGGTCAGTGTGTGGGATGTATCGATCACATAATCCGCGTGTTTCTTAAGGAACGTAATCTCCTCGCGCTCTTTGCGGATTCCTTCGTCCACTCTTCCCCCGGGTCCTGCCAGCGGATGTGAACGCCGCGTTTCTTTATAACGTTTGATCAGAACATCATCTGCAGAATCCAGATACAAAATCTCATAATTAATATTCTCCCGATCAAGCTCATTTAAAACATCTTCTAACATCTTAAAATTCTGACCGCTTCGGATATCAATTCCCAGCGCAGACTTATTCATCTCCGACCCTGGGACACTGAGAAGTTCTGCCATCTTCGGCACCAGAGGCACCGGAAGATTATCCACACAGAAATATCCCATATCCTCCAACATCTTAAGTGCTGTACTTTTTCCTGCTCCGGACATTCCCGTTACAATTACTATCCTCATACTTCGCACACCTCTGCTCTACTGATTAAAAATCTCCCAGTCTTTTTACTTCCGGCTCTAATCTGACACCGGACTGTTCTTCTACTTTCGCTGATACCTGGCACATCAGTTCATAAATATCGGATGCAGTTGCATGATCCTTGTTAATCACGAAACCAGCATGTTTCTCAGACACCTGCGCACCTCCGACCTGAAAACCTTTCAGTCCGGCATCCTGAATCAGTTTTCCCGCAAAATATCCTTCCGGTCTCTTGAATGTACTTCCCGCGCTCGGATATTCTAACGGCTGCTTATCGATTCTTCTCTGGCGCAGATCATCCATCAATGCCTTGATTTCTTTCGGGTCTCCTTCCTCCAGTCCGATCACCGCCTCTAACACCAGATACTGTCTCTTCTCTATAATACTGGTTCTGTACCCAAGTTCTAAGTCTTCTTTTGGAATTGTGAGAAATTCTCCTTCCGGAGTCAGCACTGTCACACTAAGCAGTACATCCTTCATCTCACCGCCATAGGCTCCCGCATTCATCACACAGGCACCTCCAAAACTTCCCGGAATCCCTGCTGCAAATTCAAATCCCGTCAGATTATTCTCCAGTGCCAGGTTTGCCACCGCCGATAACAGCGCACCGGCTTGCACACGGATCTGCTCTCCATCAACTTCTATCCGGCTCATCTTCTTGCCAATCTGTACGATAACTCCGTGGTACCCCTGATCTGAAACTAATAGATTACTCCCATTTCCCACTATATAATAAGGAATATTCTCCTCCTTACAGAGCGCGACCACTTCCTGCACCTGTTCACTACTCTCCGGCATCACAAAATAATCCGCCGGACCGCCTACACGAAACGTTGTATGCTTCTGCATCGGTTCTTCTTTTTTCACCTGCTCTTCTTTTACAATTGCTGCTAATTTATTATAAAATATAGAATCCATATGTCTCCTCCTGATATGTTTCATATCTTACACTAATTACCTGGTAAATTCAACGTACACTTGCAAAAATCTAATAAATGCTGTATATTATTGCCAAACTATATTTTTATGAAGGAGTGATTTTTTCCCGTGGACTCGAGTGTCGTCACGCAACTCATTATACTTGTAATTTTATTAATTCTCTCTGCATTTTTTTCATCTGCAGAGACCGCACTTACTACTGTAAACCGCATTCGTATGCGCAGCCTTGCAGAAGAAGGCAATAAGAAGGCAAAGATTGTTCTGAAAGTTACCGATAACTCTGCCAAAATGTTAAGTGCAATTTTAATTGGTAATAATATTGTGAATCTGTCCGCAGCTTCCCTCACCACAACATTGGCTTACAACCTCGGTGGTTCTATGGTTGCTGTCGCCAGTGGTATTCTGACCGTTGCCATTCTGCTTTTTGGTGAGATCACGCCAAAGACTCTGGCAACCCTGCATCCGGAGAAGATGTCTTTACAGTATGCAGTCGTGATCAATTTATTTATTAAGATTATGACTCCTGCAATTTTTATCATTAATGGACTGTCTTCGATCCTTTTCTTTCTATTGAGAATCGATCCGAATGCCCAGGACAAATCTATGACAGAGAATGAACTGCGCACGATTGTTGACGTCAGTCATGAGGATGGTGTGATCGAGTCCGATGAGAAAGAGATGATATATAATGTATTCGATCTTGGTGACGCCAAAGCAAAAGACGTCATGGTTCCACGTGTACATGTCACTTTTGCGGATGTAGACAGCACCTATGAAGAACTGATCGACATTTTCCGCGAAGATAAGTTTACAAGACTTCCAATCTACAAAGATACAACCGATAATGTTGTTGGTACGATCAATATGAAAGATCTTCTTTTATATGACAATACAAAGGAATTCCATGTAAAAGATATCATGCGAAAACCTTATTTCACCTACGAATATAAGAACATTTCCGAACTTCTTGTAGAGATGCGGCAGGCCTCCATCAATATTGCCATTGTTCTGGACGAGTACGGCGAGACTTCCGGTCTTATTACTCTGGAGGATATCCTGGAAGAAATTGTCGGTGAAATTCACGATGAGTATGATGAGAACGAAGAAGAATATATTTCGGAAATTGCGCCAAATGAATATATTGTCGAAGGTTCTATCAATCTTGATGATTTGAACGACCGGTTAGATCTCGATTTAAGTTCTGAAGATTATGATTCCCTCGGAGGATTCATCATTGAACGGCTTGACCGTCTTCCTGAAGTAGGTGACCACATCACAACCGAGGACGGCATCCGGATGATCGTCGAAAAATTAGATAAAAACCGCATCGAGCGCGTACATCTGTATCTCCCGGAGAAGGTTGAAGATCCGGATAAGGAAGAATAACTAACAGCAGTAACAACGAAACCACAGATTTGTCGATTTTCACATCGCAAACCTGTGGTTTTTTATTGCATCTGTTTATTATTAATACTTCCTGCGTTTTTACTGACGCCAAGTCTATTCTTCTTCAGAATTTTCATCCCCTACGACTCTTAAGATATCTGTAATCTCATCTTCCGTCGGGGCTTCTTCTCCTGCAAGTTTTAAAATATCAGTAATCTCATCCACAGAAATCCCTAACCGCTCTGCCACCTCGTCAACAGCAACTTTGCGTCCATACTCATCGCTCATCTTCTGAATCGCCTCATCAAGATCTGAAACTTTGTTCACCATCTTTTTGTCACGTTTCTTTGTTTCTGCCTGTTCTTCTACCATCATAAGGATCCCTGAACGGACCTCTTCCAGTACCATCGTTTCTTTTTCTTCGGCGGAAAGAGTTTCCTGTTCTTCCTCCTCATCTTCCCACACAATTCCTGAAGATTCTCCCGTCTTTTGAAGTGCCATCATAAGCGCCACACTTCCCTCCTGGATCATATCACCAATAAGAATCTCCGGATGATGCAGTTCAATGGCAATCTCCACTACTTTTGGAAGATAATACTTCAAAGCTGCTTCTTCTTCCGTGTGCGCAGACATCGCATCCACTTCCCGGAGATAGTTCTCCACATAGGTCTTTTCATCTCCACAGAGCGAAGATACTCCGGATTCTTCTTTCTCTATAATCTGACCAGGCCTCTGTTCAAATCCGGCCACTACTACTTTCTGTGACATCAGATATTCGCATACAAGCCCAATCTGTTCCTCACTCAAATGATCTTCTTCAAAATATTTTTCAACTTCTTCTAATGTGATCCTCTGTTCCTGCTCCGTTGCCACTTCTAAGATTCCGGCCAGTTTCGCAGTAAACTCCATCCTATCTGCCATCTTTTAGTTCTCCTCGTGCTGCGGAACCTTTCCAATATGGAAATCCCTCTTTAACTGATACATAACCACGCGTGAAACCACATCTACAATAATAAATCCAAATGCAATTCCAAGGCAAGTTTCTAATAACACTTTAGCCTGTTCAACCGCCATCGCAGAATCATTGCTTACAATTCCATACATCATATAGTACAGATTAGGTCCCGGAATCAGCGGAAATACTGACGCTGTCAGGAAGATTGTAGAAGGTGCGCGGTTTACTCTGGACATGATAAATGCATATCCCGCCACGAATGTGGCTCCCATGATCGTTGCAAAAAAATTGTTCGGATTATAAGCATATGCAACAACATATACCAACCACGTCAAAAATGCACCGATACTTGAATACAATACCTGTCTTCCTTTTACTTTAAACCACCATGCAAATCCTGTACATGCGATCGTACAGGAAATCAGCTGGATTGCCACACTCGGGTTGATGATAAATCCAACCAGCTCACCCTTATCAAATAAAAGCATTGCAAATGCAATTCCGAATGCAATTCCGGCCGCTCCCAGTATTGAATCCATAATCTTCAAAAATCCGGAAATAAAATCTCTCTGTAACAGATCTCTGATTCCATTCGTGATCCCAAGTCCACTGATCAGCAACATAACGATACCAATCATGATCCACTCTGCATGCTGCCCTATTCCCAGGCGCATCATCAACACGATAACGACTTCTGAAATACAAGAAAGGATCGCATTATATACCAAAAGATTACTTTCTCGCTTCTCCAGCCATTTACCAATTGCCACGATCAATATAGATACTACCGTTGCCACGATCGCATCCTGAAATCCACATCCAAAGAAAACAGCGAATCCTGTACCACCCATGATCCCCGCAATATATCGGAGGATCTGCTTCTGTTCCGGACGATTCATCACTTCTTCAAACCTCTCATGAAGCTCTTTTTCATCCGGATGGTGCTGACAGACATATCTGGATAAATTATTCAGATAATCCAGACGATCCAGATTCATTTCCGACATCTCTATATGACGGATCTGCGTAATAATCTCCCCTTCCGGAGTCTCCACCGTGATCTGTATATTACTCGGGATTGCATATACATCATATTTCACAAAGCCATAACTTTTGCATATACGATATAAGCTGTCCTGCAGTCGGAAGCACTCTGCACCACTCTGTGCCATTGCCTCCCCTATATCAAGTATTCCCTGTACAATTCTGTTGTAATCCATGTTCAGCCCTCTCTAAAATACCAAAAACAACTCTCAATTTATCAACTACTGTAAGGATAATAACACGGATTTGCAAGATGTCAACCGATTTTGTTCAAAATTTCAAAAAGATATTTTTCTAACTAACAACCACGGTCGAATAACCCGCCATTTTTAATCTCCGCTCCATTTCCACCGCATCACTTAATGTAGGAAATGCTCCGACTTTTACCCTGAAATACTCTCCCGCATCGTCAATTTCTGCCGGATACTCCTGCTCCTTCAATTCTTTTAATAAACATTCTGCATAATAACGGTTCCGAAATGCACCCACCTGTACCCTATACACCGGGCGATTTCCCGCATCGACTTCGGTTTCCACATCCGTCTGTGATTCCTGTGATGTCCCCGCTTCAAAATCCGATGGTATTTCATCCTGCACTTCCTCCTGCGCCTGCACCAGTCCGGCCTCTTCCAGCGTGTCTATAATTCCCCGGGCAATCGCCTGCGAAACTTCCCCAAAGTTCTCATCCAGAAGATGATTATCTGTATCGGAATTAATAAAACCGACTTCCACAAGAACCGCCGGCATCTGCGTCCTTTTTAATACCACCAGATTTGGCCTGGCTTTTACACCAAGATTCACGAATCCAACGGTTTCTAACTGCGCATTAATATTTTCGCCCATCTTATATTTCAAGCCAGACAGATCATACACCAGACTCTCCACCCCGGATACCTTATTATCTGTCGGAAAAGAATTTCTATGGATAGAAATGAAAAGATCTGCCTCTGCACGATTTGCTATCATAGCCTTTTCATACGGCGTCTGGTAAATGTCCGTTGTTCGGGTATATTCCACATCAACACCATTTTCCTGCAAAATTTCTCCTATAGATAACACAAGAGACAGGTTATCATCTTTTTCCTGTCTCCCTTGGTACACCGCTCCCGGATCTCTGCCGCCATGTCCGGCATCTAACATAATTGAATAAGGCATTCTCATCACCCGTATTCTTGATTTTATAGCATTATATGCAGTCCGTTTACAAATGTGTGTTATATTTTTCAAAATCAAACTGTAACAATTCTCTAAATGAATGAATTTGTGTCTCCGGATTCGCCACCTCGCCAAATCCATACGCCGCATAAATCATCGGCACTCCTGCTGTCCTGCAGGCATCGGCATCTCCCTGGGTATCTCCCACATAAACCACCGTTTTCAAATGGTTGCGTTCCATGATCAGGCGAATATTATCTGCCTTATAAACACCTGTATCTCCCGGGCAAAGATGGTCAGTGATACATTCTTCCAATCCGGTATTCTTCAGAAACGCCTCAATATATCCTTCCTGGCAATTGCTGACGATGAATAATTTATAACGTTCAGAAAGAGCTCTTATCGTCTCTTTTAATCCATCGTACAAAACACACGGCGCCGTCTCCATTCGTTCATTCTCATATTTAAACAGATAACCGGCAATTCTATCCTGCTCTTCTCCCGAAAGTTCCGGAAAAAGATCTTGCACAATCTCCGGAAGTGGTTTCCCAAATTCTTTTTTTAATATCTCTGCGGTCAGCACCAGTTCTACTTCTGAATGATTCCTGAGTGCTTCATTCCACGCCACCGCCACTTCCGCTGTCGAATCCCAGAGAGTGCCATCCACGTCGAATATAATTCCATCCATAATTAGTCCTCGTTCTCGATCGCCATAATCATATCCACTCGTTTCTGGTGTCTTCCGCCCAGGAACTCTGCGCCAAGCCACTCGTCCACGATCATCTTCGCCATCTCAATGCCGATCACTCTTGCACCGAATGCAAGGATATTCGTATTATTATGCTGCTTTGATAATTTTGCTGAATATGGTTCTGAACATACAACCGCCCGGACACCTTTAACCTTATTGGCAGCCAGTGAAATTCCAACACCAGTTCCGCAAATCAGGATTCCGCAGTCAACCTCTCCCGCTGCCACTGCACGTCCGACTTTTTCCCCATATTCCGGATAATTGCAACTCTCATGTGTATCTGTTCCGTAATTCACAACATCGTAGCCTTTTTCCACCAAATAATCTACGATTTCATTCTTCATCTCTACAGCTGCATGATCGTTTCCAATTCCAATTGTCATAATAAGATTACCTCGACTTCCATTATTTTATTTTTATATTATAATGTCTTGGATATTAAATCGCAACCCATTTCACACGGGACCTTTAAAAGGAATTTGATTGGTTTTACTCCATCTTACTGAGCTTCGTAAGTCGCTTTGGCATCTCTGATCAGTGCATCAAATTTATCCGCATCCCACGCTGCTCTTCCTGTAAACAGTCCGTCGATGGATGGCTGTACGATCAATTCATTAGCATTTCCCGGATTTACGCTGCCTCCATATAATACAGGGATCTCTTTTCCTGCCTCTCCAAAGATCTCCACAAGGCATCCTTTGATCACCTGATGCATCTCTTCTGCATAGTCGGCAGATGCCGGCGTACCATTTACTCCGATGGACCATACCGGCTCATATGCCACCCAGATATTCGGCACCTGTGAGACCGGCACATCGTGGAATCCTACTTTTAACTGTGTACGGAGAACTTCCGGACTGATTCCGTAATTCTTCTCCTCTGCTGTCTCGCCAATGCAAAGCAGTGTTGTGAATCCATGATTCAATGCTGCTTTTACTTTGAGATTTTCTTCCGCATCGCTCTCACCGAACACATGACGTCTCTCAGAATGACCGATCATCACCAGATCCAGTCCCAGTTCTTCTAACATCAGCGGAGAAATCTCTCCTGTGAACTGTCCTTGATCTTCCCAGCACATATTCTGCGCACCTAATTTCACGTAATTACGGTCAACATTCTTTGTTGCGCTCTCCAGTGTAGTATACGACGGGATGATAAACAGCTCGATTTCTTCTCTGCTGATATCTTTTGTATTTTCTACTAACTTCTGCAGATAAGCAACCGTATCCTGTATATTCTTATACATCTTCAGGTTACTTCCAAAATACAGTTTCTTCATAATATACCTTCTCCTCTATTCCAGAAACATGGTCTTACAGATTTCTTTTCCTGTCTCTGTCTTAAATATTCTTTCTAATGCCATCTCCGCAGGTTTTCTGGAAGTCTCATTTTCAAACAGATTTACCAGAAAATCCGCCTCCACCAGAATCTGATAGTCCATTCCATCAATCGGATCATATGTATGATGGTGTCCCACCAAATAAGATACTCTCTGAATCAGTTCTTCGTCATATCCGAGTTTTTTTAACATATCTTCCGCAATCGAAGGGCCAAGCTCTTCCTGATGACTGCCAATGCTGTCTCCGTAAATCTCTTCGCTTTTTTTGATCCCGATATCATGCACAATAGAGGCTGCGTTCAGGATCTCCTGAGTTCTTGCATCAATTCTTTCCTCTTCCCCGATCAGCTTCGCATATCCATACACTTTCATAAAATGCTGGATTCTGTGTGGCTGTCCCGCATAATAATGTGTCATTTCCAATATCAATCTATTATCATTCATCTTCATTATCTCCCTGCTCCGGCACTTTTTATTCCATCAGATAGACGGAACTCTCTACTTAGATAGAACCCTCTACGAATTCACGCATTCCCTGGAAAATCAGCCATACCGAGGTTGCACCTGCATCCTGATATCCGATTGCTCTCTCCATCAATGATTTTGCACGGCCGAATTTTGCCATACAGTTCTTGGTATTCTCAACGCCCTGTTTTGCAGCTTCTTCGGCAGCCTTTAACATCTCGAGAAGACCTTTGTCTGCATTTGCTTCCAACGCTTCAACTGCCGGTGCCAGTGCATCGACCATCGTCTTATCTCCAACTTCGGCTTTTCCTCTTTCCTGGATTGCTTTCAGGCTCTTTCTCTCCATCTTCGCCAGATCTTCCGGTGTCAGGACCGCTTTGGCATCCATATCCGTTGCACCTGCCAGATACAGACTTCCAAAAATTACGCCGGAAGCTCCGCCCATAGACAGAAGCATAGCTTTTCCTGCTGCCGCAAAAACTTCGTATGCGTCTTTCGCCTCACCCATCTTGATCAATTTCTTCTTGGCTTTCTGCATACCACCTGCCATACCGATTCCGTGGTCCCCATCACCTATGGCACTGTCAATTTCTGTCAGATATGGTTTCTTGGCAATAATCTTATCCGCAATGTACAGCAACATATTTCTTGCATCTTCAGCGCTCAGTTCTTCCAGGACACCGTCTTGGCTCCTCTTAATCTCAGCCTCTTCCACATCATTCTCATCAAACTCAGGAACCGCCTGAATCTCTTCTTCCGGTGCATCTTCCATAGCTACACCTGTCAGTTCTCCTTTTGCATAGAAAGGGCAATAACATGGCATATCGTAATATTTCTTCAACTCATCATCCAGTTTGAAGAGAGTAATAGAAAATCCTCCCATCTCCTGGCTGGTACAATAGCTGTTAAGATCTGTATCATGTACTTTAATTCCATCTTTATCCAGTAAATGTTTTACCTTGCGATAAGCGATTGCAAGTTCTGTAAGTGTTGTAGATCCCAGTCCGTTGACCAGAACACATACCTCATCTCCTGCTTTTAAGTCAGAATCTTCAAGAATCTGCTCATACATCTTCTCTACCAGCTCATCTGCAGATGCCCAGTGTGTACGCAGCACTCCGCGCTCTCCGTGAAGTCCCATACCATACTCAATCTCCCCTTCCGGGAGTTCAAAAATCGGTTTATCCACACCAGGAAGCTGTGCCGGAGAAGTTGCCACACCAAGAGTTCTTGTATTATCTCTTGCTTTTGCTGTAATTCTTGTTACTTCGTCCAGGTCAAGTCCTGCATCACATGCTGCTCCGGCAATCTTTACAACAAATACATCTCCGGCAATACCTCTTCTGTCCTCATAGCGCTCTTTCGGTGCAGATGCCACATCATCCTGTACTCTTACGTGAGAAGTCGGAATCCCATCGTCATTCAGGAACTCTTCACCCATATCAAAGTTCAGATTATCTCCTGCATAACAGCCATATACAAAAATAATTCCCTTGCCCTGATCTACTGCTTTTCCTGTCTGGTAAATCGTATTCGGATCCGGTGATGCAAACATATTTCCGCACGCAGCCGCATCAGCCAGTCCTTTTCCAACGAAACCGGAGAACATCGGCTCATGTCCACTTCCTCCGCCAATTACTAAAGCTACTTTATTCTTTCTTCTCTGTTTTAAAATGACTCCATTTACTTCCGGATGCTTTACATAATAACGGCTATATGCACTAATATAACCTTCCATCATTTCAGAAACAACATTATCCGGCGAGTTAATAATCTTTCTCATAATTTTACCTCTTTTCACTATGTTTTTTAGTGGCTTTTACCCATTCTGTCACTTTCTCAGATGTAATGATTATAGCACATTGGTTAATTTTTTTGTATTATTTTTCAATTCTTTAGTAAATTTTATCAATATATTTATTGCTTACTTTAGTTTTAAAATACCGTGAAACCTATCTGCAACATATTCTGCTACCAGACGGTTGCCTTTTTCATTCAAATGCACACCATCAAGAGAGCAGGCGATACGCTCTTCCTGGTCTGTCGGCAGTGCCGCTTCCATCTCAAACAGCGGAACCCCAAAATGTTTGGCAAAATCTGCCAGCCATTCTTTATATTCCACTGCCAGTTCACTCACTCCCGGCTGTTCTGCATAGTACGCCCACATATCAATCAGCGCCGGATGACAGATTTCAAAGGGCACACCAAGAGCCACACGGATACGCTCATAGAAACAACGGTTCACCATCGCCGCTATGTTATTCTTCGCCACCGAGATGCTGTGGGAAAAGAAAATGTCATTACTGCCTCCCATTAAAAACATCATCTGTGGTTTTTCTCCCAGCACATCTTTTTCAAATCTACTCATCATACCACTGGTGGTATCCCCGGATATCCCACGATTTACCATCTCTACATCTTCCAACATATGCGAAACGAGGGCAGGCCATGCGGCCGCCCTCTTCACTCCGTATCCATATGTCAGACTATCTCCCATACATACAATACGCATTTTATCTCTCCTGTTTTTATTTCTTTTATTCTCCGATACAACAGATACAAGAAGCAACCTCTTTTTTTGTAATCGTACCAAAATAATCCGGCAGGGTCAATTCATCCAGCACACTTAAAACATCTTCATACTTATAGTTGCAGCCAGTCAGTCTTTTTTCTACTTCCGCAGCCGGCAAGAGTGCCATAAAATCCCCATAGATTCTACACCCTAATATTTTCCCGCCTTTCACCTCGAGATACACTTCTAACACGCCTCCTGCATATTTCTGATAGTTATGGATACTGCATTTGACCGGATGTCCGTAGTTCCACTCCCAGGTCGCATATTTTTCATCACGCAGTTTCTGCACTTCTAGAAATTCTTCCGGCGAAAGCTCCAGAATCTGATAACTTTCTCCCGACAGCAGCGTCCTGGTAAGGGTCTCCTCAAACTGCTCCAACACCACGGTATCCGGCAGGAAATCTGCAATATTCCCCACACGGCTCTTTACAGACTTTATCGCTTTTGACCGGAATTTCTCAGCACGCACTTTAAGACTTGACGCCACCACCGAAAGATCTGCATTAAACAACAGGCATCCATGATGCAAAATTCTCTGCTTATAGATTCTCTGTGCTGTCCCTGATATTTTCCTGCCTTCTATTAAAATATCATTTCTTCCACTGAATTCTGCATCTGCCCCCAACTCTTTCAGTGCCTGGATCACCGGCTCTGCAAACCGTTTCATCCCACCATCGATGGACTCATCCTCCCGGTCCGTGATATACGAATAGTTCAGATTCCCCAGATCATGATATACCGCACCGCCTCCGGTCGTCCGCCTGACAACCTTAATCCCATGCTCTTTCACATACTGTTGGTTAATCTCCTCGATTGTATTCTGATGTCTGCCGACTACGATCGTATTGTCATTCTGCCACAGCATTACAATGTTTCCATCCATATAATGGGTCAGCAGATATTCTTCCAGCGCCAGATTGTAATAAGGATCTGTGCACTTATCAATTACCAGATAGTTATTCTTCATATTTCTTCGTCACCTTATAAAGATCTGCATAGTCTTCTTTCAAATGATCATATAATCTGTGATAGATTTCAAAGTACTCCATATACATCTTATGCGTTTCCGGATCCGGTTCCATATAGTCGATGTAGTTTACCTTCTCTTTTGCAATCGAAAAGTCTTTAAACACACCAGAAGAAACGCCCGCCAGAATTGCATCTCCATACGGCGCACCCACTCTGTTTTCCACAAATGCAGTCGGCACATTAAATACATCAGTGATAATTCTTCTCCACAGTTTACTCTTTGCACCACCCTCATTTAAAATGATCGGTGCATTGGCCTTGATCCCATTTTCAAGCATCAGACGGTAGTTATCATATAATGCATATGCCACGCCTTCCATAAACGCACGCACCAGATGCCCCTTGGTATGTCTTACCGACAATCCAAATATCGTTCCCCTCGCCTGTGCATCCCACAATACTGTCCTCTCACCCGCCAGATAAGGGAGCACTAGCAATCCCTCACTTCCTGCAGGTACTTTTTCTGCCTCAAGATTCATCAGATCATAAACATCCTGTCCTGTCAATTTTGCAGTTTCTGCTTCCATCTGCATGAAATTATCCCGAAGATAACGGAGCACCTGACCGCCCGTCAGCACCACCGCTATGGAAATGTAGTCGTTACATGAATTTGTGGTATAAGCATCATTACATACCAGATCTACAAAACGATCACTATCGTTTACCACCCCCATAACGCCACAGGTTCCAAGATTAATCTGCACATCACCCGGCGTGATCGCACCGCCGCCGACAAAGCCGGCATTACAGTCTACCTGCCCGGCACACACCGGGATTCCCGGTATCAATCCAAGTTCTTTTGCCGCTTTTTCCGTCACTGTTCCTATAATTTCTTCGCAAGGATGCAGATCCGGCATCAGTTCCAGTTCAATCCCCATCTTATCCATCAGATTCTGATCAAAACATTTGCCATGCACATCATAAGCAACACCCCAGAATCCTCCGTGCGAATAGCTCATTGCAGCCACTCCCGTCATACGGAGTCTTACAAAACCGTCGATCGTCAGAATCTTCCAGATTTTTTTATAATCTTCCGGTCTGTGCTTTTTCTCCCACATAATATTGACCATCGTCGGGTAATCTTCGATTCTGTTTCCGTTAATCTTAAAAATCTCGTCTACGCCGACATTATCCCGCAGCCACTCGACCTCTTCCACCGCACGCCGGTCCATCAGATTATATGCCCGGTTAATCGGATTCATCTCTTTATCGACCATTACCATACAAGGCTGTGCCGAAGAAATTCCAATTGCTGCCACATCTTTCGGATCTACTCCTGATTTTTTCAAACACTCACGTATTGTCTCACACGCCAAAGTCCAATAGTTTTCCGCATCATGCTCCGACCATCCTGGTTTATCCGTATAAATCGGATATTCTCTCATCGCATATGCCAGTACATTTGCCTCTTCATCAATGATACAGGCTTTTCCGCTGCCCGTTCCATAATCCAGACCAATCAGATATTTTCCCATTCGGACTCCTCCTTTTATTATTTCACTGCACCGTGAACGCTCTTTCCGAAACAGTCCATCGCCGCCTCTTTCACCATCTCAGACAATGAAGGATGTGCCACTATGGTATGTTCCCACTCTTCCAGAGACATCTCATTTTTCACAGCAAGAGATGCAAACGAAATCAGTTCCGGTGCGCATTCTCCTACAATCTGAATTCCCAGTGTCGTCTTTTTATTTTTATCCATCAGAACGTTTACCTGACCTTCGGCGCCTTCCGCCAGAGCCATTCCATTCCCGGTATACCAAAACTGACCGGACACTGTTTCAATTCCACGCTCTTTCGCCGTTTGTTCGGTAATTCCCACTGCCGCAAATGCAGGTATGGTGTAAATACATCTCGGAAGCGCACTTTCGTCTACCACTTCGTCTCTTCCAAGGATATGTGCCACTGCTGCCTCTCCCTCTGCATACGCCGCATGTGCCAGCTGATAACCGCCTGCCACATCACCGATTGCATAAATATGAGGGATGTTCGTCTGCATGTGTTCATCCGTCTTTATTTCTTTTTTGGCCGTCATCTCCAGTCCCAGTCCTTCGATATCAACACCTCTATAGACCGGTTTTCTGCCAGTTGCCATCAGAACCACATCTGCATCCAATGTTTCTTCCGTATCTTTTTTATAAGTAACTTTGTAACTTTCTCCCGCCTTCTCAACCTTTACAACCTTTGTATCCAGGTAAATTTTTATACCTTTTTTCGTCAGTTCTTTCTGCATATATTTTACCATAGATGTTTCTTCTCCCGGAAACAGTGCCGGCATAACTTCTATTACAGTCACTTCGGAACCATATGCCGAAAATGCACTCGCAAGCTCCATTCCGATCACACCACCGCCGATTACGGTCATACGCTTTGGTACTTTTGTAAGTTCTAACGCCTGCGTACTGTTGATCGTATATTCTGCACCCGGAATCGGGATCACTGCCGGTTTTGCGCCGGTTGCAATTATAATATCTTCTGTTTCGTACAGTGTACCGCCGCACTCCACCTGTCCGGCTTTTTTCACAGATGCAAATGCACGCACAACATCTACTTTATTTGCACGGAGCAGATATTCCACACCACCTACTAATTTTTTGACAACTTCTTCTCTACCTGCCTGGATCTTTCGGAAGCTGTAGAGTCCTGACTCCTTAAATATCTTCTTACTTACCAACGCACGGACTTTTTCCATCGCGCCGGCTTTATCCAACAGATATTTTGTCGGAACGCATCCCACGTTCAGACATGTTCCTCCAATGGAACCACCCTCACATAGCAATACAGATTTTCCTTCTTTTGCTGCCGCTATTGCCGATGAATATCCTCCCGGCCCACCACCGATCACGATGATATCATATTTTTTATTTCCCATAACTTTTCACTCCCTGCCGCCAAGTTTTCTCTACACCAATGCAAGTGCAGGAGTTTCAATAATTTTCTTTAATTCTGCCAGGAATTCCGCACCATAAGCGCCATCAATGACTCTGTGGTCAAATGTTCCCGTAATTTTCATGGTAGGAACCGCTTTCCATTCTCCGTTTACAAACACCGGTTTATCCTCTGTCGCTGCAATTGCAAGAATACAGACCTCCGGCGGATTGATGATTGCATTGAACTGTGAAACCGGATACATTCCAAGATTCGATAAAGTAATGGTTCCCCCGGACATATCTTCCGGTGAAAGTTTTCCGGATCTTGCCTTCGCAATATTTTCTTTATTAACCAGCGAAATTTCTTCCATATTCTTGCGGTTAATCTGTTTTGCCACCGGCACCACAAGACCGTGATCGATAGATACCGCCAGCCCGATATTCACATCTTTATGTACAATAATCGCCTCATCAGTATAAGATGAATTGATGTAAGGGAATTTGCGGATTGCAGCTTCCATACATTTGAACAAAATATCATTGAAGGATAACTTGATATCGTCTTTTGCTCCGTTTACCAGTTTGCGGAATACGATACACTGCGTCATATCAACCTCCACTGTAATCTGGAATGTCGGAATCGTCTGCGAACTCTCCAGCATACGTTTTGCAATGACCTTCCGCATCTTTGTCAGTGGAATAATTTCATCTTCCGCAATTTCCGTTTTTACAATATCTGTTTTTTGTTTCTGCGACTCCAGATATCCATTGACATCCTGGCGTTTCAAAATATCTTTGCCAGCATAATCTGCCACCTCTTCCAGAGAAATTCCATTTTCTCTGGCAATCAGTTTTGCATTCGGCATCGCCTTGATGACTCTCGCATAACGCCACGGTTCGTTTTTATCAATCGGTTGATACTCTTCTTCGCTATCCTGAGACTTTCCTGTCTGCGCACCGGTTTGTGATATGCCACCGGTCTGAGCCGCGCTGTCGGTTTGTGATGTATCAACACTTTGAGCCGCGCCATCACTCTGGGCTGCTCCGCCTGCCGGCAGATCGCCTTCTTCGCCGATATATGCGATGACCGTTCCGGCGGACACTTCGTCTCCTTCTTCTACCAGGATGTCTAACACCGTTCCCTTCGCGAAACTTTCCACCGTAAGAGTTGCTTTATCCGTCTCTATTTCTAAAAGCGGATCTCCTCTTTTGACTTTGTCTCCTTTTTTTACCAGCCAGGTTCCTATCGTCGACACATCCGTTGTCTGCCCTCCTGCCGGCATTGTGATCTCTTTTAACATAATGCTTTACCTTCTCCATTCATTGCCCGGATTGTCTCTTCTACATATTCGATGATTGCTTCCTGCTCCAATACAAGAATATCTTTGTCGGCACCTCTTCCGAGGATATCATTTGGATCCATCTTATCTACGTCATGCTCTGCGAAATATTTCTTTACTGTATTTAAAACTGCACGTTTCATTCCGGTTCCAAAGTTTACCTTGGCTACACCCATGCCTGCCACTTTTGTCAGATCTTCTCTGGCAATACTTGTGCCACCGTGAAGAACTAACGGAATATCAATCTTTTCCGCCAATGTCTGCAGTGCTTCGTAGTTGATTTTAACCATTCCGTCTTCTTTCAAATGACAGTTTCCAACGGCCACCGCCACGGTATCAATTCCTGTATCTTTCACAAACTGATAACAAACTTCCGGATCTGTGTCTTCTCCCTCGTGAAGTTCTCCGGTTGCAGAGTTGAACAACGGAAGTTCTCCAACCTCTCCTTCCACTGCCACTCCTTTCTTGTGAGCTTTTTCTACGATTCTTTTCTGGATTTCTGACAGTTCCTTTAACGGTACTGCCTCTGATGCAAATACAGGTGCATACATAACCATGTCAAATCCGTTCTCTGCCGCCTCTATCACCATCTCTTCATCGTCAGATTCATTTAACAGCAACGCCACCGGAACACTTGCCTCTTCTGCGATTTTCGCCAGCATCGTCTGATATACCGAAAGGCTTTCTTTATATTTTCTCTTCGGCTCACCTATATAAGTTCCACAAACACCTATGATCACCGGTGATTTCATGTTTTCTGCCGCTCTGACTACTGCCAGTGTAGATTCCAGATTCCAACTTTCAAAATACCCCACCGAGTATTTATATTCCAATGCATGTGCCATCATTTCTTTCACAGTTGTTCTGCTCATATATCTTCCTCCGCCTATTTTCATGTTTAATTTATACTAAAACTCTGCCAGTTCTCTTGCCGCCTCTACAATCCGGTCGGTAGATGGGATTACAAAATCTTCCATCGGTGATGCAAATGGGATCGGGGTATCATATGCTGCCACGATTTTAATCGGTGCGTCCAGGTCAAAAATATTATGTTCTGCGAAATGAGATGCTACCTGGGCGCCCCATCCTCCGTTATAAGTATCTTCGTGGACGATCATTAATTTCCCGGTTTTCTTTACAGACTGTTCCACCGTCTCATAGTCAAATGGTACAAGACTTCTCGGATCGATCACTTCACAGCTGATACCTTCTGCTTCAAGGCTCTTTGCAGCTTCCTGAGCACGGTAACTCATCAGGAGATTTGCCACGATCGTAACATCTGTTCCCTCTCTCCGGATCGCTGCTTTTCCGAATTCTACGGTATAATCACCATCCGGTACTTCCCCGGTTGTCTTCAATGCATCTTTTTCTTTTCGTGCTCCACCGTATAACAATTTATGTTCGAAAACCAACACCGGATTATCATCTCTGATTGCCTGCTTCATCATTCCTTTTGCATCATAAGGTGTGGATGGACAGATGACTTTCAATCCCGGTACATGGATGAAATAACTCTCCAGGCTCTGTGCATGCTGCGCCCCCCTGTTTGTTGCTCCGCAAGGTGCTCGCATTACCATCGGGATATGTACTTTTCCGCCTGACATGTAACACATCTTCGCTGCCTGGTTCACCAACTGGTCCATCATACAGAACAAGAAATCTCCATACTGAAGATCCGCTACCGGACGCATTCCCGTCATTGCCGCTCCGACACATACGCCCGAGATCAGGATCTCTGCGATTGGGGTATTGATTACTCTCTCCGGTCCAAATTCATCCAGAAGTCCTTTTGTTACAGTAAAGGCTCCACCCATACCACCTTTGATATCCACATCTTCTCCAAGACAGAACACCGTCTCATCTCTTCTCATTTCTTCCTGCAATGCCTGTTTTAAAGCATCTACAATCGCCATCTCTGCCATTATGCTCTGCCTCCTTCCCAGTATACGTCTCTCAATGCATCCTCCGGTTTTGGATCCGGACTGTTCTGTGCGTATTCCACTTCTGCGTCTATCTCAGCTACGATTTTTTCTTCCAGTTCTTTTAATTCTTCCTCCGTTGCTACGCCCTCTTCTAAAATGCGTTTGCGGAACATTGTGATAGGATCTCTTGAAAACCACTCTTTCTCTTCTTCGTCCGGTCTGTAACCGCAGGCATCATTTCTGGAGTGTCCGCCGATTCTGTATGTTTTTAACTCAAGAATCGTAGGTCCTTCGCCTCTTCTTGCTCTCTCAATAGCCCGTGCCGCCGCTTCATTTACTGCAAGCACATCATTTCCATCCACAACCTCACTTGGAATTCCGTAAGCAGAACCTCTGTCCGCTGCTACATTTTCCAGGTTACAGGTCATCTTGATCGATGTTGTCGCTGAGTACAAGTTATTCTCACACACATATACCACCGGAAGTTTCCACACTGCTGCTCCGTTTAGGGCCTCGTGGAAAGACCCCTCATTGCTGGCACCGTCCCCGAAGAAACAAACTGCTACGTTATCTGTCTTCATCATCTTGCATCTGAGTGCCACACCTGCCGCAATTGGAAGGTTTCCACCTACAATCGCGTTAGCCGTTACAGCTCCTACGTCAATATCTCCCGTATGCATCGCGCCGCCTTTTCCTTTACAACAGCCTTCTGCTTTTCCGAACATTTCACACATCATAGACCTGAGAGAAACGCCTTTGGCAAGATCATGACCTGCCGGTCTGTGGGTTGTTAATATGTAATCTTCTTTTCTCAGATCATAGATCATTCCCACTGCACATGCTTCCTGTCCATGTGACTGATGAATCGTTCCAGGCATGATTCCTTCTAAGAACAAATAGTAAATAGTCTCTTCATACTGCCGGATCTGGTACATCTTTGAGTACATTCCCAGAGCCTTTTCTTTTTCAGGCATTTTCAACATAATCCTCTCTCCTCACTCTATCTGTTTTTGTTATTTTTGTTCAATTTATGGTTTGATTATAACTTTTAGCAGTGCGTTTTTCAACATTTTAACCCGGTTTATATGTTTGTTTTTAATCATTATCAATTATATTTTGTTCGTTTTCAAACATTTTATTGTGCACTTTTATTTGCATATTTTTCGTTTTTACACTATGCTAATATTAATATAACCATAACTGTTATTAAGGGAGGGTGATTTTTATATGAAAAAAGATCGGCACGCTCAAATCATAGAACTATTAGAAAGCCGAACGGTCTGTACCTCCAAGGAACTGGCCGAAGAATTAAACTGTAGTGAAATGACTATACGGAGAGATTTGAATGAATTAGAAAAGCGTCAGCTTATCACCAGGAAACATGGATGTGCATTTTTGCAAAGGCAGAATAAGCCCAACTACTTTCAGGAGCAGGTAGACGAACAATATTATGAGAAAGAGGCCATTGCAAGGGCAGCACTCCAGTTCGTCCATCCTTACAGCGTAATCTGCATCGACTCCGGAACCACTGCGCACACCTTATCAAGGTTGCTGCCGGACACGATGCCGTTATCTGTGATCACATCCAACCTGATGACCGCTATCGAACTGTCTTCCAGAGACAATATCCAGGTCTATGTGACCGGAGGTATGCTATATCACCGCACACGTTCAATCATGACCGATGCCAAGGAGATTCTGGCACAGCATCCGGCAGATGTCGCTTTTATATCAGCCCGAGCATTTCGCATTCCTGGCGGTGCCTACGAGCACACCTACCCACTGATAGACACCAAAAGGGCGTTGGTATCCATTGCCCGCAAGACTGTACTTTTGATCGATCATACCAAATTTGAACATACATCTTTGTGTAATTCCATCCCTTTGAATCAAATTGATACAATCATCACCGACACTCAGACGCCTTCCGACACGATCCAGAAAGCAGTCTCTTTAAAAAAAGAAATAATTATCGTCAATCCCGAAACTTCTAAAATCGTCAAACATTACAACAAGGTCCCGACCAGATAAACCCGGCCGGGACCTTATTACTCAAAGCATTTTAAATTACTTAGATTTCTCTTGTATATTTCTTCAGCCATTCTTTCTCTTCATCATTCAGATATGGTGAAACTTTCTCATATACAGTCTTATGGTAATCATTCAACAGTTTCTTATCTTCAGATGATAAAATGTCCGGATTGATCGCATCCAGATCCATCGGAATATAAGTAATCGGCTCAAAATACATGAACTGTCCGTACTCGTTTTGTTCACCCATACAAACCAGAAGTTCGTTCTCCAGACGAACACCATGAGAGCCTTCAATGTAGATACCCGGCTCGTCTGTGATCACCATACCTTCTTCGAATGGATGAATCTCATGCGGACGGTACTGCCAGCGGAATCCTGTCGGTCCTTCATGGATATTCAGCAGATATCCTACACCATGACCTGTTCCGTGATTAAAGTTCATATTTCTGTCCCAGAATGGTTTTCTCGCCAGATAATCCAATGTCATACCTGTCGTTCCATACATAAATTTTGCATTTGCAAGCTGCAGGTTACTGATTACCACCAGGGAGAAATCATCTTTCATCTGCTGTGGGATTTCACCAAACGCATAGGTTCTCGTAACATCTGTAGATCCCTCATAGAATCCTGCCCCGGTATCTGTCAGAAGCATTCCACCCTCTTCCAGTTCCACGTCTGTCTCCGGTGAAGAAGTGTAGTGAACGATAGCTCCATGCTCTCCGAACGAAGATATCGGCTCGAAACTCGGACGGATGAAATTCCCCATCTCCGCACGGAACTCATCCAACTTGTCGGATGCACTCATCTCCGTAATCTTCATCTTTCCTACATTCTCTTTCAGCCATTTCATAAATCTGACATGCGCAACACTATCTTTAATCTCTGCAATGCGAATATTTTCAATCTCTACTTTATTCTTCATTGCTTTGAAAATAATCTCCGGATTTGCTTTTTCAACTTTCTTAACACCTTCCGGAATATTGTTGTACAGCGCATAGTTTAAGTTTGCAGGATCGATCAGCAATGTTTCTTCTTCTGTAACATTCTTAATGTCTTCATAAATATCATTGTATGGGTGAAGTACGACACCGTCTTTCGCCAGATCTGCCTTCATCTCATCAGATAGTTTTGCCTCATTGATATACAGATCCATCTTATCCATTGTGATCACTGCATATGTCAGTACTAATGGGAAATATTCGATATCGTTACCACGGATATTCAGTGTCCAGCAGATGTCATCCAGTGTTGTAAGCACATGAGTTGTTGCTCCGTTTGCTTTCATCACTTCACGGATTCTTCTAAGTTTACTCTCTACAGTCTCTCCTGCATATTTGATATCCAGTGCAAATGCAGGCTCTTCTGAAAGGGCCGGACGACTCTCCCACACTTCATCGATCAGATCATACGCATACTGGATACTTGCACCTTTTTTAGCTGCAATCGCCTCATATCCAAGACCCTCACCCATTGCTACTGCACGTCCGTCAAATCCAAGCACCTCTCCTGCCTGCAGGGTATCTTCCAGATAAGCATCCAACGTAGGTACTCCCGGCTCTCCCATCTTCATCAGTTCTACTGTCGTTCCTTCCAGTTGTTTTGCAGCCTGGATAAAATAACGTCCGTCTGTCCAGAGTCTTGCTTCACTCTTTGTGATCACTGCCGTTCCCGCAGAACCGGTAAAACCTGTGATAAACGCTCTCTCTTTGAAATGTTCTCCAACATATTCACTCTGGTGGAAATCAGCAGTCGGTACAATATACATATCGACCCCTTTTTCTGCCATCTTCTCACGAAGTTTTGAAATTCTTTCTGCAACCTTCATCGCAATTCCCTCCAATTTTTATATTATTCTTCATCTATATAATTTCTTCCGGCAACCAAGGCACTACCTTTTTTATCCTCTTCCGGAACAAAACTATCATCACTCCATGCAACGATCTCTACCTGATCATCTTCATCCACTTCCAGGATATTAAGTGCCGCATTCCCCAGTGGCGGCACATTCCACATATCGTTGATCTCTTTTCCGTCAAAATAGATCATCAAAAGTGACAGGCAGATCATATGCGCCGTGATCAGGATCGTCTTTCCTCTGTTAGCATGCACAATTCTCCAGAAAGCATCCAGCATACGCTCCTGCACTTCTGCAAATGTATCTCCGCCTTCAATACGAAGTTCTGCCGGACGGTTTCCCCAAAGCTCAATCTGCCCCGGAAATTTTTCTTCTACCTCATGTCCGTTCAGACCTTCCCATGCACCACACGCAATCTCTCTGAGACCGTCATCTGTCTGGATCTTGATATCTCTGTCACTGCAAATGATCTCTGCAGTCTCGTACGCCCTTCTCATCGGGCTGGAATATACCACATCCAGTTTTTCATTCTCCAGTGCTGCTTTTGCATAACCAGCCTGACGGCGTCCTTTTTCATTCAGCGGAAGATCTTTACTTCCCAGAAAACGGCACAGTACATTCCATTCCGTTTCTCCATGGCGCACCATGATCACTTTTGTCTTACCCATTATCTCTTCTCCTATTTTGACTCTTTGTCCGAAGATTCTGTTGCATCAGATGTCTTACTATCTGACGTTTTGCTGTCTGATGATTTACTGTCTGTTGTATCTTTGCTGTCAGATGATTTTACATAACGGCATCTGTCTGTTACCCATGACATTACGTTCTTCTCCGTGATCAGCGTTCTCATATCATCTTCTGAAACTGTTGCCAGTAAAGTGTCGACATTTGTCAGATTGTATTTATCCACATACTCCTGTAAACCTTCCTGGAATTCTTCTTCCGTTGGCTTCAGTCCGTAATAATTTGCAATAACATCAGCTACTAACTCCTGTTTCAGAGAAGCCTTTGCAGCTTTATCAATATCTTTTTCTGTAACCTTTGTTGCTTTCAAATACTCTTCGTAGCTTACGCCCGCCTGATCTGCATAACGCTGGTACATATCTTTCAGATTATCTTTTACATGTTTCAGACGATCTTTCGGGTATTTCTTTACAGTTGAATTATCAATTACCTTTTCCCAGGCTCTTGTCTCCTCTTCTTCGCGGGCAGAGTTTTCTCTGGACTCTTCAACCTGCTTTCTGATTTCAGCCTTGTACTCATCTACAGTCTTAGAGGTCTGCGACAGTTCCTGTACCATCTCATCAGTGATCGGTGCATTCTCATCCAGATCATTACCTCTCACATACAGACGTCTCATGTAATCTACAGCCTGATCAACCTCATCGTCTGTTGTTTCTTCTACAGTCACGGGTTCTATCTCAACACCCTGATAATCTGTAACCTTTACATACTTATCAGACAGTGTTCTCGGACCCCTTCCGGAACATCCCACTAACAATGTTGCCGAAAGCAACACCATGATGCCCAACATCACTTTCTTCATTATCTTAATACCTCATTCTTCCCTTGTAGTGAAACTCAAAAAGTTCCCCAAATAAGTATAAATGGGGACAGACTCCAAGTCAAGAGACTGCCCCCGTATAAAGTATGAGCGAATTCACACCTTTATACCTTTTTTATAAACACTTATCGCCCTAATTAATCCATTTTAATTGCAGCTTTTACAACTTCATCTTTGTGGTTCAGACTGTAATCAATCGCTTCAATACACTCATCAAATGGGAAGATGTGTGATACGATCTTCTTAACCGGAATCAGTCCGGAAGAAACTGCTGCGATTGCCTTTGGCCATAAGTTTCTGTAACGGTATACTGAGTATACTGTTCCTTCCATTGCATTTAATGTTGCTGTATCTAACTCAAGCACCGGCTCCGGTGATACACCTGTCAGTGTTACTTTTCCGCCACGTTTGATCAGACGGCATGACTGCAGTGTTGTAATTCTGTTTCCGGCACACTCATATACCTGGTCAACTCCGCCACCCGGAAGAGAATGTGCAAATTCTACGATATCTTCTTTTGTGCTGTTAAATACTCTTGTAGCACCAACTTCCATAGCCATCTCCAGACGTTTGTCCATAACATCAGCTACATAAATTTCACTTACTCCACGAGCTTTTAATGCCATAATTGTGCAAAGTCCAATACATCCACTTCCAAGAACGATTGCTGATTCTCCAACTCTTGCATCTGATAACTCTGTTCCGTGCATACCTACTGCTAATGGCTCAATCATAGCTCCCTCAAGTGTATCCATGTTTTCCGGAAGTTTGTAGCACATAGAAGCGTCATGTACACAGTACTCTGCGTTAACTCCATCTCTTTCTCCAGGGATTGCAAGCATCTTAATGTTCGTACACAGATTGTAAAGGCCTTTCTTACACTCTTCACAATGTCCACAAGGAACTGCTGGCTCGATAGATACCTTATCTCCGATCTCAAGACTATCTACGCCTTCTCCAAGTGCTGTAACAACTCCACCCGGCTCATGTCCAAGTGCTAAAGGGCCATCTAATGTCCAGTTTGCAAGCTGTCCTTCCTGATAGAAATGAAGATCCGAACCACAAACTCCTACATACTCCAGTTTGATCTGCACTTCGCCCGGTGCCGGCTGTGGGATATCACGCTCTACCCACTCCAGTTTCTGCTTACCAGTCAATACGCATACTTTCATTTTTCCTTCCATTGTTGTTACCTCTTTTCTTAAAAAATTATTTCATTATTTTGTTATCATTAATTATTTAGTCAATACCATCGACACTGCATGTTTCCAGCCATCGTACTTGCGGTCTCTGCGCTCTTTGTCCATCTTCTGGCTATATGTAATACGATTGAGTTTCTGGAAGATTTCTTCTCCCCACACACCAAGCGCAAGTCCCGCTGCATAAGCAGGTCCGATTCCGGAAAGCTCTTCAGAATCCGGAACTCTTACATTTGCCTCTACGATATCACTCTGGAACTGCATCAGGTATGCATTTCTTGTCGGTCCACCGTCTACACGAAGTTCATCTACCGTTACGCCGGCATCCTCACTCATTGCTTTCACAATATCTGTAATCTGATATGCAATACATTCAACACCAGCCCTAACTACTTCTTCTTTTCCGGTAGTTCTCGTCATTCCTACGATTGCTGCCGATGCGTAGCTGTCCCAGTAAGGAGCTCCAAGTCCGGAAAATGCCGGGATCAGATATACAGAATCATCCTGCATAGCTGACTTTGCCAGTTCCTCGGTCTCTCCCGGTGATGAGATCAGTCGCAGATCGTCCTTCAGCCAGGTGATCGTAGCTCCTGTATAATTCAGGTTTCCTTCCAGAACATAATTTACTTTGCCACTCATGCTCCATGCAAGAGATGTTACAACTCCATGAGTACTGAATACCGGCTCCTCACCGATGTTCATCATGATAGAAGATCCCGTTCCGTAAGTTGCCTTTGTCATACCTGGTTTCAGACACCCCTGACCAAACAGAGAGCCATGAGAATCACCTAACACTCCATGGATTGGAATCGGTTTCGGGAATACTCCCTCAAAATCTGTCTCTCCAAAATCAGAGTTAGAATCCACAACTTCTGCCATATTTTCAGGATTAATCCCAAACAGGCCACACACATATTCATCCCATTTCAGGTCTACAATATTAAACAACTGTGTTCTGGATGCATTGGAATAATCTGTCTTGTACACTTTTCCACCAGTCAGCTTATATACCAGCCAGCTATCCACAGTTCCATGGCAAATCTCACCTTTATCTGCTGCTTCTTTTGCTCCATCTACATTTTCAAGGATCCATGCAATCTTAGATGCCGGGAAATATGGTGACAGGTTGATTCCTGTTCTCATCCTGACATCTTCTGCCACTCCACCTGCCGCTACGCGGTCACAGAGTTCTGCAGATCTTGCACACTGCCAGACAATCGCCTGTCCATAAGGTTCTCCAGTTACTTTATTCCATGCAAGAGTTGTCTCTCTCTGGTTACTGATTCCGATTCCGACAACGGAACCGCTGTCGATACCGGATTCTTCTACCAATCTTTTTACAACTTCGATTGTATTCTGATAAATCTCTGTAGGGTCGTGCGACACCCACCCTTTATCATTGATAATCTGTTCATGAGATTTATCTGTTCGTCTGATCAGGTCTCCACTTTCGTCAAATAATAACGCTTTTGTTCCCTGGGTACTCTGATCAACACTGATAATATATTTTTCTGCCATTACACTAACTCCAATGCTTTCTCAACAATACCATCTGCATTTAATCCATAATAGTTAAATACTTCTTTTGATGTACCTGTGATTACCGGCGCATCCGGAAGTGCCATATTCACTACTTTTCTTGGGCATTCGCTTCCAACCACCTGGCTGACCATAGAGCCAAGTCCACCAAACGGTGCATGCTCTTCTATCGTAATTACTGCTTTTACTTTTTCTGCTACTTTTACGATTGTCTCTGCATCCAGTGGTTTTACACAGTACATATCAACAACCGTTGCACTGATTCCTTTTTCTTTCAGGATTGCTGCTGCATCTACTGCCGGTTTCACCATCTCGCCACATGCGATGATCGCTATATCTGTTCCTTCGGTGATCACAGTCGCTTTATCCATCTCAAATGGCACATTGCCTTCTTCGTAAACATCATCTACAGCATTTCTTCCCACGCGTATATATGCCGGTTTGTCATCCTGAAGCAACGCTTTCATCAAGCACTCCGTCTGAAGCCTGTCACTTGGAAGATACACTCTCATATTCGGCACCGCAGACATCGCTGCGATATCCTGCGCAGAATGATGGCTCATTCCCAGGGCTCCGTAGCTTACACCGCCGCTGATACCGATCAGCTTTACATTTGTATTAGAATATGCCACATCTACTTTGCACTGCTCGTAACTCCTTGTTGATAAGAAGCACGCCGGAGATGCTGCATATGGTTTCTTACCGCATTTTGCAAGTCCCGCCGAAATACTTACCAGATTCTGCTCTGC
>CAKRJP010000017.1 GCA_934351835.1 uncultured Lachnospiraceae bacterium
CAAAACGGATTGTTGCGTGCTGCGCACTTACGCAATCCGCAACTCAATATTCGGATAACGCAAGGAAACCTTGCTTATATCCTCATATTGAGGCAAGCTGCTAAAACATGAAAAATATATATGCAAGCATTATAATTTTATGCTTTGCATTTTTGAGAGAAAATACCAAAACGGATTGTTGCGTGCTGCGCACTTACGCAATCCGCAACTCAATATTCGGATAACGCAAGGAAACCTTGCTTACATCCTCATATTGAGGCAAGCTGCTAAAACATGAAAAAATATATATGCAAGCATTATATTTTTTATGTTTTGCATCTTTGGTATAATTATATTATACGTTTCGTACACAATTGGTCAAGTATCAGAAGTCAGAATAAGAGAGTGTAGGATAAAAAGAAAATGAAGAAAGAATATCAGGATGATTTCGATAATTTTATAAAAGAAGGGCTTGGAAAGCAGGCTGAAATAGAGATGCAATCGGTGAAAGATGATGAGAGTCTTGCTGATTTGCCGGACGACTTGAAAGAGTCTATGCATCAGAAAATCAAGGAGCGGATCAGGGAAGCTGAGGAAAAGAAAGAACAAGAGAAATACGCCGGCTTATCTGAAGAGGACAGAAAAGCACTGGAACTTGGACGGAAGATGCTGGAAGAAGGAAATGTTACTGAATTCAAAGCATCTGCGAAGAAAGGCTTGTCGTATCGTAGCAAACTGCGTCTGAAACATGCATTGGGCGCTGCTGCAGTACTGGCAGTGGTGATGTTGGTGGAAGTGAACAGTCTGGGTGGACCGGAAAAGGTGGTTCAGTTGGTGAAACGAGGTGTGATTAACCGAGATGTAGAGCAAATAAATGCAAGTTCGGATAGCAAAATAATTGTAGAAGAAAATGAGGAAGAAGCATATCAGAAGATAGCGGATGAGTTTGGGGTTGAGCCGGTTAGAATTATGGAAAAACCTTCGGGAATGACATTTGAAAAGTTAGAATTAGATAAAAACTTGCAAATGGCAGACATGACGTACAAATATCAAGGAGAGAGTATTAGGTATGTGATAAATGCAAATTATCAAGATGCAGCTATCGGAATTGATATAGAAGATGAAAAAATAGATGATTATTTTATAAACAGAGAAAAGTGTAAAGTGAGTGTTAAAAGTTATGCAGTACCTGAAACATCCAAGGAAAAATATGTAGCGCGTTATAAATATAGAGATGTGGAATATAGCTTAATGGGAATTATGTCCAAGTCAGATTTTGAAAATATCATAAAAAATTTATTTTTTTAGAAAAATCGCGTCAGTTTTTTGCGAGTTATGTGTTTATATAAGTGAAGTTGCAAAAAATCTAATTCGAGTGAGGAGGTGTTGGATGAAGAAAAGGATTGTATCCCTGTGTTGTGCAGTCGTATTGACACTTGGTATGTTGATCGTACCGGAAAAGAATGTACAGGCAGAAGATACGAAAGTTTTGGATGGATCTTATCTTATCCATGAGGATGAGTCTATAGGTTATGATACAAAGATAACCAGAGGAGTAGATTTGCAGGCAGGATATTCCAAGATTGTCCGTTTAGGAGCTGGAAAGATATATGCAGGTGGAACAACCCTTGCAAATCATGATTGTGAATCTGTTAGAATTGGTGTAATTGTGGAACGTGCAAAGAAGGATGAGGATTCCTGGGATTATTATGACAGCTGGCAGGCAGAAGAAAAAAATACTGATAGGATTTTATCTGCGAAAGCTTTGTCGGTTGATGGGGATTATTATTACAGAGTACGTTGTTTCCATGGAGCCAATGATGACGTAAGCAGTTCATTTACTAATGGTATCTATATTGAAGAACCATAATTCATTCAAAACGATTAAAGTAAAATATGGGCTGGGCGGAAGGTGATGTAGCCGCCCAGTGTCACCAGGGGAATATGTGACGGGAAGCAGGCTGAGTCAGTGACGGGTAACTAATAAATAGAGATTATTTACCTAACAGAAAACCGTTGAATACAATAAAAGTACTAAATTGTTGTCGCTGGCTCAGATGTTTCCTCAAAGATGTTCTCTACAACTAAGCACATTAGATAGATGTTAAGAAGAAGACTATGTAAGGATACGCGGTTTTGGTCAGCCGCGTATCTTTTTTTGTGCAAAACATTGTTTAGTAAAATTGTAAATTGTGCAAAATGTCGGAAAAAAGTTTCGTTGCAGTCGAACGTTGCAATAAAATGCACAAAGTGATAGGATTGGAACAAGAAAACAAGTTTACTAAAAACTTTAGCTAAAGTCAGGTGAAAAAATGAATATACGAGATATTGCAAAGTTAGCAGGGGTGTCCGCATCGACCGTATCAAAAGTTATGAATGGTAAAGACAGCGATATTAGTGAGGACACAAGGAGAAAAGTTTTAGAAGTAATAGAACGAGAACATTATGTTCCGTATTTTAGATTTCTTGATAAGGTAGGAATGAAAAATCGACTGATAGGTCTGATTTTACAAAACAACAATCAAGAAAAAGAAAGATATATTTCGATCGCCGAAAAAATGGCACGCGAAAATGATTATGGCCTTATTATAGGATTTGCAAAAGATGAAAATGATGTAAAAAAATTGTGCCGGGAAATGCTTTTAAAAAAAGCATCAGGATTTTTAATAGAAGGACGCGTAAACATCGCAGACAAGGCAGAAAACGGAATTACTGTATGTTTATGCGATACTGGTGATATAGAGACGATGCCTCAAGCGGTATTGGGTTATAGATTATCTGAAATGGTAGAGTTAGCCGTAAGCAAATTGATTCAAGAAGGACATCAAAAAATTGCATGTATTGCCAATGGAGCCGAAGTTTTAAATGCCTACAAAATAGCTATGCAAAATAAGAATATGAAAATAAATCCGGCGTGGATATATACTGTGGAAGAAATTGAGAAATTTTCAAATGTACAATTTGTAGGGGAAAGCGAGACCGCTATTATTTGTGCAACACCAGAGATAGCAAGCCATGTGACGTGTATTTTAGAAAGAAGCAAAACAAGTATTCCGGAAGAGATATCAGTTATCTCCATAGGTGACAGAAGAGAATTGGAATATATAGGTGGAGGTATTACTGCTGTTAATATTCCGATTGAAGAAATGGTTGAAAGAGGGATGCAGTATTTATTTGAAATGAAAAAGCCTGAGAAAATGGATGAAGTAGTTAAAATGTGTATTCCTCAAATAATAAATCGTAAAAGTGTGGCACAGCCATTAAAGAATAAGCAGGGAGAAAAGATCATCGTAGTTGGAAGTATGAACATAGATATTACGATTGAGGTTGAGGAAATACCTGAGGCCGGAGAAAATCAGATGGCAAATAAAGTATATGTATTTCCGGGAGGAAAGGGAGCAAATCAGGCAGTAGGGGTTGGAAAACTTGGCGGACAAGTGTACATGATCGGCTGCCTGGGAAATGATATGGACGGAAAACAAATATATACGAGTTTGATTGATAATCATGTACATATGGATGGGGTCACGTTTGATTCAGTTCTTCCGAGCGGAAAAGCATATATACATGTGGATCAGAAAGGTGAAAGTGCTATTACTGTTTATACAGGAGCAAATAAAAATTTAAGTATTAAACATATTAAAAAATATGAATATTTGTTTGAGAAAGCAAAGTATTGCCTTGTTTCAACCGAAATTCCAGAAACAATTGTTGAATATACTGTTAAGTATTGTGAGAAAAAAGGAATAAAAATTATTTTTAAACCAACGTTAACAGCAAAACTGAAAGATGAAATATTGGGGAAAATTGAATATTTTTTACCAAATAAAAATGAACTTTATACATTGATCCCAGAAGGGAGAACGGTGGAAGAAAAGGCTGAAATATTAAGGAAGAAAGGAGTAAAAAATGTAATTGTAACTTTAGGAGAAAACGGATGTTATTTACAAAATGAAGAATATTCTTTGTATTTTGAAGGGACAGGATTTGAAGCAGTAGATACAACCGGAGGGGCAGACTCTTTTATTAGCGCGTTAGCCGTTTATTTAAGTGAGGGACACAAATTAATAGAAGCTATTGATTTTGCTGTTTATGCTTCCGGAATAAGTGTTACCAGACACGGGGTGCAGCCTGCTTTGCCTGACAGAACATCTGTGGATATTTATGAGGATGAAATTTATGCTAAATATAATGAAAGGAAGGGAATGAAGAAAGCATAATGAAAAAAATATTAGTTATAGGTAGCTTAAACATGGATACGGTGATAGAAACACCAAGTATGCCAGAAGTTGGAGAGACTATCTCAGGTAGGAATATCACTCATATACCGGGTGGAAAAGGAGCGAATCAGGCATATTCAATCGGAAAACTGGGTGGGGATATTGCGATGCTTGGAGCTGTGGGTGATGACGGTAAAGGTCAGAAGCTCATTGAAAACTTAAAGAGTGCAGGTGTAGATGTTTCCAGAGTGCAGGTGTTAAGAAATACTCCAACAGGACAGGCGTTTATTACTGTAGATGATAAAGGTGAAAATTCAATCATTATTATTGCCGGGGCAAACGGAAAAGTAACGAAAAAGTTAATTGATAACAACATGGATTTATTAACACAAAGCGATATTGTGATCATGCAGTTGGAAATTCCATTAGAAATCGTAGAGTATATAAAGGATCTTGTGAAGAATGAGAAAAAAATTATAATATTAGATCCGGCTCCGGCGGTAAAAGAAATCCCGGACAGCATGTGGGAGGGAATTGATTATATAAAACCTAATGAGACAGAATTGCAGATATTAACAGGCATGGATGTAAGTAATAAAAAAAATATTGAGATAGCGGCAAGGTCGCTGATCAAAAAAGGAGTAAAAAATGTAATTGTAACTTTAGGAGGGGAGGGGTGCATGTATATAAATGAAAATACGGAAGAATTTTTTCCGGCATATCATGTAAATGTAGTAGATACAACTGCCGCCGGAGATTGTTTTACAGCTGCATTTGCATTGGCATTAAGTCAGGGGAAAAACTGGCAGGAAGCAATCGGATTTGGCCAAAAAGCATCTGCGATAGCAGTGACTAGAAAAGGTGCTCAAACATCAATTCCGACCAGAAAAGAAGTGGAAGAAATGAAAGGAGGAGAAGCTTAAAATGGGGCAGGAAAAAATTATCATTGACTGCGATCCGGGAACCGATGATGCATTAGCAATTATACTGGCATTATATTCAGGGAAACTGGATTTAAAAGCAGTATGTAGTGTGACTGGAAATGGAGCTCTGGATGTAACAACAAAGAATGGATTAAATATCCTTTCACTATGTGGAAGAGAGGACATCCCACTATATCGCGGATCGTCCGTTGCGTTGGATCAGAAACAGCCGGCAACCGTAAGTGCGTTTGGGGATGATGGTCTGGGTGGTTTTGCAGATACTATTTTGTCAACTAAAAAGGAAGAAGATCAGAACGCAGTTGATTTTCTTGTTGAATATGTAAATGAGCATCCTCAGGAAATTACTTTATTTGCAATAGGACCGTGTACAAATATAGCTAGTGCTATACGGAAATCCAAAGATTTTGCAAAAAATTTAAAACGTTTAATTATCATGGGAGGTGCAAAATACACAGGAAACATGAGTCCGGTAGCCGAATATAATTTCTGGGCAGATCCCATTGCAGCCCATGAAGTATTTATGGCAGGGATTCAGGATGTTACTATGATAGGTCTTGATGTTACTAATAAAATTGCATTGGATTGTAATATGCGAGAAATATTAAGGGTATTAAATACAAGATTGTCAACTTTTGTTTACAATATTACGAAGGAAGGACTGGATGACAACTGGAAATCAAGAAGAAAAATGGTCTCACCGATGCATGATGTATTGACAGTGGCATATTGTCTGGATAATTCGATAGTAAAATTAAAGCCGGCGTATATTGATGTAGTAACAGAAGGAATTGCAAGAGGTCAGTCTGTTGTAGATATAGGCGGACATTGGAATAAAAATAATTGTAATGCAAAATATGCATATAGTGTAGATGTAATAAAATTTTATAAATTATTTTTCAAAGAGATATTTAACGAAGATATTACAGATTTAATTGAAGAAAAGTAGAGAGAGGAAGGACTATAAAAATGAAGAAAAAGAATGAAACATTTTCTATGATGGTTATTTTGTTAATTCCGGTAGCGATCGCAATTAATATTGTAGGAGGTCAGATGACATCTGTTTTAAAATTACCTGTGGATTTGGATATGATAGGTGTTATATTAGTAGGAGCACTTGCAGGACCGCTTCCGGCAGCAATTACCGGTGTATTGACAAATTTAATTAATGGTATTTTTGACCCGACGTGGATTCCATATGCATTTTGTGCCTTTTTTATTGGTATTTCAGCAGGACTGTTGTCAAAGTACAACATGATGACCAAGATTTGGAAATTGGTGATTTCGGGAATAATTATTGCATTAGTAGGAACTATCACTGCAACGCCAATAACAGTATTTTTCTTTGGAGGAGCAACTGGTGGAGGAGCATCCATGTTGGCGGCAGGTTTAATGGCAACAGGAAAACAAATTTTAGAATCCGTTTTATCAGTTTATATTGTAACTGAAAGTGTTGGTAAATTAATTTCTATCTTTGTAGCATATTTTATAATCAAAGCAATACCAGAAAGATCGCTTGTAAAATATAAATATGGAGAAAAATTTATCAAAACCAAAAGCGAATAGTACATATTAAGGAGAATTAATAATGAAGCAAAAGAATAAAATTGTCGCGTTATATCCGTTAACTAAATTTTATTTGACAATAGTTCTGATTGTTTTAGATATTATTATGCCGGGAATTGGAGGAAAGCTTTTCATATTTCTGATATTGAACATTCTGGCTGCAATGAGCGGTGTATGGAAAATATTTATACGCAGAGTAAAAAACTCCGTAGGTGTATTGTTTTTGATTCTGTTATTTATCCAGACCTTTTTTTATCCGAAGGGAGAAGTTATATTTTCTATCTGGATATTTAGTGCAAAAATGGAAGGACTTTTGTTCGCGTTAAAACTTGGTCTCACGTTAATGGGTGTAGGAGGAAGCTTGATTTGGTTCTTTTCAGTTACCCAGGAAAAAGATTTTGTATTAGCATTGGAAAAAAGCGGAATGAGTGCAAAAGCTTCGTATGTGGTATTATCTACATTGCAAATGGTACCTGTTTTGAAGAAAAGATCACAGACAATTATGAATGCGCAAAAAGCGCGAGGTGTCGAAACAGAAGGCAATATTTTGGTAAGGGCGAAAGTCTTTGTTCCAACCATTATCCCACTTGTGTTAAGTTCAATTGCAGGAACGGAGGAGCGTGCATTGACCTTGGAGGCCAGAGGGTTTTCATCAGGAATAAAGCATACACATCTGTATGATATAGAAAAAACAGCATCAGATAAAACCGCTGTTGTAATAATTACAATCATAGGCGTTTTAGGTATTGCGGGGAGGATTGCATTATGGCTTATATAGATATACAAAATGTTAGTTACACATATCCCTTAACTAAAGCACCCAGTGTTGTCGATGTGAATTTATCTTTTGAAAAAGGAAGATTTTATGCAATAGTAGGTGCTAACGGAAGCGGAAAAACGACATTATGCAATATTATCAGGGGATTTGTTCCGAATTTCTATCAGGGAGAGATGAAAGGAAATGTTATTATTGAAGGAAAAAATCTTGAAGAATATGAAATGGGAGAACTGGCATCTAAGATAGGATATGTATTTCAGAATCCATTTAATCAAATTACAGGGGCAAGAGATACTGTATATGGGGAAATTGCATATGGATTGGAAAATTTTGGAGTTCCGGTAAATGAAATCAAGAGACGTGTAGAGCGGATCATGGAGCTTACTAATACAACCTATCTCCAGGATAAGAACCCGTTTGAACTGTCAGGAGGTCAGCAACAAAGAGTTGCTCTGGCATCAGTGCTGGTCCTGGAACCTGATATTTTAGTTATTGATGAGCCAACATCACAATTAGATCCGCAGGAGACAGAACGTGTTTTTGAGATTATACAAAAAATGAAACAGATGGGAAAAACTATAATTCTCGTTGAACATAAGATGGAATTACTGGCTGAATATTGTGATGAAGTAGTAGTTTTGCATCAGGGGAAAGTCATTAGATATGGAGATAAACACGAAGTCTTAGCTGATATTAATCTGGGACAGTTTGGAGTTATGCTTCCGTTGACCGTATATCTTGCAGATGAATTGAAAAAGCAGGGAATAAAAATAGAAGAAAATATTATTACTGCTGATGAAATGGCTCAACAGCTTCAAAAAATTAAAAAGAAGGAGTTACCGTATGGGAATCATTGAATTTAAAGATGTAAGTTTTCAGTATCCGAATGGTTTTTCTGCTGTTGAAAATATAAGTTTTGAAATTAATGAGGGTGAATCGGTAGCGATCATAGGTCAAAACGGAGCAGGAAAAACAACAACTGTAAAAATGATCAACGGATTATTAAAGCCAACTCAAGGAACCGTGCTGGTTGATAAAATGGATACAAAAGATTATACAACTGCACAATTATCAAAAGTTGCAGGGTATGTATTTCAAAATCCAGATGATCAGATCTTTCATAATAATGTAGAAGATGAGATCAGATTCGGACCTAAAATGTTAGGTTTATCTGAAGAAGAGATTAAAAAGAAAACTGAGTGGGCGGCAGAACTTTGTGGTTTATCAGATCAAATGCAGGAAAATCCATATAATCTTCCTCTTTCAATCAGAAAATTTGTATCTATTGCATCGGTACTGGCAATGGATGAAAAAATACTGGTGTTAGATGAACCAACCGCAGGACAGGATTTAAATGGAATAAAGCGATTAGAGTATATTCTGGAAAAATTGAGAGAAGAGAAAAAAACTGTGATTACGATAACCCATGATATGGAATTTGCAGTAAATAATTTTAAAAAGATATTCGTAATGTCACATAAAAACCTGCTTAGAGAAGGAAATGCAAAAGAAATTTTTTCTGATGAAGAACTTTTAAATGATAGTATGTTGAAAAAAACATATATAGGGCAATTATGTGATAAATTGGAATTAGATGAAACAGCAGTTACAATAGAAGAATTCTTAAAACTATTACATTAAACTAAATTATAAAATATCCCGGCGGATTCTACAGGATGTCTTTTCATAAGACATGGTACATGGAGCCGCCGGGGTATTTCATTTTTTTCGTCTATTTAATTATTTCTCCAGTGCGATTTTCAATGCTTTTGCCAACTGGTCCGGACAGGATGTTGGTTTGAACCCGCAAGTGATTCCCTCCATACGTTCGATGGCATCTTCGGCTTTCATGCCACGGACAAGGCTTGCGATTCCCTTGGTGTTACCGTTGCATCCGCCGATAAATTCTACTTCTTTAATGATATCTCCGTCTAATTCAAGGTGGATTCTCTGAGAACAGACACCTGATGTTTTATAATCCATGATATAGTTCCTCCTTTAACTTTATAACCTTTAGTATATATGACACCATTGTAACAGAGAAGATTAAGGAATTCTAGGATTTCTTGCAATTATATGTTAAGATAAGACATATGGCACCGGGACAGAAAGGGTGTCAGATATCGGAAATATTGAGTCGGTCAGACAGAATAAATATCAGGAGGATGGATTTATGATAGGTATTATCGGAGCAATGGAAGAAGAAGTTGCAGCTTTAAAGGAAGATATGATCGTGGAGGAGACTGTGGAGCAGGCTTCTATGGTATTTTGTAAGGGACAGCTTTGCGGAAAAGAAGTGGTTGTTGTAAGAAGTGGAATCGGTAAGGTAAATGCCGGTATCTGTGCACAGATCCTGGTGGACAGATTTCATGTAGACACGCTGATCAATACAGGAATCGCAGGATCACTGGATGCAAGAATTAACATTGGCGATCTGGTTATTTCAACGGATGCACTTCATCACGACATGGATGCAGTGAACTTCGGATATGTGCCGGGACAGATTCCGAGAATGGACGTGCTGGCATTCCCGGCGGATGAAGAGCTGGTGAAGAAGGCTGTAGAAGCAAATAAAAAAGCAAATCCGGAAATCCATACATTTACAGGAAGAGTCGCAAGTGGTGACCAGTTTATTGCGGCCGGAGATGTGAAGGACAGAATTGCAGAAAATTTCCATCCGCTTTGTGTTGAGATGGAAGGTGCGGGAATTGCGCAGGCTGCTTATCTGAACAAAGTTTCGTATGTCATTATTCGTGCCATTTCGGACAAAGCTGACAACAGCGCAACTATGGATTATCCAACCTTTGAAAAGCAGGCAATCGCCCACAGTGTAAGGCTTATGAAAGAATTAGTACCGATGATCTAGGGTGGATACATTTTTGCAGAGATTCATAATGAGACAGATATCGACAGATTTTACCAGGAGGACCGGTGGAATCTGTCGAACACTTTTTCCTCCTTTTTTTTGAATATCCAGTATAATGCAAGAAAAAAGGAGGGCAATACATATGCTGGATATTATACTAGAGAGGCACGTTGTGTACGTGCTGATGGGCATTTTTACCGTGGCGGGATTACTCAGTAAAATCATTGTTTCTGCCACATTGAAGAAGCTGGTACGGGCAGCCGGAAATATGAGTAAAAGCAGTCACCCGTTAATGCGGCTGGTGCGGGCAAAATTTGAACATGCCTGCATGGTGAGTGACAAGGTGGAAAATGTAGGTGTGTTTGTGGATAAGTATCTTTATGAATATCGTGTGCTGGGGATGCGTATTCACAGCCTTCAGAGAGTGGAACGGGTGTCAGCGATTTTGTGCCTTTTGTGTGGAGCGTCAGGTGCGCTGGCGGAGTATGGATTGTACGGAATGAGTGAGGAAGTGCTGCGGCTTGGAGGAAGTGGAGCCGCGCTGGCGATCGTCATTTATCTGCTACACTTGAGTACAGATGAGAAGTATCGTCTGGAGGCTGCCAGAAATTATATGGTAGATTATCTGGAAAATGTATGCCTTCACCGTTATGAAAAGGCGAATCAGAAAGAGCAGAACCGGAAAGTGGCTGTTCAGACACAGGAAAATTCAGGAGGAGTTCTGCGTAGCGATAGGATGGAAGAATCACCGGATATAGGAAAAAAAGCAGAAGCAAATATGGAAGCAAATATGGAAACAGACATAGAAGATATAACTGTGACAACAGAAAGCGGTGAACAGCCGGAGTATTTTGCAGTAACAGAGCCGGAGGAAGAATGCGAATCGGAGATTGCTGCAGTTGTGCATGAGGAAATTATGTCCCGGAGCAAGAGTAAACGTCAAAACCGAAAGCTTAAGAAGGCAAGCCAGGCGCTTGCGGCAGCAAGTGAACGGACCGAAGAGGAAAGGGCAACAGAAAATGAAAAAGTACCGGAAAAAGATGTACTGATCCGCCAGATTTTGGAAGAGTACATGGCGTAGACTGATGATGTTTGGCGGCGTTTGTGCCTTGATTCTGAAAGTCTGATTTGTTAAAATACCTATGAGAACAATCTGGAAAGAGACATGATTATATAGATGAAGACATTGTATGAGAGACTAAAAGCATACAGCAGGTCAGATGCATACGGATTTCATATGCCGGGACATAAGCGAAATAAGGAGATCGCGCAGAGGACAGGCGTAGATCTTCCATATGAGATCGATATTACAGAGATTACCGGATTTGACGACCTGCATCATGCAGACGGAATTATAAAAGAAGCAGAAGAAGAGGCTGCAGGGTTATATCATTCGGAAGAAACGCATTTCCTTGTGAATGGAAGTACCGTGGGAATTTTAAGTGCAATTTTAGGGGTAACCCGCAGAGGTGATACCATTCTTGTGGCGAGAAATTGCCACAAGTCTGTGTATCACGCAATAGAGATGAATGGGCTGCATCCGGTATATTTATATCCGGGATATGAGTCCAGGGAGCAAATGAATACAGAAGTTTCTGTGGAAGATGTGAAGGCTGCACTTGAGGCGGATCAAAAGATCCGGGCAGTGGTTCTGGTATCCCCGACGTATGACGGTGTGGTGTCTGATATAGAAACGATTGCGGCAGCGGTCCATGCAAAAGGCATTCCTCTGATCATAGATGAGGCCCATGGAGCGCATTTTGGTTTTCATTCATATTTTCCTGAGAATGCGGTAAAATCAGGTGCGGATCTGGTAATAAACAGTCTGCATAAGACGCTTCCGTCGCTGACGCAGACGGCGGTCATCCATATTAATGGAGAAATCGTGGACAGAGAAAAGGTGAGACGATATCTGCACATGCTGCAGTCCAGCAGTCCGTCGTATGTGCTGATGGCGAGTATAGATGCGTGTATTCAGCTTTTGAAACATGACGGGGAAGAATTGTTTGACCAGTATGTAACGTGGTTGTCTGAGGCGAGAGCAAAACTTAAGAATCTGAGACAGCTTCGTCTGATCGAGACGGAGCATTATGACCGCTCGAAGATTCTGATTTCTGTAGCAGATGCGGAGTTGACCAGTCATGAACTTAGCCGGAGATTGAGGGAAGACTATCATCTGGAAATGGAGATGACCGCGGGAAAATACGTGCTGGCGATGACGTCTGTCGGGGATACCCGGGAAGGATTTGAGAGGTTGGTAAATGCGCTGTTGGCGATAGATGGAGATTTGAGTAGTGGCGTCAGCCGGACAGATCTGCGCCGGGAACAACTTGTTAACGTTGCAGTCCAGAGGCAGAATTTTACGATTCAGACAAATCCCCTTCCGCATGCACAGATTATTTATAATTCGGAGACTGCGAGGGAGCTTCCGGGAACATTCCTTTCCTGGCAGCAGGCAGTTGGTCATATAGCATTGGAGTATGCATATCTGTATCCTCCGGGATGTCCTTTGACAGTTCCGGGAGAAAGAGTGTCACAAGAGGTGGCAGATATGTTACAATGGTATTATGAACAGGGTTTTGATATCGAAGGCCTGAAGAAGAAGCATGAGATCGAGGTGTGGAATGATGGGTAAGATTTACTATATGATGGGCAAGAGCTCCTCAGGGAAAGATACATTATTCAAAGAAGTAAAGTCAGTACTTCCGGAGCTCCGAGGAATCACACTTTATACAACGCGCCCGATCCGTGAGGGAGAACATGAGGGTGTGGAATATTATTTTGTATCTGAGGATACATTAGATACATATGAACAGGCAGGAAAGGTAATCGAACTCAGGGCCTATCACACAGTACACGGCGTTTGGAAATATGCCACGGTGGATGATGGGCAGGTAGATTTATCCGGAGGAAGTTATCTTGCGATCGGTACGCTGGAATCTTATGAGAAGATGTTGGCATATTATGGCAGTGAGAAACTGGTGCCGCTTTATATAGAAGTGGAAGACGGAGAACGTCTGATGCGGGCATTGATGCGGGAGCGGCAGCAGGAGACACCGAAGTATGCGGAACTTTGTCGAAGATTTCTGGCTGATACGGAAGATTTTTCCGAAGAGAAACTGCAGGCACTGGGAATTACCAGAAAATATATCAATGATGACAAGACCAGATGTTTAGAAGAATTGATAAGGGAGATACGCAATGACGAGTTTTAAAGATGTAGTAGGACACAAAGATATTATCAAATACATTCAGAGTGCAGTGACTGCGGACCAGGTGTCACACGCTTATATTATGAATGGACCGAAAGGTGCGGGAAAGAAACTTTTGTCTATGCTCTTTGCGACAACTCTGTTATGTGAAGCGAAAGGGGCAGAACCATGCAATAAGTGCCATTCCTGTATACAGGCAGAGAGCGGGAATCATCCGGATATTATCCGTGTAACGCATGAGAAACCGAATACGATCAGTGTAGATGATATCAGAGAACAAGTGAATAATACGATAGATATCAAACCTTATCAGGGCCCATATAAAATTTATATTATTGATCAGGCTGATCTGATGACAGTACAGGCGCAGAATGCGATTTTAAAGACTATCGAAGAACCACCGGCATATGCGATCATCATGCTTTTGACGGAGAATGCAGATACGCTGCTTCCAACGATCACATCCAGATGTGTTATGTTAAAACTTCGCAATATCAAGGATGCGTTAATTAAGAAATATTTGATGGAGAAACTTGAGGTGCCGGATTACAAAGCTGATATGTGCACTGCGTTTGCGCAGGGAAATCTGGGAAGAGCGATCATGCTTGCAAATTCGGAGCATTTTAACGAGATCCGCGATGAAGCTGTACAGTTATTAAAATATATCCATGAGATGGATGTAAGTGAGATTGTAAAAGCGGTTACAAGGATTACCGCATACAAATTAGAAATCACGGACTATCTTGATATCATTATGATCTGGTACCGGGATGTCTTGTTATATAAAGCAACAAAAGAGATGGACAAAGTTGTATTCAAGGATCAGATGTCTGCAATTAAAGAGCAGGCAAAGAACAGCTCTTACGAAGGTATTGAGCTGATCTTATCAAGTATTGAGAAGGCAAAGGTTCGTTTGAAAGCGAATGTAAACTTTGATCTGGTAATGGAACTTCTGTTCCTGACGATAAAGGAGAACTAACAGTATGACAAAAGTAATTGGAGTAAGATTTCGACCGGCAGGAAAGATTTATTTCTTTTCTCCGGGGAAATATAAGATTGAGGCCGGAGATAAAGTAATTGTCGAGACGGCAAGAGGCGTAGAATTCGGGTCTGTTGTGACAGGCGTGCGTGAGGTAGAAGATGATAAAATCACACAGCCATTGAAGTCGGTGATCCGTATTGCAACGCAGGATGATGTCCGCAAAGAAGAAAAGAACCGCGAGAAAGAAAAAGAAGCATTTAAGATCTGTCTGGAAAAGATCCACAAGCATGGTCTGGAGATGAAACTGATCGATGCGGAGTATACCTTTGATAATAATAAGGTATTGTTTTATTTTACAGCAGATGGACGAATTGATTTCCGTGAGCTGGTAAAAGACCTTGCCAGTGTGTTCCGTACAAGGATTGAACTGCGTCAGATCGGGGTCCGTGATGAGACGAAGATCCGCGGAGGTATCGGGATCTGTGGACGTCCACTGTGCTGTCATACATATTTGACAGAGTTTGCACCGGTATCTATCAAGATGGCCAAAGAACAGAATCTTTCGCTGAATCCATCAAAGATTTCAGGCGTCTGCGGACGACTGATGTGCTGCCTGACGAATGAAGAAGAGACGTATGAGGATCTGAACCGTCATTTACCATCCGTGGGAGATCATGTGACGACACCGGAGGGACTGAAAGGTGATGTGCAGTCCATCAACGTACTGCGTCAGATGGTAAAAGTAGTAGTTCTTCTGGACAATGATGAGAAAGAAATCCGAGAGTATCATTCATCAGAACTTAAGTTTAAGCCAAAACGTAAAAAGGTTAAGGTTTCAAAGGAAGAGATGGCGGAACTGAAAGGTCTGGAAGAGAAGAAAGGCGCCCAGTCAAAACTGGACGAGGATTAAAACAGAGGATTAAGAAAATGAATGTGGAATTGAAGTCAGAGGAAAGACTGGATGACCTTCAGATCAAAGGATATGAGATCATCCAAAGCCCCGGCAGATTTTGTTTTGGGATTGATGCCGTACTGCTGTCCGGATTTGCAAATGTAAAACCAAAGGAATCAGTACTCGATCTTGGAACAGGAACAGGGATATTGCCAATCCTGATGGCCGCAAAATATGAAGGAAAGCATTTTTACGGACTGGAGATTCAGGATGAGAGTGCAGATATGGCGAGACGAAGTGTGCTTCATAACCACCTGGAAGAAAAAATAGACATTGTAAATGGAGACATTAAGGAGGCGTCAAAGATATTTGGCGCCGCTTCTTTTGAGGTGATTACGACAAATCCGCCGTATATGATCGGGGAACATGGGCTGAAAAATGCAAATGAGGCATTGTATATTGCAAGGCATGAGGCATTGTGTACGCTGGACGATATTTTAAGGGAGAGCGCAAGACTGTTAAAACCAAAGGGAAGGTTTTTTATGGTACATCGTCCGTTCAGACTCCCGGAGATCTTAAGTAAGATGATAGAGTATCATATCGAACCCAAACGAATGCAGCTTGTCCATCCTTATGTGAATAAAGAACCGAACATGGTGCTGATTGAGGGACTTCGGGGCGGAAGACCGCGTATGAAGGTGGAGGCGCCCCTTGTTATATATAAAGAGAATGGGGAGTATACAAAAGAAATATTAGACGTGTATGGAATAGACGGAAAATAAGACTAATTGTATAAGATAATACAAAAATAGTTATAAAATTTGTGAAAGACGACCAGTGCAATTTTCACAAAAAAGGAGTATTATACTGAACGAAAAAGAAGACCTTTAACAAAAGAACAGGGGGAAGAGAGTATGTCTATAGCACAGATTTCGGCAATTATTATATTTGTCGGCATGTTTGTTATGATTGTTTTGGATAAGATTGAAAAGCAATATGTAACATTAACCTGTGGAGCTCTTACTTTGGTGGTAGTATTTGGACTGGCTATGCACAGTGGCAAAGCGATCATCGATACATTGAATTTCCGCAGTATTTTTACGAAGAGTTTCTGGTATGCAGCAGGCAACGCAGAGAGCGCTTCAACAGGAATTAACTGGTCAACGATTATTTTCTTACTTGGAATGATGGTTATGGTAGAAGGAATGGCCAAAGCGGGATTCTTCCGTTGGTTATGTCTGAAACTGGCCAAGATGGTAAATTACAGACCGATTCCATTATTTGTTACATTTATGATTATGTCAGCAGTTCTTGCGATGTTTATCGACAGTATTACTGTTATTTTATTCCTGGCAGCAGTATCGGTAGAACTGGCAAAACTTTTAAAGATTGATCCGGTACCGATGATTTTGACAGAGATTTTCTGCGCGAACTTAGGAGGTTCGGCAACCATGTGTGGAGATCCACCGAACATTATCATCGGAACTTCTTTGGGATATTCATTTGCTGACTTTGTAGTGAATACAGGATTGATCGCATTGGTTGGCCTGGTATTCGTTGTTACATATTATTATCTTGTATATCGTAAGGAATTACAGGCGGAGAGCCATGAGAGCATTGATATCTCAGCAATGCCGGATCCGAAAGAGGCAATTTCAAGTAAACGTGATTTTACCATTGCCTGTGTAATCTTTGGCTGTGCGATTGTTCTTCTGGTGACACATGCAATGACTGGATTAACAGTTGCGTTTATCGGAACATTTATTGCGATTCTTACATTGATCTGCTATGCCAAGGATGCAAAAGAGTTGCTTTCGAAAGTAGATTATAAGACGTTATTATTCTTTGTAGGTTTGTTTATAGTTGTAGGAGGATTGGAGCAGACAGGAATCCTTGAAGTGATCGCTGGCTTCATTGAGAAGATTAGTGGTGGAAGCTTGAAACTGATGATTGCGATTATTCTGTGGCTTTCAGCAATCGCAAGTGCATTTGTAGATAACATTCCATTTGCAGCTACGATGATTCCGGTTATCAAGAGTCTTGCAAGTGCATCCGGTGGAAACTTACATGCAATGGCATGGGCATTGTCTATGGGAACAGATGTTGGAGGAAGTGCAACTCCGATCGGAGCTTCCGCGAACGTTGTAGGTCTTTCTGTTGCAGGTAAGAACGGATATAAGATTGGTTGGGGAAAATACTGTAAAGCATCTGCCCCAGCGACAATTATCGTCATAACATTATCTATGCTCATCATTTTTGTAAGATATTGTTAGATAATAGGACTTAACAGAATCTTAGCGGATTTGTTAGCAAAAAATTAGCAGGAGGTGATTACCTCCTGCTTTTTACTTGGTATATACCTTCATGCGGTCACGCCTTGCGGCACCGATCAGTGTAAGTTTATATTCTTTTGCGAGCTCAATCGCTTCGCGGGTGACAGAAGCCTTGCTTGCAAGAACCGGAACTTTGGCTCGTATTGCTTTGAGTATCATATCCGTAGGGATCCTTCCGCTGGAGTATAGAATACATTTCTTAAGATCTATCTGATGTCTTAGTGCATAGCCGATGGCTTTGTCCATTGCGTTGTGCCTTCCGATATCTTCACATTCAAATAGTAATTTACCATTTTGAGAAAGGAAGCAACTGTGAGTGGCCCAGGTCTGTCCGTGGAGTGGCATACCGTTGCTGAAATGATCAGCGAGTGTGAATATCCAGTCAGCTTCCCAGGTGATCGGTGTTACCGGAAGCATATTTGGTTGCCGTACGAAATAATCATTTAAAATGTGGTTGCCGGTGCAGCAGGTGGGCGTTTCCTCGATATATGGAGCTGACGTTTCTGTAATATCCGCAGTAGCATCACCGATAGCGTCATTGGCAGTAGTACGATTGGCATCACTTTTTAACACGACTTTGGCGCGTTTCCCATATTCACAGATATAGATAGATTCTACATCTTCGGTACTTTCGATGATCCCTTCTGTAAGAAGACGCCCCAGAACCAGCTCGGTGAGATGTTCTGGAATACAGATTAATTTCATCGTGAGCTGTTCGTTGACATAGACATTTAGCAAATGCTCTTCCAACACGGGTTCTTCCTCGGTGCGTGTCGTCCCATCTCGCCCGATATATATATGCGTTTCTTTTGATAATAATTCTAAATCCTTGTATTGTTCATTGATATACATTTTGAACCTCGTTTCTGTCTGGCTGTAAGATTTAAGATGCCGGATTCTTATTTATTGTAACACAAAGCCTGTATCCGGATGTGGATAAAATCCATATGAATACAGGCTTGTGTTTATAATTTGTATGATTTTAAGGAGTATTAATTACAGCAGGTACAGTCAAGCTTTGCGACTCGAACAGCACACACTTTGTATTCCGGGGTGCTTGAGATGCTGTCCAGGGCATCACTTGTCAGCCAGTTTGCGCCACCCTCCAGGAAGTGGAAGGACATCCATACATCTCCCGGACGGGTCTTTTCGGATACATCTGCGCGGGCTTTTACTTCACCACGGCGGGATGATACCGAAACCATTTCTCCATTTTCGATACCGAGTGCATTTGCATCTTCGGTATTGATTTCAATAATAGATTCTCCGGCAATCTCATTAATACCATCGGTCTTATCGGTCATAGCACATGCGTTGTAGTGGTACAGAATACGTCCGGTGATCAGTGTCAGCGGATATTCATCATCCGGAAGTTCCATAGATGGTGTGTACTCTGCAGGTCGGAAATATCCCAGTCCTCTTGCAAATTTGCCGACATGCATGATCGGAGTACCCGGATGATCCGCAGTAGGACAAGGCCATTGTAAACCACGGCCGCCGACTTCTTCGCTGTCCAGGCGGGCATGGCTGATGCCGCCGAATGATGGAGTTATAGATGCGATCTCATCCATAATCTCAGCAGGTGTCAAATGTGGTTGTGGATAACCCATGCGGTTCATAATTTCTGTAAAGATCCAGGTATCCGGTTTTGTCTCACCGGCAATCTCGATTGCCTTGCGGACACGCTGCACACGTCGTTCGGTATTAGAGAAAGTACCTTCTTTCTCAGTGTAAGAACGTCCAGGTAAAATAACATCTGCAAGTTTTGCGGTTTCTGTCATAAAGAGTTCGTCCACAACAAAGAAATCAAGAGATTCCAGGGCGTGGATGACATGGTTGGTATTCGGATCAGTTCTGACAGGATCTTCACCGAAGATAAACAGTCCCTTCACTTCTCCGGAGATCATCTTCGGGAAACAGTCGGTTGCTTTTGTACCGATGTTTGGATTAAGATCTGTACCCCATGCCTTCTCAAATTTTTCCAGAACGCCAGGTTTGTCGATGTTCTGGTAACCAGAGAACTGGTTTGGAGAAGCACCCATATCGCAGGCACCCTGTACATTGTTCTGTCCTCGGATCGGATTAACACCGCATCCCGGACGACCCAGTTTACCGACAGCCATCGCTATATTTGACATGGACATAACACCTTCTGTACCGGTGTGGTGTTCGGTAACACCCAGACAGTACATGATTGGTGCGCGGTCAGCCTTTGCGTACATTCTTGCAGCCTCCCGCAGATCGTCTGCGTTGATCTGGCAAATGTCAGCGACATATTCCGGCGTATATTTTTTAACAGTTTCCTTTAATGCTTCGAAATTCTCGGTGCGTTCAGCGATGAATTTCTCATCAACCAGTCCTTCTTCAATGAAGATGTGGATCATACCATTTGCAAATGCAACATTGGTACCTGGTTTTAATTTCAGATGGATATCGGCATATTTTGTAAGGTCGATATCACGAGGATCAACGACGATCAGACGGGTTCCGTTCTGAACAGCCTGACGGACCTGCATACCCAGTACTGGATGCGCAACTTCAGGGTTTGATCCTACTAATAAAATACAATCAGAATCATGAGTGATATCGTAAATTGTATTTGTCATGGCTCCAGAGCCTAACGTGGTTGCCAACCCGGCAACAGTAGGAGCGTGTCAAACGCGCGCGCAGTTATCGGTATTGTTGCTCTTGAACGCTGTTCGAACCATTTTCTGAAGCATGTAAATGTCTTCGTTGGTTGAACGAGAGCAGGCAAAACCAGCCAGCGCGTCACCTCCGTAATTATTTTTGATCTCGGTAAATTTAGAAGCAACCAGATCCAGGGCTTCATCCCAGGTGGCCTGCTCAAACTCGCCGGTTTCTTTGTTCTTGATCAGTGGATGTCTGATTCTTTCCGGGGAATCTACAAAGTCGAAAGAAGCACTGCGGCCTTTAACGCAGAGGAGTCCCTGGTTGGAAGGGCCATCTGCACCTTCCACGTCCACAATTTTATTGCCTTTGACGATCAGATCCATCTGGCATCCGGTGGCACAGTGAGGACATGTAGTGCGGACACGTTTTACATCCCATTTGGTATATTCTTTTCTTCTTTTTTCAGTCAATGCTCCGGTAGGACAAGCCTGTGCACAGTTTCCACAGGATTCGCAAAGCGACTCTTTCCATCCGTCTCCGAAAGGAAGATCAATGACTGTATGAACACCGTCTTTTTCCACTTCGATGGCGTGGCGTCCTGTAGATTTTGCGCAGGTACTTACACAACGCTGGCAATGGATACAAAGATCCGGCCGGTAACTTAAGAAAGGATGTGACTGTTTTCTGTAGTTGTCAACCTTACTTCGGGTATTCTTATATGTAGTGTCTTCGATTCCGTATCTTCGGCAGGCAATCTGCAATTCGCAGATTCCGTTCTTCGGACAGGAGAAACATTCTAAGTGATGATTTGCAAGTAATAATTTTAAAACGGTTTTCCGTGAGGCAACAACGCGGTCACTTTCAGTCTCAACGACCATGCCTTCTTTTACCAGCGTGTTACATGCAGTTGGAAGTTTGTCCATTCCTTCGACTTCTACGACACACAGTCTGCAGGAACCGATGTTGTTGACACCTTCCAGGAAACACAGAGTAGGAATCTCGATACCGGCAGTTTTGGCTACGCTTAAGATCGTAGAGTCCTCGGATGCTTCCACTGGAATACCGTTGATTGTCAAATGAACCATTAATCTCTACCTCCTTCCAGTACACCGCATCCGAAGTGGTCACATCGCAGACAGCGTCCGGCTTCCTGCATAGCCTCTTCGTATGTCACCAGGTTCTCAACGTGATCCCAGTCACATTTGCGGATATAAGCAGCTCTCTCGGTGATATTTACACGACCGCAAGGCTGGCGGTTATTTTCTCTAGGTTTCGGAACTTCTGCTTCTACAGTCAGCTTATGGTGGTATCCAAGGTATTCGTCGATGTTGTGTGCGGCAACTTTTCCGGCTGCGATGGCACGGATTGCTGTTGCAGGACCTGTTGCACAGTCTCCGCCGACAAATACACCAGGCATATTCTCTACACAGGTATCTAATCCGGCTTTGAATACTCCGCGGTTGGCTTCCATTCCAAAGTCCTCAAATGGTTTGCTGACGATATCCTGTCCAACAGCAATGAGAATGATATCACAGGCGATGCGCTCGGCATCTTTATTGGCATCCATTGGTCTCGGACGTCCGGCTTTATCATAAGGACCAATCATCTGAGGCTGTGCGAACAGAGCAGCACAGTTTCCATCGGCGTCTTTTTCGATAGACTTTGGAGCCATCAGTGTCATAAGGTCGATACCTTCAGTTACTGCGGATTCAATCTCAGAATCAAGGGCGGTCATATCGTCCTGACGACGTCTGTAAACGATGCGAACATCCTTGGCGTTGCAGCGAAGAGAACTTCTTGCAGCATCCATGGCAACGTTACCGCCACCGATGACAACAACGGTTTTACCTGTATAATCAGGAATATTTCCATTGCCGATGCCGTCTAACATATCTACGGCAGATTCAACGTTTCCGGCATCGATACCGTCGAGTTTTAACAGTTTACCTGCCTGGGCACCGATCGCTACAAACATGGCGTCATATTCATTTTTTATAGTTTCAATCGGAATATCTGTTCCGATCATCGTCTCATATTTAACTTCTATATCTCCGGCGGCGAGAATAGCGTTGATATCTTCATCCAGACGGTCTTTCGGGAAACGATAATTCGGAATACCGTATCTTAACATTCCGCCTAGCTTTTTCTGGCGTTCATAGATCACAACTTTGTGACCCATCTGGGCAAGAAAATATGCGGCAGTCAGACCGGCCGGGCCGCCTCCGATGATACCGATTTTCTTACCGGTTGATGAACCTGCCTTTGGTACAGCTACCTGGTCTGCGGCAATCTGGTCTACCGCAAATTTCTTCAGACCGCGGATATTGATCGAATCGTCGATCAGATTTCTCCGGCAGCGCTCCTCACATGGGTGCTCACAGATCATGGCACATGCGGTCGGCAGTGGATTGTCCTTGCGGATCATGTTAATACAGCCGGCATAATCTTCTTCTGCGATCAGTGCAATATAGGCCGGAATATCTACGTGTGCCGGACAGAGATTGATGCATGGTACTTTCTGCCCTCTGTCAGAAAGACATCTGTGTTCTGTGATGTGGCTTTCGTATTCGTCCTTAAATGTATCCAGTCCTTCCAGAACTTCCGTAGCAGCTTTGTATCCAATTGCACAGTCAGCAGTTTCGCTGATCATAGTTGCAAGTGTTCGAATTTCCTCTAAGGTACTTGTATCCCCCTCTCCGTCCAGTACTGTCTGGATCAGAGATTCCAGTTGCGGAAGACCGTCTCTACATGGAACACATTTTCCACAAGTCTGATTTCTGGCAGTTGTCAGAAGTGACAGCTGAACGGTCAGTGGGCAGGTACCCGGCGGACAGGCTTTGGCTTTTGTCTGAAGCTGGTGCAGCAGATCCTTGACTTTCACGTCACTGCTTCCAGTATCCGCGAGATATATTTTACTCATCCCCTTGTTCCTCCTTAAAAATATTCATGTACGAAAATAGAGAGATTAAAATCTGAAATTTTAATCTCCCTATATTTTAAAATTTTAAGTTCTTTTATTGTGTGTGAAATGAAACAAAAAAAGGTATACAATTTGTGCATTTGATACATCTATGAATGCCATATAACTATAGAATTCGTCTATAATATAACGAAGTGATTATTTGTCATTTTTTCGCAGGTAAATAAACCAGTATACACAGCCGACTAACAATGCTCCACCGACGATATTTCCCAGGGTGACCGGAACAAGGTTCTTTACCAGGAAACCATTTACGGTCAGCGCATCTAAGTTGACACCGGCAGCTTTCGCAGCTTCTGCGTAGACAGGATTCCCTTTGGCGAACAGTCCGGCGCAGATATAGTACATATTGGCAATGCTATGTTCAAATCCACTGAGGACAAAGATCATAATCGGGAAGAATAATCCGATGATCTTACTGACTACGTCTTTTGCAGCGAAGGAGATCCATACGGCAATACATACAAGGAAGTTACATAAGATTCCTTTGATAAATGCATCCCCGAAAGATAAAGAACACTTGCCTGCGGCAGTGGAGATGACGGATACTGCCATGCCGTTGTCAAACAGGCTTATTTCATGGGAATAAACGACTCCGGCTGCAACTAACATACCTCCGATAAAGTTGCCTATGTATACGAAAACCCAGTTTTTCAGCATACCACCAAAGGAAATCTCTTTCTCTAAAAGTGGGATCGTGAGCAGGCAGTTGCCGGTAAATAATTCGCTGCCGGCGAGCAGTACCATTGTAAGTCCGCCGGGGAAGATACAGGCTCCTAAAAATTTGCCGACCGAAGCGAATGGGACCGACACTGCGACCGCAGTAGATGCAACTCCGCCAAAAGCGATAAATGCACCGGCCATAATGCCGAGCAAGATCATCTTGGCAACAGGGGTATTAACCTTTGCTTTTCCTGTGGCAATATAATTTTTTGCCACATCAGCAGGTGAAAATAAATTCATAGTGATTCCTCCTCATCTCTCAAGTTACGTTTATTATAACGTATCGTAATTATTTATAATGATAAAATTTAAAAAACCAGTTTTGTATGTAAATAGATACAAAAAAGATAAGTCAAATTATGCAATTGAAACATATTTTCTCATCGGGTATAATAAAGCATATGAATTTTAGGGGTGAAAAAAATGCAGTTACCATTGAACGTACTGTTATATAAATTATCTGTAAATAGTAATTTTGAGACACAGAACATTGATTTGTCCAGGAACTATGACGGCATCAAGCTGTTTGACGTGGATTATGTTCAGGAAGATGAGAGAAATTACCTATATTTAATATCAGAGAGCATGTTAAAAAGCCATGAGAGTCTTTTGCTAGGACAGCAGATATTATCTTCATGCACTTTTTTATGCGTTTGTGGAATGGATAAGACAACGACGCTCGATATAGTGAGCCCGGACTTGCCGGTGGTTCTTTTATATGCAGAAGAATCTTTCCCCATCGTATTTAATAAACTCTTGAACGTATTTCATGATTTTGAGATGTGGGATACCAGATTTCATCTGGCGTTGCTGCGGCAGAAACCATTACAGGAACTTTTGGAGCTGACCAGTGAGTATCTGGTGCATCCGATGGTGGTGCTTGACCGGAGTTTTTCCTTATTAGGATATATTAAAGTGCCGGGAGTAACAGATCCCATTATGGAATCGATTTTAGATGCGGGATTCGTGACCCAGAGTACAATGGTGCGCCTGCGGCAGGATGGTCTGATTTCAACGTCGGAGAAGGCTGAGAATCCGCTGATTAATTATTATTGCCTGACGACTCATGACTGTTATTACAGTATGATGTACCGTTTTCGGGCGAATAATCATACCGTTGGATATGCCATCGTATTTAAATGTACTCTGCACCCGAAGACAAATTATTTATATATGATGAATACGGTTTCGAAGAATCTGAAGCTGTATTTCCAACAGGAGAGATTTAAGAACCGGACATCTTCTGAGTTTTATGAGTCTCTTCTGGCAGAGATTTTAGAGAACCAGAATGCCGATCCGGAGCAATATGAATCCAGAGTATCCTATGTGCCGGGGCTTTCAATGGAAGGCAGATACCTGCTGGCGAGGGTGGAATATGATAATCAGGCAGAGCTTCCGTATTCATTTGTCTGCTGGAACCTGAGAAATGTAATTCCGGAATTGAAGCCATTTGTATATCAGAATACATTATATGTACTGAGATTGATCAGTCAGGAAGCAGATTATACGAAAATTTTAAATCCGGAAGAAATGGAATTGTTTCGAAAGAGTTTCCGTGATGTTCCGTTTCAATGTGGAATCAGTCATACGTTCTTTTCGCTGATGGATCTTCAGATGGCGGCAAAGCAGTGTAAAGAAGCGATCAGACTGCACAATTTATATAAGGAAGAAAAGAAAGAATTCTGTGAATTTAAAGATATTTACGTGTCTTATCTATTGAAAGAAGTAAAGCGGAGCCTGCCGATGAAGATGATCGAGAGCCCGTGTTACATGGTATTAAAGCAGTATGACACAGAACATAACAGCAACTTGTGTGAGATTTTTATGAGTTACCTGGAGAACGGACGCAATATTAATCAGACATCGAATGCGATATATCTTCACCGAAATACAGTGCTTAATAAAGTAAAGAAGGCAGAGGCCGTTATGCAGGATGCCTGCAAGGATTATCAGACGATGATCGCATTTGTACTGTCCTACCTTGAGGATCACCGGAAGGATGAGTAGTCTTGCAACCTAAATGGAGCGTGCTATAATAGATAAAAAACCAGATAGAGTCAGAAACAGAGAATGAAAAGGAGACAGATTATGCCAGTAAATGTAAGAGGAAGAAACTTTTTAAAATTATTAGATTATACACCGGAGGAGATTCGTTATCTGTTAGATGTCGCAAAAGAATTTAAGAGAATGAAAAGAAACGGTACTCCTCACAAATATTTAGAGGGTAAGAATATCGTATTATTATTTGAGAAGACATCCACACGTACCCGTTGTTCATTTGAAGTGGCAGGACACGACCTGGGACTCGGAGTAACTTATCTGGATCCGGGAAGTTCTCAGATGGGCAAGAAAGAGAGTATCGCAGATACTGCCCGTGTACTGGGAAGAATGTATGATGGTATTGAGTATCGCGGTTACAGCCAGGAGCTTGTGCAGACATTGGCTGATTATGCGGGAGTTCCGGTATGGAACGGACTGACAGATGAGTTCCATCCGACACAGATGCTTGCAGATCTTCTGACTATGGAAGAAAAATTCGGATATTTAAAAGGACTGAACTTTACATATATGGGAGATGCCCGCAACAATATGGGTAATTCTCTGATGGTTGCCTGCGCAAAGATGGGAATCAACTTCACCGCATGTGCGCCGAAGGAACTCTTCCCGGCAGACGAGCTGGTGGAGACATGTAAAGCAATTGCCGCAGAGCATGACTGCACGATCCGCCTGACAGAGGATGTAGAAGAAGGAACAAAGGGTGCGAATGTTGTCTATACAGATATCTGGGTATCTATGGGTGAGCCGGATGAAGTTTGGGAGACACGTATCAAACTTCTGACACCTTACCAGGTAAATAAAAAAGTAATGGAAAATGCGGACGAGCATGCGATCTTTATGCACTGCCTGCCATCATTCCATGATACAAAGACAACCATCGGAGCACAGATTGCTGAGAAATTCGGCATCAAAGAGATGGAAGTTACGGATGAAGTATTCGAATCTGCACAGTCTGTGGTATTTGATGAGGCAGAGAACCGTATGCATACGATCAAAGCGATCATCTATGCAACATTATGCTAATAACATTTTGTGAATGAAAAGGAAACTATAATATGGCAGGAACATTATATCTGTGTGCGACTCCGATCGGGAATCTGGAGGATATGACATACCGTGCGGTCAGGGTGCTGCAGGAGGTAGATCTGATTGCAGCCGAAGATACCAGAAACAGTATCAAACTGCTGAATCATTTCGAGATCAAAACTCCGATGACCAGCTACCATGAATATAACAAAATAGAAAAGGGACATAAGCTGGTGGAGAAACTTCTGGATGGCACAGACATTGCACTGATCACAGATGCAGGGACACCGGGAATCTCCGATCCGGGAGAAGAACTGGTAAAGATGTGCCATGAAGCCGGAGTTATAGTGACGGCGGTTCCCGGAGCGGCGGCCTGTATCACGGCACTTACGATTTCCGGGCAGGGAACCAGGCGGTTTGCATTTGAGGCTTTTCTTCCAACGGATAAGAAAGAGCGTCAGGCAGTATTGGAGGAGATGAAGAACGAGACCAGAACAATCGTCATGTACGAGGCACCGCACCGGTTGGTGCGGACACTGGAACTTCTGGCGGATACACTGGGGGACCGAGGCGTCAGCATTTGCAGAGAACTGACCAAGAAGCATGAGACGGTGTACAAGACAACACTTTCCGAGGCACTGGCCCATTATAAAGAAGAAGCACCCCGGGGGGAATGTGTCATCGTGATCGAGGGCAAGAGCCGTAAGGCACTGGAAGAAGAGGCGCAGGCACAGTGGGAGAGCCTGAGTATCGAAGAACATATGGAACATTATCTTTCACAGGGCATTGATAAGAAAGCTGCCATGAAACAGGTGGCGAAGGATCGCGGAATCAGCAAGCGCGACGTTTATCAGGCATTGTTAGAGGGATAAATCATCAGAAGTGTCTGCGAATAAAGGGAAATGAGAGGAAGAAAAGCTGGAAAATAAGTCCAGGATTTTCTTCCTTTGTTTTTCTTGTTTTTTGTTTGACAGCCTATACCTCATGTGGTAGAGTATACGTGTATACAATGAGAAATGGGGATTAGCAGGAGGTAAAAACCATGTTGAAATTATATGATAATGGAGTCTATCTGGTAAATGGCTCAGAGATTGTAGAATCTCCAGAGGAAGTGAAGGCTAAGACAGGAAAGGGGCTGTCGCCGGAAGAAGCCAGACAGAATACCATGGCTTATAACATTTTAAAAGAGCACAATACATCTGATGATATGGAACGTCTTCAGATTAAATTCGATAAATTAACGTCTCACGATATTACATTTGTAGGAATCATCCAGACAGCGAGAGCGTCAGGGCTTGAGAGATTCCCGATCCCGTATGTACTGACGAACTGTCACAACTCACTGTGCGCAGTTGGCGGTACTATCAACGAAGATGACCACATGTTTGGACTGACCTGTGCGAAGAAATACGGCGGAGTCTATGTACCGCCTCATCAGGCAGTTATCCATCAGTTTGCCCGTGAGATGTTAGCTGGCGGTGGCAAGATGATCTTAGGATCTGACAGTCACACCCGTTACGGTGCCCTTGGTACTATGGCTATGGGTGAAGGCGGTCCGGAGCTGGTAAAACAGTTATTAAATAAGACATACGACATTAAATGTCCAGACGTTGTTGCAATCTATCTGGATGGGGAGCCGATGAAGGGTGTCGGACCTCAGGATGTTGCATTGGCAATTATCGGAGCGACATTTGGCAATGGCTATGTAAACAATAAAGTGATGGAGTTTGTGGGACCTGGTGTGGAGAAACTCAGTGCGGATTTCCGAATCGGTATTGACGTTATGACAACAGAGACGACATGTCTGTCCTCTATCTGGAAGACGGATGAGAAGATCAAAGAATTTTACAATATCCACGGAAGAAGTGAAGATTACAAAGAACTGAATCCGGGAGAAGTTGCATACTATGACGGCATGGTTTATGTAAACTTGAGCGAGATCAAGCCGATGATTGCAATGCCGTTCCACCCATCCAACGTTTATACGATAGAGGAGGTCAATGCGAACTTAAAAGACATTCTCCATGATGTAGAACAGAAAGCACTGGTAAGTCTGGACGGAGCTGTGGATTATTCTCTTCAGAATAAGATTATAGATGGAAAACTTTATGTAGACCAGGGACTGATCGCCGGCTGTGCAGGTGGCGGATTTGAAAATATCTGCGAGGCAGCGGACATCATCAAAGGACATTACATCGGTGCGGATGAATTTTCATTCAGTGTTTATCCGGCAAGTACACCGATTTATATGGAATTAATTAAAAATGGTGTGGCAGCAGAGCTTTTAGAGACTGGTGCGATTCTTAAGACAGCATTCTGCGGACCTTGCTTTGGTGCGGGAGATACACCGGCGAACAATGCATTTTCTATCCGTCATTCTACAAGAAACTTCCCGAACCGTGAAGGTTCTAAGCTGCAGAACGGACAGATTGCATCTGTTGCACTGATGGATGCACGTTCCATCGCGGCAACCGCTGCAAACAAGGGATTCTTAACACCTGCGACAGATATGGATGTAGAATATAGAAGCCGCAAATATCATTTTGACAAGAATATTTATGCAAACCGCGTATTTGACAGCAAGGGCGTTGCGGATCCATCTGTTGAGATTCAGTTTGGACCGAATATCAAAGACTGGCCGAAGATGTCAGCATTGCCGGAGAATCTGATGCTGAAAGTCGTATCAGAGATCCATGATCCGGTTACAACCACAGATGAGCTGATCCCATCCGGAGAGACTTCTTCTTATCGTTCAAATCCACTGGGACTTGCAGAATTTGCATTATCCAGAAAGGATCCTGCATATGTGGGAAGGGCAAAAGAGGTTCAGAAAGCGCAGAAAGCAATCGAGGCAGGCAGTTGTCCGCTGGATGCACTGGAAGAATTAAAACCTGTGATGGCAAAAGTCCACGAGGTTTATCCGGAAGTCGGAGAAGGAAATCTCGGAGTCGGAAGTACGATCTTTGCGGTAAAACCCGGAGATGGTTCCGCCAGAGAACAGGCAGCATCCTGCCAGAAAGTACTGGGAGGTTGGGCGAATATTGCAAATGAATATGCGACTAAGCGTTATCGTTCAAACCTGATCAACTGGGGAATGCTTCCGTTTATCACAGAAGAAGACCATGAGAAACTGAGCTTTAAGAACGGTGATTACATTTTTGTGCCGGAGATCCGAAAGGCAGTCGAGAACAAAGACGCAGAGATCAAGGCGTATGTTGTGGGCGACGGACTGAAAGAAATCACATTAAAACTCGGAGATATGACAGATGCAGAGCGTGAGATTATCCTGAAAGGATGCCTGATCAATTACTACAGAGGTTAAATCAGAAGAAATATAAAGATTACAAAAGAAGCAGTTTACAAAGTAGGCTGCTTCTTTTATTAGGCATTTTTGTGATTTTCAAAAAAATAATTTTATATGCAACAAATCGCCTTATGTTATACTCATATGTGTATATATGGTCCCTCGATTCTTACAGGAGGAAGTTATGATGGATGCGAAAGGATTTACAGAAAAATACAAAGAAATATATAAAGACCTGTACCGCTTTGCGCTATGTATGATGCGCCATTCTTATGATGCAGAGGATGCTGTGATGGAGGCTGTATTGTCCGGTTACGAGAATGTACATAAGCTGCGGAAAGAAGAGGCGTTTAAGTCATGGATGTTTCAGATTCTGGCGAATGTATGCCGTAAGAAGTTAAGACAGAAAAGTAAAGAACAGCAGAACCGGATAGAAGTGCCCAAGGAGCGGCAGCCGGAGATGGCGGCGGAAGAAATTGATCATGGCCTCAGGATGGATGTACAGAAGGCATTTTTTGTGCTGAGTGAAGAAGAACAGATGATTGTGGCGTTATCTGTGTTTGGTGGTTACAAAAGCGAAGAGATTGCAGAGACGATGAAGTTAAAATCCGGGACGGTGCGGTCAAAGCTGAGCCGGGCACTGGATAAGATGGAGTGTATTTTGCGATAGGAGGTGGATGTGATGGATGAAAAGAATAAGGATTTGGCAGACCAAATTAAGAGAGAGACGGAGGATATTAAGATACCGGAGAGTCTGGAACCGGATCAGATTTTGAAGATGCTGGAGAGTCAGGGCGAGGAACGGCGTGCGAAGAAAAGAGGCAGAAAAAAGGCATGGATTTTTCGCATTACATCTGTGGCGGCAGCGTGTCTTGTGGCGGTGGTCGGATTTGGTGTTTATCTGGAGCATATGACGAGATCTGATACAGCGTCTTCGAAGGTCGGCACTGTCGCAAGCAATGGAACTTCGGGGAAGGATGCGTCTGCGGACCAGATTCAGATATCCAAGGATAAGAAGGTAAAGGCCGCAGAAGATTACGACGATGCCTACGCGTATATAGAAGCGTATTCAAAGAGAATGCAGAGTGATGACTACGGAACAACGATGTATGCCAGAGACAGCGGCAGTGCGGAGGGCGGACAGAATGAGATCGCAGTTTTGGATGGTGATTCGGCAACGGCCGTTTCTGAAAGTGACTATTCAGAGACGAATGTAAGGCAGAATGGCGTGGATGAGGGCGATACGGTTAAGACAGACGGAACTTATTTATATGTATTAAAAGATAATTCCAAAGAGATCGCGATTGTCGATGCAAATGCATCTTCCATGAAGAAATTGCAGACGATCCGGCCGGAGGATGTTGATAATATCCGTGAGTTTTATCTGGATAAGGAGAAACATTATGTGATCGCGGTATGTGAACAGCAGACGGGTTCCGACAAAGAGATTAATGCATACAGCTACTGGAATAGCATGAATACGGTGATGATCACTTACGATATTGCTGACCTTGAGAATCCAAAAGAACTGGGGCGTGTGACGCAGAATGGAAATTATGAGTCTTCGCGAAAATCAGGTGATTATGTTTATTTGTTCAGCGACTACAGTATTTATCTGGATGGTATTAAGAAGTCAAAGCCGGAAACTTATGTTCCGTTGGTGAATGGGAAGACGATGAGCGCCGGTGATATTTTCCTGCCTGCAGTATCGGAAGGATATGAGTATTCGGTGGTGACTTCTGTGGATATTAAGAATCCTGGAAAGACTTGTGACAGCAAGGCAATCATGTCTGATGGTGGTCAGTTGTATGTCAGTGACAAGAATATCTATTATTACGATACTGTGTGGGATTATGTGAATGGACAGAAGACGACATTGCGCCGGATAGGTTATAAGAATGGAAAATTGTCAGCAGGAGCCCAGGGCAAAGTAGATGGTTACATCAATGATTCTTATTCTATAGATGAATATAAAGGATATCTCAGGATTGTGCTGACTGATGATAATAAGAATGATGTCAGGGTGCTGGATATGGATCTGAAAGAAGTTGGTTCCATTGAAAATCTGGCGAAAGATGAGACTGTTTATTCGGCACGACTGATGGGAGAGATCGGATACTTTGTAACCTTTGAGCAGGTAGATCCGTTGTTTTCTGTGGATTTGTCGGATCCGAAGAATCCGGAGATCATCGGTAAATTAAAGATTCCGGGCTTTTCTGATTATCTCCACCCTTACGGGGATGGCAAACTTCTGGGTATCGGAATGGATGCGGACGAAGGGACCGGCGTTACAGATGGAGTGAAGATTACGATGTTTGATATCTCCGATCCATCCAATGTGAAGGAAGAAGATACTTACACACTGGATAATGTATATAGCACCGATGTCTCGTATGATTATAAAGCAGCTCTTGTGGATGCGGACAAGAATCTGATCGGATTTGCAGGAAGTACTGAGGGCGTGCAGAAATATTTCTTATTCCGATACGATGCGAAGAATGGATTTGAGCTGGTATTGGAGGAGGAAGTCAACGGCAGTCAGATGATGGGAACCAGAGGCGTCTATATAGATGACGCACTCTATGTGGTTCAGGGAAATGTGATTGAATCTTACAGTTTGAAAGATTATCAGAAACTGGGTGACCTGATTTTGTAATTATCGGCTGGCAATTTTGCAGTAAATGATGCCCGTCAGTGTGCTGATGGTGGTGGCTACGATGCCTGCGCCGACGATGGCAGCAGGATTTACACTTCCGTATTGGCTTCGAAAGGCAATTATATTGACTGGAATCAGCTGCAATGAAGAGATATTCAGTATCAGGAAATTACACATTTCATTACTTGCGGTTCCGGGCGCTCTGACAGGCCCCGGGACTGTGTGATTTCTACGGGCATCTTCCAGAGATGCAAGTTCTTTCATTGCCAGGAGTCCGGCAGGGGTTGCTGCCCAGCCGAGCCCAAGGATATTGGCGATGATATTCGTGGTGATATGTTCCTCTGCCGGATGATTTTTGGGAAGTTCCGGGAAGAGATAGTGGATAAATGGACGAATTTTTCTGGCGGCGCCGGTGAGAATCCCGGCTTTGCGGGCTATCTCCATAAGTCCGGTCCAGAGTGCCATGATTCCCATCATGGTGATACAGAGTGTAATGGCTTCTTTGGAAGAGTCCAGGGCAGCACTTGTAATGTCCGGCATTTGCCCGGTGAAGGCGGCAAACAGGATGCCGATGAGGATCATGCCGGCCCAGAGATAATTTAACATAGAAAACACCTGCTTTCGAATAAGAAGATTTGTGGGGTCATATATTGTTTACAACTTAATGCAGAAAGAAGATTGTGGATGAAACTGTTGTTGTATCTGACGGATTTTATTGTACCGATGGTGCTGTTCGGGATCGTAGCTTACGGGATTTTTCAGAAAGTGGAGGTCTATGATTCTTTTGTGAGAGGCGCCAAGAAAGGTTTGCGGACGGTAGTGGAGATCATGCCAACACTGGTGGGGCTGATGGTAGCGGTGGGAGTCTTAAGAGCATCGGGGTTCCTTGATTTCCTGGCAGGATTATTGGGCAGATATACCCAATATATAGGATTTCCCGGAGAATTAGTACCGCTTACGGTAGTGAAGATGTTTTCTTCCTCAGCGGCTACAGGGCTTCTTCTGGATGTGTTCAAAGAGTACGGGACTGATTCCAGACAGGGGCTGATCGCATCCATCAGTATGGCGTGTACCGAGACGATCTTTTATACGATGAGTGTCTACTACATGACCGCCAAAGTTACAAAGACAAGATATACACTTCCGGGAGCCTTAATTGCAACGGCTGCGGGGCTTGCGGCAAGCGTATTACTTGCCGGTGGGATGTGAGAGATATTTCCTGATCCGTGGAAATGTGGCGGGACCGATTTCGAGTACGGTCTGGTGAAATTTTTTCTGTGAGAAGTCAGAACCCCAGTTGGCGATGGCTTCTTTTTTCAGTTCCAGAAATTCCAGATAGCCGATGTAATATTTTAAATAATTGGCGGGATCGGCAATAATCAGCTGATAGATAGATTTTACAGTATCTGCATCGGTGATTCCGTAGCCGGCAAAAAAGGTGATAGTATCAGCGATGGACCATCCGGTGTAATGAATCCCCATATCGGCCAGAGCGTACAATCCTAAAAGCAGGGAGGCGTTTTTCTGGAGCAGTATTGCCTGATCTTTGGAAAGAGGCGTGTAATAATAACTTATCATTTCACAATAAGTTGCCCATCCTTCGGTGTAGCCGCTAAAACTTAAGAGCGTGCGGATGGCCGGCGGATTGGTCCGAGAATAGTAAACGGTCTGGTACAAGTGTCCGGGATAGCCCTCATGGGCGAGGGTAGTAAAAAGGGTGAGATCATCATTCATATGCTTTTTGTTGACATAGATTACATTTTCGTTGCTGTTGTCGATAGGTGGAATCATATAAAATGCAGGACTTAAGCAGTCTTCCATGGAAGTGGTGACATATTTTACCTGTGTATGGATATCCGAAAGTTGTGGAAAATCATCATTGATTTTGCCTGCCAGTGTGGATAAAATTGCTGTTGGATTTTTGTCGACAAGTTTCAGATTCTGGGCCTGGGAAAAAGTGTCTTTATTGGGATCTTTTTTTACTACCCGTTGGATCGAGGATAAATCTTCCTGCATCTGAGAAATCGTGAGTTTTTGAAGTTCCGTGATGTTTCTGGCGGAGCCTGTCTCGGAGTGGACAAGTGCTTCGTAGTAAGATTTTCCGTTTGGAAGATAACATAAGCCTTTTTGATTACGTCCGGAATTTTGCAGATCCTCCAGTCCATCGGCAAGATTGAGATAGGAAGACATGATGTGCTTTTTAATATAAGTTTTGTTTTTGTTGATATAAGCATTATTTTGTTTCTCCGACAGGCCGAGCGATGACAGGCGGTCGGAAAAGGTGCTGATCAGATAATTGTCATCTCCCTGTGCAATGAAGTCCCGGCATTCGTCTATGATATCTGCAGCGGAGTAAGATGGCATGAAGAGTCCGGCATCGGCACGCTTCTGTTCAAAGGCGAGAAGAGATTGGAAATATTCTGGTGTTTTCTTTAAGAGTTCTAAGTATGTATCTACATCCTGAGAGCTGTAAAACTGATACTCCGAAAGGAGTATGGGAAGTTGAGCCTGGATACCGGTCATAGGCGCAAGAGGATCGTTATATAAAGTGTAAGGGGCAAGTTTTAGGGATTGCTCCAGATAATCGTCCAGTACTTCGTACGTCAGTCTGTTTGTTTTTGTGAGTTGTGCGGAGTCGAAAGCGTGAAGAAAAGCGCTGGTATTTTCCAGAGATGCACATGCGGTGGCGGCATCGGATGAAAAAGATCCATATCCGACCGGACCGGATCGGATGTTATAGTTTTGCGGATTTTTCAACGTATAATGCAGGGTGATAGTGCTTCCGGATACTTCCTGTAAAAACAGACGGTTTGTGAAGTTTTCAAATTTTTTGTTTTCATTTTTGTAAAAATGGGAATAAAAGTACAGAGAAACAGAAAGCAATGCCAGGAGAAGGAAGGTGGCGAAAAATCGACATTTTTTAGGCATAGAAGACCTCGGTATATTTTTGTATTAATATATAACAGAAGCGGGGAAAATATGATATACTTAACTACATTAATCTCAGAATAATTAAGAATGAAATGGAGCGTGAATATGAAAATATTTAACATTTTAGGGAGGAATCCCTCGGAATATGATGCAGTTGCTACACGAATTACAGAAGAATTAGAGCGGAGAAATCATAGTGTAGGGATTGTGTCAGAGGAAGATTATAAAGATTTTGTAGCGAGAACAGGAAGCGGTGCGGCAGAGATTGAGAAGATGCTGGACTTTTATAAAAAAGACTATCTGATCATCAAGGGAAGATGTCTGGTGAATTGTCCGAATATCCTGACAGCTACAAGCACAGAAGATATTGATAAAGGAAGAGATGATCTGACGATGGTCATCAGTGGAACATTTGCCGAGCAGTTTATTCTTCCGGCGGAGTACAACGGACTTCCGATCATCAATGCATTTACTCTGATCGAAGAACTGGTAGATTTCCTGGAGGAAAATGTACCTGAGCGTATGCCAAACTATCCGGCGGATTGCTGTACAGCATGTGGCAGTGATTGCCGCGGTCTGACGAAAAGAATTCTGACGGGAGAGGCAGACAGAGATGATTGTATCCTGCGTGGTGGTGATGTGCAGGTGTTGATCGGTGGAGAAGAGATTCCGTTGGTTCCATTTGTAAAGCGACTGGTGAAGAATGTTACCACATCTGTGGTCAAGGAACTGGATGGATATAAAGAGCACGGTGAAATCGTGATCAAGATCAGACAGTAGAGGAAGATAGTGACTGAAGATAAGTAATGGTCGAAAGTGAAGACAGAAGACGAAGGTGAAGACGATATGACAGAGGGCAGACGAGACCGCATACGAGTGATCGATGCATATGAGAATAATTTGAAACATGTATCCGTAGAGGTTCCGAAGTACAAGATGACAGTGTTTACAGGAGTATCGGGCTCCGGAAAGTCCTCTATGGTATTGGATACCATTGCTGCACAGTCCCGAAGAGAGTTGAATGATACATTCCCGGGATTTGTGCAGAATTATCTTCCGAAATATGGCAGGCCGCATGTGGGAAAAGTTGAGAATCTCCCGGTGGCAATTGTGATCGATCAGAAGAAACCAACGATGAATCAGCGTTCGACGGTAGGGACATATACAGATACCTATACCTTGCTGAGACTTTTGTTCTCCAGAGTGGGAGAACCATTTGTTGGCTATTCTGATTCTTTTTCTTTCAACCATCCTCAGGGAAGCTGTCCAAGATGTGATGGGCTTGGAGAGATTACAGAACTGGATGTGCACAAGCTGGTGGATTTTGATAAATGCCTGAATGATCCGGGAGTTATTCATTATGTGGCATTTGAGCCGGGGCAGTGGAGATGGATCCGGTATGCCAACAGTGGATTGTTTGATCTGGATAAGAAAATCAAACATTATACAGAAGAAGAGCTGGAATTATTTTTATATTCCCCTCAGATCCGGTTAAAGAATCCTCCGGAAGGATGGCCGAAGACTGCCAAGTATGAAGGCCTTGTGCACCGTATGTACCGAAGTGTGCTGAAATCTGACGAAGGAAAGATTCATAAAGATATATTAGAGCCGATGACACATCATGGGATCTGTCCGGAGTGTGGAGGCACCAGATTGAATGAGAAGATCAGATCCTGTAAGATACAGGGAATCAACATAGCGGAAGCAGCAGCACTTCCGCTGCGAGAACTGATTGCTTGGCTTGCGCGGATAGATTCGCCGCTTGCAGAAGACATCAAACGCACATTGACAGTCAGGATACAGGCGTTGATTGATATTGGTCTGGACTATCTGACGCTGGACCGTGGACTCAGCACATTGTCCGGAGGAGAGGCGCAGAGATGTAAGATTGCCAAATATCTGAATTCATCCCTGACAGACCTTTTGTATATTCTGGATGAGCCGAGTGTAGGACTTCACAGTCATGATATTCATCAAATGCTTGCAGCGGTGAAGAAACTTCGGGACGCCGGAAATACTGTGCTTATGGTAGAGCATCATGCAGAGATGATAAAAGAGGCCGATTATATTGTGGATATGGGGCCGAATGCAGGTGCTGAGGGTGGAAATGTTCTGTTCGAAGGAACTTATGAAGAATTGTTAGAGAGCGATACGCAGACAGGAGAGTATCTGAGGAAACGTTCCCGTACGAAGATAAAAGATAAGGTAAAGACTCCGTCAGGCTGGTATGAACTTAAAAATCTGACCTATCATAACCTGAAGCAGGTGGATGTGAGATTACCAAAAGGAGTGATGACAGTGATCGCCGGAGTGGCGGGATCTGGGAAAAGTTCTCTGATGGAAAGTTTTTATGTCAGACATCCGGAAGCGATATATATCAGCCAGAAGAATATCGGCATAAGTCTGAGATCGACACCGGCAACCTACCTTGGTATTGCGGATGAGATCCGAAAGATCTATGCGAAGAGAAGCGGAGCAAAAGCGAGTTTATTTTCGTTTAACGGGAAAGGGAAATGTCCGGTGTGTGGCGGGAAGGGAGTCATCGTTTCGGATATGGCATTTATGGATGCTATTGAGACAACCTGCGAGGCCTGCGGGGGACTCCGGTATTCGAAAGAAGCCCTGGCCTATGAAGTGGATGGAATGAACATTGCGCAGGTGATGGATCTGAGTGTGGAAAAAGCTGAGAAATGGTTCGAAGGAACTGAGATTGTCAGGCTTCTGCACCCATTGATGTTGGTGGGACTTTCCTATCTGCATTTGAATCAGGCATTATCCACATTGTCCGGAGGAGAACTTCAGAGAATGAAACTGGCATCTTACTTAAAGAGCGAAGGAGAAGTGTTTATTCTGGATGAGCCGACAGATGGTCTTCATATGAAAGATATCCAGAACATTCTGGATCTGTTTAATGAGATGACAGAAAATGGCAACACTATTTACCTGATCGAACATAATCTGGAAGTATTAAAGCAGGCTGATTACGTGATTGAACTGGGGCCGGGAGGCGGAAATGAAGGAGGAACGATCCTTTATGCCGGAACGCCGACGGGTATGTTGGAATGCCCGGATTCAGTAACGGCACGGTATTTATAAAAACAAATAAAGATAAATAAAAGGAAATTAAGCCGCCGCATGAAATGAAGGAATTCAACATGCGGCGGCTTTCTATAAGAGAATCCATTATAAGATGAAGAATCTATAAAATATCGTTTCTCCTGATGTATTCCGGATTATCCGGAGTTGCGATAATCTCTTTTACGCGAGTGATACTTGCGTGTTTGTCTACTACAAGATTCTCAAGGTGTACGTTAGAGCCAATGGTAACTCCCGGAAGGATAATACAGTTCTTGATAACAGCACCTTTCTTGATCTGGCATCCACGTCCGACAACGCAGTTCTCAAGCGTTCCTTCAATCAGGCAACCATTAGAAATCAGTGAAGATTTCACATTAGCGGTCTCAAAATACTGGGTTGGACAAGAGTCGTTCGTACGAGTGTGGATCGGCCAGTTGTTAGAAACAAGGCTGGCAGCAGTCTTATAATCCAACAATGCCTGGTTTGCATCGTAATAACTCTTGAAGTCTGTGATAGCTGCAAAATATCCACGGTGTGCAACTCCACGAACATCCATATCCTCACAAGCCAGATTCACGATATCTGCCAGAGTATAAAGAGAAGATGTCTTTTGTGCCTGTTTTACAAGTTCAATGAAAAGAGCTGTCTTCATAATATAGGTATCCATGAAGATATTACGGTTCTTGGCATTACCATGGTTGGCTTCGATAGACTGAACCCCTTTCTGTTTGTTCAGGTTCAGGATATCGCAGGAAAGATAAGCTTCTTTTGCATTGTCTACAGAGTGATACAGTAAAGAAATATCAGCACCGGACTCAATGTGTGTTTTTAACAGTGCATCGTAATCCTGGACATATACCATATGTGCCGGTGCGATGATCACATACTCTTCTTTCTTGTCTTCGATATTCTCCATATTCTGGATGAAAGCGGCGATATCATTATTGTAGAAATCGTGCTCTCCACGGTTATCCGAGAATAACATGTGGAGTTTTCCGCGTTTGGAGTTAATGTTGTAATGGCGTCCTGTTCCAAGGTGTTCTACCAGTGAACGAGGTTTGCTCTTGATGTAAACCTGTATCTGATCGATTCCGCTGTTACTCATGTTGGAAACCGGGAAGTCGATCACACGGTAACGGCCCATAAATGAAAAGGCTCCGATCGGACGATAAGACTGTAAGCCTTCTACCCAGGTATTTGATTTGGCAAAAGTAATGATTCCAAAAGCTTTAGACATATTATTCAACCCCCTTTACTCGTTTGGCAACAAGCTCGATATGCTCGCTGTCAACACTGCCTACTGTAGCGCCTTTACCTATCTTGACGTTGTTGGCAACCAGTGAACGGATAACGGTGGCATCTTCTGCAACCTCTACGCCCGGCATCAGTACACTGTCAATAATCTTAGCGCCCTTACCGACTCTGGAGTTGGTGAATAATACCGAGTTCGTAACTTCGCCATCGATGACGCATCCCTGTGTGATAAATGCACGATTAATAGTTGCATCCGGTCCAATATAGTGAGGTGGTGCTGATACATCTTCCGTGTAAATCTTCCATGAAGGATCATTGAGGTCAAGTTCGTTATTCTTGTCCAACAGATCCATATTAGCTTCCCAGAGGGAATCAATGGTTCCGACGTCTTTCCAGTAGCCTTTGAACTTATAAGCGTATAAAGCTTTGCCATCATTCAGCAATTCCGGAATAATGTCTTTTCCAAAGTCATGGCTGGAAGCATCGTTCTTCATATCGGCGATCAGAAGTTTGCGAAGAAGCTTCCAGTTAAATATGTAGATACCCATAGAGGCGAGATTGCTCTTTGGATGTTCCGGTTTTTCTTCGAATTCAACAATCTGATTGGTCTCAGTATCTGTATTCATGATACCAAAACGGCTTGCCTCTTTCATAGGAACTTCGATAACCGCAATAGTGGCATCGGCATTGTGTTCTTTGTGATAACGGAGCATCTGATCATAATCCATCTTATAGATATGGTCACCGGACAGGATCAAAAGGTAATCCGGATCATAGGAATCTACGAAATCAATGTTCTGCGAAATCGCATCTGCAGTTCCTCGATAAACATCCAGTCCGGCGTCAGCCTTTTCGCGGGGCGGTAATACAAAGACACCGCTGTCTTTGGCGTCCAGTCCCCAGCGTCTGCCTGCGGCTACATAACTGTTAAGTAAAACGGATTCGTACTGAGTTAAAACACCAACAACGTTGACGCCGCTGTTGGCGCAGTTACTGAGGGGAAAATCAACGATACGGTATTTTCCCCCATATGAAACGGCTGGTTTGGCTACTTTATTCGTCAAATCGTGAAGACGGCTTCCACGACCGCCCGCCAATATCATTGCTAGCATATTGTTTTGTTTCATAATGGGTCCTCTCTTTCAAAAAATACTACTATCTATTATACATCTACTTAAGTTTGTATACCACATTTTTGTGCGAAAAAAATAAAAAATATTTAAAAAAATTAAAATCATTATGCAAATATTACAAAAAATATCGAAAAAACGGGTAAAATTTGTCGACAGAACAAGAACGGTTTCATATAATACGGAAAATCTTGATTTTAAAAGATGTAATTGTTATTCTGATATAGAAAATGTAAATCAGAAAATAAAAAGACTATATATTATATATAGTATAGCAGAGGAGAACGGATGAGTAAATATGATTATCTGGTAGTAGGAGCAGGTTTGTATGGAGCTGTATTTGCACATGAAGCGAAGAAGAAAGGGAAACATGTTCTTGTGATCGATAAGAGACCGCAGGTAGCAGGAAATGTATATACAGAGAAGATGGAAGGAATTCAGGTGCACAAGTATGGTGCACATATTTTCCATACCAATAATAAGAAGGTGTGGGAGTATATTACACAGTTTGCTGAGTTCAACCGTTTCACAAATTCACCGGTTGCTAATTATCACGGAGAACTATACTCTCTTCCATTTAATATGTACACATTCAATAAGATGTGGGGAGTGGTGACTCCGGAAGAGGCAGCGGCAAAGATTGAAGAACAGAAAAAAGAGGCAGGGATTACAGAACCACAGAATCTGGAAGAACAGGCAATCTCATTGGTAGGAAAAGATATTTATGAGAAACTGATCAAGGGATACACAGAGAAACAGTGGGGAAGGTCGTGTGATAAACTCCCGGCATTTATTATAAAGAGACTTCCGGTACGACTGACATTTGACAATAATTACTTCAATGCTCTGTATCAGGGAATTCCGGTAGGAGGATACACGAAGATGGTTGAGAATCTTCTGGAAGGAATAGAAGTGCGCCTGAATACAGATTATTTTGAAGACAAAGAGACATTCAATGCAATGGCAGACAAAATTGTCTATACCGGAGCGGTAGATGCATATTTTGATTATAAGTTGGGCTATCTGGAGTATCGTTCTGTACGATTTGAAAATGAGATCCTGGACAAACCGAATTTTCAGGGGAATGCAGCGGTGAACTATACAGATTGTGAGACCCCGTGGACGAGGATTATCGAGCACAAATGGTTTGAGTTTGGTAAAGATGAGAATGGGGAAGATCTTCCGAAAACAGTTATCAGCAGAGAGTATAGCTCTGAGTGGAAGCCGGGAGATGAACCATATTATCCGGTAAATGACGAAAGAAATGGAAAACTTTACAAAGAATACAAGACGTTGGCAGATAAAGAAGATCATGTGATTTTTGGTGGCCGTCTCGGAGAGTATAAATATTATGACATGGATGCGGTTATTGCCTCTGCATTAGATCTCTGTGAGAGAGAACTGGAGATGAGATAGATGTTTGTAAGATTTAAGGCGAAAACCAGACGAAGCTCTGTGAAATAAGTTGAAAAATAAAGACTTGCTTTTCGGAATAGAGTATGATACACTATTCTGGCGAATGGAAGTAGGTCTTTTTTTTATGCCTAAAATTGGGCAGTCTCGCAAACTGCCAAAGTAACAGTTAATTAAGACATGTAAAGCGAGGTGGAAGTTGTGCGTACAAGAATAACATTGGAATGTACAGAATGCAAGCAGCGTAACTACAACATGACGAAGGATAAGAAAGCTCATCCGGAACGCATGGAGACTAAGAAGTACTGTAAGTTCTGCAAGTCACACACATTGCACAAAGAAACAAAATAGTCGTTGCAAAGGAGTGGATGTCATGAGCGATAAGACTCAGAAGAAGAGCTGGTTCAAAGGCGTAGAAGCCGAGTTTAAGAAGATTATCTGGCCAGACAAGATGACAGTAGGAAAGCAGACTATTGCGGTTGTGGCCACATCCGTAGTATTAGGTGCGGTGATTGCAATCGTAGATTTTATCGCCCAGTATGGAGTGGATTTATTAGTAAAATAACTGATAAATTACAAGCAAGAAAGGTGAGTTTATGTCAGAGGCAAAATGGTACGTAGTTCATACTTATTCAGGGTATGAGAACAAAGTAAAAGCCAACATTGATAAAACCATTGAGAACAGACATCTGGAAGATCAGATCCTGGAAGTGCGTGTACCGCTTGAGGACGTTGTAGAAGTTAAGAACGGCGTTCAGAAAGTGACACAGAAGAAGATGTTTCCGGGATATGTGCTCATCAACATGATTATGAATGACGATACATGGTATGTTGTTCGTAATACAAGAGGTGTGACGGGATTTGTCGGACCTGGATCAAAACCAGTTCCACTTACAGATGCTGAGATGCTTCCGCTTGGAATCCAGAAAGAGAATATCGAAGTGGATTTCAAGGAGGGCGACAGCATTCAGGTCGTTGCCGGAGCGTGGGCCGATACGGTTGGCGTTATTCAGACAATGAACATGCAGAAGCAGACTCTTACAATTAATGTTGAGCTGTTCGGTCGCGAAACACCGGTCGAAATAAGTTTCGCAGAAGTTAAGAAGTTATAACAAGAACAATCAACGTGGGAGGAACCCATAGAGGCTCCGCCATCACCACAAGGAGGTAATTGAAATGGCAAAAAAAGTAACAGGTTATATTAAATTACAGATTCCTGCCGGCAAAGCTACACCGGCTCCACCGGTTGGTCCTGCACTTGGACAGCACGGTGTTAACATTGTTGAATTTACAAAACAGTTCAACGCTAAGACAGCTGATCAGGGAGATCTTATCATCCCTGTAGTAATCACAGTTTATAATGACAGAAGTTTCAGCTTCATCACAAAGACACCACCGGCTGCAGTTCTTATTAAGAAAGCCTGCAACATCAAATCAGGTTCAGGTGTTCCGAACAAGAACAAAGTTGCTACAATCACAAAAGAGCAGGTTCGTCAGATTGCAGAGACAAAGATGCCTGACTTAAATGCAGCAACAATCGAAGCAGCTATGAGCATGATCGAAGGAACATGCCGCAGTATGGGTGTTACAGTTACAGAATAATTGAAGTTGAACAAAGTGGGAGGGGTATCCCGACAATACCACAAGGAGGTTATTTAGATGAAAAGAGGAAAGAAATACGTTGAAGCTGCAAAAGCTATCGAGAGAGGTAATCTTTACGATGTAGCTGAGGCAGTATCATTAGTAAAAAAGACTGCAGTAGCAAAATTCGATGAGACAATCGAAGCTCATATCAGAACCGGATGTGACGGACGTCATGCAGACCAGCAGATTCGTGGAGCAGTTGTACTGCCACACGGAACTGGTAAAAAGGTTCGTATCCTTGTATTTGCAAAAGATGCTAAAGCAGCAGAGGCTGAGGCAGCTGGAGCAGATTACGTTGGAGGAATGGAACTGATCGAGAAAATCCAGAAAGAAAACTGGTTCGATTTTGACGTAGTAGTAGCTACACCAGATATGATGGGTGTTGTAGGACGTATCGGTCGTGTACTTGGACCAAAAGGACTTATGCCAAACCCAAAAGCTGGTACAGTTACAATGGACGTTACAAAAGCTATCCACGATATCAAAGCCGGTAAGATTGAGTACAGACTTGATAAGACAAATATTATCCATGTGCCAGTAGGTAAAGCTTCATTTACAGAAGAACAGCTTGCGGACAACTTCCAGACGCTTATGGATGCTATCAACAAAGCAAGACCGGCAGCAGTTAAAGGTCAGTTCTTAAAGAGCGTGACTCTTACTTCTACAATGGGACCTGGTGTAAAGGTTAACCCTATGAAACTTGCTTAATTATTAGCAGAATACGAATTTAAATGAAAGGTGCTCATATATGTAAACTGTATGTTTGCGTATGTGGGCCTTTCTTTTTTTGCAGGCAAAGAGCCGGAGTCCGAACTCAAAGAGTATATCCCGTAGTTTGAAATAATCAAAAAAGTTGAAAAAGTATGAAAAAGTACAAATAAACAGTTGACAAACGGTGGTAGATGTGGTAATCTACTCAAGGACTGCCGAAGACAGTAGGTGCTCGAAGGAGCGTAAGAACATTTTTTGATGGACGCCTACCGAGGAAAGATCGATACAAAATGTATGATATTACGCCTCTGTGTCTTTGGATATAGAGGCTTTTTAGTTTTATATCTATCGGCGGTGCGAACTTACAAATCTAACAAGGAGGTGCACCATTCGTGGCAAAAGTTGAATTAAAACAACCAGTTGTACAGGCTATTGCAGAAGACGTTAAAGACGCAGCAAGCGTTGTCTTAGTTGACTACCGTGGACTGACTGTTGCTGAGGATACAGAACTTCGTAAACAGTTAAGAGAAGCAGGCGTTATCTACAAAGTTTGTAAGAACACAATGATGAAGAGAGCTTTTGAAGGAACTGACTTTGCAGCTTTGGATGAGCATTTAGAGGGACCAAGCGCCATCGCTATTTCTAAAGATGATGCAACAGCTCCGGCAAGAATCCTTTGCAAATTTGCAAAAGATGCAAAAGCCCTTGAATTAAAAGCAGGTGTAGTTGAAGGAACAGTATATGATGCTGATGCTCTTACAGAGTTATCTAAGATCCCTTCAAGAGAAGAACTGTTATCCAAATTACTTGGAAGCTTACAGTCACCTATTACAAACCTGGCTCGCGTTCTCAATCAGATCGCAGAGAAAGGTGGAGCAGACGCTTGTGAGGCAGAGGCTCCGGCAGCAGAAGAAGCAGTAGAAGCTACAGACGCTGAATAATCAAAGATTAATATTAAAAACGAAAAATAACAAAAAATGGAGGAAAATAAGATGGCAAAGTTAACAACAGCTGAATTTATTGATGCAATCAAAGAGTTATCAGTATTAGAGTTAAATGACTTAGTAAAAGCTTGCGAAGAGGAGTTTGGTGTTTCTGCAGCAGCAGGCGTAGTAGTTGCGGCAGCAGGCGGAGAAGCTGCAGCAGCAGAAGAGAAAGATGAGTTCGATGTAGAATTAGTTTCTGCAGGAGCTTCAAAAGTAAAAGTAATCAAGGTTGTTCGTGAAGTAACAGGACTTGGACTGAAAGAAGCTAAAGCATTAGTTGACGAAGCTCCAAAGGTAATCAAAGAGGCTGCTTCTAAAGCTGAGGCTGAGGAAATCAAAACTAAACTTGAGGCAGAGGGTGCTGAAGTTAACCTTAAATAATTCAATTGAAGATTTAAGTGTAGATAGTTTTAAGAGCGATGGATTTTATCCATCGCTCTTTTTTGACTATTGTGCAAAGAAAAAGTTTGTACGTTTGATATTCTTTAATTCATCTGAAGAAATGTGAAGAGCATTTATCAATTCATCATTAAGCGGCAGCGGATTTTCGCTGGCAATCACTTTCATGGCGATGCTCTGATAAAAGCACGTAATCGTGGAAATCAGACCGACAACGTATTTGGAATTAATGCCGATGGACGGAAGGCGCAACGTCAGAATGTCAAAAGGCGGCTTTGTATTTACAAGGATAAAAACCGTACATGTATCACTGTAGGTAATCTCGCCTTCGTAAATATAATTCGCTTCGTAGTAGTTGGATATGTCATCGACATCATAATACATCGTAGCGGTTAATGACAAATTCTGATTTTCCAGAACTGCCTTCTGCAAGCAGTTCTTTTCCCCGTTAAACCAATAAAGATAAAGTTTGTCAGAAAAATAATTCTGGTACCTTGCAATTTCGGCTGCGCTTTTATCGGTTGAAGTTGTGGGGAGCAGAGAGGCAATGTCGATATTCAGAATCTGACAAATGTCTACCAGAGTGTCAATACTTATGAGAACCTCTCCTTTTTCATATTTGGAAATCGTTGCAACGCTTTTATTCAACTTTTTGGAGAGATCGCTTAAGGTCATGTGTTTGGTCCGACGTCTTGCCCGAAGCTTTTTGCCAAGTGTTACGTAAAAATCGCTGGAATCCATAGTATCCCTCCTTGTTGTTTTTGGATAATGTTAGTTAATAAAAACTGAAAAGCATAAAAGGATTCTAACATATTCTGATAAAAAATGCTACTGGGTAAAATTTTCGTAATATGAAAGAATTGTATGAAAATAGGTAAAAAACAGGAAAAGTAACAGACAGAGACCGCGGTTTCTAAATAAAATTTTCGTATAGTGAGAATAATAGTAAAAATTATTGTCGAATGAAGAAACCAGACAAATTTGTGAATGGGTTATCAATGTGCAATAATTATTAACGAAAAGAGTACTCAAAAAAACGTTATAAAGCTGAATGGAGGCGAGGAGATTATGTCTAAGGAAGCAAAAGTAGGATACAAGAAGAATATAGGAACAATTCTTTTGTTATCTTTTGCCGGCTCAATTATTTATGGATTGCCATATTTTCGATCATATTACTATGATACGTATCAGGCAATGTATCACTTGACTAATACACAGATGGGACTTTTAGGAAGTGCCTACGGTGTGTTGGGTGTATTTTCTTATATTATCGGTGGCGTATTGGCCGATAAAATCAAAGCGAAAAAACTGCTTATTTTTTCGATGATTGCAACTGGTTTGGGTGGATTGCTTCATTTGTTTGTTGATAATTTCTATGCATTGGTAGTGATCTATGGATTATGGGGTGTTACATCTCTTCTGACTTTCTGGCCTGCGCTTATGAAGATTGTCAGAATCCAGGCAACTGAGGAAGAACAAAGCCGTGCCTATGGAACCTTTGAAGGTGGGCGAGGTGTATTCAATGCGGCACATCTTGCAGTGGCAACAGCGATTTTCGGAATTTTTCAGAGAAAGGCAATGCCGAATCTCGGAATTAAGGGAATTATCTGGTTCTATTCGTTGGCACCGTTGATTGTAGGTATTATCTTTATTTTCTTGTTGAAGGAGCCTGAGACCGTTAAAGAAGACGGAACTTCAAGCGTTGTTTCGTTTAAAGATATTATCAGAGTATTAAAGATGCCGGTTATGTGGTTGATTATTATCATGATGTACACAAGTTATACTTTTAATATGTCATCATATTACTTTACTCCTTATGCAAGTAATATCATCGGAGTTACAGCCGTGATCGCAGCAATCTTAACGGTTATGTCTCAGTACATCCGTCCGTTTGCTGCAACACTTGGTGGATTTTCCGGAGATAAATTCGGAAGAAGCCACACAATGATTGTTGGCTATATTTTGATGATTACCGGTGTGGTTATCATGGACGTTACAGGCAAAATGGCTTCGGATAGCAGAATGATATTAGTTGTGGCGGCTTGTGTGCTGGTATATGCAGGTATGTTTATAAACTTTGGTCTGTACTTCTCGTTTATTTCAGAAGGTGGTATTCCGGTGGAATTAGGAGGAGTTGCAATTGGTATGGCATCCACATTTGGATATTTGCCGGAAGTTTTGAGCTATACAATCGCAGGTAAATTGTTAGATACTTATCCGGGATATCAGGGATATCACCTGAATTTCCTGTATATGATCGCGATGGGCGTGATTGGATTAATCGTTGCGATTATCTGGACAAAAAAGTATGGAAAGAAAAAAGCAGATGCTACAGAAGCATAATAAAAAAGAAGGAGGGTTAAATTATGGCTAAAGTAGAATCAACAGTAAAAAGAGTAATGGCGAGAGATGAATTTCCTTACGAGTGGGATGTGATCGAGAACGAATGGATCACAATGTCTGATGGCTGCCGCCTTTCGGCGCGTGTCTGGCATCCTAAGACAGATAAACCGGTTCCTACAATATTTGAGACACAGCCGTATCGTAAGAGAGATGGAATGCGTGGAAGAGATGAACCGATGTATGGTTTCTTTGCAGGTATGGGATATAACGTAGTTCGTGTAGATATGCGTGGAGCAGGAGAGTCTGACCAGTGTTTCTATGATGAATACCTGAAACAGGAACAGGATGATGCGGTAGAATGCATCGAATGGATTGCCGAGCAGCCATGGTGTGACGGAAATGTCGGAATGATGGGAAAATCATGGAGTGGGTTTAACTCATTGCAGGTTGCGGCAAGACAGCCAAAAGGATTAAGAGCGATCATCTGTGTAGGATTTGTTGATGACAGATATACACAGGATATTCATTATAAAGGCGGATGCCTGTTGAATGATAACTTCTGGTGGGGCAATATTATGCTGGCATACATGTGCCGCGCGATTGATTCGGAGATCAAACCGGATACATGGAAAGAAGAGTCTGTTAAACGTTTGGAGGAAATGCCACTTTGGCCGGCTAACTGGATGGAACATCAGACAAGAGATGATTACTGGAAGCACGGCTCTGTAAGCGTGAATTATGACGATATTAAAGTTCCTGTATTTGCACTGGATGGATGGGCTGATTCTTATACAAACAGCGTATTAACTCTGATGGAAGGATTAAGTGTTCCGAGAAAAGCACTGATCGGACCTTGGGCACATGTATTTGCTCACGACGGAATGCCTCAGCCGGCAATTGATTTCCTTGGTGAAGCTACAAAATGGTGGGATAAATGGCTGAAAGGTGTTGATAACGACACATTAGACTGCCCGATGGTACAGGTGTGGCTGGAAGACAGCATGAAGCCGGAAACTGTACATCCACTTAGTGATGGACGCTGGGTTGCATTGGACGGATGGCCGTCAAAAGATGTTGCTATGAAGACGCTTTCTATGACGTACGGACATCTTCAGGATGAGGCAAATGCAAAGAAAGAAATCGTAGATCTTTGCACACTTCCAAATCACGGACTCCTGGCAAATGAGTGGATGGGAGCAGGTGTTCTCGGGGAGTCTCCGGCGGATATGAGAGTAGATGATGGAATGGCAATGATATTTGATTCGGATGTATTAGAGGAAGAAGTAGAGATTCTTGGATATCCGGAATTTGAGGTAGAGTTTACCTGTGATAAGCCAAATGCATTTATGTATGCTCAGCTGAGTGATATCCATCCGGATGGAGCTGCAACAAGAGTTTCTTATGGACTTATGAATCTGACGCATTTAGAGGGGCATGATAAGGTGGTATACCTTGAAGAAGGTAAGACATATAAAGCAAAAGTACAGTTGGATGTGTGTGGACATAACTTCCCGAAAGGACACAGAATCAGACTTTCTATTGCAAACTCATTCTGGCCAATGATCTGGCCATCACCAGAGCTTGCAACATTAAAACTGGATCTGTCTACTGCTAAATTTGCATTACCGATGTTCTCAGGAAAAGATGCAGAAGGTCCGAATATGGAAGCTAGATGTGCACCGCTTACTCCGATGACAACATTATCACCTGGTCGAGTAGACCGTACAATTGAGTATGATCTGCTCACGGATTCATGGACATCTATTACAAACGGTGTTGGTGGAGTGTTTGGAGAGGGTATCTATCGCTTTGATGATATTGGAACGGTAGTAGAACATAACCTCAAGAGAGAACTGACGATGAGCAACAAAGATCCGTTGTCAGCAAAATATACTATTACGCAGAAGATGAAGAACGGCCGTGACGGATGGCTGACAGATTGTGATATCGTTGTTACTCAGACTGCTGATAAAGATAACTTCTATATTACCGGACACATGGATGCATCAATTAATGATGAACATGTATTCCACAGAGATTATGACTACAAAGTAAAGAGAAATGGAATTTAAAAAGGGGCGAGGCGATTGAAAGAAAAAAGTATTACATTCTGGGAACTTGTGCTTATGAATGTATCTGCCCTTTATGGAATCCGCTGGATTGCAAAATCAACCTCAGACAGTTTTGGTCTGGGGTTGGGAGCAATCCCGATGTGGATCATATTTATGCTGATATTCTTTGTGCCACAGGCGCTGATGTGTGCGGAACTGGCAGCGGCATATCCTACAGATGGAGGCCTGAATGACTGGGTTAAAATTGCATTCGGAACAAAATATGGATTTTTAGTATCCTGGATGCATTGGACGGCACTTATTTTCTGGTATGCATCTTTCTTGACATTTTTCTCAATCAATTTTACTTATATGATTGGGAAACCGGAATTTGCAGATAACAAAATATTAGTATTGATCATGTCGTTGGTGGTTTTCTGGGCATTGTCGTTTGCGAGTATGCGAGGTATGAAATTTGGAAAATATTTTACCAGTGTAGGTGCGCTGGGTTCAGTGGTACCGACGGTGTGTCTGATTGGTATGGCAATTCTGGCAGTGGTAGTGTTCAAAAAGGCTCCAAGCGCATCCGAGTATACGATAGCAACACTGACCCCTAAGCTAAATATGAATTCGCTGGTTGCAATTTCGGGAATTACATTTGCGTATACGGGAGCTGAATTTACAGCAAACTTTGCTTCTGAAATGAAAAATCCTCAGAAAGATTATCCAAGAGCAATCATGATTGCTGCCGGAACAATCTGCGTATTATATGTGATTGGTTCAGTATGTATGACAATGCTGATGCCGACGTCAGAAATCTTTGCGTATACAGGGACGTTGGATGCATTAGTAATTGCCTGCAATCTCCTGGAAATTCCTCAATTTTTTGTTCAGATCGTAGCGTTTGGAATTACTTTGTCAATATTTGGAGCGGTAGTGCTGTATATTGCACAACCGACAAAGATGTTGTTTGGATATTCTGAACCGGGAATCTTTCCGGAGAAGATTACGAAGAAAAATGAACATGACATTCCGGAGAAGGCGATTTTATTTCAGGCGATACTTGTTTCTCTGCTGCTTGCAGGCGTGGCAGTTTTCCCGGCAGTTGAAACGATTTACAATGTATTAATTACTATGACCGCGTTGACATCGTTGTTTCCATATGTTCTTTTATTTGCGGCATATATTAAAATTAAACGGAAAAAGGTTGATAAACCTGGGTTGTATCAGATGACAAAAAATAAAAAGTGGGGATGCTTTCTCGGGTATATGGAATTGGTAATCTGCGTGATTGCGATTGTGTGCTCGGCACTTCCGGTTATGACAACTTTTAAAGAAAATGTAGTCTATGAAGTTGAAATGATAGGTGGAGGTTTATTAGTTATCGTGTCTGGATTGTGGTTGTGGAAGCGTTCTCACTTGAAAAATAAGACATTTGAAATAGAATGATTTTAATTAAAGAGAAGGTTAAAAAGGATCTTTTGAAAACGTCAGGTTTCAAAAGGTCTTTTTTATAGATATTAAGAAAAATAAAATAAACATTCGCATATTTATTTTTAGTAAATTTTATGTTATATTGTTTATATTATTTGGGAGAGGAGGTCTGTCATGAAAGTCAGCATTCGCAAGATCAGTGAACTTACGGGATTTTCGCCGGCGACAGTATCAAATGCGCTGAACCATAAGCGTGGTGTGAATAAAGAGACATCGGATAAGATTCTGCAGGTTGCACAGGAACTGGGATACCGCACGGAAGAGAAGATCAAGAAGATACGTTTTGTTATTTTCAGAAGAAATGGCAAGATCATCGATGACAGCCCGTTTTATCCCGCAGTGATAGAAGGAGTTGAGCGTCAGGCGAGACGCCTGGGTTACGAGACCGTCTTCTGCAGACTGGACATCAGAGATGCAGAGTATGAGCAACAGATTGATGAGATTCTGGCAGATACTGAGAGTGCGATCGTCTTGCTGGGAACAGAGATGCTGGAGGAAGATCTGATGGCGTTTGTATCGGCAGATAACCGCATAATCCTTCTGGATGGCTGGAGTGATATTCATGCATTCGACAGTGTTCTGATCAGTAATACGGATTCGGTTGCCCGTGCGATGGAGTATCTGGTACAGAAAGGGCATCGTGAGATCGGCTATATCCAGGGAGATTTCCGGGTGCAGGATTTCAGGTATCGTGAGATCGGATACCGCAGGATTATGGGACAGCATGGTCTGGAAGTGAGGCCGGAATATATAGCGACGGTAGGGACCCGTATTGAGAGTGCCTATGCCGGCATGAAAGAATACTTACAGAATAATCCAAAGCTGCCGACAGCGTTTGTGGCAGATAATGATATTATCGCGATCGGTGCCATGAGGGCATTAAAAGAAGATGGATATAAGATCCCGGATGACGTATCGATCATAGGATTTGATAATATTGCATTTGGAGCAGTATCGGATCCGCCGTTAACCACGGTGGGTGTATACAAACATGAGATGGGAGAGGTTGCGGTCAGAGAACTGGCAATGTCTATGGACAACCCGAGGAAAGCCAAGATTAAATTACAGGTAGGAACTTCTTTTGTAGAACGAGGCAGTGTAAAAGAAAGATAAAGTGTTATGTGAACGAATGTGAACGTTTACATAACACTATTTTTATACCATTTTGTGCGAAATGCTAAAAGAAAGCAATGAAAAACAGCTGTTAGGGAATGTTTTTGATCCTTGTTTTGTACATTTGAACGAAAAGCAAAATATATAAACAAAAATATAAAAATTTACTTGAAATATTTATATAAACGTTTATAATAAAAGCATAAACAAGTTAAGCGTACACAATGCAAAAGCAAGAGGTGAAAGAGTATGGAAAATTTGAAAGCATTAGCTTACGAATTAAGAGAAGATGTAATGGATATCATCATGTCAGGCAAGGCAGGACATATTGGTGGTGACATGAGTGTTATGGAGATATTAACAGAGATCTATTTTGATCAGATGAATATCAGCCCTGAGAATATGGATGATCCAAA
>CAKRJP010000018.1 GCA_934351835.1 uncultured Lachnospiraceae bacterium
CAAAATACAGAGGAATGGAGTTGTAAGAATATGAAGAAACAGATTTATGATGAAAAGAACGGACTGAGCTACACATTGCATGGAGATTATTATCTGCCGGATCTGGAAATCAATGAGGAAGAACCTACATATGGGAAATATGGAATAATGCGAAAACAGTTTCTGAAGGAACACCGAAGTGCCAAGTATCAGTACTTGGTACTGACCGGGAAACTGACGGAGCATCTGAATCAGGTTGATAAAGAGGTTAGAGAAAAAGTTGAAATGTTGGTGGAACAACTGGCAGAACAGTGGGGAGTGACAGAAGAATTGAAGATGCAGAATCAGATGGAATGGGTGAGGAGGATGAATAATATTCTAGAAATAGCAGAAGAAATAATCGAGGGGAAGTTATTGTATGTATAGATAGAATGGAGAGGCAATGTATAAAGCCTCTCTGCTTTTGTATGTAAAAATAGTTAATAAGATAAAAAATAGAGCATTGCTTTTGTTCGTCCCGTAGAATATAATAAAAGATGAAAGAAGAGGTAAGTATTATGGGATATATGACTGCAAGTCAAGCTGCGAAAAAATGGAATATTTCTCAACGAAGAGTACAAATTTTGTGTGCAGAAAATCGTATAAAGGGTACCTTTAAGCTAGGAGAAGCATGGGCAATTCCAGAAGATGCAGTGAAACCAGAAGATAATAGGAAGGTAAGAAAAGAAAATGAGAAAAAAACTAAACGCCATTGATTTATTTTGTGGTTGTGGAGGTTTATCATATGGATTTGAAAAAGCTGGATACAACATTTTGTTAGGAATAGATAATGATGCTAAAGCACTGGAAACATTTGAATTGAATCATACAGGGGCAAAATCAATATGTGGAGATATAACAGAGATAACATACAAAAAAGATATTAAACCATTAATTGGGAACAAATCAATAGATGTAATTATAGGTGGACCTCCGTGTCAGGGAATGTCTTTGTCGGGACCTAGAAAATTTGAAGATCCGAGAAATAAGCTTTATTTATCTTATATACGGTTAGTAGAGGAAATCCAGCCGAAAGCGTTTGTAATAGAAAATGTACCAGGTCTTGTTGGATTATTTGGTGGACAAATAAAAGATAGTATTATTCAAAAATTCACAAAACTAGGATACAAAATACAGTATAAGATACTATGTGCAGCAGATTATGGTGTGCCGCAAAATAGAAGACGAGTTGTGTTTGTGGGAATGAAAGAAGGGTGTTTTGAATATCCGGATATTATTCCGCAGAAAGTAAGCTGTAGTATGGCATTGTCAGATTTACCAACGTTAGAAAATGATTTGGGAAGTGAAAATGTACCATATCTTACAGAAGCACAGAATGATTATCAGAAGTTGATGAGAAAAAATTCCAAAGAGGTTAAAAATCATATTGCGGCCAATCATTCCGAAAAGGTAAAAAAAATAATATCAATGGTTCCAGATGGTGGAAATTATAAAGATTTGCCAGAAGAATATAAGAATAGTAGAAATTTTCATGTTGCATGGACAAGATTTGCAAGTGATAAACCAGCACCAACGATTGATACAGGGCATAGACATCATTTTCATTATAAATTTAATCGAGTACCAACCGTTAGGGAATGTGCAAGATTGCAGTCATTTCCGGACGATTTTATTTTTTTAGGAAATAAAACACAGCAATTTAGGCAAGTAGGAAATGCGGTTCCGCCACTTATGGCAAAATATATAGCTGAACAATTAACTAAAGCATTGGAGGCAAAATAGTATGATAGAGTATCAAATACCTGATGAATATTTTTTTAGACTACATCATGTACGTCCACGATTTAAGGGTGATATAGAAAATGTACTGATTTATATTGCAGAAGAAATATCAAGGGTAGGAGAAAAGAAAACGGATGAATTTATTTCTGATGTAAATGCAGCTCTATTTCGATATCCTGGAAATGCACATAGAGAATTGAAAACTATAAATAATTGGAGAACAGAAATCTCAGCTTTATTTGGATTTATTGAACATACAAAGACAACAGATAAACCAGGAAGACGTGCAATTGAATTAGCACATAATCAAGATTTAGTAGAGTGCTTTAAGATATTTCTGTATAACTTTCAATATCCGGGTGCACATATTAAACCCAAAGGGGTATTAGAGCAAATTGAGCATGGAGTAAAATTTAAACCAGCACAGTATATATTGAAATTGTTAAAGTATGCAAATAGAGAGGGTGGTAATTCAATTGGAATTACAAAACCAGAAGTATGCCATTGTATATTTAATGATTTGCGAGTTACTAGAGACAATGAAGGCGTTGAAAAAACATGGAAAAGAATCACGGTCAATAGAAAAAATAAAGTCATGTATGATCAAACAGGAGATGTTATCCGTTATGCCGGAGATATTCTAGATTATTTAGAAATAGCTAATCTGCTCAAGACTTATGATAGCAGAATGTATTACCTAAACACACTTGAAGAGGAATCAATCATAAAATTTTGTGAATCGACAGAATGGTTTGATAAGTATGATGATATGATAGAAAAACGTAGGGGCAGTTTGGAAAAGATAAAAATGTATAGTACCAGTTGGTTTTCATATGTTAATAGAAATATGGAAGATACAGATTTTTCAACAGATATTTTAGCCTATATTGCAAATAGTAAAGAAGAATTACAAGAACTAAAGGAAAATGCAAAAAATACTAAAGATGCTGTATTGGCAGATTTTATTGAAAGAGATAATGTATTAGAAAAACGTATTGCAACATATTATGATAAATTCACAACAAAAGACATTGGTGATATTGGAGAAAGTTTGATTCATGGACACGAGTGTATGAGAATGAAATTAGGTGGACGTGAAGATTTGATACATTTGATTAAGAGAATACCAACCCAGTTTGCAGTTGGATATGATATTAGTTCAATAGAATTAGATGAAAGAAAAAGATATATAGAGGTTAAGACGACTATTAGCTCAAAACCATTACATTTTAACAGAATTCATTTGACAAAAAATGAATGGAATACAGCAAATAGTACACATGATAGATATTATGTATATCGATTGTTATTGAGTAAATCAGAAAAGAAATTATTTTTATTACAGGATCCGGTGGGACTTTATAAGAAGGATATGATTGACATGATACCTTCTGACGGTGCAGATATAACATTTGATCCTAAAAATGTAGGACGGTTTGAGGAGTTATTAACATGGAAAAATTAAGAGTAGCTTCACTATTTTGCGGATGTGGTGGAACGGATGTAGGTTTATTGGGAGATTTTGATTTTTTGGGAAAACATTATAATTCAAATGATATGCAAATCGTTTATGCAAATGATATTGATGATAACGCATGTAACATTTTTAAAGAAAATTTTGGAATTATTCCAGATAATCGAGATATACGAGAAGTGAAATCAGATGATATACCAGAATTTGATATTTTGACAGGTGGATTTCCATGCCAGTCATTTTCTATTGTTGCACAAAATCCAAAAAGACTTGGGGTGAAAGATGAAAGAGGTAAACTTTTTTTTGAAATGTGTAGAATTCTTAAAGAAAAACAACCAAAATGTTTTATAGCTGAGAATGTAAAAGGGATTCTTACAGCAAATAAAAAAAGTGCGTTTCCATTAATTTTGAAAGAGTTTGAAGATAGTGGATATGATGTACAGTATCGTATATTAAATTCTGCAAATTATGGTGTTCCACAAAAACGGGAACGTGTTATTATTGTGGGATTTAGGAGTGACTTAAATATTAAATTTGACTTTCCGGAGAGCATAATTAACGATGAAAGTAAATTTGAACCACTAGAAAAGGTTGTTGAAAAATCTGTAGATGAAAAATATTTTTTTAGTCAGCGTGCAGTTGAAGGTATGTTGCGAAGAAGAGAAAGTATGAATAAGGGGCGAGCACAGGATCTGTCAAAACCATGTAATACCGTTGGCGCCCATTTGGCGAAAGTTTCTTTAAATAGTACGGATCCGGTATTGAAAGAAGGAGAGAAGTATAGACGATTTACGCCAAGAGAAGTGGCAAGAATTCAATCATTTCCAGAAAATTTTGAATTGGTTGGAAGTGAAGCAGCACAGTATAGAGCATTGGGAAATGCAATTCCACCAGTAATGTTTTGGTATGTGGCCAATGCGGTGAAAGAAAATTTGTCTACAATATAGAAAAATGCGATGAAAAAAGAAAATAATAACGGCTAGTGGAATATTATGAGGTGGAAGAATGTATGTTGATTTGTTTGCCGGATGTGGGGGCTTATCATATGGATTATATAATGCCGGATGGCAAGGGCTTTTTGCTGTAGAAAAAAATAAAGATGCTTTTGCAACATTAAAATATAATTTGATAGATAGTCGGGACCATTTTAATTGGCCAACTTGGTTAGAAAAAGATTGTATAGATATTAATGATTTAATAGTGGAACATCGACAAGAACTAGAAAAATTAAGAGGAACAGTTGAGCTGGTTGTAGGTGGACCACCTTGTCAGGGATTTTCGATGGCAGGGAAAAGAAAAGGAACTGATATACGAAATAGATTATATAATGCATATATAGAATTTGTGAAATTAGTTCAACCGAAAATGCTCTTTTTTGAAAATGTACATGGATTTACAGTTGCATTTAAGCGAAAATATAAGGGAAAAGAAATAAAAGGTATTCCATATTCTGAAAAACTAATTAAAGCTTTAAAAAAACTTGGATATGATGTGGCGTTTAAAGAATTGATAATGTCTGATTATGGTGTGCCACAGAATCGAAAGCGTTTTATTTTGTTTGCTATAAGAAATGGAAATGCTAAAGATTTTTTTGAAAGATTAGAAAAAAATAAAGAAAATTTTTTGAAACAAAAAGAATTATATTTAAAGGTAAATGTTTCAGAGGCTATTGGCGATTTATTACAAGAATATGGAGAGGTTCAAAGCCAAGATTCGCCTAAATTCATGAATGGAGTATATGGACCAGCACAGTCATCATATCAGAGATATATGAGACGGAATGTTCAGGGAGTGCAAATACCGAATAGCCATAGGTTTGCGAAACCTAGGAAAGAAACAAAGGAATTATTTGTTGCATTGATGAATGCTTCGCAGGAAGCGATTCGAATTACCCCAAAGATGAATTTAGTAGATGGATTAAAAAAACGGGGTGTGACACCATTAAAGTCGAAGTGTATTTGTCCAACTATTACGTCAATACCAGATGATTTTATTCATTATAAAGAGCCGAGAATTATGACAGTTCGAGAGTGTGCAAGAATTCAGAGCTTTACAGACGATTATATTTTTCTTGGAAATTATACGACAGGTGGATCACGACGAAAAACAGAAGTACCAAGATATACACAGGTTGCAAATGCTGTTCCACCACTTTTCGCAGAACAGGTTGGAGTTATATTAAGGAGTATGAGAGATGGATAAAGTAGCGTTGAGTTTTAGCACAAATGCTAAATTAGAAAAATTAATTGGGCGAGAATTGATAACAAATAATATTATAGCTATTTTTGAATTAATTAAAAATTCTTATGATGCATTTGCGCACAATGCGACTGTTTCTTTTGAAGGGTTTGATATATCGAGTAAAGATTTAGGAAAAGTGCGTCATTCAGAACGTGTGATTTCAAATGTGGATTCCAGAATTATAATAAAAGATGATGGAGTAGGAATGTCATTTGAGGAAGTAAAAACGAAATGGATGGAGATAGGTACAACAAGTAAGGAAAATACATATATTGAAAAATCATTATATTCTAGTGAAGACAAAAGAGTTATTAATGGCGAAAAAGGAATAGGAAGATTTGGGGCAGATAAATTAGGTTCGTTATTAAGATTGATAAGTGTTGGAGCAGATGGCTATGAAAAAACAACATTAGAAATTGACTGGAATAAGTTTGATGATCATGAGAAGAAGATACAAGATATAGATTTTGATTGTTATGTTGAGCGATGTACAACACCACAAAAAACAGGGTTAACATTAGAAATATCTTTATTACGTGATAAATGGACAATTGCTGATATCGTAAAATTAAAAAATCATTTAAAAAAATTGATATCACCTTTTGCACAAGAGCAGGAACGTTTTCAAATATATTTAGAATATAGTAAAAATGATATAGAAAGAATAGTTAATGATTCCTTTGAATATGCAACTACGGGAATAATTGCGAATATTGATCAGTATGGTCTTATGAAATATGAGATATATACAGCATTGGAATCGGAATGTAAAGAAATAAAATTAGTTCCTCCAGGATTTGGACCATTGAAATTACAAATTCTGTATATGGATAAAGCGGCAAAAAATGCATTTACAAGAAGGACCGGAACAACCACAAAGGATTATGGAAATATAAAAGTATTTAGAGATGACTTTAGAGTGTTGCCCTATGGTGAAAAAGAAAACGATTGGTTAGGGATAGATAATAAACATGCGCAGGGAGCGTTTAGAACATTTGGAACTAGAGACTTAGTGGGGTATGTGCAGATTAGTAAAATTGACAATCCAATATTAAAAGATGCGACAAGCCGGCAAGGATTAAATGAAGATATTAAGGAGTTTGATGAATTTAAGGCATTCATTTGGCGTTGTATAGAATTGTTGCAGACATTTGTTTTTAACCAAATTAAACAAGAGTCAGAAAAGCAAGGAGAGATAATAAAGGGAAAAGTTAAGGAAATAAAAAAAGATATAACTGTTTTTAAAAATGAAATGCCAAACATATATGATAATATAGCTATTTCAGATGAAGACAAAGAGTTATTAGTTACGAGAACTAATAAAACTTTGGAAACGATAAATAATAATATTGACTATGTGGAACAAGCAAATCGTCAACTTTCAAATCGAGTGAAAGTGATGGAAAAAATAGTAGGTGCGGAAAATCGGCTATATGATATGCTTCATGCAATTAAAAATAGGTTAACGGCGTTAGAAGCGGTTGTTTCGAATTTGGAGATTGAAGCTAAAAAGAATAATATAGAGTATGATAAAAATTTTGTAGATCGAATATTAAAAGATATTAGTAGAATGGTCATGTCTGCAATGCGACGTAGTTCTCCACGTAGAAAAAAAAGAGATACTATTATTTTATCTTATTTTATCGAAGAATTTATTGAGGAAAACAAGAAAGTTTATAATGATATTGAATTTGAATTTACTGTAGATAATTATTATCGTATATTTGTAAATGTTGAAGAGTTGAGGATTTCTTTAGAAAACTTATTAGATAATGCTGTTAAAGCAATGCAAAAAGAAGAAAATAAAAAAATACTTATTTACATTACAAAGCAAAGCAAAAGTATTAATTTGTATTTTGAAGATAACGGGACTGGAGTATCGAAAGAACTTGCACCATTTATATTCAATGTTAGTTTTACAACGACTAATGGTTCTGGAATCGGGCTTCCTAATGTGCTAGATTTTATGAAAGATGAAGGTGGAGATATTAACTTGCTAGAACAAGGTAAATTAAAAGGAGCAGCATTTGAAATGGTTTTTCCGATTAAAGGAGGGGTAATGTGAGAACCTACAAAATTATATTCATTGATGACGAAGTTGAAATAATTAATAAAATAATGAGTGCAGTAAAAAATTTGCTTTCATTGGAACAAGGATACGATATTGATTTTTCTGTATTAAAAGAACAAAAGGAAATAGAAAATTTAAATAATATAGCAGCTGACATAGTATTGTTTGATTGTGCAATGGGTGCAGCATCATTAAATTTTGGAGAGTGTGACGAAACTAGATTTGGTGTTGATTTAATGAAGAAATTTCGAGAAAATAATGAAAGAACAAAGATAATATTTTATTCGGGAGGTTTTTCGTTAAAGGGAGCACAATGTTATGATTTTACAAATGAGGAAATGCTTCAATTGATTAATGATCTACATATATATAAAATGATTCCGAAGGAAGCTGAATACATATCGGAAGCAATCATAGAGGCAATTAATGAATTAGATGCAATAATAATGAGCTTGGAAGATTTAAAGGAAGAATATCAAAGTAGCGGAGATTTTTTGGTAAATGATACATTATATCCAATTGATCGAATGTTGGAAGAGTTAAAGAAAGGGACAAGACTGGGAGAAGAATTTAGAAAAAGTATACTCAAAATGGTTTTAACGTATATGATGAAATTTGGTGGGGATGAAGAGGAATGAAAATATATGTTTATTGGAATAGAAATGATAATGATTGTACAAAAATCTTTCACTTTATGTCACCGAACGATACATATAGTATAAATGACATTTTAAATGATTCTCACGACTTGAAGATTGAAAGAATATATAAACCCTTTGATGCTTCGAAAAAGGCACAAATAATGAATGATATTCAGGAGAGTGATTTGATTATATTTCTGACACATGGGACGGAAGAGGAAATATTAAGATATAGAAATAATCCTGATAAGAATTTAGATTACGTGTTAGTTGATAAAACGAATGTTTGTGTTTTCAAGAATAAAGTAGTATTGGCTTTTTGTTGTTCAAGTGCAAAAAAGTTGGGTAGATTAAGTATTTCTGATGAAATAGGCTGTAAGGCGTTTGTAGGATTTGAAAAAGATATAGTGTATGATAATGGTCGAGCGAAAAGATCTAGGCATATTATATATGAATCATATAAAATTGCTTTTATGAAATCACTTAAATATGCGGCAAAAACTAATTGCTCAGTAGAAGAATATCGAATTAGATTGATGCAATTATTAAGAAGGGAAGCAACAAGAGCTATATTAGAGGCAAAAGATCATACATTAAATAACATGTATAGTGGAACTATTGAGGGGCTTGTTGCATTAGGTAATATAAATCAGACAGTAATTTTTTAATCTTGAAAGTAATCAGATAAATTTTTAATTGATGTATTAAAGGCTATAAAGAAATTGAGTAATCTTTTATCATCATTTAAAAGCCTAGAAAGCCGTTTGGTGTAGAATAGAAAATCTGTTTCGCTTAATTGAAGAGAAGGCGATTCTTCAATGAATAGTGATATATTATCTATTTCTGACAGAGTTTCAGATATAGCATTTTGGGTTATTTCTTGTAACTGATTTGAATATTCTGAAAGTAATTTTTGACAATGAAATGAAATCATAAATTCACCTCCGGTATTATATAGTATATTCATCAGATAGAGTTTTTATGTGTAAAGCATAAAGAAATTATTAAGTGCGGTATAAGGAACTGTGATAACACCATGATAACAAAATTCCCAAAAACCACACGGACACAACGGAAAATCCGGATTTTCCCATACAAATTACACGAAAAATCACCATTTGCACACCGCAATACACCAGTCTGATATCGTGAAGGTGGACGTACTGTAGGATCAGGACGTGTTGCTACAATCATCGAGTAATATACGCGAAAGCAATGAATTAAGCGCCAATTAAGGCGATATAAAAAGAGACTGCAAGTTTTACTTGCATGTCTCTTTTTTATTGCCAGGAAGCGGGCATTTAACGAATGCCCGCGATCAAAGCAGCCGAAGGCTGCGAGATTGGCGCGCTGTGAATTAATATTCTTCCCTGTATTTTTTTGCTTATTTATAGGGCGAAGCCCGCGACTGAGCAGCATTTGCTGCGAGGTAGCACGGCGAATAATGTGATTGCCTGGTCGCGGGCATTTAATGAATGCCTGCGACTGAGTAGCCGAGGGTCGTGAGATCGGTGCAAAATATTGCGAGATTGATGCGAAATGTTGCGAGATTGGCGCAGAGAGTACTTGCGCCCGCCCCAATTCATGGAGTATTATTAAAAAAAGTCCGGGAGGAAGAAATTATGTTAAAATAAAAAATATAATGGCAATGATATGAACAGAATGAGTATATTTTTAGTGAAAGATGGCTACAAGTGCAGTATTGTGATCAGTGATACGACTGATTTTGATGCAGCATGTGCTGTGTTTGAAGAATTTTAAAGTGGAAATATTCAGATGAAGGAGTATAACTCATGCAAAACCCAGAAATTGTAATTATAGGTGCAGCTATCATAGATGTCCTGGCGAGACCTGTCAGCACATCCGTCTTTGAAACAGGATCGTATCCAGTGGAAGATATTCATATGACAACAGGAGCTGATGCACTGAATGAAGCAACGATTCTTGCAAATAAAGGGCAGAAAGTACAGTTAGAAACGGTGATTGGCATGGATGAGGCGGGAAAATTTATTCAGAATCACTGTGAAAAGACTGGGATTATTGTTTGTAAGGAATGCATCAGAGAGGAAGAAACGACGGGAATGAATATTGTTCTGGTAGAAGAAAACGGGGCAAGAAGTTTCCTTACAAATCCGCATGGAACATTACGGAGTTTGAGATTAGATCATATTCAGATACCATTTCCAGAAAGTGCAAAAATAATATGTTTTGCAAGCATTTTTGTATTTCCAAAGATTGGTCCGGATGAACTGAAACAGATTTTTTCGAAGGCCAAGGAGCAGGGGAAGATTGTCTGTGCAGATATGACGAAACGAAAAAATGGTGAGACATTGGAAGATATGGCAGAAGCCTTTTCTTATATTGACTACTTATTCCCAAACGAAGAAGAAGCAAAGCTTCTATCAGGCGCAGATACTGTGGAAGAAGCTGCTGAGCTTATAAAATCTACCGGTGTGGGGAATGTAATCATAAAAAGTGGGAAACGTGGCTGCTATGTTCGGACAGATGTGGATAAGTGTTGGGTGAATGCCGAAACGAATGTAAATTGTATAGATACCACAGGTGCAGGAGACAGTTTTGTGGCGGGTTTCCTGGAAGCATTGTCAGAGAAAAAAGAGGTGCTGGAATGTGCCGGAAGAGGGAATCTTTACGGTGCAAAATCAGTTCAGTATATCGGAGCAACAGAGTGGTTGAAACATGAATAAGATTTAGAAAAAGAACCGGTCGCAAAAGATGTGGAAGCAACGCAGCCAAATTATTAAATGCAGTCAATTGTGGGAAATGTCTATTGCTAATGATAGGATAAAAAGACTTCAGGAAATTGAAATTAGATTCATTTCCGGGAGTTTTTTGCATGTCACAAAATAACGGCTAATTTTTCTGAAATATATGTTGACAAATTATATATGTAGAATTATTATATATACAAGAAAAACATATATAAAATATTTATATATTAAAAAATTACATAAAAAGAAGGAGGGGTTCTATGTATTATCCGGTTTCTTCACTTTTAATAGAATGCATTATTTTATCAGTGGTGGATGAAAAGGATTCCTATGGATATGAGATCAGTCAGACAGTCAAGATGGCAGCGGATATTAAAGAGTCAACGTTATATCCGATCTTGAGCAAGTTGCAGAAGAAAGGATTTTTGACAACTTATTCAGAGGAACATCAGGGCAGAAAGAGAAAGTACTACTCAATGACAGATGAGGGAAGAGAAGAACTTAAATTTTTAAAAGAGGAATGGGCGTCCTACAGAGATACCCTGGATGGCATTATTGAGGGAGGAGTAAGAGCATGACAAAGACAGAATATCTGAAAAAATTACAGAAATATTTAAAGCGTCTTCCGGTATCGGATTATGAAGATACTATGGATTACTTCAGGGAATATTTTGATGAGATCGACGATGATGAGATAGATAAAGCAATTGAAGAACTGGGAACGCCGAAGGAAGCGGCATCGGAACTTTTAAATCAGCTTTTAGATTCGCAACTCACCGAGCCGGAGCGACAGGAGAAACCATCTTCTGTAGGAAGAAACATTTTACTTGCAGTGTTAGCACTTTGTGCGGCGCCGATAGGGATTCCTCTTTTGATTACAGCACTTGCATTGGTAGTGACAGGGATATTGTTAGTAATAACAATATTGCTCTGTGGATTTATCTGTTGTCTGGCGGCAGTGCTGATTTCGATCAAATTATTTTTAAGGGGTGCTATAGCACTTGTCGTATCAATACCGGGAGGCATGATACTTGTAGGTGCGGGTATTTTGGGAATCGGACTTAGTATATTGGCAGGCATTTTGATTCTTTATCTGTGCATCTGGATGGTAAAAGGAATCGCATGGATAGCGAAGAAAATCAGTGGAAAGTAAGGAGGCTGGTATGATGAAAATGGTAATGAAACGGTTGTTGATTGCAGGTGTGATCTGTTGCGGAACAGGAATTATTTTATACGGAGCAGGTAATCTTCTGGGCGGAAAAGAATATGTGAAAGCAGCTAATTTAAACCGCATGAGCGGAACTGCCATGAGGGAATCGGAAGACGACATTCGGAAGATGCCAAAGACACAGATTGATGACATTAGTAAGATAGATGTAGATTTTGAAAATATTGATTTTCGTATAAAGGCATCGGAGGATGAACACTATTATCTGGAGTATACTCTGGAAGGTGATGAAGCTGGCATTGGTGTTGATGAGAAAAATCCATTTACCTACGAGGTGGTCGGAGATACTTTGCGGCTGCGTGAACAGGGCGGCTCCGTTTCTTCTAAAAATGTATTTTTGAAGATTGATATTGGAGCATTCAGTGATTTCATTGGTGGTCAGGAAGTACAGGAATATGAAAATGAAGTCACGCTTTATGTGCCGGAAGATCAGATAATCGCGGGTCAGATTAAGATGGGAGATGGCGATTTAGATGTAGCAGATGTAAAGACGGATTCACTCAAGATTACATTAGAGTATGGTGATATAAATCTGGATGAACTGACAATGAAAGACAGTACTGTTCAGTCGGATGATGGTGACATCGAGGTGTCAGAAGCGTCCTTTGCAGGTGAAAACGTGATAAGTACAAAGTATGGAGATGTCGATATCAGCCTGTGCGAAGAGATGAAAGATATATTGAATATCAGTGGCAGGACAGATTGTGGAGATATTGAGACCGCAGAAAAATTAAAAGGTAATCAAAATGTTTCGGATGATGCGGCATCCTATGAAAAAGAGATTGAGCAGGCAGTCGGGACTTTGAAAATAAAAACGGATGACGGAGATATTTCCATCAAATAAATCGGAAAAGCATGGGTAGGAACTATTAGAGAAATCTGATGGTTTCTACTTTTTAAGTTGTTGCTTTTTTATCAAAAATAGGATTGACGAGTTATTACTAAACAGAGTATAGTAATAACATAGACAGAAATAAACTTTATTTACAGAGGTGGAATAGGAGGATTTAGAATGCCATTAGTAACATCGAAACAATTACTTTTGGATGCACAGAAGAATGGATATGCGGTAGGTGCATTTAATGTAGAGAACATGGAGATGGTGATGGCTGTTTTGGCAGCGGCGGAAGAGAGCAGATCTCCGGTTATCATGCAGACAACACCAGGTACATTAAAATATGCGGGATTGGATTATTATCTGGCAAATGTAAGTGCGGCAGCAGCAAGAGCGACTGTGCCGGTAGTTATGCATCTGGATCACGGAAATAGTTTTCAAGTAGCGATGGAGGCATATAGGACTGGCTATACTTCTGTTATGATTGATGGTTCAAAACTTTCATTTGAAGAGAATATCGCACTGACCAGATCAGTAACGGATGCCTGCCATCCGGGACATGTACCGGTAGAAGGTGAACTTGGAAAAGTAGGTGGTAAAGAGGATGATCTTGTAAATGAAGGAGAGAGCCCATATACAGATCCGCAGGAAGCAAAAGAATTTGTAGAGCGAACCAATGTAGATTCACTTGCAGTAGGTATCGGAACTTCTCATGGTATTTACAAGGGAACTCCGAAAGTAAATGTAGAACGTCTGAGTGAGATCCGCGCAGTCGTAGATGTACCACTGGTTCTTCATGGAACATCAGGCGTACCGGATGAACAGGTAACTGACTGTGTGAGCCGTGGTATCTGTAAAGTGAATTATGCAACTGATTTAAGAATTGCATATACAAAAGGAGTTCGTGCATATCTGGCTGAGAATCCGGATGCTTATGACCCGAAGAAATACGGTGTCGTAGGAATGGAAGAAGTTAAAAAATATGTCATGCAGAAAATGCAGGTTGTAGGAAGCGTAGGACGGGCATAGAATAATAGTAAGCAATAATAGGTAACAGAAAGGACAATTATGGAATTTATAACTGTTGGAGAAATGGTCATTGATTTTCTGCCGGGAACAGAGCAGGGAAGCTACATAAGAAATGCAGGAGGAGCACCGGCGAATGTTGCGATCGCAGCGGCAAGAAATGGATTAAACGCCGGAATGTACTGCAAAGTAGGCAATGATGATTTCGGCAAATTTTTGATTAAAACCTTAGAGGAGAACAACGTAACACCATTGGCACCAGAATTATGTGACGATGCAACAACGACGATGGCATTCGTATCTTTAACAGAGGATAACGAGAGAAGCTTTACATTTGCAAGAAAACCAGGCGCAGATATGATGCTTGATAAATCGGAGATCCGAGATGAAGATCTGAAGGATTGCAAGATTTTGCTGGCTGGATCATGCTCAATGTCAGCAGGAAAAGCTGTAGAAGCAACGGAGTATGCTTTGAAGAGAGCGCACGAGATGGGCGTATTGGTTGGTTATGACATCAACTACAGAAATTTAATGTGGCATGATGATAAACAGGCTTGTGCCGATAAGGTCAAAGAAATTCTTCCATATGTTGATCTTTTAAAGATTTCTGATGAAGAAGTTGATATGGTCGGCGGACACGACAACGTGCTGGCATTGATGAAAGAATATGATATTGCAGTTGTGATCCTGACTCTTGGTAAAGATGGAGCGGAATGTTTCTTTAATGGAGATTCTTTTGTGACACCGGGATACAAGGCTGACTATGTGGCTGACACCACAGGTGCAGGAGATGCATTCTGGGGAGGGTTCCTCTCAAGAGTTCTGAACCTTGGCGCTGACAGCGTGGACAAGTTCACAGTAGAGATTTTAAAAGACGCTGTTAATTATGGTAACGTAAGCGGCTCTCTGGCAGTCAGAGAAAAAGGCGCGATCGCATCACTGCCGACAAAAGAGCAGATTGAAGAATTTTTACGGGAGAATAAGTAGTATGAACGAAAAAGTATGGGAAAAATCATGTAACATATCACCATCTCTGATCACACTTGATATGTGTAATCTGGAACAGCAAACAAAGATTTTAGAGGAAAATGGTATTGAGATGCTTCACGTAGATATTCTGGATGGACATTTCAGTCCGAGTATGCCTTTGGGACTGGATACAGTAAAGCAGCTCAGAAAGAAGACAAATCTGGAATTTGAAGCACACGTAATGGTAAAAGAACCACAGTTTTTTATTGATGAACTGATCGAAGCAGGAGCTTCGCAGATTGTATTTCATGTAGAGACATGTGACCATATTGACGGAATGCTCAACTATATCCACAGCAAAGGAATCCGTGCAGGAGTTGCATTAAAGCCTGCGACACCATTGTCTGTATTAGAGTATGTTCTGGATAAATGCGATGCTGTTCTTCTTATGTTGATTAATCCGGGATTTGCACAGATGAAAGGTGAAGCTCAGACGCCTTATTCTGCAAGAAAGATCCATGAACTCCATGAGATGATCAAAGCTCGGGGACTGGATACAAAAGTGATTCTGGATGGACGTATTTCGCCGGAAAATATTTCTACTTACGGAACAAGTGGGGAAGCAAATATCTTTGTAGCAGGAAGTACATGTATCAAAAAAGATGATATGACGGGAAGTTTACAGAGATTAGTAGAGCTTGAGAACCAGATTAATCAGAAATAATTATAAAAAAGAGGTAGAAGAAACATGGGATACTATAACGAGCATTACAATGAGACAATGAAAACTGTGCTTTCAGAAGTAGACGCAGCACTTGGCGCTGTTGATCCGGAATCTGTTGAGAAATTTGTAGAGGCTGTTCTGGAAGCAGATCAGGTATTTTTCGTTGGCGTAGGACGAGTATTGTTATCACTTCAGGCAATGTGTAAGAGATTTGCACACCTTGGAATCAAAGCACACTATGTAGGCGATATTACAGAACCTGCCATCACAGACAAAGACTTGCTGATCGTTGGTTCAGGAAGCGGCGGATCATTATTCCCGTTAGGAATTGCAAAGAAAGCCAAAACTTTCGGATGCAAGATCGTACATATCGGTTCTAATCCAAACAGCGAGATGAAAGATATTGCAGACTTCATGGTAAGGATCCCGGTTCGCACAAAGAACTATTTAGAAGATGAGATCGATTCTGTACAGGTTATGACATCTCTGTTTGAACAGAGCCTTTTAGTTTTTGGAGATATTGTAGCTAAAATGATCGTTGACGAGAGAAATGTAGACATGAAGAGCCTGTGGCAGTATCATGCGAATTTGGAGTAAGAACTATGAACAATAAATTAATGAAATATTGTGGAAGTATTCAGCAGATGATCTATGCACGACCAATCACATACAAAGAAGGCCGTGCGGAGCACATGAATGCAATCGAGGCAAAGTGTGGAGATATTTCTTTCCACGCAATGGCAGACAAAGCATTGGATATTTCTGATTTTTCTTATAAGGGGATGAATATGACCTTTATGGCAAAGCCGGGATTAGAAGGCAGAAATCAGTACGATACCAATGGAGATGAGGCATTGAGAAGTATCATGGGTGGATTGTTTTTTACCTGTGGTCTTGAAAATATCTGCGCACCATGCAGTGTAGACGGCAAAGACTATCCGATGCATGGACGCATCAGAACAACACCTGCAGAACATATTGGAACAGATGTTGTACGTGATGGTGATGATTATAAACTTGTTATTACAGGAGAGATGCGTGAGGCAGAACTTTTTGGGGAAAATATGGTCCTCAGAAGAAAAATCGAGAGTAAACTTGGAGAGAACAGCATTACTGTCACAGATGAGGTAGAGAATCAGTCATTCCGTCCGGAGCCACTGATGCTCTTATATCACTGCAACATGGGATATCCGTTCTTAAACGAGAACTGTGAACTGTATGTTCCGTCAGCCAGTGTAAAAGGTCGTGAGGAATTTTCAGAAGATCATGTGGATCGTTGGAATGTCATGGACACACCGAAGGATAATGAGGAAGAATATGTATTTATCCATGACATGCAGTCTGATGAGAATCTGGATACGATGGCACTGGTAGTAAACCATGAACTTGAGATCGGACTTTGTATTTCTTTCAACCAGAAGAATCTTCCGTATTTCATGGAGTGGAAATCTATGGCGTCCGGAGACTATGTATTAGGTCTCGAACCGTCAAATTCCAGCGTATATGGTAAACTTTATCATATAGAACACGATGATGTACATTATCTTCAGCCATTTGAGAAAGAAACGAATACTCTTCGTTTCAGTATCGTAGAAGGTAAAGAGAAGATTGATGAACTGATTCAAAAAATTAACAAAATAAAAGGAGAAAAGTAATTATGAAAAGATCAGAGATTAATGCGGTTATCAAGAAGTTTGAAGCGTTACTGGCTGAGTACAAATTTGCTTTGCCACCATACCTGAGCTTTACCCCTGAAGAATGGGAGACAAAAGGCCACGAGTATGACGAGATTCGCGACAACGCCCTTGGCTGGGATGTAACAGACTATGGCGAGGGTCATTTTGATACATTGGGTCTTGCATTGATTACAATCCGTAACGGAAACTTCCATGATCCTAAGTACAAAAAACCTTACGCAGAGAAGATTATGATGTGCGATTCAGGACAGGTTTCCCCTATGCATTTCCACTGGAACAAGATGGAAGACATCATCAACCGTGGTGGTAACGATATCATCTTCCAGTTCTATAATGCAAACAAAGAAACTGAAGAATTTGAGGATACTGATGTGCTTATCTGCCAGGATGGAAGACAGTACAAAGTACCTGCAGGAACAAAAGTTACACTTCACCCGGGTGAGAGTATGACATTGTATCCATATCTGTATCATGAATTTATCATTCCGGAAGGCGGACCGGCATTGATTGGTGAGGTTTCCATGACAAATGATGACAACACAGATAATAGATTCTACAAACCGATCGGAAGATTCCCAACGATCGAAGAAGACGAGCCTGCATACAGATTACTCTGCAACGAGTATCCGGTAGCAAAAGACTGATAAAAAGTGGGTTATAGGCTTTTGACAGTGGTGTGTGCATTTCCGAACAAAAGAAATGGTGATAGTGACTAAATAGATTCTGAGGAGTCTGTGGAAAATTGTGAAATATCACATAAACACATTGACAAAAATAGGACGAGCATATATAATAATATTAAATTGTTTGCAAACAGAATTTAATACAGTAACTAAATTTTCATAGGGAGGAAAATTAGAATGAAAAGAAAATTAGTAGCAACAACATTGGTAGCAATGATGGTAGCTTCTCTTGCTGGATGCGGAAGTTCATCTGACTCTAGCTCATCATCTTCTGACTCTACAGCAAGCTCAACAAAAGCTGCATCAGGAGAGACAAAAGATGCTTCTGAATTAAAATTAGCATTTATCGTAGGAACAGAGAACGATGCTTTCTATCAGAGTGTTGAAGATGGTATTTCAGCTCGCTGTGATGAACTCGGAATTCCAAAACCGACATTAGCTGATCAGCAGTTAGATGGATCTGTTTGTACAGACCTTATCAACAACTATGTTGCAGCAGGATATGATGCAGTAGCACTTTCTTGTAACGACCCAGCTGGTACAGTTCCGGCTATCGAGCAGGCTATCGCATCTGGAACACAGATCTTTACATTTGACTGTACATTAGATGACAAATACAAAGATGATTACATTTCATTCGTAGGAACAGACAACTACGAAGGTGGTGTTATCGCTGGTAAATATGTTGTAGAGAATGCTCCGGAAGGATCTACAGTTGGATGTATTACATACGCTTCAGCTCAGTCTACACAGGACAGACAGGCTGGATTCGAAGAGACAGTTCAGGCTGCTATCGATGACGGAAAAGACTTCACATTGATCGAGTCTCAGGATGCTGATAATGACCAGTCTAAAGCTGCTGATATCATGGAGAACTTAATCACACAGTATGGTGATGACCTTTCTTACATCTTCGTAGTTGGTGACCCAACAGGATACGGTGCACTTTCTTCTATCCAGTCAAAGGGTGCTAATACAAAGATCGTTGGTTTCGATGCTGGTGAGACAGCTCTTGATTACATCGCTGATCCAGAAGTAGGTAAGATTTGGGTAGCTGAAGTTGCTCAGGATCCAGAAGGAATCGGTGCTGGTATCGTTGATCAGATCGTAGAGTACTACAAGAATGGTTCTGTTAAAGAGCAGAAGAATCTGTTAGCTCCATCACTTGTAACATCTGAGAACGTAGCTGATTATCAGAAATAATTGAAATAGCGAAGAGTTATTTATCCTATTAAATAAGCTATTTTAGAGAGCCCAACCCCAATAATGGGTTGGGCTTTCATAATATTAGAGACTTAGTTCTCTATATTAATAAAAGTTGTACAATATTAAATCAAAGAATGGAGGAGAAATATGGAACCGGTCTTACAGGTAAAGCATATTGCCAAAGAATTCCCTGGTGTTAAAGCACTTGAGGATATTAGTATTGATTTTTATCCGGGCGAATGCCATGCACTTGTTGGTGAGAATGGAGCTGGTAAATCTACTCTGATTAAGATTATTGCTTCTATTTATAAACCGACAAGAGGAGAAGTTCTTCTCGATGGAAAGAAATGTGAATTTAAAACTCCAAAAGATGCGCTTGATGCTGGTATTGCAGTAATTGAGCAGGAGACAGCAATCGCTCCAGATCTTACGGTTGCTGAAAATATGTACCTTGGATGTGAGCCTAAAAAGTCTAATGGACTTCTGGATCGTAAGAAGATGGAAGTAGATTCCCAGAAAGTATTGGATGAGATGGGGCTTGAGATAGATGCACATACATTATGTGACACATTGACAGCAGCTCAGCTGCAGATGGTAGAGATTGCAAAGGTCATTGCAAAACATGCTAAAGTAGTAGTATTGGATGAGCCTACATCTTCACTGTCAGAGAAAGAGATTGATTCTCTGTTCGAGCAGGTTAAGAAGATGAAAGCTGCAGGAACTACAATGATCTATGTAACACACCGTATGGCAGAGCTTCCAATCATCTGTGAGAGATGTTCAATCTTCAGAGATGGTTTGAAAGTAGCCGAATATATGATCAAAGATGTAGATGAACAGACGATTGTCAACAGTATGGTCGGCCGTGAGCTTGGAGCTTTTGTTAAGCCGGAACATACTGCAAAAGAAGAGATGATCCGTGTTGAAAACCTTTGTCAGACAGGTGTCTTTGAGAATATCAGTTTCCATGCGAGCGCAGGAGAAATCGTTGCATTCTCAGGACTGGTAGGCGCTGGACGTACAGAGGTTATGGAAGCAATCTTTGGTGCAACAAAGATTACTTCAGGTAAAGTATTCTTATATGGAGAAGAAGTTCATATCAAGAATCCTGCAGATGCAATTCGTAGAAAGATTGGTCTTGCAACAGAGGACCGTCGTCGTACCGGATTACTTCTGGAAAAATCTATTCAGGAAAATATTGGTCTTCCAAATCTTCCGGCACATGCGAAGAGTGGGTTTGTTAATGTCCCTTGGGAGAAAGAGACCAGTGAAGATTACATGGGTAAATTAAAGATTAAGGCACCGAATATCCAGACATTAACTGGTAACTTATCAGGTGGTAACCAGCAGAAAGTTATCCTTTCTAAATGGCTGGCGGCTGGATCTCGTATTTTGATTCTGGATGAACCTACAAAAGGTATCGATGTTAATGCCCGTGCAGAGTTCTACAAGTTGATGGATGAATTCGTTGAAGGCGGTGGATGTATTATCATGGTATCTTCTGATATGCCGGAGATTATCAAGATTGCAGACCGTTGTTATGTAATGTCAGAGGGACGTCTGACTGGTGAACTTGCTCGTGAAGAAATCAATGAGCTTAACATGATTTCGCTGGCAAGCCCTGTATCAGATGGATCTGATGCGAAAAAAGAAGCGTAATCAGATGGTCGCTGAATAGTATTTTTAGAAAAGGAAGGAAAACAAAATGGAAAAACGTAATGTTAAACAAATGATTACTGACAACATCGTTATCATCGTATTAATTATCCTTGTTGTTGGATTTTCAATCGGTAACAGTTCATTCTTAAAGATGGCGAACGTTATCAACTTGTTTGGACAGATGTGTCTGAATGCAATCCTTGCTTCAGGACTTACATATGTAATTATTCTTGGCGGTATCGATATCAGTGTTGGTTCTGCAATGGCTATTACAGGTATCTTAGCTGCACAGTTAACTTTAAAAATGGGTGATGTATCTACACCAGTTGCTATTTTAATTCAGGTTGTTGTAGGTGTTGTAGGTGGAGCTGTCATCGGTATCTTTATCGGTTGGTTAGTTGCTTACAGACATTTGGTACCTATGATCTGTACACTGGCGTTAATGCAGGCTTTCCGTGGACTGGCTTATATTATTTCCGGTGGTGGCCCTGTTTATGGTCTTCCTAACTCATTCGCAGTACTTGGATCAGGACGTTTGATCAAGACAGAAGCTTCTCCAAACGGAATTATTCCATGTATCGTTATCTTTACAATTATTGTAGTGGCAATCTTCCATATCATTCTTACAAAGACTGTATTTGGTCGTCACGTATTTGCTGTTGGTTCTAACATCAACGTAGCTCATATGAGCGGTATCAATACAAAGATGGTAACATTAAAATGCCATATGATCTGTGGTATCTGTGCAGGTCTTGCCGGTACAGTTGCTGCATCTAAGGTTAACAATGGACACCCTAACACAGGTGATGGATATGAGATGTTCGCTATCGCCGCTACCGTACTTGGTGGTACATCCCTGACAGGTGGATCCGGATCTGTAGCACGTGCGATGTTTGGATGTGCGATCATCGCAGTTATCAACAATGGTATGACATTGATGGAAATCTCAGCTTACTGGCAGAAGGTTGTAATCGGTGCGATTATCATCCTGGCAGTTATGCTTGATATGTCACAGAAACACAAATCAGAATAATATAGAAATTAGAATAATAACAATAAGAGAGAAGACTTATGAAATATTATTTAATTTTAGACATTGGTGGAACAAAAACTACTTCTGTTGTATTCGATGAGAATGGTGTACCTGTTACAGAATTTATGGTGTTTCCATCCAGAACCTACGAAGGTGAGGATGCCGTTTTCCAGAATACAATTGAGGCAGGTTATGCAGTATTAAATGCGGCAGGGATTGACAAGGCCGACATCTTAGGTGTCGGCGTGGCGGCCCCTGGTCCGCTGGATTATAAGACCGGTCTTATTATTGATGTTCCGATGATGGGCTGGAAGAATTTCCCACTGGGAGACAGACTGAGAAAAGAATTTGGGGTTCCGGTTTATGTTGAAAACGATGGAAACCTGGGAGCTCTTGCTGAGGCGAACCTTGGAGTTGCCAAAGGCGAGGGAACAGTTCTTTACCAGACAATCAGTACCGGCTGTGGAGGTGGTATCGCGATCAATGGACAGATTTATCATGGACGTTCCGGATTTGCCGGAGAATTTGGACATGTATCTGTCAACTTTGAAGGCCCACAGTGTGGCTGTGGCAATAACGGGTGTTTCGAACTGTATGCTTCCGGAACAGCAGTGAACCGCAGAATGGCTCGCGATATCGAGAATGGAGTGAAATCACTGGCATTCGAATCTATCGATTATGATCCTAAGAAATTAAACGGTAAGATTCTCAGTGATGCAGCTGAAAAAGGTGATGATTATGCGATCTCAATGCTGAGACAGGAAGGTCGCTATATCGGAGTTGGATTATCCAACTTAATTAACTTATTTGACCCGGATGCAATTGTGCTGGCGGGTGGAATGATCAAGGCAAATAAATGGTTCTGGAATGATATGATCAACGAGATCAAACGTCGTGCATGCTTTGAAGTGGATGACAGTGTGATTCGTATTTCAGAACTGAATGATAAAGTTGTAGCTTACGGCGCTTATTATATGATCAAAGAGGGCGTCAGTGGAAGATTAGGTTATTAATTGAGTGGAACTTGAAAGGAGATTTAGAAATTATGCCTTTACTTACAATGAAACAGATTATGGCAGATTCAAGAAAACGCGCAACTACAGATACAGATCCAAAAGAGAGATACGCAGTAGGAGCATTTAACTTCAGTACAATTCCTGAGATGGTAGGTATTGTTGAAGGAGCAAGAAAGAAAAATGCACCGGTTATCTTGATGGCATCTCTCGGAGCTGTTAAATATATCGGTTCTCTGGAACTGATTGCTGAGACAGCAAAGGGTATCGCACGTACATATCCAGAAGTTCCGATTTGCCTTCACTTAGATCACGCAACAGATCTTGAACAGATTAAACAGGCTGTTGTAGCCGGATTTACAAATGTTATGATCGATGCTTCAAAAGAAGATTTTGAGATCAATATAGCAAGATCTAAAGAAATTGCTGACTTCGCTCATAATCATAGTCCATATGGAATCAATGGATGTTCTGTAGAAGCTGAGCTTGGTATGTTAGCAGGACACGAAGATAATATTCATGTATCAGAAGAAGATGCAGGAAAAGCTTATACTGATCCGACATTAGTACCACGTTTTGTAGAAGAGACAGGTATCGATGCGTTAGCAGTTGCAATTGGTACTGCACATGGATTCTACAAAGCAGCTCCGGAGATCAAATTTGATCTGTTAGGGGAGATTCGTGGATGCACAGACATTCCATTAGTACTTCACGGTGGTACAGGTGTGCCGGAAGACGATTTCCGTAAATGTGTAGCTATGGGAATGAGCAAGATCAATGTAGGAACAGGTCTTAAGAAGGTTTATACAGATGCTGTAAGAGAAGCTATCAAGACTCTTCCGGAGACAGAATATGATCCTCGTAAGATTGCAGGACCGGGACGTTATGCTATTGCTGATGCAATTGCTGAGAAGTGTGATCTGTTCAACTGTACAGATAAAGCACCGGCTGTATTAAAGAGTATTTACGAATAATATAATATTACATTCAGGTATATCAGAAACCTGACGTAATGAAACATAAGGGCAGATGTCTGACATGCACATGAATGGTGTGTTTATGCATTCATCTGCCTCTTGTTATATGAGCACGACGTTAAAGGTGTGTTCAAAAATATATGAATAAGTATCAGATCGAAAAGGAGGAACGATTATGCTTACACAATATGTAGATGGTTATCAGCACATTGGTATACCAACTGACGACATCAAAAAGACAGAAGAGTTTTATTTAGGTCTTGGGTTTACTTTAAAATGGGAGACAACTTATGGCGGTCATCCGGTTAAATTCTTAGAATGTGGAAATATTTTGATCGAGACCTATGAAAAGGACGGTGGAGCAAGCAATACGATCGGAGCGATTGATCATATTGCACTGAATTGTACAGATATTGTAGCTTGCGTAAAAGAAGCAAAAGAGGCTGGATATGAGTTCCGCGAAGGACCGGCATTTCTGCCATACTGGGAGCATGGTGTAGAATATGTTACAATTCTTGGACCAAACCAGGAGATTGTGGAATTTATCCAGAAATTTAAATCAGAAGAAGAAAAAGAAAAGGCGGTGAATGAACTTGGCTGAGATTTGGACAATGGGCGAGACCCTGGTAGAGATTATGAGAACAAAAGAGGATACTCCGTTAAATGAAACGGCATTATTTAGTGGACCGTATCCATCGGGATCTTCAGCAATTATGATATCAACAGTTGCAAGACTGGGACATAGTTGCGGAATTATTTCCGGAGTCGGAGATGATGAGTTTGGCGAGTGTATGCTGAACCGTCTGAAAAAAGATGGTGTAGATGTGTCTAAAGTACTGGTGGATCCAGATGGATCAACAGCATGTGCATTTGTTGCCTATGACAGTGACGGAGACAGAAAATACCTGTTCCACTGGGATCATACACCTGCGACAGCAGCAAAGATGCCGGACGTGACAGAACCTGGTTTAAAAGAAGCAAAATATCTTCATGTTATGGGATGTGCTCTGACAGCAAAATTAGAGTACGGCTGGGAGATTGTTAAGACAGCAAGAGCTATGAAAGAACAGGGAACAAAGATCAGTTTCGATCCAAATGTACGTGTAGAGCATTTGAAGAGCCCTGCAAGAAGCAAACAGGCATATGAGATTATTAATGCAATCTTAGAGATTACAAGCTTATTTGCACCGGGACTGGATGAGTTGAAATTATTGACAGGTATTGATGATGTAGAAGAGGCTGTAAAAAAATGCTTCGAAAATCCGAATCTTGAAATCCTGATGCTGAAGATGGGATCTAAGGGATCAAGAATCTATACAAGAGACGGAAAAGTTGTAGAGCAGGGTCTTTATAAAGTAGAATCTGTAGATCCAACAGGTGCAGGAGACACTTCTGTAGGTACTTTCTTATGCGGACTTCTGGAAGAAAAGAGCATTGAAGAATGTGCAAGAATGGCTGCGGCAGCCGGAGCATTGAATGTAGCGGCATTTGGACCAATGGAAGGTGACATCAGTCCGGAGAGCGTACAGGCAATGATGGATGGAACTTACAAATTCTAAGGATGGTATTATGAAGAAAGAATTTCCTGACAAACGAACAATCATAATATTTACTGGAGGTCCCGGGACAGGAAAAAGCGGTACTGCAAAACGTTTCCTTGATTATCTTCAAAATGATGAGATTGTTAAGATTAGTTATGATGAGATTAAGGAAAAAAACTGGGATCGATTTGGGTTTGATAATAACAAGCAGAAGGATCGCGTGAATGCATGGGGATTAGAAGAATTCTATCTGACGATTCAGAAGACCATGTGGGAGAATAAGACGATTCTGATTGAATATCCATTTTATCAGCGTCATAAGCCAAAACTGGAAGAATTAATAGATGAATCCGGATATTCTGCAGTGACTGTATATTTGTACACGGATATGAAGACGGTCTATGAGCGCGGTGCAAAAAGAGATAACGGAGAGGACAGACATCCGGGGCATCTGCTGGAATGTTATCATAAAGAAACATACCGGCCAAAGATGCTGAAATCTGTAAATCGAATCGCACCTTCTTATGAAGAATTTACAGCCAGTATTTCACATAAGGTCTATGATATTTCGATCGGATTGAATATTCCGATAGATGTGACAGATTTTTCGACAGTCAATTATGCTGATATCTATCAGAAAATTGTTGACTATGAGACAAAGGGACCGGTGCAGCGTTAAATCAGATGCACCGGTAGAAATGAAAAGGGGATGGACACAATGGATTTGAAACAGGTAAAATACGAAGTAAATGATGCAGTTGCAAGGATCAGTATTAACAGTCCGAAGACAATGAATGCCATCAATACGCCAATTATCAATGAACTATATGAAGCATTTCAGGCTGCAGAAGCAGATGATTCCGTAAAGGTAATCGTACTGACCGGAGAGGGAAGAGCATTTTGCGCAGGTGGAGATTTAAGTTCTATGAAAGCAGACATGGATGCCGGAACGATTGATCTGGCAGCTATGATGAAGTGTTCTGCACAGCTTCCGTTAGCAATGAAAAAGAGTGCGAAACCGATTATTGCATCTGTAAAAGGCGCAGCGGCAGGCGCAGGATTTAGCCTTGCGCTTTGCTGTGATTTCTGTTTTGCAGCGGAGGGAACGCAGTTTATGGAAGCATTTGTAAGAGTCGGCTTACTGCCGGACACAGGTGGAATTTATGCGCTTGCACGTGCAGTGGGTGATCTGAAAGCTGCACAGCTTTGTATGACCGGTGAGCCAATTGATGCACAGACAGCAAAAGATCTTGGAATCGTATACAAAGTGGTTCCGGAAGAAGAACTGGACGCAACAGTGGCTAAATTTGCGGCACGCCTTGCAAAAGGACCTTCAAATTGCTACAAATCTATCAAAGAGCTGGAGTGGGAAATCGGTTGGACCGGATATGAGAAATATCTGGAAAAAGAGATCGCCGCACAGGTTGAATGTGGAAAATCTCCAAATTTTAAAGAAGGCGTAGAAGCTTTCTTAGAAAAAAGAAAAGCGAACTTCCGGTAAATAGAAGTTCGCATAAAAGGTATCAGTGGGTGTATCCGTGTACCCAGTCAGTTCTGAGATAGTAGTAGAGAAATGCAATACTGCTTAAGAACCAGGTGAGCGGGTAACCCCAGAATACCACATCTATTGTTGGAATAAATTTTACGATGATACTAATGTATGCTACACGGATAAAGCACCAGACTACCATCATAATGTACATAGGGACTGTTGACTTCCCGGCACCACGTAAGAGCCCTGCCATACAGTGCGAGAATGCACAGAGGAAGAAAAACGGAGTGAGAATATGTGCCTGTTTGACGCCGTAAGCGATGATTTCCGGATCACGGTTGAAACAGGCAATCAGTACCGGAACCGTGAAGTATATTGTAAGTCCGACTAATTCAGCAAGTATAATACCGCATAAGATACCGAAACGTCCGCCTTTTTTCACGCGGTCGTATTTTTTTGCGCCCAAATTCTGGCTGATAAATGTAGTCAGTGCCATAGAGAAGCAGATGACCGGAAGAAAGGCAAATCCGTCAATGCGGGAATAAGAACCGCATCCGGCTACTGCAACACTGCCAAAGGCGTTGATATTCGACTGGACGAATACATTTGCAATGGAAATAATTGAGTTCTGCATTCCGGAAGGGAGTCCGTTTTTGATGACCTGACGAAGCATATATGGGTCCATACGCAGCTCTTTGAATGACAGGCGGTATTCCTCCGGACATTTAAATAAAAGCCGGTACAGACACATCAGAGCACTTGCAAACTGTGAAATGATAGTTGCCAGAGCAGCAGCGCCTACACCAAAATGGAAAATTCCAATCAGAATGAGATCCAGTACGATATTTAGCAGTGAGGAGAAAATCAAATAGTAAAGTGGATGTTTACTGTCCCCCACAGACTGAAGAATACCGACAAAATTGTTATACAGCACAAACGCCAGTGAACCCAGAAAATAGATTCTGAAATACAAAATAGAATTTGGAAGGACATCTTCCGGGGTGCGCATCAGTCGTAGGAGAGATGGAACTGTCACAAGTCCGATAACCATCAGTGCCAGACCGCAGATAATACCAAACGTAACGGTAGTATGTACGGCTTGACGAAGAGATTTTGTGTCTTTTGCACCATAATAATGAGCTATGACAACACCGGCACCGATGGCAATTCCATTGAAGAATCCGACCAGCAGAAAAATCAGACTGCTGGTAGAACTGACTGCGGCAAGAGCCTGTTTCCCTAGAAAATTACCGACAATCAGGGAATCAGCGGCATTATATAGCTGTTGAAACAGATTCCCAAAAAACAAAGGAATGGCGAAAGCAACCATACGTTTCCAGATGGAGCCCTCAGTTAGAGTTGTTTCAAAATTTATATTGTTATTCGTAGCACTCATATAAATTCACCTCTGTTATTCTTTCAAAAAGAAGAAGTCCGGGATGCGATTGTCTGTATCAAACATGTTGTTGTACTGTACAATCTGGTAGTCTTTAATCAGATCTGAATATTCTGATTCCTCCCCGGATGCATGTACAACTCCGTCATCTCCAATATAGCAGATAGCTGAGAGGACTGGAACTTTTTTCATCAGATTTAATAAATATTTATTGTAACCAGTCATTTTGCTACCGGTCAGATTTAGCAGATAGGAAGAAAGGTAATTGGCACTCATGTCCAGATTTTCTTCTTCTATATCGTAATTTGCCCAGATCACATAAGGAACCTGATACATCTTGGATGTATCTTCAATATCAAGTTTGGTTGTAGACTGCCCCATAAGCTCATCGTAGACGCTGTCTGTAAATCCAGGCTGATGGTCACCGAACATTACGATGACGGTTGGCTCATCTATCTTCTCAAAATATTTCGTAAGATTTTCAAATGCTTCGTCCGATAAGCGAATTAAATTCAGATACTGGGTCACCTGATCGTTGACATTAGCGGGAGTGGTTACCTGGAGTTTTTCATTTACCAGTCCGTGTGTGCCGGCATATCCACCGTGGTTTTGCATGGTTACAGTAAATTCATAAAACGGATCCGAATTGGTCTTACGCTGTTCTTCGTATTCAGAAATCAGCCGGTTAAAATCCGTTTCATCGGAAATGAATTCCCGCACATAAGTGTTGTTGTGGAAATCATCCTGGGTAATAAAGTCTTTAAAGCCGAGCAGCGGGTAAACGGTTTCACGGTTCCATCCATCTCCGTAATAAGGATGAATTGCTTTGTTACCGACATAGCCCTGATCCTCCAGAGTCCAGGTCAGAGAACCGGTTTTGGTCTTGACATAGCTGTTATATGGAATGGAACGTGCCGGGAAAAAGGAAATAGAATTTCCTGTCTGAAACTCAAATTCGGAGTTGGCTGTATTCCCACCGAGAACAGAAACATATAAATGACCTTTGACGGTGTTCTCTGTTAAATTGTGGATAAAAGGCATGTAGTCTTCCGTTGTTTCAATGTCTGTATCGACCGCAAGATCCGAAAATGACTCATTCATGATCGCGATAATATTTGGTTTTACACTCGCCTTAGAAATTCCATTGTTCGAGTCGTTATCTGATGCAGTGTCATCCGAAGAGATATCATCGCTGACGCTGTCGGAGACATACCCTTTTGTGATCTCTTCTGCGGCCTGTTCGGAATATCCGGAAGGTTTCTCAACAATATAGTATGTCCATGTTAAAAGGAATGAAAGGGCAGATCCATTCTGGGCATAATCGCGTTCCGGCATCCATACGCTGACAGATACGTTTAATTTTTTCATCAGACTGGTGTGGAAAAATACACCCCAGGTTCCGGTGGTCAGCAAAGCAGTGACAAGAAGCAGGATGATACGTTTCTTGATATGCAGACCTTTTACAGTATCCAGCGAAAGCAGAACAGCTACAAAAGAGACCAGGAGTACAGTTGCCCATACGGCATCAAGTCCAAGTGAATAATTGTAGTTGCTGGCAACGTTGGTGGCTGTTTTCAGTGATGCGAGATCTGCAGCAACAATCGGTGATCCTCTGAAATTCCACACAAAATAATTAGCAAGTCCAAGAATATAAGTGACCAGGACGGTCAATAAAGCCGCATACTTTGTACGGTTGGTGACCAGGTAAAATGCAAGCAGAATCAGCGTATAGATCAACAGATTCAAAGGACCCTGGACACAGATTAACTGGTCAGCGAATGACGACAGGTCATAGGCTGAAAACGTCTGCATAATATAGTAAGCGACGAGGGGAGTCAGTACAAAGAGCAGACGGGAGGCACAAAGGTTCATTGCCGGTTTTGCAACTTTGCATCTGACAGAACGAAACTTTTCCGAATCGTGTCCGATCACAAAAATTGCAGTGAGTATCAGAAGGAGAAACATTTTTATGATGTCGTCTCTGCAATAGGTATTATATTTAAACGTAGATTCCAGACGTCTGGAATTTTCATGTCCATTCAGTGTAAGATTACCAAAAAGAAAGGATTTATTTCTGGACAGATAAAGGTTACAGGATCCATCAGCTTTCGTGTCAACGTTCTTTGTCTTGATAACAAGAGTATAAGTTTGTCCCTTCTCAAGTTTGCATTCCATAGAAAACTCCGTCCAGTCTGCAGTTTCCGTTTGCGTCAGAGAGGACAGGAGTGTCTGACGGGAAGCGACGTTTTCTCCGGTGCTGTCCTCGATGGACACGATCATGCGACCTTTCAAATTGACAAGATTTTCTATATAAAAACGCAGATATACATTTTGGAGTTCACTTTGTTTGGCAACAAAATACTGGCGGATTTCCTGTTCTTCCTGGTTGTTTAGTTCATATTTTGTTTCAGACATATTGATTGCGTAATATTCCCGTATTTCATAATAGGAATCTCGTTTAGCAATCACGAGGACGGAAACTGCAAGAAGCAGAATCAACAGTAGTATTTTCTTTTTTGACAGATTTGACAGAATCTTTTTCATCGTAAAAATATCTCACTTTCACTTGAAAAGAGAATCAACAAGTCTTGCTGATTCCCTCTTTGATTATAATATATGAATACTTTTGTAAAATGGGAGTTTCCATTACAGTCCGCGACGATGCCTCAGGTTGATCTCTCCGCCGAGGGCAGCATCGATCAGAGACAGAAGATGTTCTTTGTCATCCGGCAATGTTCCCTTAAGAGGCAGATAGTTAGAGGCATGATTACTGGTAAAATGTAAAGGGCCCGTTTCAAGATGTTCGATCAGCGTACGGATCTCGCGTAGTGTTTCATCCGGGGATAAGACCTGGAATCTTCCGGCATCAACGTCTTCTGCCATCGGTGTACCGTCTGCCACCATATAAGTCATAGCAGATAAATGACGAGGTTTCATTTTGTTGATAAGTTCTGCGGTCTGGATGGCATGTCTGGTAGAGGCTTCTCCGGGACCGGCAAGGCCGATCAGTATAATATCCCATAAGTCAAATCCGGCTTCGGTAAGCCTGAGACCGGCTTCTAACATCTCCTGGGCGTTTACCCCCTTATTTGTGGCCTTTAAAACTTCGTCGCTTCCGGATTCCACACCCAGATAGGTGCGGATAAGACCGGCCCGGCGCAGTTCGCGAAGCTGTTCCGGAGTTTTGGTCATGGTAGATTTCGGCCCGGCGTAAGTCGTTACCTTCTCAAGAGATGGAAATGACTGGTATAATTTCTCAAGAATAGCTAAAAGCTCATCCTGACGCATGATAATGGCATCACCGTCGCATAAGAAAACTCTTTTTATATCTCCGTAATAAGCTTTTGCCATGTCAATGTCCTCTAAGATATCTTTTAAAGGACGTACGCGGAAAGATTTGTCCTTGTACATTCCGCAGAAAGTACATTTGTTGTAAGAACATCCAATCGTACATTGGAGAAGATAACTTTTCCATTCTCCCGGCGGGCGGAAAATATTGCCTTCATAGCGCATGAGAAATACCTCCTTATAGTCATAAATATATAAATATGGGTTACAGCGTCTGTAAGGCATCTACGATCTCAGGGAATGCCATGCCGTGAGATGCTTTAACCAGGACATTGTCGCCCGGAAGGATAATATCTTTGTAAGTAGCTAAAAATTCTTTCTTAGTCTCAAACCAGTGAACTTCTGTGCAGCCTTCTGCTTTGGCACCGTCTGCAAGGGCTTGGGATACAGATCCGATGGCACATACAACGTCAATACCTTTTTGGGCAGCGTATTCACCGACTTCGCGGTGAAGTTCTGAAGCCTCTTCACCAAGTTCTCCCATATCACCGAGAATAGCAACTTTACGGCCAATTGCCATGTTAAGAACATCAACAGAAGCCTTCATAGAGATCGGGTTTGCATTGTAACAGTCATCCAGAACAATAATCTTATCCGTCTTGATGATGTGATTACGCCCCGGAATAGAAGGAAGTCCTTCGATACCGGCTTTAATCTCATCCGGTGTCAGTTCTAATGCATAACCGACAGAAGCACCGGCAAGTGCATTGGACACCATGTGGATACCGGGAACAGGAACTACACAGTCAAACTGGGAGCCGTCCGGCAGGTGAATTGTACATGCAGTACCTTTTAATCCCTGTGGTTCAATATTGTCTGCATAGACATCATTGTCAGGAGTGGTTCCAAAAAATTCAGGAGCTACACCTTTGACAGGACCCATCTGGGATAACAGATCATCATCACCATTTAAAATAATGGTTCCACCATCTTTCATATCCTGGATCATCTGGGATTTCTCCTGCAGGATACCTTCTCTTGTTTTGAAAAATTCAAGGTGGGCAACACCGATATTTGTGATCACACAGATATCCGGACTGGCAACAGAAGAAAGTCTGCGCATCTCGCCAAAGTGGTTGACACCCATTTCTAAAACTGCGATCTGGTGAGATTCGTTCATCTCGAAAATCGTGATCGGAAGTCCCCATTCATTATTGAAATTACCCAATGTCTTGTGGACATTATATTTCTGTGAGAGGACAGAAGCAATCATCTCTTTCGTACTGGTCTTTCCGACACTTCCGGTAATTCCAACGACTTTTACATCGAAAGAATTGCGGTATAATTTGGCAATGTCGAGAAGCGCCTGACCGGTAGATTCCACCAGAATATATGGAAAGTCTGTCTCCCCGAGAACTTCGTGGGAAACGACGCACAGTGCCCCTTTTTCAATTGTATCCGGTATGAACTTATGAGCATTTACACGGACACCGTCAATTGCTACAAATAAGTCGTTTTTTTTCACCTTGCGGCTGTCGATCACAACACCTTCCACTTCAATATCTAATAAAGAGTCATCACCATGGTAAGTTCCGCGGCAGGCTTCGGTGATATTTCGTAAACTAAGGTTCTTCATAGTCAGTAGTCCTCCGTAAGGTGCTTATTGATAACGTGCTTCGATGGATTTTTTAATGATCAGTTCACAGAACTCACCATACTCATAACCGGCAGCTTTGGCAGCCTTTGGAAGCAGACTGGCAGAAGCCATACCAGGAAGTGAGTTGACTTCAAGGCAGTAGATATCACCGGTATGGTTATCTACGATAAAGTCGGCTCTGGAATATACATCGAGTCTGAGAGCAGAAAATGCTTTTTCTCCGGCTCTCTGTATAAATTCTGTCTGCTCTGCAGTCAGAGACTGTGCCGGGCAGATCTCGGAAGCTCCACCCATCTGATATTTATTAATGTAATCAAAGAAACCATCTTTTGGAATGATCTCAACAATTGGAAGTGCTTTGCCGTCAAGGATTCCGCAGGCATATTCACGGCCGTCGATAAATGGCTCGATAACAACTTCGTCCTCTTTCTTGAAGGATTCTTCCATTGCATTCTTATATTCTTCCTCTGTATGTACGATAAATACACCGATGCTGGAACCGCCGGAGCAAGGTTTTACAACCACCGGAAGTTTGACTCCAAGTTCCTCTAAAGTGATGTCTTTATCTTTGGCAAATACATGGGTACCCGATGGAGTCGGTACTCCCTGCATCTTGAAGATCTCTTTGGTAACACCCTTATCCATGGAAAGGGCACAACCCAGAGAATTCGGTCCTGTATAGCGGATGCCAAGTACGTCGAAAGTGGCCTGTAATTTACCATTCTCGCCAAGGTTTCCGTGAAGTGCCATAAATGTCATATCTGCCAATGCACATAATTCCAGGACATTCGGTCCGAGATAGCTCTTGGAATCCCCTGGTCTGGATGCCCAAAGTGTATCTAAATCAGGCTCTTTTAACTGGATATCAGCGGCAATGTCAAGTCCACCATCCGGAGCGTCAAACAGTTCCTCCAGTTTATCTGAATCATAGTCAACTCCCATAAAAGCGTCCAGAAGGTAAGCCTTATGTCCCCGCTCTCTGAGGGCTTTACAAATGTTGGTACCGGAACTAAGAGAGACATCTCTTTCGTTGCTATAACCTCCGGCTAATACAATAATTTTCATGATATAATAATCTCCTTTTATTCTGTCTTGTTCATCTCATCAAGAAGAGACTTTTTGACATCGTATAACTTGGATGAAAGATCAACGTATACACGATGTGGATAGAAGAGACGTTTAGTCTCATCCCATAAAGTTTCTTTTTCCTGCTTACAGTATTCTGCGATCTCTGTTACTGACGGAGACTGATAGATACATTCGCCATTGCGGAATACCGGCACAAGAATCTCGCGGATGGTATAAGTTCCACCTGCAAGTTTGGTCTTTTTCCATGTATCTGTAGGATCGAAAAGGAGCAGATCTTCATTTTCATCAAACGTCTCATCGGCAAAGCTGATAAGGTCAGCTTTAATCTTGCCGGTCTCTTTTTCATAAATACGATAAATGGTTTTGTTGCCCGGATTCGTGATTTTCTCAGTGTTCTCTGAAATCTTGATCTTCGGTACAAATTCCCCGTCTTCATTCTGAATGGCAGACAGTTTGTAAACGCCTCCGAATGAAGGGCAGTCTTTAGATGTGATGAGGTTTGTACCAACTCCCCAGGAATTGATAGCTGCACCCTGCATCTTCAGATCATGGAGCAGGTACTCATCAAGGTCATTGGATGCACAGATTGTAGCATCCGGGAAACCGGCTTCATCCAACATCTTACGTGCCTGTTTTGATAAATATGCCAGGTCACCACTGTCCAGACGGATACCGTATTTCCGGAAAGTCTTACCTGCGTCTTTGTATTCCTGGAATACACGGATGGCATTAGGAACTCCGGATTTTAAAGTATCATAAGTATCTACTAATAAAGTACAGTTGTCCGGATATAAATCAGCATAAGCTTTGAAAGCCGTGTACTCATCCGGAAAACTCATGATCCAGCTGTGTGCGTGAGTACCCATAACAGGAACATCAAAAAGCTGTCCTGCTAAAACATTGGATGTACCGACACATCCGCCGATCATAGCTGCTCTTGCACCGTAAAGTCCGGCATCCGGTCCCTGGGCTCTCCTGAGACCAAATTCCATGATACCGTCACCCTGTGCGGCGTATACGATACGGGAAGTCTTGGTAGCGATCAGAGACTGGTGGTTGATGATGTTCAAAATAGCAGTCTCCACAAGCTGCGCTTCCATGATAGGTGCGATAATCTTTACCAGTGGTTCTCTTGGAAATACAACAGTTCCTTCCGGAATTGCGTAGATATCTCCGCTGAAATGAAATCCGCTGAGATAGTGCAGAAAATCTTCGCTGAAGATTCCAAGTCCACGTAAATAATCAACATCTTCGTAAGTGAAGTTCAGATTTTTGATATAGTCAATTACCTGGTCTAATCCGGCACAGACTGAATATCCATTATTACAAGGATTCTGGCGGAAAAAGACATCGAAGATAACCTTCTCATCCTGGTCTTTTTCGTAGTAACCCTGCATCATAGTAAGTTCATACAAGTCTGTCAGTAAAGTAAGATCTTGTCTGTTCATTGTTCAATACTCCTTTTTCTCATAAGCGGTTATTCTTAAGCAGTATCCGAAAAACCGCATAGTTATCCCTATAAGTTTTATATTACCCCATATTATAACACCAGTAGATAAAAATGTAAAAGAAAAGTAAAGACAAAATCAGACGCTATAAAAGCGCCTGATTTTTGATAATAGTCTCTTGTATGATGTCCTGGCAGGTCTGTGCCAGACGTTTCTTTTCCTCACGGTCTAAGTCCTTCGGGTAAATCGGTTTGCCGTACTCCAGGATGACGTGGGTTTTCTTAATGCGTGGAAAATGGTTCTCAAAAATTTCTGCCGTGTTATTCAGACTCATAGGAATGATAGCACATCCGGATTTTTCTGCAATTTTGAAAGATCCCTGGTGGAACGGAAGCAGTGAAAGTTCTTCGTCTTTATTTCTGGTCCCTTCCGGAAAGATGCAGATAGAGATACCCTGTTTCACATAGTCGATTGCTTGCAGGATCGCCTTTAACCCTTCTTTCATATTGTCACGGTCTAAGAACAGGCAATATAACCGTTTCATCCAGTCTCTGAGGAGTGGATAACCAAGCATTTCTTTTTTTGCAACGTATCCGGTCAGCCGCTTACATCGGGAGTAAGTGACCAGAATATCGAAGTAGCTTCTGTGGTTACCAATAAAAAGGACTGGTTCGTCCGGTACATTTTCCTCGCCGATTACAGTGACTTCCACACCGGCGATTACGAGAATCACGCGAAATGCCCACTGGACGATGTGAAGACTCTGATAATCGGCAGTCCTTTTGCTGACCTTACTGACCAGCCACTCGATTCCCAGTACGGGAATGCCAAGTATCAGAAATAAAAATAAAAATAATACGACTCCAATAAAACGAATCATAAATGATCTCCTTTGTATTAATATCTTCCATATAATATGGTAATGTCTTTCAGACGTTTGGCAAGGGAGGAAGTTAATGCACTCTTTTTAAAGCGCCAGCTCCAGTTATGCTCTGCAATCCCCGGAGTATTCATGCGCCCTTCAGAACCACAACATAACACATCTTGCAGTGGGAAGATAGCGTATTGTGCAATACTTGCGATGCAGGTGCGAATCAGACTGTGGCTGATGGGATCTGTGGAGTTATTGCAGGTATACTGGCGTACTTTTTCTTGGCATCCGGGACTTAATGTGCCAAACCAGCCGACGGTGGTGTCGTTATCGTGTGTACCGGTGTAGCAGACACAGTTTGGCGAAGTATAGCGGTGTGGGAGGTAATCTCCCTCTTCAAGAGAATTAAATGCGAACTGCAGTATCTTCATACCAGGGAAATGGAAATGTTCCCGGAGTGCATTAACCTCGTCTGTGATCACACCCAAATCTTCTGCGATGATCGGAAGATCGGTACCCAGTGCATTCTGGACTGCAGAAAACAGTTCATATCCAGGAGCCTTTTCCCACTGGCCGTGAATTGCAGTCTCTTCCCCGTAAGGAATCGCCCAGTAAGCTTCAAATCCGCGGAAGTGGTCAATGCGTAGGATATCGATGGATTTTAACTGGTGATGAATGCGCGCAATCCACCATCCGAAACCTTCCTTTTGGTGTGCATCCCAGTCATACTGTGGATTACCCCATAACTGTCCTGTCGCAGAAAAATAATCCGGCGGTACACCGGCAACTTTCAGCGGATATCCGTGAGAATCCAGCTGGAATAGATGCTTATTGGCCCAGACGTCCGCACTATCCATAGAGACAAAAATCGGGATATCACCGATAATGCGGATATTTTTTTGGTTGGCATACTTTTTCAGAGCTTTCCACTCTGTAAAAAATAAAAATTGTAAAAATTGATAAAATTCAATGGATTCTCCCAGAGAAACGTGAAGCTTCGCAAGGAAGGCAGGTGTCGGTACCCGGTATTCATCATCCCAGTCCAACCAGCTGGAGCCGTTGTTAACATCTTTGCAGGCCATAAATAAAGCATAGTCATCTAACCAGTAAGATTCATCTCGGATAAATGCAGAAAAGGCGTAGTTAAATTCCTGATAACTGTCACGTCTCTCCTGGTATCTTTGAAATGCAAGTCTGTAAATCTTTTGTTTCCATGGAATAACAGAACCATAATCTACCTGCTCGTCGTTATGTTCCGGGCAATCTGCAAGGTCGGTCTGTGAAATAAAACCAAGATCCAGTAAATGCTCTGGTGTAATAAGTAAAGGTTGTCCTGCAAAAGCAGAGAAACTCTGATATGGTGAGTCTCCGAATCCTGTATGTGTAAGTGGCAGAATCTGCCATAAATGCTGCCCGGATTCTTCCAGAAAATCTACAAATTCATAGGCAGCCCGCCCCAAATCTCCAATTCCGTACGGAGAAGGCAGAGAAGTGGGATGAAGTAAAATTCCAGATGCTCTGTCGTGAATGTTCATAAGTTGTCCCCCTTGTATACATGCTATATTTAGATATTTTACCATAATTTTAGCATTTTTCCTAGTTTAACTGTGTATGATGTTAAAGGAATCCTGATAAAAAATCAGGTGAAATGCGTATCCGGAGGCAACAAAAAATGTGTGTAAAACGAAAGCGGATCAGAAAGAGAAAACCGGTATGTTTCTTTAGCATTTTGATAGTTGTATTACTGCTGACAGCCTGTTCGGTAAGAAAACTAAATACCGGAAAACTCCGGGAGATAGAGTTTACAGTGGTGGATACGGAGGATCTTCCGGAAGAATTGCAGTCCGAAATAGAAACGAAGAAAAAAGATCCTATGATGCTGGCATACAGCGATGACGGTTTTACATATCTTGTCAGGGGATACGGCACTCAGGAGAAGACCGGATACAGTGTTTCGGTAAAAGAGTGTTACGAGGAAGAACAGTCTGTATATGTGGAGACCGAACTTCTGGGACCGGAAAAGGACGAAGAGATAAAAGATAAGAAAACGTACCCCTATGTCACAATAAAAATAGAATACGTGGATAAACCAGTGGTATTTCATTAAAAAGGAGGAAAATTATGGAGTGTATCACAAAAACAGTGAGAATACAGGAAAATGAATATCGACTCACAGATCAGTTTTATGTGGATGATGATATGAATGTGCCGGATACTAAAAAAGATGTAAAGAAGGTTATTTTGAGTGAAGGAACTCTCAGTGTCGAGGAAATCAAAGAAATCGAAAATCACATCCGTATTGCCGGGAAATTGCAGTTTAAGCTCTTGTATGTGACGGATGAGGAAGAACCGAATTTGTCGTCTCTGGAAGGGAAAATTCCTTATGAAGAAATAATTTACATAGAAGAACATCCGCAGGGGAGTCTGTATGTACAGTCGGGGGCAGTGGAACTTACAGTGACAGAGATCCATTCCAGAAAATTGAATATCAAAACACTGGCAGAACTTACGGTGTGCACAGAAAATCAAAAAGATATTTTGCTGACAACGGATGCAAGGGATGAAGATTCGGTATATAAAAAATATGAAGAGAGGGAAATTTTAGAGCTGGTGACTTCAAAGAAAGATACCTGTCGGATTAAAGATGAAATAATAGTTGACGGTACCAGGGAAAATATCGGAACAATTCTGTGGTCAGAAGTGACAGAACAGAAAATGGATACCCGTCTGGAAGAAGGAAAACTTCAAATAGACGGAGAACTTCAGATGTTCTGTCTCTATGAATCGATAGAGGGAAAAGCTGACTGGCTGGAGAAACAGATCCGTTACGAAGGAAACGTAGACTGTCCGGAAGCGAAAGCTGGAATGTATCACTATGTTCAGGCGGAACTTGGAGATGTAAATCTGGATATCCGGATGGATGAAGACGGGGAAATGCGCCGCATAGGAATTGAAGCAACGCTGGAAGTCCGCCTTACGGTATATGAAGAAGTAAAGATAGAGCTTTTAGAAGATATTTATGCTGTTACGAGGAATTGCAGACCGCAGCGGAAAGAGGAAAAGATGGAACGGCTTCTGATGCAGAACCATTCCCGATGCAAATTAAATGAGAGACTGGCACTTCCTGAAATTAAAAATAACATTTTGCAGATCTGCCATACCGGAGCAAGAATTCAGGTGGAGCACACAGAAATGACGAACGATGGGATTCAGATAGAAGGTGTTTTGCATGTCTCTTTCCTATATATAAAAGCAAACGATTCTATCCCTTTCGGAACGTGGCAGGGAATGGTGCCATTTTCCTATCTGATTGAGAGCAATGAAGTGGAGTCGGATATGACTTATCTGTTAAACAATCAGGTGGAACAATTGTCGATCGGACTGCTTGGAGGGGAAGAAATCGAGTTAAAAGCGGTGCTGGCATTTCAGAGTTTTATCAAATGTCCGGTGAACATACAGAATATTGAAGCTGTGGAGGTCCTTCCGGTTAATCTGGAAGAAATAGAGAAGAGACCGGGAATCACGGGATATATCGTGAAGAATGGAGATACGCTCTGGGAGCTGGCGAAACGATACAGTACAACAGTGGATGGTATCATGAAAGCGAATGAACTGGAAAAAGAAGAGTTGAAGGAAGGAGAAAAACTGCTGATTTTTAAAGAAAGTATGAGTATTTTGTAAGAAAATGGCCGTATATTGTATACAAGATACAAAAAATAGCAAAATAAATACAATTTATACCATTTTCCGGGTAAAAATGCTATAATATCGAATATATGAGAAATCGAGGAGATACGTATGGATAGATTAGAATTAAAAGCATTGGGAAAGATTAATCTGGGGTTGGATGTATTAGGACGAAGAGAGAATGGATATCATGACGTCAGAATGGTTATGCAGACAGTCTATCTTTATGATAAGATTTGGATGGAAAAGACGAAAGATCCTCAGATAACTCTTGAGACGAACCTTTATTATCTGCCGGTCAATGAGAGTAATCTGGCATATCAGGCGGCGCAACTCCTGATGGATGAGTTTGATATAAAGGAAGGTGTTGATATCCGTCTGGAAAAACATATACCGGTGGCAGCAGGAATGGCTGGTGGAAGTTCCAATGCGGCAGCGGTTTTATTTGGAATGAATCAGATGTTTTCACTGGGACTTACCAGAGAAGAATTGATGGAACGAGGCGTGAAGCTTGGGGCGGATGTTCCATACTGCATTATGAGAGGGACAGCACTGGCAGAAGGCATCGGAGAAGAATTAAGTCAGCTTCCGAGGATTCCGAAGTGTCATGTGTTGATTGCGAAGCCACCGATCAGTGTGTCCACGAAGATGGTCTATGAGAAATTAGACGCACTGGAACTGGTGGAACATCCGGATATCGATGGAATTATTGAAGGACTGAATGCCGGAGATTTGAAGAAGATTACAGGATGTATGGGCAATGTGTTAGAGAAAGTGACGATCGAGGAGTATCCGGTGATCGAGCAGATCAAAGATGTGATGAAAGCGAATGGCGCATTAAATGCGATGATGAGCGGAAGTGGTCCGACAGTATTTGGAATTTACGATGATAAGAGAAAGGCGAGAGCTGCAGCAGCTAAGATCCGACAGGCGGATCTTGCGCGACAGGTCTATGTTACTAACATGCACAACGCGAGGAGGAGATAGGAATGGATACAAATTTCAAAGTTACGATGAATGAGTACTTGCCGCTTCGAGATGTGGTGTTTAACACACTCAGGCAGGCAATACTTAAAGGAGAGTTGCAGCCGGGAGAACGTTTGATGGAGATTCAGCTTGCGACAAAGCTGGGGGTCAGCCGAACTCCTGTAAGAGAAGCAATCCGAAAACTGGAATTAGAAGGTCTGGTATTGATGATCCCGAGAAAGGGTGCAGAAGTTGCAGACATTACAGAGAAGAGTCTGAGGGATGTACTGGAGGTCCGACAGGCGTTGGAAGAACTGGCAGTACAGCTCGCATGTGATAAGATTACGGAAGAAGAGATTGAAGAATTAAAGAAAGCTGCCCTGGATTTCAGACGGATCGCGAAAGAAAAAGACGTGACAAAGACTGCTGAGGCAGATGTACGTTTCCATGATATTATTTACATGGCAACAGACAATCAGAAACTGATCACACTGTTAAATAATTTAAGAGAGCAGATGTATCGTTATCGAGTGGAGCATCTGAAGAGAGAAGAAGCGCATCCGAGATTATTTGCGGAGCACGATGAGATCATCAGGTGTTTAGCGGCCCGGGACAAAGAGAAGGTAACTGCAATTGTGGGAGCACATATTACCAATCAGGTAGATACAGTAACAGGCGTGATCCGCACGAATAAAAATCATAATTGAATAAAATGAACATAAAGTGTGAAAACTTCTGCTATCAGAAAAGATAGAGGAGGTTTACATAATGAAAGATTTATTCAGTGAGAAAGAATGGAATTCTGGCAGCACTAAAAGCAGTGATAATAGAAATATAAAAAAGCAGCTTGGATGTGTTGTGTGCAGTTTGGTTATTTCACTTCTGCTGACGGGGGTAATCTTTCACCGGATGCAGGTGGTGGAGGCAAGTACAACTGCGGTACAAAAAGAACTGGCGGGAGAAGTGTTCCGTTTTCATGTACTTGCTAACAGTGACAGTGAAAGGGACCAGGCGGTTAAACTTAAAGTCAGGGATGCAGTGATCGCGTATATGGCAGAGGAGATGCCGGAGAATCATGAAACAACAGTAGAGACAACAAAACGATGGGCAAGACAGCATCTGCAGGAATTGGAAAAGATTGCAGAACAGACGCTTCAGGAAAATGGGGTTTCGTACGGAGCAACAGCGGAGGTCGTCAAGGATTATTTCCCGGAGAAGATCTACGGAGATGTGATATTTCCGGAGGGGGAATATGAGGCTCTGCGCCTGAGACTTGGAGATGCCGGTGGACATAACTGGTGGTGTGTACTGTATCCGGGACTTTGCTTTAATGACCAGACCTGTGCGGTTGTAGATGAAGAAGGAAAAGAAGAACTGAAAGGAACATTGACCGCCGAAGAATATGAGATGGTCACTGCGACGACAGAATTTAAAATAAAATGTTTCTTTCTTGGAGATCGGGGGAAACATCGATAGACGAAAATTGGAGGAATTATGACGGAATTACTTGTGAGACACTTTGTGAAAAATTATAAGGATATTGAGAAGGCATCTGTGAGGAGTTCTTACGGTGTTCTGGCAAGTATAGTCGGAGTTTTTTGCAATATATTGTTATTTGTGGTAAAATGGCTGACTGGATTTTTTTTAAACAGTGTGTCTGTCATGGCTGACGCATTTAATAACTTATCGGATGCAGGTTCATGTATTGTGAGCCTGGTGGGAGTGAAAATCGCCAGCAAGCCTGCGGATGAAGAGCATCCGTTTGGACATGGGAGAATGGAATACATAGCGGCGCTTGTAGTCTCATTTTTGGTTTTGGAGGTCGGCTTTACATTTTTCAAAGAGGCGATCGGCAAGATCAGACATCCGGAAGAACTGAAATTTCAGATTTTGTCTGTGGCAATCTTAGGTGTGACAATCTGTGTAAAACTTTGGATGGGTTATTTTAATAAGACTTTGGGGAAGAAGATTGATTCTAAAGTTATGATGGCAGCAGCAACGGATGCCATGGGAGATGTAGTTACAACGTCTGCCACAATTTTGTCTGTGCTGGTGTGGAGATTTACAGGGATTAATGTTGATGGATTTGTAGGAATCGGCGTGGCACTGGTAGTTATGTGGGCCGGTGTAGGTATTGCAAAAGATACGCTGGAACCACTGCTTGGAGAAGCTGTCCCACAGGAAGAATATGATAAGATTACCCAGTTTGTAGAAAAATATGACGGAATCGAGGGAAGCCATGATCTGATCGTACATAATTATGGACCGACAAGAAATATGGCATCTATTCATGCGGAAGTCCCGAATGATGTGGATATTGAGACATCCCATGAGATCATTGACAGGATTGAACGGGAGGCATATGAGAAGTTGGGAATTTACCTGGTGATACATATGGACCCGATAGAAACGAAAAATCAGGAAGTGCTTGCCGCGAAGAAAAAAGTAGAAGATATTCTGGAGGCACTGGATCCGGATGTGTCTATCCATGATTTTCGGATGGTTAGTGGAGCAGATCAGATTAATTTGATTTTTGATCTGGTGGTTCCGTTTGAATATGATAATGAGAGACAGTACAGTCTGACACATTCGCTGATGAAACTGATACAGATCGTGGATGAGAGATATCAGTGTGTGATCACGCTGGAAAGGAGCTATATCGCAAGTGACAAAAAGTAATTCAATAAGAGAAAATGCATATTCAATAGAAGGGAAAGTGAGATTCAGTGAAGTAGATCATACCGGAACTATGACATTGCCGGGGATCATTAATTATTTTCAGGACTGCAGTACTTTTCAATCGGAGGAACTGGGTCTTGGGATTGAACACAGTGCCGAGAAGCATCGTGCATGGATTTTATCTTCCTGGCAGGTGATCGTAGAGCGTTCCCCGAAGTTAGGGGAATCCGTCAAAGTGAGTACCTGGGCGTCCGGGTTTAACCGTTTCTTCGGAGAACGTAATTTCTGCATGCAGGATGAAGAGGGCACGATGATTGCTTATGCCAATTCTGTGTGGGTATACATGGACGTAGAAAAAGGCAGACCAGTGAGGCCGGCACCGGAAGAGGTAGAATCGTATGGAACAGGTGAACCGTTAGAGATGGTGCAGGCATCCAGGAAAGTAGCGATGCCGGAAGCGGCAGCAGATGCAGAAAGTTTTCCTGTAATGAGACACCAGATTGATACGAACGAACATGTGAATAATTGCCAGTATGTGCAGATGGCATTGGAAGTTTTGCCGGAACCGGTACAAGTCCGCGAGGTGCGAGTATCCTATAAAAAATCAGCTGTATATGGGGATACAATTTATCCGAAGATTGCAAAAGAAGAAGACCGGACAGTTGTGGAGTTGTGCGATGAACAGGGCAATCCGTATGCTGTCGTTGAATTACATATCAAATAAAATTAAGACAGAGCTGAAACTGCCAGAAGATAAGGAGGGCGTTATGGGATTAGAAGAAGGATTGGGATTAAAGAAAAAGTTGATGGTGATAAGACAGGTAGATTTTGGGACCTATCTTGGAAATAAAGACGAGCAGGTACTGCTCCCGAAGAAACAGGTACCGAAAGATGTGGAGGTTGGAGATCCGGTGGATGTTTTTTTGTATCGTGATTCTTCGGACCGTCTGATCGCAACGACGCAGGAACCAAAGATTACTCTTGGGGAACTTGCAGTTTTAAAGGTTGCAGATACCGGAAAGATTGGAGCATTTCTGGACTGGGGACTGGAAAAAGATCTGTTGCTGCCTTTTAAAGAACAGACCGCGAAGGTAAAAAAAGGTGACGAAATTTTAGTATCTTTGTATGTGGACAAGTCCAGTCGCCTCTGTGCAACCATGAAAGTATATGACAAATTAAAATCAGATTCGCCATATCATAAAGATGATCAGGTAGAAGGAATCGTATATGAAGTCAGTGACCGTTTTGGAGTATTTGTGGCTGTAGATGATCAGTATTCTGCATTGATTCCAAAGAGAGAAGCCTATGGCAATCATTTAAAGGTTGGAGATAAAGTACATGCCAGAGTTGTTAAGGTAAAAGAAGATGGCAAACTGGATTTGAGTGTCAGAGAAAAAGCATTTATCCAGATGGATGCAGATGCAGCGCTGATCATGAAACGAATGGAAGAGTACGGAGGAAAACTTCCCTTTACTGATAAAGCAGATCCGGAAACTATTAAAAATGAGTTTGGACTCAGCAAGAATGCCTTTAAGCGTGCAGTTGGAAGGCTGCTGAAAGAAGGCAGAATAGAAATTAAAGAAAAAAGTATTGCAATTGTTAAAAAATAGGTTATAATAAGGGCGAACAAGGAAGTGAAAGGAGAGAACAGAAATGAAAATTAGAAATATCACAGATATCGAAGGATTTTTCAAAGCAGTAGACAGCTGCAACGGTAAGGTAGAATTAGTAACAGGAGAAGGCGACAGATTAAATCTGAAATCAAAATTATCTCAGTATGTTTCATTAGCAAACATTTTCTCACAGGGAACAGCAGAGATTCCGGAGCTTGAGATTGTAGCATATGACAAAGAGGATATGGTTAAGTTATTAGATTATATGATTGGCTAATAAACCGGATAAAAATAATAGATTACAGAGAAGTTCTTGTAGGAATACAGGAACTTCTTTTATTATGTTATAATGATAGACAGAAATTGAATTTATAATATAGATTACGGACAGAGAGGAAACAAATATGAGTTTTGCACATCTGCATGTCCATACAGAATATAGTCTTCTGGATGGATCGAACAAAATAAAAGAATGTGTCGCCAGAGTAAAAGAGCTTGGAATGAACAGCGTTGCGATTACAGACCATGGAGTCATGTTTGGGGTGATTGATTTTTACCGTGCGGCGAGAGCAGAAGGAATCAAGCCGATCCTCGGTTGTGAAGTGTATGTGGCACCGGGATCCAGATTTGACAAAGAGGCAGTGGGAAGCGGCGATGACAGATATTACCATCTGGTGCTTCTGGCAGAAAATGATCAGGGGTACCATAATCTGATGAAGATAGTTTCCCGAGGATTTACAGAAGGATATTATTATAAACCGAGAGTAGATCTGGAGGTACTTAGAGAATTTCATGAAGGCGTGATCGCCCTTAGTGCATGCCTGGCAGGAGAAGTCCAGAAAAATATTTTAAGAGGCATGTATGAGGAAGGAAAGGCAGCAGCACTTCGTTATCAGGACATTTTCGGAAAAGGCAATTTCTTTTTAGAACTTCAGGATCACGGGATGCAGGAACAGAAACTGGTGAATCAGTCACTTTTGCGCATGTCGCAGGAGACGGGGATTGAGCTGGTTGCTACCAATGATGTGCATTATACTTATGCAGAAGATGAGAAAGCACATGACATTTTGTTATGTGTGCAGACTGGTAAGAAACTGGCGGATGAGGATCGTATGCGTTACGAAGGCGGGCAGTATTACATTAAGTCTGAGGATGAGATGAAAGCACTGTTCCCGTATGCACTGCAGGCATTGGAGAATACGCAGAAGATTGCAGACCGTTGTAATGTGGAGATTGAGTTTGGGGTTCATAAGCTGCCGAAATATGATGTTCCGGATGGCTATACTTCCTGGGAATATCTGAATAAACTATGCGACGAAGGGTTTGCGAAGCGTTATCCGGATGCAGATACTTCTCTCAGAGAACGCCTGGATTATGAACTGTCTACAATCAAAAATATGGGATATGTAGATTATTTCCTGATCGTGTGGGACTTCATCCATTATGCGAGAGAGCATGACATCATGGTAGGCCCGGGACGAGGATCAGCAGCGGGAAGTATTGTTGCATATTGTCTGGAAATCACCAGTATTGATCCGATTAAGTACCAGCTTCTGTTTGAGCGTTTCTTAAATCCAGAACGAGTATCCATGCCTGATATCGATGTGGACTTCTGTTTTGAGAGACGTCAGGAAGTCATTGATTATGTTGTCCGTAAATATGGAACTGACCGGGTGGTGCAGATCGTTACTTTCGGTACGATGGCGGCGAAAGGTGTGATCCGTGATGTAGGACGAGTGATGGATCTTCCGTATGCATTTGTGGACAGTATTGCCAAGATGATACCACAGGAACTGAATATTACGTTGGAGAAGGCTCTGGCAATGAATCCGGAATTAAAAAAATTGTATCAGGAAAATGAGCAGGTGCATGAACTGATCGACATGTCAAAGAGACTGGAAGGACTTCCGAGGCATACTTCCATGCACGCGGCGGGGGTTGTCATTAGTCAGAAAGCAGTGGAGGAGTATGTTCCGCTGTCTTTAGGTTCCGATGGTTCGGTGACGACACAGTTTACGATGACGACACTGGAAGAACTGGGACTTTTGAAAATGGATTTTCTGGGGCTTCGTACACTGACGGTGATTCAGGATGCAATGCATCTTGCCAGTGGAAGTACAGGAAAGAAAATAACTCTGGATCAGGTAGATTATAATGATAAAGCAGTGCTGGATTCTATCGGTTCCGGAAAAACAGAGGGCGTGTTCCAGTTAGAAAGCGGCGGTATGAAGAGTTTCATGAAGGAATTAAAACCGCAGAACCTGGAAGATATTATTGCGGGTATTTCCCTGTATCGTCCGGGTCCGATGGATTTTATTCCGCAGTACATCAAAGGAAAGAACCATCCTGAACGGATTTCTTATGACTGTCCGCAGTTAGAGCCAATCCTTGCGCCAACTTACGGATGTATTGTCTATCAGGAGCAGGTAATGCAGATCGTCCGCGATCTGGCAGGTTATACACTTGGGCGAAGCGATATTCTGCGCCGTGCCATGTCCAAGAAAAAAGGCGATGTTATGCAGAAAGAACGTCAGAATTTCGTGTATGGCAATCCGGAAGAAGGTGTACCGGGATGTATTGCAAATGGCATTGATGAGCGGGTAGCGAATAAAATCTATGATGAGATGATTGATTTCGCAAAATATGCATTTAATAAGTCTCACGCAGCAGCTTATGCAGTGGTATCTTATCAGACGGCCTGGTTAAAATACTATTATCCGGTAGAGTTTATGGCGGCACTGATGACTTCAGTCATTGATAATTCCGGAAAGGTTTCAGAATATATTTATACATGTCGGCAGATGGGAATAGAGATCTTGCCGCCGGATATCAATAAAGGAGTTGGAGGATTCTCAGTAGACAATGGAAATATCCGTTATGGATTGTCTGCGATCAAGAGTGTGGGACGACCGGTGATCAACAGTATTGTTGAAGAACGGAAAGCACATGGCGAGTTTAAATCATTAAAAGATTTTGTTGAGAGACTTTCCGGAAAAGAAGTAAATAAGCGGACACTTGAAAATTTCATCAAATCCGGTGCATTTGACAGTTTTGGAGGAACCAGAAAGCAATACATGTATGTATATGTCCAGATATTAGATCAGGTAAATCAGGAACGTAAATATTCCATGACCGGACAGATGTCGCTGTTTGATATTGTGGGAGAAGAACAAAAAGCAGAATTTGATATTAAACTTCCGAATGTAGGTGAATTTGAGAAAGAAACCAAATTAGCATTTGAAAAGGATGTGCTTGGAATCTATCTGAGTGGACATCCGATGGAAGAATACGAAGAAAAATGGAGAGCAAGTATCAGCAAGACGACGTTAGATTTTCAGTATGATGAAGAAAACATGGGTACGAGAGTCCGTGAGGGAATGAAAGAGATCGTGGGAGGTATGATCGCAGAAAAGAGAGTAAAGTATACTAAGAACAATCAGATGATGGCATACCTGACACTGGAAGATCTGATGGGGTCTGTCGAAGTGATCGTATTTCCGAGAGACTATGCAAAATATCAGCAGTATCTGACGGAAGAAAATAAAGTTTTTATCAAGGGCCGTGTACAGGAAGTGGATGAGGATGCAAGCAAACTGATCTGTGAGACAGTAATTCCATTTGACCAGACAACCAGAGAATTATGGATCCAGTATCCGGATAAAGATACCTATCTGAAACAGGAAAAAGAGCTGTTTGAAATGCTTAGCGATTCAGATGGAAGAGATACCGTAGTTATCTATTGCAAAAAGGAAAAAGCGGTGAAAAGATTGTCAGTTGGGAGAACTGTAAATGCAGATAAGAGACTCTTGAGCAGATTGACGAATTATCTTGGAGAATCTAGTGTAAAAGTCGTAGAAAAATCAATTGAAAACCGTCGATAAATAAGATACAATGACCTTAAAAATGGTATGTGAAAGAATTGGCATTCCGTTTCAATAAAGGTAGATGGAGGGAGAAGCATGTCAAAAAAAATTATACGGACAATCGGAGTATTGACAAGTGGAGGAGATGCACCTGGAATGAACGCAGCAATCCGTGCAGTTGTAAGAACCGCGCTCGGAAAAGGACTGAAAGTAAGAGGAATCCGTAGAGGTTATCAGGGACTTCTGGATGAGGAAATCATTGACCTGTCAGCCAGAGATGTGTCTGATACGATTCAGCGAGGCGGAACTATTCTTCAGACTGCCAGATGTGCAGAGATGAGAACCGAAGAAGGGCAGCAGAAAGCGGCTGCTATCTGTAAGAAGTATGGAATTGACGGTCTGGTAGTTATCGGTGGAGACGGATCATTTAAGGGTGCTCAGAAACTGTCAGGACTTGGAATCAATACGATAGGTATTCCAGGAACAATCGATCTGGATATCGGATGTACAGAATTTACGATCGGATTTGATACCGCAGTTAATACAGCAATGGAAGCTATTGATAAAGTACGTGATACATCTACCTCTCACGAGAGATGCTCGATCATTGAGGTAATGGGACGAGATGCCGGATATCTTGCCCTGTGGTGTGGTATTGCCAACGGTGCAGAGCGTATTATGCTTCCGGAAGAGCATGGTTACGATGAGAAAGCTATTATCGAAGATATCAAAGAGTGCAGAAAACGTGGAAAGAAGAACTACATTATCATCAATGCAGAAGGTGTCGGAGATTCTATGAATATGGCAAAGAGAATCGAGCAGGCTACGGGCATGGAAACAAGAGCAACAATTCTTGGTCACATGCAGCGTGGAGGAAGCCCGACATGTAAAGACAGAGTATATGCATCTATCATGGGCTCACTTGCAGTTGATCTTTTATTAGAAGGAAAATCCAACAGAGTTGTAGGATATCGCCATGGAGAGTACAGAGATTTTGATATCAATGAAGCTCTCAGTATGGAGAAGACAATCCCGGATTATCAGCTCAGAATCGCGAAAGAACTGGCACTGTAAGAGCTTATTTAAGATATTATGAGCGTGATAAGGTGCTTTATCAGAATCTGTGCCGGGAATTAAGACTTGAAATCAGTGGCTTCAGACGTTACAATAATTAGTACGAATGATTTTAAGGGATTCTAAAAGGAGATAATAATCGTGAGTATAGATAATATTGTAAGGAGTGAGGCGCCTGTCGGAGTTTTTGATTCCGGGGTGGGAGGTCTGACAGTGGCGAGAGAGATCATGCGTCAGCTCCCTGAGGAGAATATCGTATATTTCGGAGATACGGCCCGTGTACCATATGGAAGTAAATCTCAGGATAATATCATACGTTTCTCCAGACAGATCATCAATTTTTTGAAGACGAAAGATGTCAAGGCAATTGTTATCGCCTGCAATACAGCGAGTGCACTGGCACTTGATACTGTAAAGAATGAGATAGATATTCCAATTATTGGTGTGATCGAGCCGGGTGCAAGAGCTGCGGTCAGAGAGACGAGGAATGGAAAAATCGGAGTTGTTGGAACCGAAGCAACAATCAACAGTGAGACTTACACTAAAGTCATCAAGCGTCTGAATCAGGATGCGGAAGTTTTGGGAAAGTCTTGTCCGTTATTTGTGCCGTTGGTAGAAGAAGGATTTGCGAAACATAAGATTACAGAAGAAGTCATTGATATTTATCTGGCTGGATTTAAGAAGACAGATATAGATACGATGATATTAGGTTGTACGCATTATCCGTTATTAAGAAGCCGGATCATGGCTTATCTTGGAGAACGGGTACATATTGTGAATCCGGCGTATGAAACAGCGATTGATCTGAAAGGAATTCTGGAGAAGAATGGAACGGCCAATCACTCAGGCCGACCGGCAACTTATGAATTCTACGTCAGTGATGCGGCAGAGAAGTTTACCAAACTTGCCAATACGATTCTGCCATATGACGTGGCAACGACAAAGAAAATCAATATAGAGGAGTATTAATATAGAATGACGAAAGATGTATTGCTGAGCATATCCGGTCTTCATAACGATGTGAATGATATACAGGAGGCAGATGAGCAGGAAGAACCGATAGAAGTGATCACGCCTGCAACCTACTACTTTAAGAATGGAAAGCATTATGTAATCTATGATGAAGTGGTAGAAGGAATACCCGGGGTGATTAAGACCAAGATCCGTATTACGGAAGGCGAGAAATTAGAGATTATGAAAAATGGCGTGACGAACACGCACATGATTTTTGAAAAGGATAAGATTAACCTGACAGAATATCAGACACCGTATGGAGAGATGCTGATCGGCACACAGACAAGCCGCATGGATGTGATGGTGGAAGAAACAAAGATTGGTGTGAATGTTGCATATGCACTGGATATCAATCAGGAAAAAGTTGCAGATTGTAATATTGTGATAAATATAAAAGCACTGGATCGATGATCCAGTGCTTATCTTTTTAGGGTTATAGGACAAAACGTGTTGATGGCTAATCCCAGCCATCAAACGTTCTATCCACATTATGTAAATCACTC
>CAKRJP010000019.1 GCA_934351835.1 uncultured Lachnospiraceae bacterium
ATTGAAAGCGCCGTATACCGAACGGTACGTACGGTGCTGTGAGAGGACGGCGGTTAGTCACCGCCTCCTACTCGATTGTGCGCATATTATGCTTCATATACAACTTTGCCGCCACAGATTGTATAATGAATCTTTCCCTTTAACGTAACTCCTTTGAAAGGAGTGTTGCAGGATTTAGAGGCAAAATCGTTTGGAGTCCATTCTTCTTTTGGATCAAAGATCACGAGATCTCCGGGAGTATTTATTTCCATGCGGCCTGCCGGCAGTTTGTACAGTTTGGCAGGATTGATCGTCATTTTTTCTAAAAGTTCCGGCAGTGTCAGGTGTCCCGGCTCTACCAGAGAAGTAATGCCTAGGCTTAAAGAAGTCTCCAGACCAATGATGCCACTTGGGGCAGAAGTCAGTTCTTTCGATTTTTCCTCCATGCTGTGTGGTGCGTGATCGGTGGCGATCAGATCGATGGTTCCGTCCTTTAATCCTTCGATGATCTCCAGTCGGTCTTTCTCTGTACGGAGTGGCGGGTTCATTTTCGCAAGAGTGCCATATTTTAATACCGCTTCGTGATTCAGCGTGAAATGATGTGGAGTAGATTCCGCATGGACATGTGCACCCATTGCTTTTGCATTGCGGACCAGAGCAACCGAGTTGCCGGAACTGATGTGCTGGATGACGAGGTCTGCACCGGTGTGTAGTGCTAACATACAGTCTCTGGCTGTCAATACTTCCTCTGCGATAGCAGGAGAACCGCCGATACCTAGCTTTTCAGAAACTTCTCCGCGGTTGATACCGTTATTTGTGATAAATGCAGGATCCTCCTCGTGAAGGCTGATCGGTACATCTAATGCCGCAGCTTTTTCCATGGCTTCATAGCAGAATTTCGCATCAAGAAGCGGAATACCATCATCTGTGAAACCGCAGGCTCCGGCCTCTTTCAAAGCATCCATATCTGTAAGTTTTTCACCCTTTAAACCATAAGAAACAGAAGCAGCCTGATAAATGTTAATTGCTTCTTTAGAGGCACGTTCTAATACGTCTTTCAGTACCGGGAGCGAATCAATGGTTGGTGATGTATTTGCCATACAGATGACAGAAGTAAAGCCGCCTTTTGCAGAGGCAAGTGCACCTGTATGGATATCTTCTTTGTAAGTAAATCCGGGATCGCGGAAATGTACGTGGGTGTCAATCAGTCCCGGGGATACGACCAGTCCTTCCGCATCGATGACTGTGTCGGTGTCAGCAGATGTCAGGCTACAGGTGGTGTCGATGGTGCGGATCATGCCATCTTCAAGAAGAAGGTCCGCTTTAAAAGTTTCTTTTGTTTCCGGGTTGATAACTGTTCCGTTTTTTATTAACATAGATAAACCTCTTTCATAAATATAGTATTTTGATTGCTGAAAAATCTCATATAAACAGTATAGAAAATTAGGGCTTTGGATGTCAAGAAAAGTAATGTATTCGGAACAGAAATGTATTATAATGTAAGGTGCTGTGGAAAACCACGAAGAATAACAGATAGCGAGAGGAAAAACCATGAAAAAAATACTGATGATAGGAACCGGAGGGACGATTGCGTCAAAGCAGACAGAGTACGGACTTGCCCCAGGACTTTCAACGGAAGATATTTTAACTTATATACCGGCAGTCAGCAAAATCTGCGAAGTAGAGTCAATCCAGGTCTGCAATCTGGACAGCACGAATGTGACACCGGAGCATTGGAAACTGTTAGTGAAGACGGTAGAAGAAAATTATGACGAATATGACGGCTTTGTAATCTGTCATGGTACGGATACGCTGGCGTACACCGCGGCAGCATTGTCCTACATGATCCAAAATTCCAGAAAGCCGATCGTCGTCACGGGAGCGCAAAAACCGATTGAGATGGATGTCACCGATGCTAAGACGAACCTTCTGGACAGCTTTATTTATGCATCGGATAATGATTCCCAGAATGTCAATATTGTATTTGACGGAAAAGTTATCGTAGGAACCAGGGCACGAAAAGAAAGAGCAAAAAGCTACAATGCATTTACCAGTATCAATTTCCCATATCAGGCAGTAATTCAAGATGGGATGCTGGTGCGTTACATTACAGAGATGCCATATTCAGGTCCGGTGAGATTTTATTATGAAATGAAGAACAGCGTCTATGTATTGAAACTGATTCCGGGAATGAAGCCGGATATTCTGCCGTATTTATTTGAAAATTATGACTGCCTTGTAATCGAGAGTTTTGGAGTGGGCGGTATTCCGGATTCTTTGGTGGAAGAGTTCTATGAAGAGATGAATAAATGGAAAGACAAAGGAAAGATCATCGTAATGACGACCCAGGTGGCGACCGAGGGAAGCAATATGACAGTCTACGAGGTTGGAAAACGTGTAAAACTGGACTTCAAATTACTGGAAGCTTATGATATGACTCTTGAAGCAACAATTACAAAAATGATGTGGCTGATGGGACTTGGAGATCAGAGATATGAAGAAATGAAGAGAGATTTTTACCGTCTGGTCAATCACGACATTTTATTTACAAAGCGCATAGAATGGGATGAGAAAGGGTAGCTTGCTATGAAACAGGAACAGGATGTAAATCAGAATCCGGAGAAAAAGCATAAGAGACGTGTGCATTATTCCGGAAAATATCCGAAACGATATGAAGAAAAATATAAAGAGCAGAATCCGGAAAAATATGCGGATACGGTGGCACATGTAATTGAAAAAGGAAGTACACCTGCAGGAATGCATATTTCTATTATGGTCAATGAGATTTTAGATTTTCTTCAGATTAAACCTGGACAGAAAGGGCTGGATGCAACGCTGGGGTATGGTGGACATACTTCTGCGATGTTGGAAAAATTAGAAGGACAGGGACACATCTGGGGATTAGATGTGGATCCGATCGAGTCTGCCAAGACAAAAGAACGTCTGGCAAAGAAAGGTTACGGAGAAGACCTTTTGACAGTTAAACTTACGAATTTTAAAAATATTGATCAGGTGGCAGAAGAGGCCGGGAAATTTAATTTTATGTTAGCGGATTTGGGTGTATCTTCCATGCAGATTGATAATCCGGAACGAGGATTCTCTTATAAGGTAGACGGACCGTTAGATCTCAGGATGAACCCGCAGAAAGGGGACAGCGCCGCAGAACGCCTGAAACAGGTGACGGAAGAAGAACTGGTGGGAATGCTGGTGGAAAACTCAGACGAACCATATGCAGAAGAAATAGCAGAAGAAATCTTTGCGATGCAAAGAAACGGACAGGAGATTGAAACGACGACAGACTTAAGAAATGCCATCGAGAGAGCTCTGGAATTTCTCTCGGATGCGGAGAAAAAAGAGATAGTCAAGAAATCCTGCCAGCGTACCTTCCAGGCCCTTCGTATCGACGTAAACAGCGAGTTCGAAGTGCTTTACGAATTCTTGGAAAAATTGCCGGGCGTACTTGCACCGGGAGGAAGAGTAGCAATTCTGACCTTTCATTCAGGAGAAGACCGTCTGGTAAAGAAAGCATTTAAGCAGGGATACAAAGAAGGTATATATAGCGAGATATCCAAAGATGTGATCCGTCCATCGGCAGAAGAATGTAGAAAGAACGGAAGAGCCAGATCCACAAAGATGAGGTGGGCTGTCCGGTCAGAGGAATAAGTGATGAAATGTTCAGTCAATAAGAAATGCGGAGGCTGCCAGTACCTGAATCTTTCATATGAAGAGCAGTTGAAATTAAAGCAGAAATCCGTACAGAAGTTATTAAAAGATTTTGGTAAGGTGAATCCGATTATCGGAATGGAGGATCCTTACTATTACAGAAATAAAGTACATGCTGTATTTTCCAGAGACCGGAAGGGAAATGTGATCTGTGGAACTTACGAGGTGAAATCCCACAGAGTCGTACCAGTGGAGAATTGTCTGATTGAAGATAAAAAATCCCAGGAGATCATCCAGACGATCAAAGGACTGTTGAAATCCTTTAAGATTAAGACCTACGATGAAGATACCGGCTACGGTTTGCTGCGACATGTATTGGTACGCCGTGGATTTAAGAGCGGCGAAATCATGGTAGTGCTGGTGCTTGGCTCACCAATCCTGCCATCCAAAAATAATTTCGTAAAGGCACTCCGAAAAGAGCACCCGGAGATCACAACCGTGGTGGTGAATGTAAATGATAAAAGAACGAGCATGGTATTGGGTGACAGAGAACTGGTGATTTACGGACCGGGATTCATCAAAGACCAGTTATGTGGCTGTACATTCAGAATCTCACCGAAGTCATTCTATCAGGTGAACCCGGTGCAAACAGAAGTGTTGTATAATACCGCCATCCGTTATGCGGGGCTGACCGGGAAAGAAACCATCGTGGATGCCTACTGCGGAATCGGGACCATCGGACTTGCGGCAGCGAAAAAAGCAAAGAAGATCATCGGTATCGAGCTGAACAAAGATGCTGTGCGTGACGCCAGAATCAATGCCAGAGAAAATCATTACAAAAATGCAAGCTATTACCAGGGGGATGCAGGAGAATTTATGGTACAGATGGCAGAACGCGGCGAACATGCAGATGTCGTGTTTATGGACCCGCCGAGAGCCGGAAGTGACGAGAAATTCATGGATTCGGTAGTGAAGTTGAATCCGGAGAAGATCGTATATATATCATGCAATCCAGAAACACTGGCAAGAGACCTTAGATATATGAGAAAGAAGAAATATAAAGTAGAGAAGATACAGCCGGTAGATATGTTCGCGTGGTGTGATCACGTTGAGTGCGTAGTTCTGTTGACTAAAGTACACAAGAAAGTATGTTAATCGCATCATCAAAAAGCAGGACAGTGTTGTGAATAAGACCTTTGTGCAGATGTTGGAGGCTTTGGGTTATGATATTGAACTGACTTATGTGAAACGAGATTAAAATCAAAAATAACTATTCGGAAAGGAACACACTATGAGTGATTTGATACCTTATGGTGAACAATTTAAAAAAATTGTTGATATTATTGAGTCTGCTAAAGAACGTGCATACCGCAAAGTGAATGAGGAACTGATTTTAATGTACCGTGATATAGGCGAATATATTAGTGTGCAGTCTGAAAATGCTGAATATGGTGATGCATTTGTGCAGAAACTGGCTGATTTCTTTGCAACGAATTATCCTGAACTGAAAGGATTTAATCGTCGTGGACTTTACAGAATGAAACAGTTTTATGAGCTTTACAAGGACAATGAAAAAGTGTCAACACTGTTGACACAATTGAACTGGTCTAATCATTTAAAAATAATGTCGGCTTGTAAAACAATGGAAGAACGCATATTTTATATGAGTATGTGTGCAAAAGAAAAGTATAGTGCAAGAGAATTAGCACGCCAGATAGATAGTGGGTACTATGAAAGATATATGCTGTCGCAGAAACCATTGACTCCTGCTATCGAAGAATCCAAAAGAGCAACGGGGAATGTTTTCCTTGACAATTATGTGCTTGATTTCTTGGATGTGCCGGAAACGGTATCTGAACGGGATTTGCAGAAGTCTATTATTCGAAATCTAAAGGATTTCATTCTTGAGATTGGAAAGGACTTCACTTTCATCGGTGAGGAGTATCGTGTACAAGTCGGAATGCACGATTATTATATTGATTTGCTGTTTTACCACAGAGGTCTTTCATGCCTTGTGGCTTTTGAACTGAAAATTGGAGAATTCAAACCAGAGTATGTTGGAAAGATAAATCTTTATCTTGAAGCTCTTGACCGTGAAGTTAAAAAAGACAATGAAAATCCGAGCGTTGGTGTTATTCTCTGTGCAAGCAAGGACGATGAGGTTGTAGAATTTGCTCTCAGTCGTAGTTTATCACCAACGATGGTTTCTGAATATAATCTAAAATTGATTGATAAGAAACTGTTGCAGAAGAAGTTGAGGGAGTATATTGAACTGGCTGGAACTGTTTCTGAAGAAGAATAAAGTGGCACTTACTAATTAAGTCAAGGAGCATATGAGTGTAGAATATACAAGTAATGAAAATGATAGATATGGGATTTGGGCAGGTCGGATTTGAGTTGGATACAAACAAAGGAATAAAGACGGCACACTAGGAGAAATAAATGGATAGATTTTCAGAGAAGAGTCTTCTTTCACTTGGAGATTATTATGTGTATGGACTCATAGATCCACGCAGTAAGCAAATTTTCTATATTGGGAAAGGCACTAAAAACAGAGTGTTTGAACATGAAAAAGAGAGTCTGGGTAGTCCTGATAGTGAGAAGTTGAAACTGAAGACTATTGCAGATATTAAGAATGCCGGACTTGAGGTTGAGAAAATAATCATCAATTCAAACTTAACCGAAGAAGAGGCATTTGCTGCAGAGGCATCGTTAATTAATGCGTTTAATTATGTCAGTGACGCAGGGCTTACTAATATTGTTGCCGGGCATCATTCAGCCGAGGCTTTATCGGTTGATGAGTATGAAAGAATAAACGGTGCCGCCCCACTTGAAGAAAAAGACATCAAGCACAGAATCCTTATCATCAAAATAAATAGACTCTACCAGAGAGGTATGGATGAGAGGGTATTATATGATGCTGTTCGTGGTGTTTGGAGAGCATCAAAGGAAAAGGTTAAAACTGTTGAGTACGTTTTCGGTGTTTACAACTCTTTGATTGTTGCCGTGTATAAGCCGTCAGCGTGGTTTGTATGTAAAGAGGCAAAGGACAAACTCCCAAGACAGGATATTGTTCTTACACCGAAAACTGAAAACAGACTATTCTTTGTGGATGAAAGATATGAGCAGGGATTTCAGTTGGACGAGAATGAATCGTTCTACATTGGAAAGTCGATAGCCGGATTGAAGTTGAATCAGTCGGCACAGAATCCGATTACATATCTGAACCCACGATAGAAATATTATTTTGATTTCGTAGGAGGGTAAATATGGCGTTTGATTTTAAGAAAGAGTATAAAGAGTTCTATATGCCCAAAAACAAACCGGAGATAGTTACTGTTCCAAAGGCAAATTATATTGCAGTAAGAGGTAAAGGTAATCCGAATGAAGAAGGCGGAGCATATCAGCAAGCCATAGGCATTTTATATGCTGTTGCATACACACTTAAGATGAGTTATAAGACTGATTATAAAATAGAAGGATTTTTCGAATATGTCGTTCCACCTCTTGAAGGTTTTTGGTGGCAGAACGGAGTTGATGGTGTAGATTACACGAACAAATCAACATTCAATTGGATTTCTGTCATCCGCTTGCCTGACTTTATTACTGAAAAAGATTTTAATTGGGCAGTGGAAACGGCAACAAAAAAGAAGAAATTGGATTGTTCATCTGCTGAATTTTTAACCGTTGATGAGGGCCTTTGTGTGCAGATTATGCATTTGGGTGCATTTGACGATGAACCTGCAACGGTTGCTCTTATGGATAAGTATTTGGATGAAAACGGATATGTCAATGATATAACTGATACAAGGCTTCACCATGAAATCTATATGTCTGATGCAAGAAAGGTTGCTCCAGAAAAATGGAAGACGGTCATTAGACATCCAATTAGAAAGATTTGAAAATTTAGATTATCGCAATAGGTATTTACCCTATTTGCCTAAACAAGCAATAAGGCAACTCAACACTTGTATCGGTTCAACATACCCATTTTAAGGCGAAAATAGGTGTTCCACCATTCCCTTGTACAATAGGGGTTGAGTATGTTTTTCGTTGAACAACCGAGCCATTGTGAGGTGGTCACCTTGCTTACCAGGAACGGAGTGACGCAGTAAGCATTTGGTGTCACCCATGCAAGGCACGCCCAAGAGTACGAGTCGGAGACGAAGTACGATTGGATGCGGGCTACTGCGGAGACGTGTGTTTAATAGCGACGAAGAGAAGCGTTAGCACTGTCCATGCGATAGCTGTCCGCGATTGGCAAGTCTGAAAGACGCAGACAGAGCGGAAACAGCGAACCGCAGAGGTGGAAGGATATCGAAAGTGAGCGGAGCGAAGACTAAGTCTTAAAATAGATACCTTTTAGTGAAGCAAGTAAACATTCACTGAAAGGTATTTTTTATTAAATAAGATGGAAAATACATGCTTGGTTTGCGCTAAATCAGATTAAGGCGTAATGCTTGGCTTATGTGATGTGTTTGTGGTAAAATTATAACTATAGATTTTGAAAATCAATTATAAAAATATCGAGAATAAGTAATGTGAGGGAGATGTGGCTTTATTGAAGGTTAAGAAAAAAACGTTTGGAAAAGATTTATGATCTGGCGGATGTTTATCATTGTGATAATATTGATCAGGTTAGTGGAGAGTTTATTGAAGCAGCAGATATACAACAGGGCTCTTTTAATAATGTTGGCGAATGTAAATACTCAATTCCGTCTCACTGGGATATAGGAAAGGTTTATAAGCGGTTGATCATACGTGTATCGGAAGTAGAAGATAAAGATAGAATAGATACATTAGTTGAAGTTTATAATTCCTTTATCAGTCTGAAGATAGATGATTATAACAGCAGTGTATATTATGAAAACCCGGAATATATTTTTGAATGTTATAAAGAAAAGAAAATGATTTAAAAAAATTGGCAGTTGTAGGAAAAGGATGTGATTCCCTTGGGGACAATAAAGAAAAAGCACAGAAAGAATCCGGGCAGAAGAGTTAAACGAGAAGAAATTTTTTCTGTGAGAAAGATATTAGAAGAAGAGATGGTTGCTTTCCTGGATACGGAGTATCTGACTTCTCAGATAAAAGGTGGTCCACCGGCAAAACTGGTATCCATCGGTCTGGTGATCTGCAGGAAAGATTTTAAAGAAGTGGACAGGTTCCACTCCTATATTTATACAGAAGATAAATTGCATGACGTATTTCGAGAGCTTACCGGCATTACAGAAACGGATCTTACAGAAGCTCCGGATTATGAACTTGTGATGGAAGAAGTCGGTGAGAGACTGGCAGTCTGGAATGTGACCAGGATCTTTGTATGGGGACCGGATCAAGTGGTGATTCAGAGAGATTTGCAGGCATACCGGGAAGATATTTCAAAGAAAAGCAGAAAAACGGTAAATCGGATTCTTCGCATGATGAAAGACCTGGAGGGTATTTATTCCAAGAAATTAAAGATGCACAGTATCGGAATTGCGAATCTCAAATTCTTATGCGGTCTTGGAACGGATGTGAGTCACGATGCATTAGAAGATGCCGTGGATCTGAAAAATGTAATCAAACATATTGATATCAAAGGATGCCCGTCTCATATGGTACAGACGCTGAAGATGTATTTAGAGGATAAGGAATCATATTGCAGGTATCGTCGCTTTCATGAAAAGTGGGAAGGTGTATCGGACGAGTTGCTAAAGAAGAGTCAGCTTATGTTGGCAGAACTTGAAAAGATAGATTCTATGGAAGCAAGGGCATTGCAGGATGACATAAAAGTAATCTGTACAGGAGAAGATACCGCGTTTCCGTTACTGGAAGAATATATTGAAAGTAAGTATATTTCAAAGGGAATCTGATTGTTATCGTCACATAAAATTAAGAAAATACAGAGTATTTAATTCCCTGTATTTTCCATACGAATGATCAGAATATCATTTAATTTTAAAATCATATTTTTTTGAGGAAGTACAGACAGGTCATCGCGCAAAACCAGGAAGATGGCGATCTGCTGTGCTTCTTCTATTTCTGCGACGGATTTTCCAGCGTATTGTTTATCTACGAAAATTTCTACAATTTCTTTAATATCCGTGTCTTTTAAATTCGAAATATTACTTTTCCGCTGATACTGCTCCACAAAACCGGCGCTGATGATACCGGTAGGAATAGCAACAACTCCGACGCCGAGATAGGCGATGCAGATTGCCATGATACGTCCCAGAGTTGTGATGGGATAAATATCTCCATAGCCTACAGTCAGCAGTGTAGACATGCTCCACCAGATACCACTGAAGGCATTTTTAAAAACTTCCGGTTGTGCGTTATGCTCGACACTGTACATACAGAGACTGCTGGCAAACATCAAAACCATAACGATGAAAACAGAAGAAATGATCTGGTTTCGTTTTTCGTAAAGAACCGTAGTAATGACATTGAAAGAGTCGTACTTGGCATTTAAGCGGAATAAGTGAAAAATCCTTGCTACGCGCAGCATTCGGAAAATGACAAATCCCGATAAGAAAAATGCCGGGATAATGGTGAGCAGATCAACAATACCGTCAAAGGAAATCAGAAATTTAAATCGGGCAGACCCTTTGCCGGTATCCGGGTAGAGATAATCCGCAGTCCAGATGCGTAAGATATATTCAATACAGAAAATCAGAACTGTAACATATTCCACAATTGTAAAAAGACCGGCACAGAAAGACAACTGGTCGAAGGTTTCTAAAAATGTAACAAGTATATTACTGATAATGGTGATTGTAATAAAAATATCAAAAGCACGGCTGATTTTATTGCTTTTATCTCCAATCTGTATAATGTTAAATATTTTTTCTTTCATAGAAATTCTAATCCTGCTTCATAAAAATAATGTAAGTTCAGTTTATCATATCCATAAAGAAATTGACAGACCTTACATTACTGATAAAACTCTAAGAAAGAGTGGAATCGGCAGCTGTTTTTGTTATAATAGAACTTAAAGACAACAGATGAGGATGAATTTTATGGACAGAGAATCTGTAATTAAGAATGTACAAAGAGAATTATTTGCAATGCAGGATCTGAAATATCGGGATTTTCATGCAAAGTTAATGCCAACGGTGGATAAAGGTACCGTGATCGGGGTGAGAACTCCCGAACTTCGAAAGTTTGCGAAGGAATATGGAAAGACTGAAATGGCAAAGATTTTTTTGCAGGTTTTGCCACATCAGTATTATGAAGAGAATAACCTTCATGGATTGTTGATCGAACAGATCAAAGATTATGAGCAGTGTATCGAAGAGCTGGAACGGTTTCTGCCATATATAGATAACTGGGCGACTTGTGATCTTCTGGCGGTCCGGACAGTAAAAAAGCACCTGGATTTGTTCATCAAAGAGATTTACCGATGGATGGAATCAGAGCATACCTATACGATCCGCTTTGGAATGAATATGCTGATGCGCTATTATCTGGAGGATGAGTTTAAGCTGGAATATCCGGAAAAAGTGGCAGCAGTTCGCTCAGAAGAATATTATGTGAATATGATGCGGGCGTGGTATTTTGCAACGGCACTGGCGAAACAATATGAGAAGATTCTTCCATTTCTTGAAGAACAGCGGATGGATGTATGGACGCACAATAAGACGATACAGAAAGCCACAGAGAGTTACCGGATCACGCCGGAACAGAAAGAGTATCTGCGGACGCTTAGAATAAAAACAAACAGAAAATAATGTGACAGGAGGGCGAGAGTATGCGGAATATTACAATTGACGAAAATTTATATCATATTTATCCGGAAATCAGACTGGGATGTCTGGAATTTGTAGCAGAAGTGAAACCACCGGAAGAGTCCTTCTGGAAATATATGGATGCGGAAGTTTTGCCGGAAGTGAGAAAAGAGATTGAAGGAAAAGAATGGGGGCAGATCCCAGGGGTGAAGGGCAGCCGCCTGGCATACAAAGCATTTGGCAGAAATCCGGGGCGCTACCGGGTGTCTTCCGAGGCGTTACTTCGCAGAGTGCGGAGAGAGGACGAACTATATCATGTAAATTCCGTGGTGGATGTAAATAATCTGATTTCCGTAAAAAGTGGTCTGTCTGTGGGCTCGTATGATCTTGAGAAGATAACGGGAGATATTGTATTTCGAAAAGCAGAAGCCGGAGAAGGGTATTCTGGGATAGGAAAAGATTTCCTGGACATGGAAAACATGTTGGTTCTGGCTGATGGGGAAGGAATCTTTGGATCGTCAATGTCTGATTCTACCAGAGCGATGGTGACGGAAGAGACGACCAGGGTTTTGGTGGTGATCTATTGTTTTGAAAAGGATATAGATCTTGAAAAATTACTGAATGAGAGCAAAGAATATTTTGAAAAATATGCAGGAGCGTCTGAAGCGGTAACGAAGGTGCTCGATATTTTATAATGTGTCCCGGAAATGTTAAAATATACGATATTTATAAAACTGAGTTCGAATATACGGGGGGATTACTTATGGAAGAGATTATGACACCGGGAAAGCGTATAGGGATTTTGTGCGAGGAACATGGCGTTTCTAAAAAAGAACTGGCAGACAGGATTGGTGTATCACCATCGCAGATCAGCCGGATTGTGAGGGAAGACACCAAGACGATCAACAGTGATATTCTGGTAGCATTGGCGAAAGAATTTAACGTGTCTACGGATTATATTCTGGGAGTTGGGCAGAAGGTACAAAAGCAGAGGAAACCATCGGAACGCTATATTCCGATGATGATAATGAATACATCTTTTGAACCTGGGACATGTCTGGATTTTATAGAATCACTGACAGATCCAGACGTTAAAAAGATGGCATATGCTGAATATTACTATTTTAGCGGACAACATGAAAAAGCGATGAAATTATCGCAGTTGTATTTATCATGTGAGAATCAACTGATGCAGTTATCTGCAAATTTAATCTACTCTTTTGCAAATTTGACTTTGAATCATATTAATTCTACAAGATTAGGACTGAATAATCTGGAGCAGTGCCTTAATAGGTATGCACAGGAAAATAAAGAAAACAGAGCTCTGATCATCTTTATGGCGGGGGCTCCAAGGGTGCTGTTGCATTTGCCGACAGAAGATCAGACGAAATTATCAGAAAGTATTTCGGAACTTCCGGGAGGAATGAAACTCTGGGGCTGTTATGTGATGGCTCATGAAGCCTATCTTGCTCAGAAATATGAAAAATCTTTAGGAATTGTAGAGGCTTGTTTGTCTATGAGTTCCAGTATATATCCGATCGCGATGATTTATCTGCATTTGATGGCGGCGGTGAATGCTATGAATTTAAGAAAACCGGAACTGGCAAAGGAACATTTTATGAGGGCCTGGAAGTTGGCAGAGCCTGATAATCTGATCGAGGGAATCGGAGAACATCATGGGTTATTACAGGGGCTCATCGAAACTTGTATGAAAGATGATTATCCGGAGGATTATGAGCGTATTATTGATATTACATATCGTTTCAGTTATGGGTGGAGACAAATTCACAATTTCGATACCAATGAGGAAGTGGCAGATAATCTGACGACGACGGAATTTACGATAGCGATGCTTGCCAACCGTGGATGGACGAACCCAGAGATTGCAGAATATATGGGAATTACAGAGCGGACAGTAAAACAGCGTCTGACCGATATTTTTAACAAATTGAGTATTACGAATCGTAAACAATTGAAAAATTATATGTTGCGGTAGACGCTGTTCATCATTATATATGATTTATTAATCGGCAGGGAAGATGATTCCCTGCTGTTTTCTTACTTCATCCATGACCTGTAATTCCATTTCAGAATAAGGCAGAAATGGATGGTCCAGATGTTTATGTTCGATCAGATCAATAAAATCATTGATTTCATAGATCATATCATTGGAAAAATCAGGAACTTCAAGAATCTCCTCGCTTCCATCCTGATACTGGATCCGCAGATTTTTTGGGATGGAGATGCCATCAATGAGCATCGTTCCGTTTTCACCCTGGATTTGGCTTGGCAGAGTAGAAGTCGATATTTTGGAGTACAGCAGTTCGGCAATCATATCTTTATAGTGCAGCAGTACTGTACCGGCGCCCTCCATTCCATTATGCAATTTGACACAGTCACTGGAAATCCGTTCCGGCAGACCAAAAAGAGCAACCAGAGGGTGGACGCAGTAGACACCGAGATCCATAAGTGCACTGTTGGAAAATGATGGATCAAAGGCATTTACAGGAACACCGTTTTTGAATTTTTCATATCTGCTGGAATATTTGCAAAACTGAAACGTAACTCTCCGTATCGTTCCAAGTTTCTCAAGGTTATTTCGGATAACTGCAAACGCCGGATTGTGGACCGGGCGCATGGCCTCTAAGAGAACTACCTGATTTTTGAAAGACGCCTCACGCATTTTCATAAATTCTTTTAAATTAGAGGCTGTCGGTTTCTCGCAGAGCACATGCTTTCCATGCTCCATCATCAAAATGCTTTGCGGGGCGTGGAATGAGTTGGGGCTTGCAATGTAGACCGCATCGATCTCCGGGCATTTGGCAAGTTCCTCTAAATCATCAAAAAAAAGTTCTGCACCGTATTTCATTCCGTATTCACTGGCGTGTGCTAAATCTCTGGAGTAGACAGCTTTCAGATGAAAATCTTTCTGCATGGCAGCAGCTTCTAAGAAAAGATCAGTAATAAAATTGGTTCCGATAATCGCAAAATTAATCATCATTGTTATCCTCGCTAAATGTATCATTATGTTTTGTATCTTAATTATAAAGGATAAAACAATAAAAAAGAATTGAAAATGCCAAAAAGATGGTTGAATTTGAAAAAATAACGTGTTATTATTCTCTCTGTGTTGAAAGTCTGAAAATCAAATATTTAGCAAAGCAGTCGAAAGGCTGTGACGCAAAGCTATAGGGCCTGTAAAATGGCAGCCAGCTGCACGATATGTAGTTGTTGAAAAGTATTGCTATTCGTGTAGCAATATTTTTTTTGCTATAAAAAGAGGCTCAGAATGTTATAGCATAGAATCTTAAGTGGATTAAAATAATTTGTCGATAAAATATGGCAATTTTTGGAAGATCAACCAAAAGAAATAATGGATGTTGGGATTCATTTTATATGGCCACGAAAGGCAAAAGTTACTCCTTGTCCGGATGTTTTGGAACATTCAGGCAGGGAGTAACTTTATTGTTGGATAAAATTATAGACAAAATATGGTATGTTGGAAAGAAAATGCTTTATTCATTTTGATAATATTAATATAATAAAAAGTAAGTGATGAAATAATGGAGTGTGATAGGTATGAAATTGACTTTGGGCAGTACCTGGGAGAATTATGATAAGAAGAATTTAAAAAATGACCTGCTGGCGGGTCTTATCATCATGGCGGTTTCTATTCCGATTTCTATGGGATATGCACAGATTGCGGGATTGCCGGCTGTATATGGACTTTATGGATCGGTATTTCCGATTCTTGCGTTTGCATTTTTTTCTACTTCGCCACAATTTATTTTTGGAGTAGATGCGGCACCTGCAGCGCTGATTGGCTCTGCATTGATTAGTTTGAATATAGAGAGTGGTTCTGAAGCCGCCATCAAAGCGGTTCCCGTGTTGACGTTATTTGTGGCATTGTGGCTTCTGGCGTTTTATCTTATGAAGGCAGGAAAACTTGTTAATTATATTTCTGCTCCGGTCATGGGCGGATTTATCACAGGAATCTGTACAACAATTATTCTGATGCAGGTTCCGAAAATTTTAGGAGGAACTTCCGGAACGGGAGAATTCTTTGAACTGACGGAACATATCGTAGAGACCGTTTCACATATTAATACGACGTCGTTGATTTTAGGAATCGTGGCATTGATTATTTTATTTGTTTCTAAGAAATTAATTCCGAAGTTTCCGATGGCAGTAGTTCTGATGGCAGCAGGCGCCGTTATGACGAAGATTTTACCGTTAGAGCAGATGGGTGTGCAGACGCTTGCGGCAGTAGAGCCGGGCCTTCCGAAGTGGAGTTTCCCGGATCTGTCAGTGGTTCCTCTTACGGATGCCGTGACGATCAGTCTGTCGGTAGCCGTGGTCATTATGGCAGAAACCTTATTGGCAGAAAATAATTTTGCCCAGAAAAATGGTTACAAAATCAATGACAATCAGGAAATCCTGGCGTTTTCAGCAGGAAATTTTCTGGCAGCCTTCACCGGCTGCTGTCCGATCAACGGGTCTGTTTCCCGTACAGCGATGGGAGAGCAGTATCAGGCAAAAACGCAGTTTACGGGAATCGTGGCTGGAATCAGTATGATGATATTATTATTGTTCGGAACTGGTTTTATTGGATATCTGCCAATTCCGGTACTGACGGCAATTGTTATTTCTGCGCTGGCGGGAGCCACAGAGTTTGAACTGGCGGTGAGACTTTGGAAAGTCAGCCGCAAAGAGTGTTTTATATTTATTGGTTCATTTTTAGGAGTGTTGCTTCTTGGAACAGTTAACGGCGTACTGATTGGTATTATTCTTTCATTTTCTGAGGTCATCATCCGCAGTGCAAAACCGGCGAGATGTTTCCTTGGTGTACAGCCGGGACACACGGAATTTCGAGATTTCAGAGAAGGAAGTCAGATCAGTGCCATTGAGGGTGTGGTAATTTATCGGTTCAGCAGTAATCTGTTCTTTGCAAATGTGCAGGAATTACAGCGTGATATCGAAGAAAGTCTCAGAGAAAATACGAAAGCGGTGATCTTAGATGCCAGTGGTATCGGAAGTATCGATATTACAGCGGCGGATCGAATCGAAATCTTGTATCGTTCCTTAAAAGAAAAAGGTGTTCGTTTTTATATAACGGAGCATATTGCTGAGTTAAATGAACAGCTCCGGGCTCTTGGACTGGGTTATCTGATTGAGGAAGGAAACGTCAGACGGACAATTGCGGTGGCACTGGAAGATCTGGGGATTTATAAGCCGTATCCATTGGAAGGTGGCATGCGCAATCCTTATCGGACACCATCCAGAAAACGTGCGGATAACCGTGTACAGGAATTTGTCTGGGCGTTTGGTTCTGATGCAGAAGTGCAGATGGAAAAGCAGATTGTAAGACAGATTGAACAGCTAAAGAAAACCGGCGATGTGGAGAATTTGTTACATGGAAGATGGGCACACATGGATGCATTGGATGAGGATGAGTGGTTAGAACATCTGGAAGAGCATCTGAAAGAAATCGTGCGCATTTCCGGTAAGGATGAAAAGACACTGGCGGCACATTTTGAGGCACATCGAAAAGAAGTGCATGATCGTATCGCAAGAGAACATCCGGAACTGGCAGAGCGTTTCAAAGAGAGAAGACATCTTCTGGATGAGCACTTAAAAGAGCGGCGGCCGGAGATTTACAAACTGGTACTGAGCTTAAGGGAAGAAAGAGAAGAACGGAAAGACAGATAAGAAGGACAGCTAAGGGAGAGCTTCGGCTCTCTCAATTATTAAATGGAGTATCAAGGTAGAAATGAATTTCCAAAATCCTTGATACTCTATTTTTTTGCACGCTGATTGTACATTTTCTGCATTTTTGTAAATTGTTTTCTTCCCATGGTTCTTGTTAGAATCATACCTGTTGAAACTAATAAACAAATCACAGAGGTCAAAAAATGATCGGAGTAATAAAAGGAACCGGAGCTTTTGCCCCGGAGAAAATTCTGGAGAATGAGGAACTTACAGAATTGGTGGATACCAGCGATGCATGGATCAGGGAGCGGACAGGTATTGTAAAAAGGCATATCGTGACTCATGAGACAACCGCTGAGATGGCGGCAAAAGCAGCCAGGATGGCACTTCTTGAGGCAGACATATCTGCGAAAGATTTAGATATGATCATCGTATCGACGATATCGTCGGAACGAATCATGCCGTGCACAGCTTGTAGCGTACAGGGAAAAATCGGTGCGGAAAAAGCATTGTGTTTTGATCTCAGTGCAGCCTGCAGTGGATTTATAGTCGCTTATAATACGGCATGTGCCTATATCGAAAGCGGACTGTATCAGAAAATACTGATTATAGGAAGTGAGAGCCTTTCTAATCTGACAAACTGGAAAGACAGAGGTACTTGCGTATTATTTGGAGATGGCGCAGGGGCGGCGGTTATTACAGCAGAGGAAGGAAACGGTTATCACCCGGTCGCCTGCTCGGACGGAACGCTGGGAGAAGCACTGACATTAAGGAGCAGACATGACCATAATCCATTTGCAGGGAAAAAAGTGGATTACGAGGACCATACGTATTATATGGAAATGGATGGGCAGGCTGTCTTTAAGTTTGCGGCGAGAAAAGTCCCACAGGTGATTGAAGAGGTGCTTGGGAAGAATAAGTTAAAAAAAGAAGAAATTGCTTATTATGTACTTCATCAGGCGAACCGACGAATTGTAGAAACGGTGGCAAAAAGATTGAAAGAACCTATCAGTAAATTCCCAATGAATATGATGGAATACGGGAATACATCCTCCGCAAGTATTCCGATATTACTGCATGAAATGAAGCAGAAACAAATGTTAAAAAGTGGAGATAAAGTCGTACTTGCCGGATTTGGAGGGGGACTTACCTGGGGGGCCTCAGTCCTTACCTGGAAGTGATGCACAGAAGCGAAAGCAACAGGTAGAAAAAGCAAAGAAAGATTAAAAATAAAAAAGGAGATTGCAAAAATGTTTGAAGAAATCAGAAAAATCGTATCAGAAAATCTTGGAGTAGAGGAAAATGGAATTACAATGGAGACTTCTTTCAAAGAAGATTTGGAAGCAGATTCTTTAGATCTGTTTGAAATGGTCATGGCACTGGAAGAAAAGTATGGGATTGAAATTCCGTCAGAGGATTTAGAAAAACTTTCCAATATTGCGGATGTCATTTCTTATATTGAAAGCCATAAAGAATAAGAAAACTCAGACCAAAAAATAAGGGAAAGTCAGGGTAAAAAAATGCAGACAGAATTAACCAGATTATTAGGAATCCAATATCCAATCATCCAGGGTGGTATGGCATGGGTGGCAGAGTACCATCTGGCGGCAGCCGTTTCAGAAGCCGGAGGCTTAGGCATCATAGGAGCTGCAAATGCTCCGGCCGACTGGGTGAGAGATCAGATCAGGGAGACAAAGAAACTGACAGACAAACCGTTTGGTGTCAATGTCATGTTGATGAGTCCTTATGCAGAAGAAGTTGCAAAAGTTGTTGCAGAAGAAGGTGTGGCTGCGGTAACTACCGGAGCCGGGAACCCGGAAAAATTTATGAAATTGTGGAAAGAAAAAAATATTAAAGTAATCCCGGTAGTGGCATCTGTGGCACTGGCCAAGCGTATGGAGCGCTGCGGTGCGGATGCTGTGATTGCGGAGGGCTGCGAATCCGGTGGACATGTAGGAGAAAGCACTACAATGACATTGGTTCCACAGGTAGTGGATGCAGTGAATATTCCGGTGATCGCAGCAGGAGGAATTGCCGACGGACGTGGAATTGCAGCGGCATTTATGCTGGGAGCCAAAGGTGTGCAGATGGGAACTCGTTTTGTGGTGACAAAAGAATGTCAGGTGCATTCAAATTACAAAGAACGGATCATCAAAGCCAAAGATATAGATACCCGTGTGACCGGAAGAAGTACCGGACACCCGGTACGAACGCTTCGAAATGCCATGACGAAGAAATACCTGGAGATGGAGAAAAACGGAGCTTCTTTAGAAGAGTTAGAATATCTGACCCTGGGAGCACTTAAGAAAGCGGTTGTGGATGGAGACATTCAGGATGGAAGTGTTATGTCAGGACAGATTGCAGGGATGATAAAAGAAGAATTATCCTGCAAAGAGGTGATGGATCAGCTGGTGGAAGAGACAGATGTATTGATGAAGGGAACAGACCATTATGAGTAAACTGGCATTTATTTATCCGGGACAGGGAGCTCAGAAAACCGGAATGGGTGCAGATTTTTATGAAAACAGTGAGATTGCAAGAAATATTTATGATCAGGCAGAACAGATGCTTGGAATTGATCTGAAAAATATTTGTTTTAAAGAAAATGACAAGATTAATCTGACAGAATACACACAGCCGGCAATGGTGACGACTTGTCTGGCAATGACAAGAGTGCTGATGGAAAGAGGAGTAAAACCAGAGATAACAGCGGGATTGAGCCTGGGAGAATATGCGGCAATTGCAGTTGCAGGTGCAATGACAGATATGGAGTCGATCAGTCTGGTCAGAAAAAGAGGAATCCTTATGCAAAATGCTGTTCCGGCAGGCGAGGGAGCAATGTGTGCAGTTCTTGGGTTAACGTCTGAAAAAATTCTGGAAATACTGGAACAGGTGGAAGATGTGACCATTGCGAATTATAATTGTCCGGGACAGATTGTAATCACCGGAAAAACGGAAGCAGTAGCATGTGCAGCAAATATTTTAAAAGAAGCAGGTGCCAGAAGAACAGTGATGTTAAAGGTCAGCGGACCGTTTCATTCGCCGATGATGGTTACGGCGGGAAATACACTGCAGAAAGAGATTGAAAAAATTTCTTTCCAGAGTCTTCAGATTCCATATGTGGCAAATGTGACGGCTGAAAAAGTAACTGAAGAAATGTTAATCGAAGAGCTGCTTTGCAAGGGAGTCTCTTCTTCTGTGAGATGGCAGCAGAGTGTGGAGACGATGATAGCAGATGGCGTTGACACATTTGTGGAGATCGGACCGGGGAAAACGCTGGCAGGATTTATGAAGAAAATAAATCGGGAAGTAAAGGTGTATAACGTGTCTTCCTGGGAGGATATAGAGAAAGTAGCAGGTATGTTATGTTAGAAAATAAGATTGCATTGGTGACAGGGGCGTCCCGTGGTATAGGAAAGGCTGTTGCGAAAGAACTGGCGGCGAAGGGAGCATTTGTCATTGTAAATTATAACGGCTCCAAAGAGGCGGCAGAGCAAGTGGTGAGTGAGATTAAAGCATCCGGAAAAGATGCGGTCAGCTATCAGTGTGATGTATCACAGTATGCTGACTGTGAGCGAATGGTAACAGAATTAATAAAAACGTATCAGAAAATAGATATTTTAGTGAACAACGCCGGAATCACAAGGGACAATCTTTTGATGAAAATGTCAGAAGAAGATTTTGACGCTGTTATCGATACAAATTTAAAAGGAACATTTCACACAATGCGATTTGTGTCCAGAGCAATGTTAAAGCAAAGAAGCGGACGCATCATTAATCTTTCGTCTGTTGTGGGAGTGACAGGAAATGCCGGTCAGACCAACTATGCGGCATCTAAAGCAGGCGTGATCGGAATGACGAAAACGGTGGCAAGAGAACTGGCATCCCGTGGCGTGACGGTAAATGCAATCGCACCGGGATTTATAGAGACAGATATGACAGGGAAATTGAGTGATCGTGTCAAAGAACAGGCAATATTACAGATTCCCTTAGGGAAAATAGGAAAACCGGAAGATGTGGCAAAACTGGCAGGATTTTTAGCATCTGATGATGCGGGATATATTACCGGTCAGGTCATTCATGTGGACGGTGGAATGGTAATGTAATTAAGGAGAGTATGCATGAAACGAAGAGTGGTTGTTACGGGACTTGGAGCGGTGACTCCGATTGGAAATACAGTAGAAGAATTTTGGGCAAATATCAAGGCGGGAACCGTTGGAATCGGAGTGATCACCAGATTTGATACTTCCGAATATAAAGTAAAACTGGCAGCGGAAGTCAAAGAGTTTGACGCTTCGCAGCGAATGGACAGGAAAGCTGCAAAACGAATGGAATTGTTTTCGCAGTATGCGGTGGCAGCAGCGAAAGAGGCACTGGAAGATTCAGGGATCCAGATGGAGAAAGAAGATGCATTCAGAGCCGGAGTTATTGTCGGGTCTGGAATCGGAAGTCTTAGTACTGTAGAAAGTGAATATGAGAAGATTTTGGACGGAAAAGTAAATCGTGTCAATCCATTGATGGTTCCGAGAATGATTTCCAATATGGCGGCAGGAAATATTTCTATCCAGTTAGGACTTCAGGGTAAATGTACTAATGTGGTAACAGCCTGCGCATCAGGTACTCATTGTATAGGAGATGCATTTCGTGCAATACAGTATGATGATGCAGACATTATGTTTGCAGGTGGAACAGAGAGTTGTATCTGTCCAACAGGAATCGCAGGATTTCAGGCACTTACGGCACTGACTAAAGAGACCGATCCATTAAGAGCATCTATTCCGTTTGACAAAGACAGAGGTGGATTTGTACTGGGAGAAGGTGCAGGGGTCGTGGTTTTGGAAGAATTAGAACATGCAAGAAAACGAGGGGCTCATATCTATGCAGAAATTGTCGGATATGGTGCAACAGGAGATGCTTTCCATATTACATCCCCGCGTGAAGATGGAAGTGGTGCGGCGAAAGCAATGGAACTTGCGATGCAAGAGGGAAATGTCAGTCCCGAGCAGATTGACTACATTAACGCACATGGAACCGGCACTCATCATAATGATCTGTATGAGACCAGAGCGATTAAAGCTGCACTGGGAGAGGCCGCATATAAAACGGTGGTAAATTCTACAAAATCAATGATCGGGCATTTGCTGGGAGCTGCCGGAGGCGTAGAGTTCGTAGTTTGTGCAAAATCTATAGAAGAAAATTATATTCATCAGACTGTGGGAACATTAGAAACCGATGTGGAATGTGATCTGAATTATGCGATCGGAGCACCAGTTGAAAAAGAAGTATATTATGCACTGACTAATTCGCTTGGATTTGGCGGGCACAATGCAACACTTCTTTTAAAGAAATATGAGGGATAAAGCGATGGAATTTGAAAATCTGTTAAAACTGATCGAGCAGGTATCAAGCTCAGAGTTAGATAGTTTTAGTTATGAAGAAAACGGAACAAAGATCAAACTAAAAAAAGACAGGAAATATGTAGAAATACCGCAAAATCCGGTGAAAATCCCACAGATTCTTTCTGATAATACAGAAGAACAGAAAAATGATAAAATCTCAGGCAATGAAGTAAAATCGCCATTAGTTGGGGTGTTCTATGCAGCACCTGCAGAAGATGCTCCTGCATTTGTATCCGTGGGAGATACGGTGAAAAAAGGCCAGACACTGGCAATCGTTGAGGCAATGAAACTGATGAATGAGATCGAATCAGAATATGACGGTGTGGTAAAGAAAATTATGGTTGCGAATGGAGAGGCTGTGGAATACGGTCAGACATTATTTGTGATAGAGTAGAGGTTGATGAAAAAGATGAATCATTTAGATATTAATCAGATTAAAGAGATCATTCCCCACAGACATCCGTTTTTACTGGTGGATTATATCGAAGATTATGTGCCGGGTGAGTATGCCGTGGGATATAAATGTGTAAGTTACAGGGAAGATTTTTTTGCGGGACATTTTCCGCAGGAGCCGGTGATGCCGGGAGTACTCACAGTGGAAGCACTGGCACAGACCGGCGCAGTGGCAATTCTTTCTCTGGCAGAGAACAAAGGAAAGACTGCATATTTTGGAGCAATTAATAAATGTAAATTCAAGGGAAAAGTAGTTCCGGGAGATAAACTTCGTCTGGAAACGAAGATTATCAAGCGAAAAGGTCCTTTGGGAATTGGTGAGGCAGTTGCCAGTGTGGATGGAAAAGTGGTGGTTCAAGCGGAACTGACATTTATGATAGGTTAGGAGAGACGTGAAATGATCAGAAAAGTACTTGTCGCAAACCGAGGTGAGATAGCAGTGCGGATCATCCGGGCGTGTAGAGAGATGGGAATAGAGACGGTGGCAGTATATTCTGAGGCTGATCGGGAAGCATTGCATGCAAAGCTTGCAGATGAAGCTATCTGCATTGGTCCGGCAAAATTGAGTGAAAGTTATCTGTCGATGGAAAAGATTATCAGTGCGACAATCGTATCAGGTGCGGATGCCATTCATCCTGGATTTGGATTTCTTTCGGAAAATAGCAAATTTGCTGAATTTTGTGAAAAATGCAACATTGTTTTTATCGGGCCTGGATCAGATATTATTGCAAAACTGGGAGATAAGCAGGCGGCAAGAAATACTATGATGAAAGCGGGTGTTCCGGTAATCCCGGGAAGTGACAGATCTGTTTACGATGCGAAAGAAGGAATCGCAATTGCAGAAAAGGCAGGCTATCCGGTGATGATAAAAGCAGCACTTGGCGGTGGAGGCAAGGGTATGCGTGTAGCAGAATGTCCGGAAGATTTTGAGAAAAACTTTAATCTTGCCCAGGCAGAATCCAGACAGGCGTTTGGAGATGATGCGATGTATATTGAACATTTTATCAGCAGACCGAGACATATTGAGTTTCAGATTCTTGCAGATAAATATGGAAATGTAATTCACCTGGGAGAAAGAGACTGTTCCATTCAGCGAAATCATCAGAAGATGATCGAGGAGGCACCGTCTGCGAATCTCACTGAAATTCAGAGAAAAATGATGGGAGAGGCAGCCGTGAAAGCTGCGAAGGCAGCAGGATATGAAAATGCGGGGACTATTGAGTTTTTGTTAGAGAAAAATGGTGATTTTTATTTTATGGAAATGAATACCCGTATTCAGGTAGAACACCCTATTACAGAATGGGTTACAGGAATTGATCTGATCAAAGAGCAGATAAAGATTGCATCAGGTTTGCCATTATCCTATAAACAGGAAGATGTGAAGATTGTTGGACATGCGATAGAGGTCAGAGTTAATGCAGAATGTCCGGAAGACGGTTTCAGGCCTTGTCCGGGAACAATTTCAGGCTTGCATCTTCCGGGAGGAAAAGGTGTACGCATTGATTCGGCTATTTACAGTGGATATACAATTCCGCCGTTCTATGATTCTATGGTGGCAAAGATTAGTGTATGGGCGAAGAACAGAGAAGAAGCAATTCTTAAAATGCAAAGTGCGCTGGGTGAGGTAATTATAGAAGGTGTAGATACAAACGTGAATTATCAGTATCGTATATTAAACCATCCGAAATATCTTACGGGTGATGTAGATACCTCATTTATTGAGGATATGCAGAGGTAGAAATGATGAATCTGGATCATGTATTTAAGAAAACAAAGACGAATAAAAGAATATTTCATATCAATGGGAAACGTCCGGAAGTTCCAGAGGGACTTTTATGCAAATGTAATAAATGTGGTGGGGCGATTTTTGTAGAAGATGTAAAGAAAAATTATTATATCTGTCCGAAATGCAACGGCTATTTTCGTGTAGCTGCTTATGAGAGGATTGAGAGAGTGTCCGATGAAGATACATTTGTAGAATGGGAGAAAAATCTAAGCGATCAGAATCCATTGAATTATGAAGGTTATGAGGAGAAACTTGCGGCTGCTAAATTAAAATCCGGATTGAAAGAAGCGGTTGTAACAGGAAAATGTAAAATTCATGGGGAAGACACCGTGCTCTGTGTGATGGATGGAAGTTTTATGATGGCAAGTATGGGAGTAGCAGTCGGGGAAAAAATCACTCGTGCGATAGAAAAAGCAACGATGGAAAAACTTCCGATAATTATTTTTACCTGTTCCGGAGGGGCAAGAATGCAGGAAGGGATTCATTCCCTGATGCAGATGGCTAAAACTTCAGCGGCACTGAAACGTCACAGTGATGCAGGATTATTATATATCAGCGTATTGACGGATCCAACGACCGGTGGTGTGACTGCCAGTTTTGCAATGGAGGGAGATATTATCCTGGCAGAACCAAAGGCTTTGATCGGGTTTGCCGGACCACGAGTCATCGAGCAGACAATTGGACAGAAACTTCCAAAAGGATTTCAGCGGTCAGAGTTTTTATTAGAACATGGGTTTGTGGATAGAATCGTAGAACGGAAAGATTTAAAGAAAGTTCTGGGAGATCTTTTGAAGATGCATGTATGTAAGAAGTCAGATTTTGGAATTGCTGAGATGGGATTGAACAGAAGAAACAATGAAAAAAACTCCGATTGTATTACAGAAAAATCTGCGTGGGAACGCGTGAAACTGGCGAGAGATAAAAAGCGTCCTACCGGAAAAGATTATATTGAGACTCTTTTTGAGAAATTTTACGAATTTCACGGAGACCGGTTATTTGCAGATGATAAAGCATTGGTTGGTGGAATTGCATATTTTAAAGGAAAACCGGTTACGGTCATTGTACAGGAAAAAGGAAGAGGAACCAAAGAAAACATTCTCCATAATTTTGGGATGTGTTCACCGGAGGGATATCGCAAGTCGTTACGTCTGATGAAGCAGGCGGAAAAATTCGGACGTCCTGTAATCTGTCTGGTAGATACACCGGGAGCTTATTGTGGACTGGAGGCAGAAGAACGCGGACAGGGAGAAGCAATCGCGAGAAACATTTATGAAATGTCAGCATTAAAAGTGCCGGTTGTGACGTTAATGATAGGCGAAGGCGGAAGTGGAGGAGCCCTGGCCCTGGCAACATCTAACGAAGTGTGGATGATGGAAAACGCAATCTATTCGATACTGTCTCCGGAAGGTTTTGCAAGTATTTTGTGGAAAGACAGCAGTAAAGCAAAAAGAGCAGCACAGTGTATGAAACTGACAGCAGGAGATTTGTTCAAAGCAGGTGTCGTGGAACATATATTTAAAGAACCGGAAAACTACAGTAGAGAAAGTATGTACCTGGTAGCCGAGGAAATTCAAAAGAAGCTGGCGGAATTTATAGAGCGTTATGAAAACATGAGAGAAGAGGAAATCTGTGAGCAGCGTTATGAAAGATTTCGGAGAATGTAGGAAAGCTGAAGAAAATAATGCAGGACTCAGGAGTGTGGAATGAAAAAATATCAGGAACTTAAGATAGGAAAATTAAAATTACAAAAGCCGATTTTTCAAGGAGGAATGGGAATAGGAGTCAGTTTATCCGGACTTGCCGGAGCTGTGGCAAAAGAAGGCGGTGCGGGTACGATTTCCGCTGCACAGATAGGGTTTCGGGAGGAGGATTTTGTTCAAAATCCTTTGCAGGCAAACCTGAGAGCTATGCAACAGGAACTTGAAAAAGCGAGAGAAATAGCACCAAAAGGTGTTATCGGTTTTAATATTATGGTGGCGATGCGTCATTATAAGGAATATGTGAAGCAGGCAGTGCATTTGGGTGCAGACTTTATTGTATGTGGAGCAGGACTTCCGGTAGAACTTCCGGCACTTGTAAAGGATAGTGAGACGAAAATCGCCCCGATCGTATCAACGGAAAAAGCAGTCAGTGTGATTCTCCGTTATTGGAGTAAAAAGCATAACAGAATTCCGGATTTTATTATAATCGAAGGACCAGAGGCGGGAGGACATCTGGGATTTCACAGAGAAGAGATAGAAAAATATCAGTCAGGGGAATCTGAGGATATTTATACTTCAGAAGTCAGGAAGATTATTGCAAAAGTTCGTGAGTATGAAGAAAAATATGATAGAAAGATCCCGATTATTCTCGCCGGAGGAATCAGCGACAGAGAAAAGGCTGAAAAGGCGTTTATGACAGGTGCAGATGCAATTCAGGTTGCGAGTCGGTTTGTGGCAACACAAGAGTGTGATGCAGATATTCGTTATAAAATGGCATATGTAAATGCTAAAAAAGAAGATATTGTAATCACTAAAAGTCCGGTAGGGATGCCTGGAAGAGCCATTAAAAATAAGTTTTTAGAACAAGTGGAAAAAGGAAACTTTAAGATACCGAAAAAGTGTTATGGTTGTTTGGAAAAATGTGATCCTTTAAAAATTCCATATTGCATTACCGAAGCATTGATTCAAGCGGTCAAAGGAAATGTGGAAGAAGGACTTCTTTTTTGTGGAGCAGATGCATACCAGGCAAGTAAAATCGAAACAGTACGAGAAGTAATAGATTCGCTTTTATAATTTAAACTTGTGGAATATACAGATTTTATGATGTGTGTATTAGAAATTCGTGGTATGATACTTTTGGGAAGGAAGTAAAAATGACGAATTTATTTTCAAAGAATCATAATAAAAGAACAAGATTTACAAGAATGTGTATCGGAGAAGCAATCTTTCTTTTGATGGATGCTAAAGACTATGACAAGATTAAAATATCAGATATTGTAAAAAAAGCAGGTGTCTCCAGGATGACGTTTTATCATTATTATGAGACGAAAGAAGATGCACTGGCGGATTATTTCCATGAGATTGTTGCCGGATATATCAGAGATTGCAGAGATAAAAATGTCGGCAAATTCCACGATATGTCCAGTATTGTGCATGCATTGAATTATTTCGACCAGTACGCAGTATTTATCCTGAAATTAATCCACGTAAAACTGCATTACATTATTATAGATGCGATGAATGATTATATGCAGAACCGTATCATGCCAAGATATGCAATCCCGGCCTATGAACTCTATTTTTATGGAGGTGCACTTTTGAATGTGTTCTTAAAATGGGAAGAAGATGGTAAATGTGAATCAGCGGAAGAGATTGCGCAGACGATCATTTCGAGCATGGGACTGACTTGATTTTTTAGAGAAAAGATACAAAATAGCCTGGAGTATTAAAAAAGTATATGGTATAATAAGAAGAATTTAAGCGTCAATCTGGATTTTAAATCGGATTGACGCTGATTTTTCTATTTAGAGAAAATATGCTGCTTTAAAGCAGTAAAGAGAAAGCTGGGATGAGACTATGGAGAGAGAAAAATTGAAATCCCGTTTGGGATTTATTCTGCTGTCTGCCGGATGTGCGATCGGAATAGGAAATGTCTGGAAATTTCCGTACACTGCCGGGCAGGGTGGAGGAGGAGCCTTTGTATTATTTTATCTGATCTTTTTGGTGATTTTAGGTCTTCCAATCATGACAATGGAGTTTGCAGTAGGAAGAGCCAGTCAGAAGAGCCCGGTAAAGGCTTATCAGGCATTGGAAAAGCCGGGACAGAAGTGGCACATCCACGGATATTTTACATTGATCGGATGCTATCTTCTGATGATGTTCTACACTACTGTTACCGGATGGATGTTACATTATTTTTATATGACTGTCAGCGGACAGATGAAAGGACTGGATTCCGAAGCAGTTGCCGGTAAATTTACGGAGATGTTGTCGCAGCCGTCAACGATGATGTTCTGGATGGTAGTCGTTGTATTTATTGGTATCATGGTGTGTATGATCGGATTGCAGAATGGTCTGGAACGTATCACGAAAGTTATGATGATCGCCCTTCTTGCGATCATGGTGATTCTTGCGGTCAACAGTTGTTTTATGCCGGGAGCAAAAGAAGGACTTAGTTTTTATCTGATTCCGGATTTTGAACGTATGAAAGAGATTGGTATTGTCAATACACTGGTTACGGCTATGAACCAGGCATTCTTTACATTGAGCCTTGGTGTCGGCGCGATGGCGATTTTTGGAAGTTATATTGATAAGAAACATACATTATTGGGAGAATCTGTGAGAGTCGTGATTTTGGATACATTTGTAGCGATCACCGCAGGTATGATTATTTTCCCGGCATGCTTTACTTATCATGTAGATCAGACATCCGGACCGAGCCTGATTTTTATTACACTGCCGAATATCTTCGCGAATATGCCAATGGGACGTCTGTGGGGAAGTTTGTTCTTCCTGTTTATGTCATTTGCGGCATTATCTACGGTACTTGCAGTATTTGAAAATATTATCTGCTGCGGCATGGAACTGACAGGATGGACAAGAAAAAAATCAAGTTTGATGAACCTGGTACTGATCATTATTCTTTCTGTACCTTGTGTTCTTGGATATAATGTATGGAGTTCAGATATCTTCTCGGTATTTGGAGGGGCAATCCTTGATCTGGAGGATTTCCTTGTAAGTAACTTGTTCCTTCCGCTGGGATCACTGGTATATCTGTTGTTCTGCGTGAGCAAACGTGGATGGGGATGGGATAACTACATCGAAGAGGCCAATACCGGAAAGGGACTTAAGATGCAGGGGTGGATGCGCATATATCTTACTTATATTCTGCCGCTGATCGTACTGTTTATCTTTGGGTTTGGAATCTACGATAAGTTCTTTGCATAAGAAACCGAATGATTTTATAGAATAAAAGAAATATAGAAAAAGCTGTCGTTTCAAACGATCACAAAAATGTGAATATTGAAAACGACAGCTTTTTAAGTTGCTGAATAGTTGTTATCTATAATAAGTCATCCGGAGTCAGATGCTTTTATTGCTCGCGGAACGTGATCTTTCCACTTTCTGCATCCATGGCATCTACGATTGCCAGTGATTCCAGTCTGTATCCGAGATTGCGAATGATCTGTCCGCCTACCTGAAATCCTTTTTCGATAGCGATGCCGATTCCCTCGACTGTTCCACCTGCTTCATTTACAAGAGAAATCAGTCCCTGAAGCGCACATCCATTGGCAAGAAAATCGTCAATGATCAGCACACGGTCTTCCGGTGATAAGAACTTGCGGGATACGATGACCTGATTCTTACATTTGTGAGTAAATGATTCGACTTCAGCAGAATACATCTCGCCGTCGATGTTGATACTTTTAGATTTTTTCGCAAATACGACCGGTACATCGAAGTGTCTTGCCACGATACAGGCAATTCCGATGCCTGACGCCTCGATGGTCAGGATCTTATTGATGTTAGCGTCTGCAAAACGACGTTTAAATTCGGCACCCATTTCATCAAACAGTTTAATATCCATCTGGTGATTCAGAAAACTGTCAACTTTTAATACATTTCCTTCTCGTACGATGCCATCTTTTTGAATGCGTTCCTCTAAAAAGTTCATTTCTCTTCCTCCGTTAGTTGCTTTTTATAATTCTTTATTATAGCAATTAAGGGTTATGGTGACAACCCTTGGTTTTATGCTATAATAAAAAAATTGAGAAAAGGAGTGAGAAATTTATGAAGTTACAAAAAGAAATGATTTGGAGATGGTTGTTTTACGGGATTGGTCTGATAGTTCTGGCAATTGGAATTATTTTGAATACGCAGACGGGACTTGGTGTTTCTCCGATTATTTCGGTACCGTATTCTATTTCAAAAATCTGGGAGCTTAATTTTGCCACAATGACATTTATTGTCTATTCCATCCAGGTAGGAATTCAGTTTATCATAAAGGGGAAAAACAGGGAGTGGAAAGATGTTTTGCAGATTCCGTTTAGTTTGGTCTTTAGCTTTTTCCTAAATATTTTTGAGAAAATTTTTACTTTTCAGTTTGAGTTGTTCTGGCAGAAATTAATCCTTCTTCTGGTAGCTATTATTGTTACAGGGATTGGTGCGGCGATGACCGTTAATATGAAGATTGTCCCGAATCCGGCAGATGGACTGGCACAGGCAGTCGGAGATGCCTTACATAAGGGAATGGGATTTGGAAAAAATACGATAGATTTTATCAGTGTGCTGATCACCTGTGGGATTGGTTTGATCTTTGCCGGCCGGTTGGTGGCAATCGGTCTGGGAACGGTCTGTGCAATGATTGGAGTAGGACGTTCGATCGCTGCATTTAACTATTTGTTTAAAAGTAAAATGGACAAACTGGCGGGACTGGAAAAATAAGATTGAACTTATAGAGATTATATTTTCCTTGACACTGTGGTATAAATGCTATATAGTACACAAAGTGAATTGTTCACAAAGTGAACGAAAAGAAAAGGAGAATAAAAATGAGTATACAGATTATTATAGATTCTGCATCGGATATTTCAAAGGAGAAAGTAAAAGAGTGGGGAGTGAAGGTACTTCCACTTAAGACCAGATTTGGAGATGAAGAATATCTGGATGGAATAACGATTACCCATGAGGAATTTTTTGAAAAATTAATTGAGACAGATGTAATTCCGCAGACCAGCCAGGTGTCACCGTATGATTTTGAACAGGTATTTGAAGAAGTAAAAGAGATGGGAGATCAGGTGCTTTGCCTGACATTGTCGTCAAAATTATCAGGAACTTACCAGAGTGCAAAGATTGCCGCTGAGGATTACGAAGACTGTGTGAAGATCGTGGACAGTGAAAACGTATGTATCGGAGAACTGATTTTGGTGGAACTGGCAGTGCGATTAAGAGATGCAGGCAAGACTCTGGAAGAAATGGTTAGGATTCTGAATGAAGAAAAGAAACATATCCGTGTGGTGGCATTGCTGGATACTTTGGAATATTTGAAAAAAGGCGGACGTATTTCCAGTACAACAGCATTTGTAGGAACTATGTTGTCGATCAAACCGGTCATTGCTATCGAAGATGGTGAGGTTAAGATGCTTGGAAAAGCACGAGGATCTAAAAATGGTCACAACATTTTGACTGAGCAGGTGGAAAAGGTCGGCGGGATTAATTTTGAGAAACCGTTTAGTCTGGCATACAGTGGACTTTCCGATCATATGCTCCGCAAATATGTCAAAGATCATGAAAAACTATACATAGACCATTGTACGGCCGAAGAACTTCCGGTATGTACGATCGGGAGCACGATCGGAACCCATGTGGGGCCGGGAGCAATTGCAGTGGCATTTTTTACGAAATAGAAGACCGGGAGTAATTGCAGTGACATTTATACGAGATAGAAGATAATGGCAGCAAAAGGTGAGAGTATGGATTACAAGGAAGAATTATTATATGCCTGGATCAAGATGTCAGTAAGTATCAGGGGTAACCGTATCCTTTCAGAACGTTCTTTTAATGAAAGTGTAATTTGCAGCATGTTATACAGACAGCAGGAGAAGGATGGGGAACAGTTGACTGCCACGGATATCTGTGAACGGACAAAACTTTTAAAATCCCAGGTGAACCGCATACTGAATGAGATGGAGCGTCAGGAAATGATTGAACGAATCCGAAGCAAAGAAGATAAGCGGAAAATCTATATCAGTTTAAAAAAAGAATATATAGAGACTTATCTGGAGGAACATGCGAAAGTAATGCGGATCATGGATGTATTTTCAGAAAAGATGGGTAAAGAAAAGATGAAGAGCCTGACGGCACTGATGTGTGAAGCAGTGACAGTGGTAGATGAGTATCATGAAAATCGTGTGCAAACAGAGAAAAACATGTTATAATTGTGTCAATTAGGTGTTGTACCAAAAGGAGCAGAAAGAAAGGACTGATACGATTATGGAAAAATCACAGGTTTATTTTACGACTTTTAAAGCAACGATGAATGAGAACTTGCTTCAGAAATTGCATAGACTGATGAAGACGGCTGGATTTGAGAATATTGATTTTCAGGAAAAATATGCAGCAATCAAAATACATTTTGGAGAATATGGAAATCTTGCATTTTTAAGACCGAATTATGCAAGAGTTGTGGCAGATTATGTAAAAGAACTTGGAGGTAAACCATTTCTTACAGACTGTAATACTTTATATGTCGGAAGCAGAAAGAATGCGTTGGATCATTTGGAGACAGCATATATTAATGGCTTTTCACCATATCAGACAGGATGCCATGTGATCATTGGCGATGGCTTGAAGGGAACAGATGAAGCAATCGTTCCGATTGATGGTGAATATGTAAAAGAGGCGAAGATTGGTCAGGCAATCATGGACGCCGATGTATTTATTTCTCTGACTCATTTTAAAGGGCATGAGACGGCTGGATTTGGCGGTTCCATCAAAAATATCGGTATGGGTTGTGGATCAAGAGCTGGAAAGATGGAACAGCACTGCGATGGTAAGCCGAGTGTAGATCAGAGTAAGTGTGTGGGATGCGGAGCCTGTTCAAGAATTTGTGCACATGGAGCACCGATTATCAAAGATGGTAAGGCAACGATCGACCATGAGAAATGTGTGGGATGCGGAAGATGTCTGGCAGTCTGTCCGAAGGATACGATCGCAGCAGATTTCAGTGATTCTGTTGCAATGTTGAATTATAAGATGGCAGAGTACAGTTATGCGGTATGTAAAGACAGACCTTGTTTCCATGTATCTTTAATCTGTGATGTCTCTCCAAACTGTGACTGTCATGCGGAAAATGATATTCCGATCATTCCGAATGTAGGTATGCTGGCCTCTTTTGATCCGGTAGCATTGGACCAGGCATGTGCCGATCTGTGTAATCAGATGCCTGTCATTGAAGGCAGCGAACTGGATAAGAATATCAAAGAGATGGGGCATGAACATCACGATCATTTCCATATGACACATCCGGATGCTGAATGGGAGACCTGTCTGGAACATGCAGAGAAGATTGGTCTTGGAAGCAGAACTTACGAACTGCATACAATTTAAGAATGTTAAGAGATTGCACGGGTAAATGTCCTTTGGAGTGAAAACTTCGAAGGACATTTCTTATGAATAAAAGCATTAAATGGAATCAGTTTCCTTGTGGTAAAAAAGAATATTTCATGGTAAGATAATAAGAATGACCGGAACAGAATTATAGAAGGAGAGATCATATGCTTACGATAGGGACACACATGTCGATCGCGAAAGGGCTTAAAAAGACGGCAGAGAATGTTGTGGAGATGAATGCAAATACCATGCAGATCTTCAGCCGGAATCCGCGAGGATCGAACTACAGGGCTTACAGTGAAAAAGAGATTGAAGATTTTCAGAAAATAAGAAAAGAATATAAATTTGGACCGCTGTTAGCACATGCGCCGTACACGTTGAATCTGGCAAGTGCGAAACCGGAAGTTTATGAGTTTGCCTGCAATGTGATCCGGGAAGATATTGTGAGGATGGATGCCCTTGAGATGGAAAATCTTGTGTTTCATCCGGGAAGTCATACCGGGATTGGTGTGGCGGCAGGCATTGAAAATATTGCGAATGGATTGAATCAGGCAATCACAGGGGAAGAATCAATGACGATACTGCTTGAGACCATGTCCGGTAAAGGAACAGAGGTCGGAAGGACATTTGAAGAATTAAAAGAAATCAGAGACCGCGTGGAGCATCCGGAGAAAATCGGCGTCTGTCTGGACACCTGCCATGTATTTGCGGCGGGATATGATATTGTAAATGATCTGGATGGTGTGTTGGAAATATTTGACAAAGTGCTTGGACTAAAACTGTTGCGTGCAATCCACCTGAATGACAGTATGATGCCGTTTGGCTCCCACAAAGACCGTCATGCGACAATCGGAGATGGCGAGATTGGAATGGAAGCATTGCTGCGTGTGCTGAAACATCCGGCTTTAAAAGAGTTACCGTTTTATCTGGAGACGCCTCTGGATGATGCAGGGCATAAAAAGGAAATTGAAATGATTCGTGAGGCACTCCATGACTAACAGAGAAAATCATAAATTAGAACTTGTACCGGTGGCATATATCCGGACAGAATTTCCAGAGAAATTTGGAATTCCAAGACAGAGCGGACTGGCGGATACGAAAGGCATAATCCTGTTTGAACCGGAATACCGCAACCCGGATGCTGTGAAAGGTGTGGAGGAATACTCACATCTATGGCTGATATGGGGATTTTCGGGGAATTCTCCTGAGACAGAAGGCAGAAATGGGGGAAAACATTTCCGACCAATGGTGAGACCACCGAGATTGGGCGGTAATACCCGTGTAGGAGTGTGGGCGACAAGATCGCCGTTTCGCCCTAATCCGTTAGGAATGTCTTGTGTGAAACTTGAGAGAATAGAGTACAGTGAAACGGATGGACCGTTGCTTTATGTGGCAGGTGTGGATATGATGAATGGTACACCTATCTATGACATCAAACCATATCTGCCATATGTAGACTGCAGAGTGGAAGCAACCGGAAGTTTTTCGGAAGAGAAAAAGAATTATCATTTGGACGTGAAGATACCTGATGAATTAGCAGGTCAGATTCCGGAAGAAAAACGGAAAACACTGGTCCAGATTTTGTCTCAGGACCCTAGACCATCGTATCATAAAGATTCTGAGAGAATCTATGGAATGGAGTATGCAGGGATGAGCATTCATTTTCAAGTAAAAGATCAGATATTATATGTGAGGGAGATTCTATGGAATTTATAAAAGCAAAAGAAGAACATCTGGACCGTATCTGGAAGATGACAGGTATGGCAAAGACACAACTTAAAAATCTGGGACTGGATCAGTGGCAGACCGGCTATCCGAGCCTTGAAGTATGGGAAAATGATATCGCAGAGGGAATGGCGTATCTTGCGGTGGAGGATGGCGTGATCCTTGGAGCATTTGCTTACCAGGTGACACCGGATATCTCTTATTACGAGATTGAGGAAGGAAAATGGCTGACGAACACACCTTATGCATCCATGCACCGTGTGGTTGTGGCAGATGGAAGTAAAGGAAAAGGCGTCGCAGGTCAAATGTTTGCCTATGGATTTTCGATGGCGAGAAAAGCCGGATTTGATTCATTAAGGATTGATACTCATCCGGGAAATCTTCCGATGCAGAGAGCACTTGCAAAAGCAGGTTTTCAAAAATGTGGTATTATCCATCTTGCGCAAGGCCCGGAAACGGGACATGCAAGGATCGGATTTGAGAGGATATTGTAATGAGATACTATCTTGCACCTATGGAAGGTGTTACGACAGAAGCGTTCCGGAGGACATATCATGCATGTTTTATGCCGTTTGATAAATATTTTACGCCATTTTTAGTTCCACATCTGAAGAAAGGGTTTAATGCCGGAGAACAGAGAGAAATCTTACCGGAAAATAATGAGGGGATGTATACAGTTCCACAGATTCTGACCAATAATGCAGAAGATTTCTTAAGAACCGTACAGAAACTGGAAAGCTATGGATATGATGAGGTTAATTTAAATCTCGGTTGCCCGTCGAAAACAGTAGCGAGCAAATATCGTGGTTCGGGATTTCTCGCAAGGCCGGAAGCGTTAGACCGTTTTCTGGATGAAATTTACAGAGGGACGGATGTAAAGATTTCAATTAAAACAAGGATTGGGAAGACGGTACCGGAAGAGTTTGAAGATTTGCTCAAGATTTATAATCAATATCCGGTGGAAGAGCTGATCATCCATCCGAGAGTACAGCTTGATTTTTATAAAAATCATCCAAATCTGGAAGTGTTTGAAGAGGCGACAAAAAATACTCGGATATCTCTGTGCTATAACGGAGATATTAACACTGTGGAAGATGCGAAGAAAATAAAAGACAGATTCCCGAATGTGGATAAGCTGATGCTTGGCCGCGGTGTGGTTGGAAATCCACAGCTTTTGGAACAGTTGAAAATCGCAGAAACCGGAAATGAACCGGAAGGGATTGATAAAAAACGAATCCGGCAGTTCCTCCTGATGCTGGAAGAAGAGTATCAGAAAGTATGTTCCGGTGATCGGAATGTGCTGTTTAAGATGAAAGAAGTCTGGTGCTATCTTGGAATGCTATTTCCGGGATGTGAAAAGCAGTTGAAGCAGATCCGCAAAGCAGAAAAACTGGACCGATATCATGAGGCGGTAAATTTTATACTTTTTTAATTGCAACTGCGAAAGACAGGAATTAGAATGGTAAAGGTGAATTTAACGAAAGAAGGAAATTAAAAGAATGGAAGAACAATATAGACAGACGCCACCGAGACAGAGGCGGGGAGGTTATGCAGGAGGTTTCTGGCATGTGTGGGGACCGCTTCTCATAAAATGGGGAATCGCAGCAATTGTATCTATCCTTGCAATGATAGCTCTTGTTATGGCATACACAGCAAAGAATGAACAGGTTGTTATGAAGGCAATGGAAAATGAAGACCAGATGCTTGGTATTTATAATAAGATATTTGAACAGTATTTTAGATTTTCTACATTGATCGAAGGAATGGCAGCAGTAATTACAATTCCGGTTATGATGTGGATGTTCCACAGAGACCGTGTGGCTGAGAAACAGCAGGGGATTTTACCGGCAAAGAAAGCTCCGGTATATAAGTATGTGGCCTCACTTTTGATGGCACTGGCACTTAGTATCGGACTTAACAATCTGATTATCATCGGTAATTTCTCTAGTTACAGTGAAACTTACCAGAATACGATGGATGCCCTTTATTCCGCAGCATTTCCGATTCAGCTCATTTCTCTTGGAATTCTGATTCCCATCTGTGAAGAACTGGTTTTCAGAGGGCTGATCTACCAGAGACTGAAAGCGTCAGGAACTGTGATGTCAGCAATGTTATATTCGGCAATGGTTTTTGGTCTGATGCATGGAAATATGGTTCAGATGTTATATGGATTCTTGTTGGGGTTGTTGCTTGCCTGGATTTATGAAAAATATGGTTCTGTATGGGCACCGATTACGGCACATATTGTCATGAATATTTTCTCTGTAGTTGCAACACAGTATAAGATTTATGATTTTCTGGCAAAAGACATTCGCTATATTGGCGGTGTGACGGTGGTATGTGCAGCAATCGGAGCATGTATGTATCTGGTAATTCAGAGAATAGGTGATGATTCTCCGGAAACATCTGAGAATTTCTAAAAATGTGAGTTTTGTTTTGAAATTTATAGTTCGAAAAACAAGATACAATTTAAGAAAACTTGAAAAATTCAATAAAAAACATAGAAAATTCAATCAATTGTCGAATAATCTGACAACTGGTTGAATTTTTTTGCTTTACAACGATAAAGAATCGTAGTATAGTGAGAAAAAAATAAAAGAAGGGGCAATGCATATGAATGAACAGGATATGAGCAGACAGCAAGGCTTGTATCGTTCCCAGTTTGAACACGATAACTGTGGTATCGGTGCAATTGTGAACATTAAAGGTAAGAAGACCCACGATACAGTGGTGGATGCATTAAAGATAGTTGAAAATTTAGAGCATAGAGCTGGCAAGGATGCCGAAGGTAAGACAGGTGACGGAGTCGGAATCTTATTACAGATTTCCCACAAGTTTTTCTCCAAAGTCTGTAGACCTCTCGGCATCTTTTTAGGTTCTGAGAGAGATTACGGTGTGGGAATGTTTTTCTTTCCTCAGGACGAGTTGAAAAAGAACCAGGCAAAAAAGATTTTTGAAGTCATCGTTAAAAAAGAAGGAATGAATTTCCTTGGATGGAGAGAAGTGCCAATCAAAGAAGAAGTACTCGGAAGCAGAGCAAGAGAATGCATGCCATGCATCATGCAGGGATTTATTGAGCGTCCGGCAAAAGTAGAGAAAGGTCTGGAATTTGACCGACGTCTATATGTTGTACGCCGCATTTTTGAACAGAGCAGTGATGAGACCTATGTGGTATCACTTTCCAGCAGAACAATCGTATACAAGGGAATGTTTTTGGTAAATCAGCTTCGGTTATTCTTTGAAGATCTTCAGAATCAAGATTACGATTCAGCAATCGCGATCGTACATTCCAGATTCAGTACAAATACAAATCCAAGCTGGGAGAGAGCACATCCATATCGTTATCTGGTACATAATGGCGAAATCAATACCATCAAAGGAAATGCAGATAAGATGCGTGGTCGTGAGGAGAATATGAAGTCAGAACATTTAAAAGGTGAACTTCATAAGGTCCTTCCGGCAATCAATGTGGCAGGATCTGATTCGGCGATGCTGGATAACACCATTGAATTTATGGTGATGAGTGGAATGGATCTTCCACTTGCAGTGATGATTGCAATTCCGGAGCCGTGGGCAAATGACAAGAGCATGTCACAGGAGAAAAAGGATTTCTATCAGTACTACGCAACCATGATGGAACCTTGGGATGGACCGGCGTCTATCCTGTTTACGGATGGAGACTGTATGGGAGCAGTTCTTGACAGAAACGGACTCCGACCATCCAGATACTATATTACCAGTGATGATAACCTGATTCTTTCTTCAGAGGTGGGTGTATTGGATATCGACCCGGAAAAGATTCTTGTGAAGGAGAGACTGCATCCTGGAAAAATGCTTCTGGTAGATACTATCAAGGGTAAAGTGATTGATGACGAAGAACTGAAAATGACCTATGCAAGAAGACAGCCATATGGAGAATGGCTGGATGCAAATCTGGTGCAGCTGTCAGATCTTAAGATCCCGAATCAGAAAGTAACTTCTTATACACCTGAAGAATGTAGCCGCTTACAGAAAGCATTTGGATACTCATATGAAGAAGTAAAAACATCAATCCTTACCATGGCGAAAAACGGTGGCGAGGGAACCGCTGCAATGGGTATTGACGCTCCGTTGGCGGTATTGTCTGAGAAACATCAGAACCTGTTTAACTATTTCAAACAACTTTTTGCGCAGGTAACAAATCCACCGATCGATGCAATCCGTGAGAAAGTCGTAACTTCTACAACGGTATATGTTGGTCAGGACGGAAATCTTCTGGAAGAAAAAGAAGAAAACTGTAAGATGCTGAAAGTGAATAATCCGATTCTTACAGAGACAGATCTTTTGAAGATAAAAAATATGAAACAGGATGGATTTAAGGTGGCAGAGATTGAGATGGTTTACTATAAAAACTCCAGTCTGGAAAAAGCCATTGACTATCTGTTTATTGAAGTAGACAGAGCAATTCTGGATGGTGCAAATATCCTGATCCTTTCAGACAGAGGTGTGGACGAATACCATGTACCAATTCCGTCACTGTTAGCATTGTCAGGACTTCAGCAGCATCTGGTAAGAACCAAGAAGAGAACGTCTGTTGCAATTATCCTGGAAACAGGAGAACCCAGGGAAGTTCATCATTTTGCAACACTTCTTGGTTATGGTGCATGTGCTATCAATCCATATCTGGCACATGAATCAATCAAACAGTTGATTGATACGAACATGTTGGAAAAGGATTACTATGCAGCCGTAGAAGATTATAATCAGGCCGTACTGAGCGGTATTGTAAAAATCGCATCGAAAATGGGTATCTCAACAATCCAGTCATATCAAGGTGCAAAGATTTTTGAGGCAATCGGACTGAAGCAGGAATTTATTGATAAATACTTTACAGACACCGTCAGCAGAGTCGGAGGAATCGGTATCGAAGAGATTTCAAGTGATTATACCGCACGCCATTCGCAGGCATTTGACCCATTGGGACTGGAAGTCGATATGACGCTTAACAGTGTGGGACAGCATAAATTAAAGAGTGGCGGAGAAAAACATCTCTATAATCCGCAGACAATTCATACTCTGCAACTTGCAACCAGACTGGGCGATTATGAGTTATTCAAACAATATACCGACATGGTCAATAAAGAAGGTGCACACATTAATCTCAGAGGTCAGTTAGATTTTGTGTATCCGGAAAAAGGAGTACCGATTGAGGAAGTCGAGAGCGTAGATGAAATTGTGACGAGATTTAAGACAGGAGCGATGTCTTACGGATCTATTTCCAAAGAGGCACATGAGACTCTGGCAATTGCCATGAACACCTTGCACGGTAAATCAAACAGTGGCGAGGGTGGTGAAGAAATCGAGCGTCTCGGAACGAACCGTTGTTCTGCGATCAAACAGGTGGCATCCGGAAGGTTTGGTGTAACTTCCCGGTATCTCGTAAGCGCACAGGAAATTCAGATTAAGATGGCACAGGGGGCAAAACCTGGAGAAGGTGGACATTTACCTGGAGGAAAAGTATATCCGTGGATTGCAAAGACCAGACATTCCACACCGGGTGTGAGCCTGATTTCACCTCCGCCGCATCATGATATTTATTCCATCGAAGATCTGGCACAGTTAATCTATGATTGTAAAAATGCGAATAAAGATGCGAGAATTTCCGTAAAACTGGTATCAGAGGCGGGAGTCGGAACGGTTGCGGCAGGTGTTGCAAAAGCAGGTGCAGGACTGATTCTGATTTCAGGATATGATGGAGGCACCGGAGCAGCACCGAGAAGTTCTATCCATAATGCGGGACTTCCATGGGAGCTTGGACTGGCAGAGACGCACCAGACATTGATCCAGAATGGTCTGAGAGAACGTGTGCGCATTGAGACAGATGGAAAACTCATGAGTGGACGCGATGTGGCAATCGCAGCAATTCTTGGAGCAGAAGAGTTTGGATTTGCAACAGCACCGCTTGTGACTTTAGGATGTGTGATGATGAGAGTCTGCAATCTGGATACCTGTCCGGTAGGTGTAGCAACACAAAATCCGGAACTCCGTAAATGCTTTAAAGGGAAACCTGAATATGTGATTAATTTTATGCGCTTTATCGCACAGAATTTAAGAGAATACATGGCAAAACTCGGTGTTCGTACACTGGATGAACTGGTTGGCCGTACAGATCTTCTGAAAGTAAAAGATAATCCGACTTCTGATCGTGCAGCAACACTGAATCTGAGCCAGATTTTATATAATCCGTATCTTGGAACCAAGACGCCGATGACATTTAACCCAAAGAAAAAATACGACTTCGAATTAGGAAAGACTGTCGATGAGAAAGTGTTGGTAAAAGAACTGCTCCCATCGCTGGAAAAAGGACAGAAGCGGAGTATTGAAATGGATGTGTCAAATGTAAACCGTACCTTTGGAACAATCTTTGGATCTGAGATTACCAGACGTTATCCGGAAGGCATGGAAGAAGACAGCTATGTAGTAAAATGTACCGGTGCCGGCGGACAGTCATTCGGAGCATTTATTCCGAAGGGGCTGACGCTTGAATTGACAGGTGACAGTAACGATTATTATGGAAAAGGACTTTCCGGCGGTAAATTAATCGTTTATCCTCCGAAGGGAGTAACTTATAAACATGAAGAAAATATTATAATAGGAAACGTTGCACTGTACGGAGCCACCAGTGGTAAGGCATTTATTAATGGTATAGCAGGAGAACGTTTTGCAGTTCGAAATTCAGGGGCCATTGCAGTTGTAGAAGGTGTCGGCGATCACGGATGTGAATATATGACCGGTGGACGTGTGGCAATTCTTGGTAAGACAGGAAAGAACTTTGCGGCAGGTATGAGTGGCGGAGTTGCTTATGTATTAGATGAAGATAATACTCTTTATAAAAATGTAAATAAGCAGATGGTAAATATTGAACATGTAACATCAAAGGCGGATGTCAATGAACTTAAGAGTATGGTTGAAGAACATGTGGCAAATACCAATTCCGAGATCGGCAAGAAAATCCTGAATGATTTTTCAGAATATCTTCCAAAATTTAAGAAGATTATTCCGAAAGATTATGAACATATGTTGAAGACCATTCTGGAATTTGAGGCACAGGGAATGAATAGCGAACAGGCACAGATTGAAGCATTTTATGCAATCAAGAATGGAAGATAGGGGGCGAGAACATGGGAAAAGCAACAGGATTTATGGAATACGAAAGACAGGATAAAAAAGCAGAAGATCCGAAATCAAGAATTAAGCATTTCCGGGAATTTCATACGCCTCTGTCTAAAGAAGAACAGGAAATACAGGGCGCAAGATGTATGGGATGTGGAGTACCGTTTTGCCAGTCGGGCTTAATGCTCATGGGGATGGCAAGCGGATGTCCGCTTCACAATCTGGTGCCGGAGTGGAACGATCTAATCTATCATGGAAACTGGCAAGAAGCATATTACCGCTTGAAAAAGACGAATAATTTCCCGGAGTTTACATCCAGAGTATGCCCGGCACTATGTGAGGCTGCCTGTACTTGTGGACTTAACGGAGATGCTGTATCAACGAAAGCGAATGAATATGGGATTATCGAAAATGCATATGAAAAGGGATATGCGGATGCTAAACCGGTGAAAATTCGTACAGGTAAAAAAGTAGCAATCATAGGTTCCGGACCATCGGGACTTGCAGCAGCGGATATGTTAAACCGCCGTGGACACTCTGTAACCGTTTTTGAGAGAGAAGACAAAGTGGGTGGTTTATTACGCTATGGAATACCAAACATGAAGCTGGAGAAACAGATTATTGACCGAAAAATCCATATTATGGAAGAAGAAGGCATCGAATTTGTTACAAACTGCAATATTGGTAAAGATAAAAAAGTTGTCAGCTTATTAAAAGAATACGATAAAGTAATTCTTTGTTGCGGAGCATCAAATCCGAGAGATATCAAGGTGCCGGGACGGGATGCGAAAGGCATTCATTTTGCCGTAGATTTCTTAAAATCAACCACAAAAGCATTGTGGGCAAACAACATGCAGTTAAAAGAAGGGACCTATATCTCGGCAAAAGGGAAAAATGTTATGGTCATCGGCGGTGGCGATACCGGAAATGACTGCGTGGGAACAGCGATGCGCCATGGGGCAAAATCTGTACTTCAGTTAGAAATGATGCCGAAAGCGCCGGATGAAAGAGCTGCCAATAATCCGTGGCCGGAATGGCCGAAAGTCTGCAAAACAGATTACGGACAGCAGGAAGTAATTGCGGTTTTCGGACATGATCCGAGAGAGTATCAGACAACTGTAAAAGAATTCAAAAAAGATAAAAATGGAAATGTCAAGCAGGCAGTGCTGGTAAAATTAGAGGCAAAAAAAGATGAAAAGACAGGACGCCTTAATATGGTAGAAATACCAGGAAGCGAGCGCACTGTGGATGTGGAACTGGTATTGATCGCTGCAGGATTTTTAGGAAGCGAAAATTATGTTACTAAAGCATTTGGCGTAGAAGTAAACGGGCGTACTAATGTGGCAACACCGGACGGTCAGTATGATACAAATGTAAAAAATGTCTATACAGCAGGAGATATGCACAGAGGCCAGTCGCTGGTCGTGTGGGCAATCCGCGAGGGACGTGAAGTTGCCTGCCAGGTAGATAAAGATTTAATGGGATATACAAACATGTACATCCAATAATTTAACGAAAAACGCTTGTATGAAAGGAAACTTTCACAAGCGTTTTTCGTTTGAATTGATTGGCCTGGTAGCTGGTAAATGTTACATTATTGTTAAATCTTGTTGATTTTATTTGCTTTTTGAGTTATAATCGACGCAGATATAAAAATATTTCTTTTATTTTTATGTCTATGGGATGAGGAGTATGATAATTAAATATAGGATGATTAGTGGTAATATTAAAAGGCAAACTAGAACGCTGGCAACCTTGGTTACCAGTTTTTTGATTGTTTTTTGACAATATTTGTGCATGAAATTTGATTACTTCTTATTTTTGAAGCAAAGCCGCTTCAAAAATGAATGAAAAATGATACATAGTAATAAATTATAGGAGTGCGTATGAAGAAAAAATTAGTAACTGTTTTATTGGCAGGGGTTTTAACATTTGGAACAATTGCAACGCCAGTGTCAGCTGCACCTTCAGTAGACGACTTGAAAAAGAATAAAGCTTCTGCGGAAAGTGAAGTAGAGAGCTTACAGACACAGTTGAATGACTTGATAACAAAGATGAATGATCTGGAGACCCAGCTGATTGAGAAAGGTCAGGAAAAGACTCAGGCTGAGGCTGATCTGAAGACTGCCGAGAAAAAGGAAAAGAAGCAGTATGAAGATATGAAACTTCGTATTAAATATATGTATGAAGAAGGCGATAATTCAGCATTAGGACGTATTGTTCAGTCCGGAGATATCGCGGATGTACTCAGTCAGGCTGAGTATGTTGAAAAGGTTCATGCATATGACCGTAATATGTTGCAGGAGTATGCAGAGACGGTTGAAAAAGTTAAGACTTTAAAAGCTACGATTGATGATGATATGAATAAAATCCAGTCTCTGGAAGATGAGTATGAAGCTCAGTCAGCAGAGTTGAATGAGACAATCAGTGCCAAGAGTGATGAAATTAAGAATTTGGATGGCATGATCCAGGAAGCTGCAAGAGCAGCAGTTGAAGCTCAGAAGGCAGAAGAGGCAAAGAAAGCTGAGGCAGCTAAGAAGAATCAGGTAGCAAGTGCAGATACAAATAGTGGTACAACCAATAATGGCGGTAATACGAATAGTGGAAACACGAATAGTGGAGGAACTACTACAGTGACACCATCGGCACCGTCTAATTCTAATACAGCGCCGTCTGTTGACGGTGGCTCAGTTGTCAGCCGTGCATACAGCCAGCTTGGAGCAGCTTATGTATGGGGAGCCTGCTCACCGGGAGCATTTGACTGTTCGGGATTTGTAAGTTATTGTCTGACAGGAAGTTATACAAGACTTGGTACTACATATACATTCTTAGGTTGGACACAGGTAAGCAACCCACAGCCGGGTGATGTTTGTGTAAATGCGAACCACTGTGGCATTTACATTGGTGGCGGACAGATGATTCATGCTGCTACAGAGGGCGTAGGAGTTATCGTCGGACCTGTACAAGGTGGAATGATTTATGTTCGTTATTAAAAATAAAACAGAATAAGATAACATAAGATAAAAGCCTTGCAAATGCAAGGCTTTTATGCTATTCTGATAAAGTTGACAAAAAAACACGCATTTGTTTACCTGATATGGTGCCAAAATAGCAGAGATGCTTATGGTTTTGAGGGAGTATGCAGATGCGGAAGTAAAAAACCAAATGGAGGAAAGAAACATGAGCGTTATTTCAATGAAGCAACTTTTAGAAGCAGGTGTTCACTTTGGACATCAGACAAGAAGATGGAACCCTAAAATGGCTCCATATATCTACACAGAGAGAAATGGTATCTACATCATTGATCTTCAGAAATCTGTAGGTAAAGTGGACGAGGCTTATCAGGCAGTATCTGATATTGCAGCAGAAGGTGGTACAATCTTATTCGTAGGAACTAAGAAACAGGCACAGGATGCTATTAAGACAGAAGCTGAGCGTTGCGGAATGTATTATGTAAATGAGAGATGGCTTGGAGGTATGCTTACAAACTTCAAGACAATCAAGAGCAGAATCGCACGTCTGAAAGACATCGAGAGAATGTCAGAAGATGGTACATTCGATGTATTACCTAAGAAAGAAGTTATCCAGTTAAAGAAAGAGTGGGAGAAACTTGAGAAGAACCTTGGTGGAATCAAAGACATGAAAGGTCTTCCGGATGCTATCTTCGTAGTAGATCCTAAGAAAGAAAGAATCTGTGTACAGGAAGCACACACACTTGGTATTCCACTGA
>CAKRJP010000020.1 GCA_934351835.1 uncultured Lachnospiraceae bacterium
AAAGATTAAACCGCCTCCAGCCCCTTATTTCCAAGGGCTGAAGACGGTTTCCATCAACACATTTTGTCCTATAACTCGAATATTTATTGTAGAAGAAAGCTATTATGAGACGGATGGAAGACGTCATTCATCGCCACATTTATTTCTTATTACAGACAATGATAATGAAATTATGCTTTTCTCCTATGAAATCCCGAAAGGAGAAGACAAGAGTATGTTCACTTATGATTCTATGAAGACTGTAGAATATAGTGAACTTAAAAAATCTGAGAAGTTTACACCGGCACTATATCAGGAAAAGGATGGTGTCTGGGAAGGGGGAAGTGTGAGTCAATTTACCCCGGTTATGACATTTCGATTGTGGGAGAAGTTTTCAGATACTTGTCTGGAGGTATCTGAAATCATGGAAGTGAATGGAAAGAGAACTTTTGGATATGATGATCCGATTATTTACAAAAGGGTAGAAGATTAATGTTTGCGGGGACAGGATTAAAAAAATCCTGTCCCCGGATAAAATTATTTATTCGTGCTATCTGCATCAATTACAGATTGGATCTGTTTCATCAGAGTGTCATAGTTGTCTTGATTATCAATTCCCCCAAGCATTGGATCGCCCACAATATTCCCGTTTCTGTCGACCAGTATTGTTGTAGGAAATGCCATAATATCAGAGGCGTATTTGCCGGCATCTGAAGTCGAGTCAATGGAAAGGTTGCGGTATTTAGCTCCCTGTTTTTTGAGAATGGCTTCGGCTTCTTTGATGGTAGTTTTATTGTTATCGAAGGTATCTGTGTTGATGCCTACGACTTCACCACCCATGGATTTGATGGCATCGTTTAATTCGTTAAGCTTTGATAACTCAGAAACACAAGGCTTACATCCGGAAAACCAGAAATTAACGACAGTGACTGCATTTTTGGAAAAAAGACTTTCATCAACAGAATTACCATCAAAATCCTTACCGGAAAAATTTTTGAAAGGAGATACATCTGTGGAATTGTTTTCCTGGCTGGTGTTATCGGATGCTGTATTTTTCTTCTCGATTTCTGCTATCTGTTCCTCAATTTTTCGTATTGTTTCAATATCATCTGTAAGTATTTTTAGTTCATCCTCTGTAAAGGAGTCCTTGTTTGATTCAATAGTATCGTTTAGATAATCCGCGTAATTTGCGTTTGGATCAGCAGTGCTTTTGTTCATCATGCCAAATACCTTGTTCCATACATCCTCATGATCAGCAAAGAGCTGGTTTTCCTGCTGATATAAATCATCGAGCTCAGTGTTGGAAGCATCCGCAGATTCTGTGTTGGATTCAGCTTGTGTATTTTGAGTGTTTTCTGTGCCTGCAGTTTCTTTTCCGTTACATGCTGTAAGTAATAAAGCTACACAGAGTGTAAAAATAGAGATAAATGTTCTTCTTGTTTTCATGAATAATTACTCCTTTAATAATAGTAATAAAATAAATAGTTACCTGTTAGTTATCGTTGGTTGCTGTTCTTTTTTTGACATGTTTTCCCCAAAAACTGATAGTGGATTGCATCTGTAGGGCAGGCCTTTATACAGTCCCCGCATCGTATACATTCTGGATGATCCGGAGTCTTGCATACATCGACATCCATTTTGCATGTCCTTGAACACTGTCCGCATCCGACACATTTGCTGTGCTCAACCTTAATATTAAGAAAGCTGACCTTATTAAATAATGAGTAGATTGCTCCAAGAGGACAAATCCATTTACAGAAGGGTCTGTAAAATAAAACACTTAATATACCAACTGCAATTAAAATGAAGCATTTAAAAGAAAAAAGCTTTCCAAGAGCAGACCGTATAGTGGCGTTTCCCAGTGAAAGTGGAATAGCTCCCTCCAAAACACCCTGCGGACAAATATATTTGCAAAAGAACGGGTCGCCCATTCCTACGGAGTTCGTTACAAGCATCGGCAGAAGTATAACGAAAACAATAAGGATGATGTATTTCAGATATCTTAGTGGTTTCAGCCGGACTGTAGAGAATTTTTTTCCGGGGATTCTATGAAGTAAATCCTGAAACCATCCAAAAGGACACAAAAAACCACATATAAATCTTCCCAGTGTCACACCGAGTAAAATAAAAAAACCGGTTATGTAGTATGAAAATTTAAAGCCGGAAGATCCGACAACAGCCTGAAAAGCTCCGATTGGGCATGCTCCCGTTGCAGCAGGGCAGGAATAACAGTTTAATCCCGGTACACATACTGTTTTAGCATTGCCCTGATATATTCTTCCCTGGAATAAATTAGGAATGTGAATATTGGTAAGCAGTGTGGCGGCTGCCTGTATCCATCCGCGGATTCCGGCTGTTTTTTTTGATAGTAAACGCTTTCCCTTATCCAATTCCGACACACTCCAGACATAATTTTATTGCTTTACCAAGTACGACAGCTGCTTCACCTCTGATTGCACCGTAGCTAATCATGGTTATGCCTGTGAAGAACAGGACAATTTGAGATATTTTTTTACAGTTCAAGATATGGTTGCTCCTTTCATTTGTTGTATTTGTTGACCGGCTGACTTTAGTATTATACAATAACTGTTGTAAAATTTTTGTTAAGGGACAGGTGAAAGAATTTTGAGAGTACTAGTCGTTGAAGATGAGAAACAAATGTGTGATATGGTTGCGAAACATCTGTACACTGTTGGGTACGAGGTGGATACCTGTTATGATGGGGATGAGGCTCTTGAGTATGTCCTGACGGAGACTTATGATCTGATTGTTCTGGATCTGAATCTGCCCGGCATGGATGGTATGGAGATTCTGAAAGAACTCAGGCAGGGGAATGAGGAGACGAAGGTTCTTATATTATCTGCGAGAGGACAGATCGCTGATAAGGTTGAAGGTCTGGATGCAGGGGCAAATGATTATATGGAGAAGCCATTCCATCTACAAGAGCTTGAGGCGCGTATCAGAAGTCTGACAAGAAGAAAATTTGTGCAGAGGGATGTGTGTCTGGAAAGCGGTGAGATAAAGTTTAATACAATAAAACGCGAGGCATATGCAAAGGGGCAAAGGGTCTCTCTGACAAGAAAGGAAAATGGTATTTTGGAATATCTGCTTCTTAATCTTGGCAGACCGGTAAGTCAGGAAGAATTGATAGAACATGTCTGGGATGCATCTGTGGATAGCTTTAGTGGTTCCATCAGAGTGCATATGTCTTCACTTAGAAGAAAGCTAAAGGCTGTGCTTGGGTATGATCCTATTTTAAATAAGGTGGGAGAGGGCTATAAAATACGAGAGGAGTCTGAACGATGAAAAGAATGTCGCTGCAATGGAGACTTACCTGTATCATTACATTATATATTGCAATTATATGCGGATGTCTGACGATGCTTGTCTATAAAAATGGTGTGTATTATATGGATTCTCTGCAAGAGACTGTGGATGCTCGGGAAGATGATAACGGAGAAGATACGGATGAAATATATATCAGTATTCCGGAGGACAAGTGGGATGAGTTCACGAATGATTTCTCTGTTCAGCTATATAATAATAAGGAAGACTACAAAAGAAACAGTTTGATAATTTCAGCTTTGCTGGCTCTGCTTGGTGGTGTGGCGACATATTTTATAAGTGGGCATGCACTCAAACCAATCAGTGAGTTTTCTGATAAAATCGAAGAGGTGCAGGCACAAAATCTGGCAGATTCGCGAATAGAAGAAAACAAAGTTAAAGAACTGAACCAGCTTAGTGTTTCGTATAACAAGATGCTTGAACGTCTTTCAGATGCATTTGAGATACAGAGACAATTTACTGCAAATGCGGCACATGAGCTTCGTACTCCATTAGCTTTAATGCAGGTACAGCTTGATTTATATAATTCCACCCGGCATCCGGGTAATGATGCGGATACTCTGCAGATGCTAAAAATGGTTACGGAACAGAATGACAGACTTAACAAAATGGTAAAGACGCTTCTGGACATGAGTGAGCTTCAGATTGTGGGAAGAAATGAGAACATTGAAGTCGATGCTCTTGTAGATGAGGTGTTGGACGATTTGGAACCGCTTGCACAGGAAAAGGAAATAAAACTTATTGGTAAATGTAAGAATTTCACTATGGTAGGAAGTGATATCCTTATATACAGGCTGGTGTATAATCTTGTTGAGAATGCTATAAAATATAATCATTTAGGCGGACAGGTCACAGTAACCGCATACCAGAAGGAACGGCAGGTTTACCTGTCGGTAGAGGATACCGGAAAAGGAATCCCCGAAGAACTCAGGGAGCGCATATTTGAACCATTCTTTCGTGTGGATAAATCCAGAAGCCGTGAACTTGGTGGAGTAGGACTTGGCCTTGCTCTGGTTCAGGAAATCGTGAGAGTGCATGATGGAAGTATTAACGTTAAGTCCAATCCATCAGGAGGGACGATTTTTGATGTGATTTTTACTCAGTAATAAAAGAAATGTCGCTATTATCAAGTTATAATGTATGAACAGTCATAGTTTCTGCAGAGCAGAAAACTATGACTGTTTGTCGTTTTTATCAATACCGTCGATGAGATAATCATAAGAAACATTGAAAACTTCAGAAAGAGCTTTTAATTCAACATCCGTGACATAACGTTTATTTGTCTCAATTCTGGTAATTACATTTTTATCCATATCGTAGCCTTTCAGTTGAAGTTTATAGGCTAACATCCGTTGTGACATATGGTGTTCATGGCGAAGTTCTATAAGTCTTTGGCTGATTAAGTTTTTCTCACCAGTGGCTGATTTTGGCTTTGGCATGTCTCGGATCCCTTTCACAAATAGTATAGACAGAATTGTCTCAGTTTTTGCACTTTTTCTATTGATTTTACATGGGATTGAGAATAAAATCGGTTGTAAAAGTGAGACAAAAAGGTGCCGAAAATTGACTATTGGAAAATGGGGGAACATATGCGTCAGGGTAATGTGGAAAGACTGCTATTTTTATCTTTATGTGGGAAAAGGGACAGAGCAGTCTTGATGGAAAAAGAGAATATGACATTTTCTGATCTGGAAAGGCTGATGTATATTACAGATTTTTTAGGGTTGGATCAATATAATATAGAACTTTGTGAGAAATATGCCGGACAGTTTGAAGAATACTTCTGGCAGTTGGAGGCATTAGATGAAGAGACTCTCGATATTGTAGCCTGGGACCAGACAGAAATGGACGAAGAACAACGTGACCGATGGATAGAAGATTTTTTCAGTCAGATCCCGGATAAGGATATTCGGGAATTATTGATGCGAGAGTACGGAATCTCTGAAATACTGTTTGGCTAATTTGATTAATTTTGATATAGTATGAATATAAGAAATTATTCGGAGGTAAAAGAATGGGAGTAATTATAATATTATGTGGTGTAGGGTTTTTAATGCGTGCAGGAGTTTTTTTATATCTCAATTTATACAGGTCAAAAAACTGTAAGGTTACTACAAGCGCTAAAGTTGTTAGAATTGAAACAAAAAATACTGAATACGGACCACATCTTCATCCAGTCTATGAATATGAAGTTGATGGACAGATATATTCAAATGAAGGAATTTATTGGGAAAATCATGTTCCACAGATTGGTTCGGAAATTGAGGTTAAATATAATCCGGATGACCCACAAAAATCATATATTCTTGTCTACGATACAACAGAGTGTACGAGAATGGGAATTAAATTCGGAGTAATCGGTATCGTTCTGGTATTGGTTGGTATTGGAATGTGGCTGTTTGCATGATAAATGTAAACAGGACAAAAAACACTGCTAATAGTAAGCCTCAGGGGGTGTTCGACTATTCACATAGCGTAGAACCCTCTTGAGGCTTAGTTTTTAATTATAAGAATTTATCAAGTTCTGCGTCAACTTATATGCCTCGATTCTTTGAAATTATTATTTTAACTATACAACAGATTTTTCACAAAATCATCATAAATACCAGATATACTTAAAAATAAGTAGATAAAGAATTGTATTTTCCAAGAATAGACAATCTGGAGGTATCATAATGGATAAAATAAAAATTTTAGTGGTAGATGATGAGAGCAGAATGCGCAAGCTGGTGAGAGATTTCTTAGAGCGCGAAGGCTATACTGTCTTAGAGGCAGGAAACGGTATGGAGGCAATGGAGATTTTTTATGAGGAGAAAGACATTGCCCTGGTGCTTCTGGATGTGATGATGCCGAAGATGGATGGATGGCAGACTTGCCGGGAGATCCGCCAGTCTTCGCAGGTGCCGATCATCATGTTGACGGCGAGATCTGAGGAGAGAGATGAGCTGCAGGGATTTGATCTTGGCGTTGATGAGTATATTTCTAAGCCGTTCAGTCCGAAGATCCTGGTGGCGAGAGTCGGAGCAATCTTAAGACGTTCTCATGCTCTGGGAAGTACGGATGTGGAAGAAACAGGCGGGATCATGTTGGATAAATCTGCACATCAGGTAAAGATTGATGGGAATGAGATTGAACTTAGCTTTAAAGAATTTGAACTTCTGGCGTATTTCATTGATAATCAGGGAATTGCATTATCCAGAGAGAAAATTTTAAATAATGTATGGAATTACGATTATTTTGGAGATGCAAGAACAATTGATACTCATGTAAAGAAACTTCGCAGTAAACTTGGAGATAAAGGTAATTACATTAAGACGATCTGGGGAATGGGATACAAATTTGAGGTGGATAAATAATGAAACATTCGGTAAAAGCCCAGTTGATGGTGATGTTTACAGGACTTCTGGGATGTCTGGTGGTAGCATTCCTGATTCTGAATATCAGGTTTTTGGAGCCTTATTATATCAATGATAAGGAAAATCAGTTCGTTGAGATGTATGAGCAGTTTAATGATGCGATGAAAAAGGATTCCCTGGACGATGACGATACATATGATGAATTGCTTCATCTGGCAGAAAAAAATAATATTTCATTCCTGATTGTAGAATCAAATTCGGGAACAATCTTTACCAATGTGCACAATAAGGACATGCTGTCAAACCAGCTCCTGGGATATTTTATTAACCGGGCACATGAAGATAAGAAGAACCTGATTACCAGAGATAACTACGAGATCAACCAGTCAAAAGATCCGGTGAGCAAGACGGATTATATTGAAATGTGGGGAGAATTTGATGATGGCAGCCAGTTTTTGCTCCGCAGTCCTATGGAAAGTATCAAGGACAGTGTGGCAATCTCCAACAGGTTTTTCCTGGCAATTGGCTGTTCTCTGATTTTAATATCAATTTTTTTGGCGTGGTATCTGACGAAACGTCTGACAAATCCATTGCGGGAACTGACAGAACTTTCCGACCGTATGGCAGATCTTGATTTTGATGCGAAATACACCAGCGGTGGGCAGGATGAGATCGGCGAACTGGGTGCGAACTTCAACCGTATGTCGGAGAAACTGGAAAGCACAATCTCCGAACTGAAAAAGGCTAATAACAGTCTGCAACAGGATATTGAACAGAAAGAACAATTGGAACAGATGCGAAATGAATTTTTAGGAAATGTATCTCATGAGCTTAAGACGCCGATTGCGCTGATTCAGGGATATGCAGAAGGATTAAAAGAAGGAGTCAGTGACAGCCCGGAAGACAGGGAATTTTATTGCAGTGTCATCATGGATGAGGCCGACAAAATGAACCGCATGGTGAAGAACCTTCTGACACTGAATCAGTTGGAATTTGGCGAGGATGATCTGGTGTTTGAGCGTTTTGATCTGACAGAAGTTGTGTGTGGCGTATTACAGAGCATGGAAATTATGGCACAGCAGGAGAATGCCAAGGTTATTTTCCGTCAGGAAGATCCGGTATATGTCTGGGCAGACGCATTTAAGATCGAGCAGGTCGTAAGAAATTATGTAAGTAATGCATTTCATCATCTGGACGGCGAGAAGGTCATAGAAGTTAAGATTATCACAAAAGATAAAAAAGCAAGAGTAACTGTATTTAATACGGGAACGCCGATCCCAGGAGAGGATTTGGAACATATCTGGGATAAATTCTATAAAGTAGACAAGGCTCATACAAGAGAATATGGTGGAAATGGTATCGGTCTTTCCATCGTAAAGGCCATTATGAAATCCCTTCATCAGCAATATGGTGTGAAGAATTATGATAATGGAGTTGAATTCTGGTTCGAAGTCGGGGTAGAATAGGATAAGCATATAAGTATCAGAGGAAAGGGAAAGAAATAGATGATAGCAATTATTGACTATGATGCAGGAAATATTAAAAGTGTAGAAAAAGCGATGCAGTTTTTGGGACAGGAAGTGACTGTGGCCAGAGACCGTGATACTATATTGAATGCAGATAAGGTCATACTGCCGGGAGTTGGTGCTTTTGGTGATGCCATGGCAAAGTTAAGACAGTATGGACTGGACAAGGTGATCCATGAAGTTGCAGAAAAGAAGATCCCGCTTCTTGGAATCTGTCTGGGATTACAGCTTTTATTTGAAAGAAGTGACGAGACACCGGGCGTAGAGGGACTGGGCGTCTTGAAAGGAGAGATTTTAAGGATCCCGGAGAAAGAGGGACTTAAGATTCCGCATATGGGATGGAATTCTTTGAAATACCCACATCAGGGAAGATTGTTTAAGGATGTTCCGGAAGATTCCTATGTATATTTTGTTCATTCTTATTATCTGAAAGCCGAGGATGAAAGCATTGTGACAGCGACGACTGATTACAGTACACTGATCCATGCATCGGTAGAGCAGGGAAATGTATTTGCCTGCCAGTTCCATCCGGAAAAAAGCAGCGATGTAGGACTTCAGATCCTGAAGAATTTTGTGGAATTGTAGATAGATTTAGCGGGAGGATGAGAAAGTATGCATACCAAAAGAATTATTCCATGCCTGGATGTAAATAACGGACGTGTGGTAAAAGGTGTTAATTTTGTAGATTTAAAAGATGCCGGAGATCCGGTGGAGATTGGAAAAGCTTATGATAAGGCGGGAGCAGACGAACTGGTTTTTTTAGATATCACAGCATCGTCTGATGCAAGAAATACAGTCGTAGATATGGTAAGAAAAGTTGCGGAGACGATATTTATTCCATTTACCGTGGGCGGTGGTATCCGTACGGTAGAAGATTTTAAAGTACTGCTAAGAGAGGGTGCTGACAAGATTTCCATCAATTCATCGGCAATCAATACACCGAGATTGATTTCGGATGCAGCCGATAAGTTCGGAAGCCAGTGTGTGGTTGTAGCCATTGATGCCAAGAGAAGAGCAGACGGTAGCGGCTGGAACATTTATAAAAATGGTGGACGTATCGATGTAGGGATTGATGCTGTTGAGTGGGCTGCGAAAGTCGCAGAGCTGGGAGCAGGAGAAATCCTTCTGACCAGCATGGACTGTGATGGTACAAAAGCAGGATATGATCTGGAACTCACCAGAGCAATCGCAGATGAAGTACCGATTCCTGTGATTGCATCCGGTGGCGCAGGAACACTGGATCATTTTTATGATGCACTGACAGAGGGACATGCAGATGCAGCACTGGCGGCTTCGCTGTTCCACTATAAAGAGCTTGAGATCCGTGAAGTAAAAGAGTATTTGAGAAAACGAGAAGTATCTGTGAGATTATAACAGATCTCAGGAGGGGAAGAAAAAATGGCAGCAATTAATAACGATTGGTTAGAGGCTCTGCAGGGAGAATTTAAGAAACCCTATTATAAGAAGTTATTTGAGACGGTCAATCAGGAATATCGGACACATCAGATATTCCCGCCGGCAGATGATATTTTTAATGCGTTTCATCTGACTCCTTTACATAAGGTAAAAGTAGTGATCTTAGGACAGGATCCGTATCATAATGTGGGACAGGCTCATGGACTTTGCTTTTCTGTGCAGAAAGGGGTGGCAGTACCACCTTCACTGGTGAATATATATCAGGAACTGCACGATGATCTTGGATGTTCGATCCCGAATCACGGATGTCTGACGAAATGGGCAGAACAGGGAGTTCTGATGTTAAACACGGTACTTACTGTTCGAGCACACCAGGCCAACTCACATCACGGAATCGGCTGGGAAGAATTTACTGATGCGGCAATCATGGCACTGAATGGCCAGAACAGACCAATTGTATTTATCCTTTGGGGAGCACCGGCACAACGGAAAGCAAGGATGTTAAATAATCCAAATCATTTGATTTTGAAGGCACCACATCCAAGTCCGCTTTCGGCTTATCGCGGATTTTTTGGAAGTAAACCGTTCAGTCAGACAAACGCATTTTTAGAGTCTCATGGAGTAGAGCCGGTGGACTGGCAGATTGAGTAAATAGTAGATGGGAGAATCAGATAATATGAAAAAGAAGAATAAATTATTAGCAGTCATTTTGCTGGCCGCTATGTTACTGACTGCCTGTGGAAAGAATCCGTCAGAAGCAGGTGTGGAATATTTGCAGAATGGAGATTATAAAAATGCGATTGAGCAATTTCAGGCTGCAATTGACAAAGATATAAATACAGGAGATGCCTATCGTGGAATTGGTATGGCAAAATGGGAGCAGAAAGATTATGAAGGAGCTTTGAAAGCATTTAAAGATGCAGTAAAAAATGAAGCTTCTGAAGATGGTACCCTGTATAATCTGATGGGCTGTTGCAGCCTGGAGCTTGACAAGGCTTCGGACGCTGTGGATTATTTTAAGAAAGCGCAGGAAGATGAGAATAACAGTGATAAACTGGCACAGGAGATTTCTTATAACTTGATCGCGGCATATGAGCAGAGCGGGGATTATGATAATGCAAAGACACAGTTAAAAGCATATGTGGACAAATATCCGGACGATGAAAAAGCCCAGAAAGATTATGATTTCTGGAGTACCAGATAGATATAAGGCAGGAAATAGATGATAGAATTAAAAAAAGAAACAGAACGAGTGATATTAGTGGGCGTTAGTCTGGACGATTCGGATCATGTGGAAGAATCTCTGGATGAATTGAATGAACTTGTGAAGACTGCCGGTGCAGAATCTGTGGGACGCCTGATTCAGAACAGAGAGCAGATTCATCCGGGAACTTATATCGGAAAAGGTAAGATTCTGGAGTTAAAAGATCTGATCTGGGAACTGCAGGCAACCGGAATTGTGTGTGACGATGAACTGTCGCCGGTTCAGATGAAGAATCTGCAGGATGAATTGGATGTAAAGGTTATGGATCGTACATTGATCATCTTGGATATCTTTGCGGCGAGAGCTTCTACCAGCGAGGGAAAGATTCAGGTAGAATTAGCGCAGTTAAAATACCGTCAGACAAGGTTGACCGGTTTTGGTACGGCAATGTCGAGACTGGGCGGCGGTATCGGGACCAGAGGCCCAGGTGAGAAAAAACTGGAGATTGACCGGCGCCTGATCAAAAATCGGATTGCACAGTTAAATCGGGAGTTGAAAGAAGTCAAACGTCACCGGGAAGTGACGAGAGACCACAGGAGCAAAAGTCACGCACCGGTAGCTGCGATTGTAGGATATACTAACGCCGGAAAATCGACACTGTTAAATACTTTGACAGGAGCGGAGATTCTGGCAGAAGATAAATTATTTGCAACGCTGGATCCGACCACGAGAGGCTGTAAACTGCCGAGTGGTCAGGAGATTCTTTTAACAGATACAGTAGGATTTATCCGTAAACTGCCGCATCATCTGATTGAAGCATTTCGAAGTACGCTGGAAGAGGCAAAATACGCAGATATGATTTTTCATGTGGTAGATGCATCGAATCCTCAGATGGATGAGCAGATGTATACGGTGTATGAAACATTACAGAATCTTGGGGTTACAGATAAACCGATTATTACGATATTTAATAAACAGGATCGGTTAGATAATGAGAGTATCGTCCGGGATTTTAAGGCGGATTATACCGTAAAGATTTCAGCAAAGACAGGTGCAGGGCTTAATGATCTGTTAGAGGCGGCGGAAGCCCTTCTTAGAGAACAGAAGGTAGAGATCGAAGCAGTCTATGAATATAAAGAGGCAGGAAAAATACAACTCATTCGCAAGTATGGTGAACTGAGAGAAGAGGAATACCGGGAAGATGGTATTTTTGTAAGAGCCTATGTGCCGGCTGAACTTTACGGACAGGTGCGTCCGGAAGGGGTCTCATCGAATAATTGTTTATAGGCTCTTGAGAAAGTTGAGTAGTCTTTAAAACCACAATCAAAACAAGCCTGTGTGACAGACACACCGGAGGATAATAATTCTTTAGCAAGCAGGAGCCGTTTCTGGGAAATATAATGTCCCAGCGTATAACCGGTCTCCTGCTTAAATAATCTCATCATATAATATTTGCTGATATAAAATTCTTTCGCAATCCGATCAATACTCAGATCTTCGCCAAGATGCTCTCCTACATATTGAAGGATCGCCTGGATCTTCTCGTTACAGTTGGTCGTATCAATATATTCCAGATGGTTTTTGCGGACGGCACGGTTCAAATGAATCATAAATTCCAAGAAAGTGACTTGGCGGTATAACTCGGAGGCATAGCCGCCATCGGAAAAGGAACGTTCTAACTGAGAGATAGAACGGAAAAGAGAACTCTTTTCCAGAGAAGGAATACGCAGTACATTAGAGTGTTCTCTCTCGGCTTTCTGAAAGCAATAGCTGAGATCATAAGAGTCTGTCAGGTAAGCGTTCATAAAATTAGGAGAGATATAGACGATGATGCGCTCGTATAATTTGTCTGGATTCACCGTGAGTCTGTGGATATCTCCGTGCTTTACCAATACGATATCATAAGGTTTCAGATCATAAGAACGCCCCTCGATCATATAATCCACTTCTCCCCGAATGAAAATTGTAATCTTATCAAAATCATGATAGTGATATTCCACTTCTGAAGTATCTTTATCTGTCAGGTGAAATAATTTGAATTCACTGTTCAGATAACCTTTTTTTACATATTGTTCCATTAATTCCATATTCAAATACACCTCCAACTTCCCCGTAGTTGTAGTGTAGTATAAAAGAGCATTATTTGCAATATTAAAGGCATTATTTTTATAGACCGTGGAAATAATGCCTGATATGATGAAAATAACTGAGAAAAGATCGGGAGGTAAATGATATGAAGATTGCATTGGAACGTTATCATGGACTGGGAAATGATTATGTAGTATATGATCCAAATAAAAATGAATTAGAACTGACATCCGGCAACGTAAAACTGATCTGTGACCGTAACGAGGGACTTGGGGCAGACGGAATTTTAGAAGGGCCGATTTTAGAGGAGGACGGAATGCATGTGAGAATCTGGAATCCGGACGGAAGTCAGTCAGAGACCAGTGGAAATGGAATCCGTATTTTCGCAAGATATTTAAGAGATGCGGGATATGTGCAGAAAAAGAACTTCAAGATTTATATGGAGAACGGACCGGTGGAGGCTACATTCTTGAGTGAGGACGGAAGTAAGATCCGTATTAACATGGGAAAACTTTCTTTCTGGAGTGATGATGTGCCGGTGACAGGCGAACGCAGAGAAGTGCTTAATGAGGATATGGTAATAGGAAGAACGTTATATCCGGTGACGTGCGTATCGGTAGGAAATCCTCACTGCGTTATTCCGATGCGTGAGATTTCTAAAGAGTTAGTGTGCAAAATCGGTGATTATGCGGAAGTGGCAAAATATTTTCCAAACCGTATTAACACGCAGATTATGAAGGTTGTGGATAAAGGACACATCAATATCGAGATTTATGAGAGAGGTGCAGGATATACACTGGCATCAGGAACAGGTGCATGTGCGGCAGCGGGTGTGGCATATAAACTTGGAATGACAGACAGCAAAGTGATCGTGCATATGCCTGGCGGTGAGCTGACAGTGGAGATTGATGACGACTGGAATGTCAGCATGACCGGAAATGTATGTTACATCGCGAAGATGGTACTTAGCAGTGACTTTACAGAGATTTTAAGAGCGATTTAAAGAGCAATTGAAAAGACGGTTCTCAAGGAGAATAATTTCATGTATACTAAGGCATAGGGAGGAAAACCTATGCCTTTACAATTTGTATTTGGACCGTCTGGTTCAGGAAAATCATATTATTTATATCATCATATCATAGAGGAATCCATGAAATATCCGGAACGGAATTACATTGTTCTGGTGCCGGAACAGTTTACGATGCAGACCCAGAAAGACCTGGTATCTATGCATCCAAATCATGGAATCATGAACATAGACGTCCTGAGTTTTGGACGTCTTGCTTATCGTGTGTTTGAAGAGACTGGTGGTGGTTCACTGCCGGTATTGGATGACGAGGGGAAAAATCTGATCTTGCGCAAAATCGCAGGGGATTATGAGGCGGAACTGAGTGTACTTCGGGGAAATATGAAGAAACTTGGATATATCAGTGAAGTGAAATCTGTAATCTCCGAATTTACCCAGTATGAGATTGGGGAAGAAGAACTGGATCTTGTCATGGAGAATATTGGAACAGATTCCAGATTATACTATAAATTAAAAGATATTCGTGTGTTATACAGAGGTTTCCGTGAATATCTGGAACAGAAATATATTACTAAAGAGGAACTTCTGGATGTATTAAGTAAAGAAGTTTCAAAGTCAGAACTTTTAAAAAACAGTACGGTGGTACTGGATGGATTTACAGGATTTACCCCGGTGCAGAATCATCTGCTGTATGAATTATTAAAACATTGTCGGAAGATTATGGTGACAGTGACGATGGATGAACGGGAGAATCCATATACCTATCAGCACCCATATCAGCTTTTTGCGCTCAGTAAGCAGATGGTGACTTCGCTGCTAGATCTGGCGAAGACCGCAAAAGTTGAGATTGAAGATCCGGTGGAGTTATACGAGCATCCGGTCTGTCGTTTTAAGAGTAATCCGGCATTAGCGTATCTGGAACAACAGCTGTTCCGTTATGGAAAAGATTGTTATGAAGAATATCCGAAGGCGGTGGAGATTCATGTGGCGAGAAATCCGGAAGAAGAAGTTCGTGCAGTTGTAGAAGATATACGCAGACTGGTGCGGACAACAGGATGTAGATATAGGGAAATCGGTGTGATCGTCAGCAATATGGATGTGTATGGAGATTATCTGGAACGGGCATTTGAACGTTATGGAATCCCATTTTTCATGGACCATAAACGGAGTATTCTGTTAAATTCGTTTGTAGAACATCTGCGGAGCCTGTTAAATATGATGGAACAGCAATTCAGTTATGAGAGCGTTTTTCGTTTTTTGCGGACCAATTTATCAGGATTTACCGGCGACGAAGTGGATATGCTGGAAAATTATGTGCTGGGTTTGGGTATCCGCGGCTACAAGAACTGGCAGAAACGCTGGGTGCGTAAGTTAAAGACAACAACGGAAGAAGAACTGGAAGCATTGAATCATTTGCGAGTCGCATTCGTGGAGAAGATTGATGCATTGTATTTTGTCCTGAGACAGAAAAAGAAGACGGTGCAGGATATTACGATGGCAATGTATGAATACATGGTAAAAGAAGAACTACAGCTTGCGACTGTAAAACAGGAAGAAGAATTCCAGAAGACCGGAGAACTTGCACTGGCGAAAGAATATGCGCAAATTTACCGGATTGTTATCGAATTGTTTGATAAATTTGTGAGCCTTCTGGGAGATGAACCGGTTTCTTTAAAAGAATACTGTGAACTTCTGGATGCAGGATTGGAAGAGGCGAGAGTTGGAGTGATCCCGCCAAGTAGTGACCAGGTGGTTGCCGGGGACTTAATGAGGACCAGGTTGAAGGATATCAAGACATTGTTTTTTATTGGAGCAAATGACACCGAACTTCCGGGTTCATTGATTCGAAGCGGTCTGCTGTCAGAAAGGGACAGAGAGAAGTTTAAGCAAAAGGAACTGGCACTTGCACCAGGAGGCAAAGAGCAGGCTTATGTGCAGAAATTTTATCTATATATGAATCTGACGAAACCGTCCGAACGATTGGAAGTGTATTACAGCAAAGTGTCGGCAGACGGAAAGAGTGTACGGCCATCGTATCTGATCCAGGAGCTTAGACGGCTATATCCGAAACTTCAGATTGTTGATGAAGAACTTCGGGGATTGAAAGAAAGAGAACTGACGGAACGGGTAGGACTTGAGGAAATCATTCCTGGCATCAGAGATCATAAAGATAACGGTGTGCTGCAGGATGAAAACTGGGGGGAACTTTTTAAATGGTATCAGAGTCATCCGAAGTGGCGGATGAAGATTGAAGAACTTTTGGATGCGGGTTATAAGCACAGCCCGGCAGACAGGTTGAGTGATCTGGCGGCCAGAAAACTTTACGGAGAAAATTTTGCGGACAGTATTACGAGAATCGAACAGTATTCTGCCTGTGCATATGCACATTTTCTGCGCTATGGGCTGAGACTGAAAGAACGGGAATTGTATGAGTTTGAACCAGTAGATCTGGGAAATGTCTGTCATGGAGTATTGGAACGGTATGCAGGAAGAGTGAAGGAATCCGGAAGAACATGGACAGATATTACAGAAGAAGAACAAAAGAAGTTGATTGATGAGTGTATGGAAGAGGCCATTGCGGATTATGGAAATTCGATTCTTTACAGCACTGCAAGAAACGAGCATATGATCACCAGAATCAAAGCGATGTTAGAGCGGACGATATGGGCCCTTACAAGTCAGCTGGCTGCCGGAGATTTCAAGCCGGATGCCTGGGAAGTCAGACTGGGAAGTAATGGTAAGATCGACAGAGTGGATACCTGTAGAGACGATGATAATATTTATGTTAAAGTTGTGGATTACAAGACCGGATATAAAGAGTTTGATGTGGTAGCACTATATTATGGATTGCAGCTGCAATTAATGTTTTACATGGACGGTGCAATAAAAATGCAGAAAAAATGGCATCCGGACAAAACGATTATTCCGGCGGGAGTATTTTATTACAGAATCCAGGATCCGTATATTGACCGGAAATCCGGGGTGACAGAGGAAGAAGAACAGGCAGCGCTATTAAAAGAATTAAAGCCGGACGGTGTAATCAATTTAAAAAACGAAGTTTTGGAACATCTGGACCATAAGATGGTGGGAGAATCGGAGGTTATTCCGGTAAAATATAATAAGAACGGCAGTCTTGCCAAGGTATCGAAGGCAGTGCCATCAGAGCAGTTTGAACTGATGATGGATTTCGCATCTGCCAAGATCCATCGGGCACACGAAGATATTTTACAGGGAGATATCAAGGCAGAACCTTATCGGAGAGGGCAGGAGACCGGTTGCGATCACTGTAAGTACCGGCATGTATGTGGGTTTGATACGAAGATCGAAGGATATCAGTATCATAATATCAGTAAAATGAGCAAGGAAGAGGCTCTTTCAAAGATGCAGGCAGAAAGAAATGGAGTAGAAAACGATGGGCGTGAACTGGACAACTGAACAACAAAAGGTCATTGACTTAAGAGATAGAAATATCCTGGTTTCTGCTGCAGCAGGTTCCGGTAAGACAGCGGTGCTGGTAGAAAGAATTATTACAATGCTGACAGATGAGGAACATCCGGTAGATGTTGATCAGTTGTTGATCGTAACATTTACGGAGGCTGCGGCTGCAGAGATGAAAGAGCGTATCCGGGATGCAATTGAGAAAAAGTTAGAAGAATACCCGGAAAATGAACATCTTGCAAGGCAGGCAACATTAATTCACAGTGCTCAGATTACAACGATTCACAGCTTCTGTCTCTCGGTAATCAGGGATCATTTCCATGCGATTGATATAGACCCGGGATTCCGGATCGGAGAAGAGGGAGAATTAAAATTATTAAAACATGATGTACTGTCCGAACTTCTGGAAGAAGAGTATCAGAAAAAAGAACAGAAATTCCTGGATTTTGTGGCGGCATATGGGGATGGAAAATCTGATAAAAAGATAGAAGATTTAATTCTGAAAATATTCGAATATTCCAGAAGTTATCCAGTACCGGGAGAGTGGCTGAAACAATGTAGAGAAGCTTACCGGATAAAGACACTGGAGGATTTGGAAGATAGCAGTTACGGAGAATTTATTAAAGCTAATGTAAATTATTATCTGGAAGATGCACTGGAACTGATTGAACAGGGGCTTGACCTTTGTCTGTGTGCGGATGGTCCGTATGCATATGAAGAGGCTTTGCAAAATGATAAACAGATGATAGAAGATTTGCAGATGGCAGAGACTCTGGAAGAAATGGCAGATGCATTTGAAGAGGTCGACTGGACAAAATTAAAGGCAAACCGGGATGAGTTTGTTTCGGAAGAAAAGATAGAGAGAGTGAAAGCTATCCGGGAGGATGTGAAAGGCCTAATCGGGGATCTGTCTTCCCAATATTTCTATCAGAGTATATATGAGACAGTGGAAGATATCAGCAGGTGCATTCCGGCGGTTGAGGAACTGACAGTTCTGGTAGAAAAATTTTCGAAAGCATTTGAAGAGAAAAAACGCAGTCAGAATATGATTGATTTTTCAGACATGGAACAGTATGCACTTCGCATTCTGACAGAAGAAAAAGATGGAGAGTTACAGTCTTCTCCTGTGGCAAGGGAGTATCAGGAGCAGTATAAAGAGATTATGATCGATGAGTATCAGGACAGTAACCTGATACAGGAGGCAATCCTTACCAGCGTGTCTACGGTGGAAGTCGGAAAATATAATATTTTCATGGTGGGTGATGTTAAGCAGAGCATCTATCGGTTCCGTTTGTCGAGACCGGAACTTTTTATGGAGAAGTTCAATACATATGATACAGAAGACAGCAGAACGCAACGAATCGACCTGCATAAGAATTTTCGAAGTAGAAAAGAAGTGCTGGACAGCGTGAATCTTCTTTTTTTCCAGCTGATGGCGAGAGATCTTGGGGGGATTGACTATGATGACCAGTCAGCCCTCTATGTAGGTGCGAGTTATCCGGAATCAGACCAGCTAGATAATGCAACAGAGGTGTTGGTGATAGATAATGATGTGGACAGTCTTGCAGAGGTGTCCAAAGAAGACCGGGAGGGAAAACATGCTCTCCGGGGACTGAAAAAGATTACTGACAGGGAGTTGGAAGCAAGAGCAGTTGCGGTCCGTATCCGGGAATTGATGAAAGAACACCGGGTGACAGATAAAAAGACCGGAGAATTAAGACCGGTCAGATATTCAGATATTGTAATTCTGGTCCGCAGTGTTCAGGGATTTGCAGACGTGTTTAGTGAAATTTTAAATCGTGAGGGAATCCCGACATATACAGGCACAAGAGAAGGGTATTTTGCAACGCAGGAGATTGGAATTATTCTGGATTACCTGAGGGTGCTGGATAATAAAAGGCAGGATATTCCGTTGGCGGCAGTGCTGACTTCGGCAATCGGAGGTACGACGGAAGAAGAACTGGCCCGGGTAAAGAGTAAATACCCGGAAAAACCATTCTGGGAGGCAATCGCTGCCTATGTGGAGGAACAGTCTGTGGGCGAGGACAGTACAGATGAAAACAGCACAGATGCGAGCGGTGCCGAAGAGAACCGTCAGGATCAGGATGCCATTGTGAGATGTATGCGACAAATCGAACATTTTCGGGAAATCGTGCCGTATACTTCCATCCATGAATTATTATGGAAAATCTTGGACGAGACCGGTTACGAAGATTATGTGTCAGCAATGCCGGGAGGCGAACAGCGCAGAGCCAATCTTAAGATGTTGGTGCAGAAAGCAAGAACTTTTGAATCCACCAGTTATAAAGGACTGTTTCATTTTGTCAGATATATCGAACAGCTTCAGAAATATGATGTGGATTATGGAGAGGCCAGTATTGAGGATGAACAGTCGGATACGGTGCGGATCATGACGATTCACAAGAGTAAAGGTCTGGAATTTCCGATTGTATTTGTGGCCGGCATGGGAAAAGGAATGAATCTGCAGGATGCCAGAAGCAGAGTGGTGCTGCATCCGAGACTGGGAATCGGGCTGGATGCCGTGGATTTGAAACATCGTACCAGATGTCCGAGTATTGTGAAGAAAATTATTCAGAAAGAAGAAACTCTGGATACCTTGGCTGAAGAACTCAGAGTCCTATATGTTGCTTATACCAGAGCAAAAGAGAAACTGATTATTACAGGATCAATTGTAAATCTTAAGAAACGTTTCCTGTGGTATGGAATGACCGGATCTACAGAGAATCTGGTACTGGCTTATTATAGAAGAAGTAAAGCAACCAGTTACTGGGACTGGGTGATTCCTGCGGTTTTAAGGATCACAGATCCTGGGACAATCCGTATGGAAATCTGGAATGCACTTCGCGTCGTGCAAGGAGAAGTGGAAAAAGAATTGGCTGGGGATATTAAGAGACAAGTACTGGAACAATGGGATACTGATACGGTCTATCAGCCGGAAATGGAGCAGAATCTGAAAGAGCAGTTTGAATATCAGTATCCATATGAATATAGCAGGAACCAAAAACTGAAATTTACGGTGTCCGAGTTGAAAAAACGAAAATATCTGCTGGAACAGTCGGAGGAAGATGTGAACAGTCTGGGGGAAGAAGTGTATGAAGAGCCTGAAGTCGTGCCGTTGATTCCTAAGTTCTTGCAGGAAGAAGAGGCACTGACCGGAGCACTTCGAGGGACTGCTTACCACAGAGTACTGGAACTTCTGGATTTTGCACAGATCAGCAAGAACTATGATGAGAATGGACTGATGGACGATCTGAAGAAGTTTGTAGAAGAAGGAAAACTTGGAAAAGACGAAGCAAAATGTATCAGAAACAGAGATATTTTGAAATTTCTGCACGCTGCGGCAGGAAAACGCATGGCACAGGCGGCAGAAAAAAAGAAATTATTCAAAGAGCAACCGTTTGTCCTGGGAGTCGAAGAGACAGAATTGTATCCGGAAGGAACGGCTGGGGAACTGGTGTTGGTACAGGGAATTATCGACGTGTATTTTGAGGAACCGGACGGACTGGTGGTCTTAGATTATAAGACAGATAAAGTTTTTTCTTCGGAAGAACTGGTGGAGCGTTACCATGCGCAGCTTGATTATTATGCAAAAGCACTGGAACAGATGACTGGGAAAACGGTGAAAGAGAAGATTATTTATTCATTTACACTTGGAAAAGAGATTACAGTGAAATAGCAATAGAATGGCAGGATGGATTTTAAGAAATTAGAATTTGTTCTGCCATTTTTTTGTGTAGTGCATATCGATAGTGATTTTATATGATTAACTTCTTAATATAATCTTCATATAATAATGATTGACACAATATATTATATGACGTATAATATTGAAAACAAAACAATATTGTAAATAGTAAAAATACCAACGGGGGTGAAACTATGGTGTTTAATACAGGAGCGGCACTGTTAGATGCAATCGTGCTTGCTGTTGTGTCCAGGGAAGCAGAAGGAACCTATGGGTATAGGATCACGCAGGATGTCAGACAGGTAATAGAGGTTTCTGAATCTACATTATATCCGGTGCTCCGAAGACTGCAGAAGGATGCCTGTCTGGAGACTTATGACAAACAGATCGACGGAAGGAACCGGAGATATTATAAGATCACGGACAGCGGAAGAGCACAACTTGATTTATATAGAAGAGAATGGAAAGATTACACGAAGAGAATCACCATATTATTTGAGGGAGGGAAAGTAGAATGAACCGTTTAGAATATATGGCAGCGTTGGAGTCTTGCCTGCGGGATATATCAGAAGAAGACCGAAAAGACGCGATGGAATATTATAATAACTATTTTGATGAGGCCGGGAGTGAGAATGAGCAGAAAGTCATAGAAGAATTAGGTGATCCTGCGAAACTGGCTGAGCAGATTGGGGCTGATGCGGATATGGCAGACGAAACCGCAGATCATAACAGATTCGATGACAGTAGCGCAGATCATATGTCTTATACGTATGGGCAGACACAGGATACAGCATGGAATCAGCAGACATTTTCTATGCAACCAGGGACAAGGGACGCAAAGAAACAAGAGGAGCGTACATGGAAGATTATCCTGGTCGTGGTGATCGCATTACTTACATCACCGATTACTGTGCCATTGATTTTAAGTGTTCTGGGGACAATCTTTGGTGTGGTATTGGCGGCGTTTTTTATCGTGTTCGGACTGATTCTGGGTGCTGCAATTGTGGCAATTGTCGGAGTGGTACTGTTCGGAGTAGGGGTTGCAGCACTATTTTCAGAGTTTTTTGCAGGATTAGCATTGTCAGGAGTGGGACTGATCCTGGTAGCAGTGGGAGCAGCAGTAACTGTGGGTCTTGTATATTTATGTAAGCTGGCATTTCCTGAGATTGTAAAAGGCGTGTCGATACTCTGGCATAAGATTTCCGGCAGAGGAAAGAAAGGGGCGCGATAACTATGAAAAAAGGATGGAGAAGATTTTGGATGATCTGTGGAAGTTTATTTGGTGTTGGCGTTGTTCTGATTTTGATTGCGGCAGTTTTTGGAATGTCAAAGACCACTATTGAGGAGAGTCATGTGGGCCAGATGATTCGAAACCATATTTTTAGTAAAGGTATTTATACCTATACCCAGGATGAAGAGGGAGATGATAGCGAAGATTCATCTTTGCAGGCAGATGATGCACAGACGTATCAGGGAATCCGTCAGCTGGATGTGGATGTTTCCGCAGGAACTATAGAGATACGAAGAACCAAAGACTCAGAAGTGAAAGTGGAGACCTTCAGAATGAAACAGTCTTATGGGTTTAAACAGAGACAGGATGGAGATACGTTGGAACTGTCGATGAAAAAGAAAGTCAGTACGAAAAATAATAAGTCGAAGATTATCGTTTATCTGCCGGAGAATCTGGAACTGCAGGAAGTTTCACTGGAACTGGGTGCAGGTGTATTATATATAGAAGATATTGCAGCGGGAGAACTGGATATTGACCTGGGCGCCGGGCAGGCAACGGTCGATCGGTTTAAAGCGGGAGATTTGGAAGTCTCCTGTGGAGCAGGAGAAGTGACGATGGCCGGAGAAGTGGAAACAGGTGCAGACTTAGAATGCGGAACCGGACAGATCACTTATCATGCAAAGGGAGCAGAAGAAGATTATAACTACGATGCGAAATCAGGAATCGGAGATATTACGATTGGAAGTAATTCTATTTCAGGATTGGGTAAAGAAAGATTTATCAATAATGATGCGTATAAGACGATTGCTGCTTCCTGCGGAATCGGAGAAATCAGCATAGATTTTGAAAAGAAATAAATGGTATAAATTCCTCTTTTTGGTGAATACTTACATCAAAAGGAGGAATTTTTTATGTCCGAAAAACCAATTGATCTTAAAAATCTTACAAATGAAGAAAAAATGAAATACGAAATTGCAGAAGAACTTGGTTTGTTAGATCGTGTGATGGAAGGTGGATGGAGATCTTTGACCGCGAAAGAAACGGGAAGAATCGGTGGTCTGATGAATCGGAAGAAAAAAGAACAGAACACAGAAAAACAGAAAAAAGAAGGAGAACAGGAAAAGTAACAAATATATTACGGATGTTAAGAAGTGTGAACAATTCGTAACAAATGTTGAAATGGAAAGGTTCATTTGCTATAATCGAAAAACTGGTGTTGATATTAGTAGGTGGAACTATGAGTGGAAAGATAGAAGTATTAGGGATTAAAATAGACAATTGCACAGCGAAAGAGGCAATGCAGTCAGCTGTAGAGTATATGAATATGGAAGCAATCCACATCATAGAACTTGCAACAGTAGATGGACTTATGCAGTCAGAAGAACTGGACAGGCTGAACGATGAAATCAATCAGTTCAATCTGATACTGGCTGGTGAGACTGCCATATTAGAGGCTGCCGGGATTGAAGATAATAAGCTGCTTCAGGAGACTGAGAAAAAGGTCTTTTTAAAATTGTTTTTTCAGTATCTTCATAAGAACCATAAAAGAGTTTATCTTCTGGGAGAGACAGAAGAAGAATGTACCGCTTACTATGAATATTTTGCGCAGCATCACAGATGTATGCAGATTGTAGGAATGGCAAAAGTATCAGCGGTGGACCGTGCGGATGATATGTTAGTGAATGCAATCAATGGTGGAGAGGTTGACTGTATTATAGCGGCGCTTTCGACCCCGCTCCAGGAAGATTTTGTGATCAGGAATAAAAAACTCTTAAATGCAAGATTATGGCTTGGAATTGGGAAAAATCAATTGCCGTATGAATCCGGGGAGTCAGGATTCGGAAGACTTGGACGTTTTGTGCTCAGGCATATATTTAAAAAAGAGATTGAAAAAAGAAAGAAGACAGAAGACGGCCATACAGAAGAAAATTAAAATAGAACCGAGGAAGTTAACAAAAAAAGTTGATTTCCTCTTTCTTTTTTTGTGGATTTATATTAATATATAGAATGATAGTATGCAATTTTACTATTTTAAGACCACATTTGTTGTGGAAAATGCATATTGAAAAAAGTGGAGGAGATAAATATGATATCTAATCAAATACTTCAAAACACAATTGAAGGATTGAAAGGGATTACACGGATTGACTTCTGCGTGTTAGATACAGACGGTAAATCTCTTGCAAGTACTTTTCCGGAACAGGGGAATTATGAAGAAGATGTAGCACCTTTTGTTGAGTCGCCTGCAGACAGTCAGGTCGTGCAGGGATATCAGTTTTTTAAGATCTTCGATGATCACCAGTTAGAGTATATTCTGGTGGTGAATGGAGATAGCGATGATGTTTATATGATCGGTAAGATTGCGACATTCCAGATTCAGAATCTTCTCGTAGCATATAAAGAACGGTTTGATAAGGATAATTTCATTAAAAATCTGATTTTAGACAACCTGCTTCTGGTAGACATTTATAACCGTGCCAAAAAATTACATATTGACACTGACGTGAGACGTGTTATCTTTATTATTGAGACGAAGCACGAAAAAGACAGCGGAACTCTCGATAATGTAAGAAATCTATTGGGTAACAGAACCAGAGATTTTGTGACTGCGGTTGATGAAAAGAATATTATCATTGTAAAAGAATTAGAGAATAATGATGGTCATGCTGAACTTGAAAAACTGGCACAGAATCTCTATTCGTCATTGAAGGATGAGGGAGAAGATGATGTTCTGATTGCTTATGGAACTGTTGTAGGTGATATCAAGGAAGTGTCAAAATCATACAAAGAAGCAAAGCTTGCGCTCGATGTAGGTAAGATATTCTTTGAAGAACGTAAGGTAATTGCATACAGCACTTTAGGAATTGGTCGATTAATTTACCAGCTTCCGATTCCGTTATGTAAGATGTTCATACGAGAGATTTTTGAGGGGAAATCTCCGGATGATTTTGATGAAGAGACATTGACGACGATCAATAAGTTCTTCGAGAATAATCTGAATGTATCTGAGACATCCAGACAGTTATACATTCATCGTAATACGCTGGTATACAGACTGGATAAGCTTCAGAAGAGCACCGGACTGGATTTACGGGTGTTTGAGGACGCTATTACTTTCAAGATCGCCCTTATGGTTGTTAAGTATATGAAGTATATGGAGTCCATGGAGTATTAATGATTAGGAGGAGTATTAATGATTGAATTAAAAGAAGTAACGAAAGAGTACTCGAAAGGGGTCGCAGCTCTGAACGGTATCAATCTTAAGATTGAGCAGGGAGAGTTTGTGTTCGTAGTAGGAGACAGTGGTTCTGGTAAGTCAACATTGATTAAGCTTATTATGAAAGAACTTGAGCCTACATCAGGAAGTATTGTTGTAAATGGTTATTCATTGAACAGAATGAAACACCGCAAGATTCCGTTGTATCGTAGAAATGTAGGAGTTGTATTCCAGGATTTCCGACTGCTTCAGGATCGAAATATTTATGAAAATATTGCATTCGCTTTGCGTGTCACAGAGAAACCGTCGCGTGTCATTAAGAAAAAAGTTCCGGCAGCACTTTCTCTGGTAGGACTTGCGCAGAAGTATAAATCATTTCCGAAAGAGCTTTCCGGTGGTGAGCAGCAGAGAGTTGCCATCGCCAGAGCGATTGTGAATGAACCGGCGATTCTGCTTGCCGATGAGCCAACAGGTAACCTGGATCCGACAAATTCATGGGAGATCATGAAACTGTTGGAAGAGGCGAATGAACGAGGCACGACAGTACTGGTAGTTACACATAACCAGGAAATCGTAAATGAAATGCAGAAACGTGTAATTACAATGAAAAAGGGTGTCATTGTAAGCGACGAGAAAAAAGGTGGGTATAATAATGAGAATTAGTACATTTGGATATTCGATGAGACAAGGGGTCAAGAATATCAAGAGAAACAAGATGTTTTCGGTGGCATCGATTGCAACTATGGCTGCGTGTATTTTCTTGTTCGGATTATTTTATTCGATTGTCCTGAACTTTAATTATATCGTGGAAAAAGCCGAGGAAGGTGTTGCAATTACCGTATTTTTTGATGAAGATGCAACACAGACACAGAAAGATAAGATCGGTGAGCAACTGAAAAAAGAAGATGGTGTTTTAGAAGTAAACTATGTCAGTGCGGATGAAGCATGGAATAAGTTTAAAGACGACTATTTTGGAGATTCCGCAGATCTTGCAGATGGATTTAAGTCTGACAACCCGTTAGCAAATTCAGATAACTATGAAGTATATATGTCTGATGTTTCCAAGCAGAAAGATGTAGTATCTTTTGCAGAAAAATTAGACGGAGTGCGTAAGGTTAATAAATCAGACGTAGTTGCGAAGACACTGACCAGTGTGAACAAACTGGTTGGATATATTTCCGTTGCAATTATTGCAATTTTACTTGCAGTGTCTATATTCCTGATCAGCAATACCGTTACCATGGGTATCACTGTTCGGCGGGAAGAGATTGCGATTATGAAGTATATAGGAGCAAAGGATGGATTTGTCCGAGCACCATTCGTGATCGAAGGTCTGTTGATTGGATTTATCGGAGCACTGATTCCGCTGTTAGTATTATACTTTATGTATGATAAGGCAATTGCTTATATTATGGCGAAATTCAGCTTGTTAAATAATATTGTGGAATTCCTTCCTGTGCTGACAGTATACCGTACATTACTGCCGGTAGGAGTGGCACTTGGAGTTGGTATTGGTTTTGTGGGAAGTTTCTTTACAATCCGTAAACATTTAAGAGTGTAGTGTATAATTACGTAAGGGGTTTCATATAATGCGAATAAAGAAAGTAAGCAGTTTGCTGCTTGCACTGGTCCTGGCTTTTGGATTGACTGTGCAGGCGGGAGCAACTGAAATTGATAATGCCAAGAAACAGGCAGAGGATTTGCAGAATAAGAAGAAATCTGCAGAGAGCGAAAAGAGTAGTCTGGCGAAACAGTTGGAAGCTATGGTCAAGGAGATGGAAGAGGTCCAGGATAAGATTGATGCCAAAGAGACCGAGATTTCCGAGAAAGAAGAAGAACTGGTTCAGGCAAAAGTAGATGAGAACACACAGTACAGCAGCATGAAGAAACGTATCAAGTATATGTACGAGAATGGAAATGCACATTTTATAGAGATATTGTGTGACTCAAAATCTATCGGAGAGTTTCTTAATAATGCAGAGTATATTAATACAATCTCTACTTATGACCGTGACATGCTGACGGAATTTCAAGATGTGGTTAAGGATGTAGAGGCACAGGAGAAAACTCTTCAGTCAGAATATAAAGAATTAAATAGTATGCAGACAGAGATTATACAGAAGCAGGATGATCTGACTGCACTGGTAAACGAGAAGTCCGCAGAGATTGCTTCTCTGGACAGTGAACTGTCAAAGACAAATTCTAAGATTAAAGAATTGGAAGAGGCAGCGGCGGAAGCTCAGAGAAAACAGCAGGAGGCAGCAGCTGCAGCAGCTGCCGCGTCATCCGGAGCATCTGGATCAGGAAGTTCAAGCGGTGGAAGTACATATATTCCGTCTAATAATGTAGTGGTAAGCGGAAATGGTCAGTTTACAAATCCGTGTCCGGGAGCATCTATCAGTAGTACATTCGGATATCGTGATTTTGACGGCGCTTTCCATAAGGGATTGGATCTTGCAGCGGCAGAAGGAACACCTACATACGCAGCAGCGGCCGGAACAGTTATTATTGCCGGTTGGAGCAGCAGTGCCGGTAACTGGGTGGTTATAGATCATGGAAATGGTCTGGTAACTAAATATATGCATCATAGCGCATTGGCAGTGTCTGCAGGTCAGACCGTTGCCAGAGGACAACAGATTGGATATGTTGGAAATACGGGGAATTCATTTGGTGCACATTTACATTTCCAGGTGGAATTAAATGGAACAGCGGTTAATCCTCAGAATTATCTGTAACATTTGATCAAACTGACATAAAAGAAGGTAATAATCATTATGAATCAAAAGAAACATGGTTTTTTACAGGGGGCGCTGGCAGGCGCCCTCACCGTATTATTGGTAATAGGTTTAGTGGCATGCGGAACAAAAGGAGCATCACAGAGTTCTAAAACGTCAGGCAATCCCTTGGATAGTGACACACAGAAGAAAATCTCACAGATTCAGAAGCTGATAGATAAAAATTATTTGAACGACGTTGATTCTGAGGCATTAAAAGATGGAATCCTTAAGGGATATGTAGATGGATTGGATGATCCGTATTCAGTGTATTACAATGAAGAAGAGACGAAAGCACTTAATGAGACTACACAAGGTGAGTATGATGGAATCGGTGCGGTTCTGACAGAAGATGCCGAGACGGGTATTGTTACGATTGTTCAGGTTTATGAGAACTCTCCGGCAGAAAAAGCCGGAGTCAAAGCAAATGATATTCTCTATAAAGTGGATGGTACGGAGATGACGGGACTGGATCTGAATAAAGTTGTGACTTATATTAAAGGCGATAAAGGAACAGAAGTGAAACTGACAGTCCTGCGTGGAAACGATAATGAACAATTAGAATTAACTGCCACAAGAGATAAAATAGAAGCACAGACAGTATCTTCTAAGATGTTGGAGGATAATATCGGCTATATTCGGGTGACAGAGTTTGATACTGTAACGTCAGATCAGTATGAGAAAGCATTAAAAGATCTGGAAAATCAGGGAATGACAGGTCTGATAGTGGATCTCAGAAATAATCCGGGCGGAAATGTAAGTACTGTATGTGAGATGTTGGATCAGATGTTGCCGGAAGGCCTGATCGTATATACGCAGGATAAAGATGGCAAGAAGGAAACGGCCGCATCAGATGATGAGCATCAGTTTACAAAACCGTTGGTAGTTCTGATGAATGGCAACAGTGCCAGTGCTTCAGAGATTTATGCCGGAGCAATCCAGGATTATGGAATTGGAAAAATTGTAGGCACACAGTCTTACGGAAAAGGTGTCGTTCAGCAGATTTTTGATCTTGGAGACGGAACCAGTGTAAAACTTACGATTGCAGATTACTATACTCCGAAAGGGCGTAATATCAATGGAAAAGGTATTACACCGGATGTAAAAATAGAATATCAGGCTGACGAATCTAATCCTGATGCAGATAATCAGCTCGACAAGGCTGTTGAAGTTTTAAAAAGTGAAGAGTAATCTTTTTAATAAGAATTTAGAGGAATGCCAGTTTTGGCATTCCTTTTTAAGTTCCCTTATGCTAAAATAAAATTTGATATATCGTCATAGTGCGATAGTATATATTTTTTAGAAAAATAAATATCAGGAGGATGGATATGATTAATAAACTGATTGCAAACATAAAAAAGACAGGAGCACCAATCGTGGTAGGACTGGATCCTAAACTTGATTTCGTGCCGGAGCATGTACAGAAGAAAGCATATGCGGAGTATGGAGAGACTCTGGAAGGAGCAGCAGAGGCAATTTGGCAGTTCAATAAAGAGATCATTGATAAGACATACGATCTCATTCCGGCTGTAAAACCACAGGTGGCAATGTACGAGCAGTTTGGTATTCCTGGAATGGAAGCTTTCAAGAAGACAGTAGACTACTGTAAAGAAAAAGACCTGGTGGTGATCGGAGACATCAAGAGAGGTGATATCGGATCAACTTCTGCAGCTTATGCAGTAGGTCATATCGGAAAAGTAAAAGTCGGAAGCAAGACTTACGCACCATTCAATGAAGACTTTGTGACAGTGAATCCATATCTGGGATCTGATGGAGTAAATCCATTTATCGATGTATGTAAAGAAGAGAAAAAGGGATTATTTATTCTGGTTAAGACATCTAATCCTTCCAGCGGAGAGTTCCAGGATCGACTGATTGATGGAAAACCACTGTATGAATTAGTTGGAGAGAAGGTAGCTCAGTGGGGAGAATCCTGCATGGGTGATGAATATAGTTATATCGGGGCCGTTGTAGGTGCAACTTATCCGGAGATGGGAAAAGTACTTCGTAAAGTTATGCCGAAATCTTATATTCTGGTACCTGGATACGGCGCCCAGGGAGGAAAAGGAAAAGACCTGGTACACTTCTTCAATGAAGATGGATTGGGTGCAATCGTAAACTCTTCTCGTGGAATCATTGCTGCATACAAACAGGAACAGTATGCACAGTTTGGTGCTGAGAACTTCGGAGATGCTTCAAGAGCGGCAGTAGAGGCGATGGTAGCTGATATCAGAGGCGCACTGGAGAACCGATAAGCAACAGAAAAAATGGAAGATATCTAAAGTTGCACTGAGAAATCGATAGGAGAAAGAGTATGAATAAGACAAAGGAACAGGCAGTTGTAGTGTCTCAGGAAGAACTGGCACCTGGAATTTTCAGCCTTTATCTGAAGACTAAAGCAGCAGAGAATGCAAAGCCGGGACAGTTTGTGTCTGTGTATACAAAGGACCCAAGCAAATTACTTCCGAGACCGATCAGTATCTGTGAAATCAATAAAAAGCATGGAACACTGAGACTGGTATACCGTGTAACCGGAGAAAAGACCGGTACAAAAGAATTTTCAGAGTTAAAGGCAGGAGATACCGTTCCGGTGATTGGACCGCTTGGAAATGGATTCCCATTAGAAAAGGCTGCAGGAAAGAAAGCATTTTTGATGGGCGGAGGTATCGGAGTGCCTCCGATCCTGGAACTTGCAAAGCAGTTGAAATGTGAGAAGAAGCAGATAGTGGTAGGATATCGCGATCAGGCCACATTTTTAAGAGAAGAATTTGAGCAGAACGGCGAACTTTATATTTCAACGGAAGATGGAAGTGTAGGGACAGCCGGTAATGTCATGAATGCAATTGAAGAAAATGCATTAGATGCGGATATTATCTATGCCTGCGGACCTACTCCGATGCTTCGTGCAATTAAAGTATATGCAGAAGAAAATGGAATTGAGTGTTACATTTCTCTGGAAGAGAGAATGGCATGCGGAATCGGAGCATGTCTTGCCTGTGTATGCCAATCGAAAGAGAAAGACACACATAGTAATGTGCACAACAAACGAATCTGTAAAGATGGACCGGTATTCTTGTCTACGGAGGTGGAAATCTAATGGATATGCGTGTGAATATAGCCGGAGTGGAATGGAAGAATCCGGTGACAGTTGCTTCCGGAACCTTTGGCTCCGGAGAAGAATTTTCGGAATTTGTAGATTTAAATACTTTAGGTGCGGTCACAACAAAGGGCGTGGCAAATGTGCCTTGGTCGGGAAATCCAACACCGAGAGTGGCAGAAGTGTATGGTGGTATGATGAATGCCATCGGTCTGCAGAATCCGGGAATTGATTTGTTCTGTAAGAGAGATATTCCATATTTAAAGAAATATGATACCAAGATTATTGTAAATGTATGTGGACATGCACCGGAAGAATATCTGGCAGTTGTAGAACGTCTGGCAGATGAACCGATTGATATGATGGAGATCAATATTTCCTGCCCGAATGTGAATGCCGGATTCCTGGCATTTGGACAGGATGCAAAACACGTAGAAGAGCTGACTGCACAGATTAAAAAGATCGCAAAGCAACCGATTATTATGAAGCTGACCCCGAATGTAACAGATATTACAGAAATTGCCAAAGCAGCAGAGGCAGGCGGTGCGGATGCAATATCACTGATCAATACATTGACAGGAATGAAGATTGATATTAACCGACAGACATTTGCGCTGGCAAATAAAACAGGAGGAGTGTCAGGGCCGATTGTGAAACCAATCGCGGTGAGAATGGTGTATCAGGCAGCACAGGCAGTAAATATACCGATCATTGGTATGGGCGGTATCTCCAGTGCTGAAGATGCGATTGAATTTATCCTGGCGGGAGCTTCTGCGGTATCTGTAGGAACAGCTAATTTCCATAATCCGGCAGTGACTCAGGAAGTTATCAAAGGTATTGAGACATATATGGAAAAATATGGATTCGAATCGGTGAAAGATATGGTTGGAATCGTACGATAGTATTAGAAGGCTATTTTAGCTAATGTTGAGAAATAGATATAGATGGAGGAAAAAAGATGGAAGCATACAAAGAGGAATTTATAGATTTTATGGTAGAGAGTGATGTCCTCAAATTCGGAGAATTCACCTTGAAAAGTGGACGTAAATCCCCATTTTTCATGAATGCGGGAGCATATGTTACCGGTTCTCAGCTTAAGAGACTGGGCGAGTATTATGCCAAAGCAATCCATGAGACTTACGGTGATGATTTTGATGTATTATTTGGACCGGCTTACAAGGGAATTCCGCTCAGTGTTGTAACAGCAATCGCTTACAGTGAGTTATATGGAAAAGAAGTACGTTATTGCTCAGACCGTAAAGAAGAAAAAGATCACGGAGCTGACAAGGGAAGTTTTCTGGGAAGTAAATTAAAAGATGGGGATCGTGTGATTATGATCGAAGACGTGACGACTTCAGGGAAATCTATGGAAGAGACCGTTCCGAAGGTAAAAGGGGCTGCCGACGTAGAAATTGTCGGACTTATGGTGTCCCTGAACCGTATGGAAGTCGGAAAAGGCGGAGAAAAATGTGCGCTGGATGAAGTGAAAGAACTTTACGGATTCGAAACAGCAGCGATCGTTACGATGGAAGAAGTTGTCGAGTGCCTTTACAACAAAGAGTGTAACGGGAAAGTAGTCATTGACGATACATTAAAAGCCGCAATTGATGCATATTATGAACAGTATGGTGCAAAATAATCTGATTACAGGGGAGGATATGCTATGAACGAAAAGGCGTACAAATCGATGAGTTTTGCAGGGGCAGCCAACATTACTATAGGAATTATCGTGGCTGTAGTAGGAGTTGCAACAGGAATTATTGCGATTATCAGTGGAGCACGCTTGTTAAAAGATAAAAGAGGACTTACATTTTAAGACTTGATCTGAGAGGGTGCTGGAAGTTGAATTTAAGAAAAAGTAAAAAATTCCGTATCATAGGGAAAATATTATTTATATTATATATTGTGTTTATTATATATTTTTTAATATTTTCCGACTGGTACGGAAGAGCAGGAACGATGGATGAATACCATTACAACCTTGTATTGTTCCGGGAAATCAAACGATTCTGGAATTACAGGGCAGAAGTGGGTTTATTTGCCATGTTCACAAATCTATTTGGAAATGTTATTATCTTTATACCATTTGGATTCTTTATGCCAATGGCGAGCAAGTACAGAAACATCTTTTCCGCAGTGTTTTACAGTTTTGGACTGAGTCTTTGTGTAGAGACGTTCCAGCTGATTACGAAAGTGGGAAGTTTTGATGTGGATGATTTGCTTTTGAATACAATAGGAGGCCTGATCGGCTATATCATATATATATTGGGCGAGGCACTAAGGAGACGACATGTTAAAAAGAAGAGAAACCAGAGAAGATAAAGAAAAAAGAATTGCAAAAGCAGCAGCGAAAGAGCGGGAAAAGCGCAGGAAGAAAATGATTCGCACAAAATATGGACAAAAACCATTGAGACATGCGAAGAAAGGTGTGTATTCCTGCTTTTATGCGTTAGTCGTAGCATTGCTGATTATGCTGATGATCACATCGGCATATGTACATAAAGGAGATATAAGCTATGCGATCGGCCTGTTGGGTCTGGGAGCGGTAGTGATAGCAGCTATAGGATTGAACTTCGGCTTAAAAGGTTTGAAAGAACGAGATAAGAATTACATAACATGCAAGATTGGAATTGGTGCGAATGTATTTATTTTACTTGCGTTATTTGCAATATATATCAGGGGGCTGTTATAAAGTATGGGAACAGATATGATGGAAAATGAAATCGTGAATGAGCGTTATGAACTGGCAATCGCAAGATGCCGGGAAATTCTGAAAGAAGATTTTGTGTCAGAAAAATACAGAGACTATTTTGTCAGAACAGCAGAATTTATATTATTGATCGATGAAGTATATACTTTGTTAAAAGACGGAAGCTTTTATCGTAAGACGGCGGAAGAGATGGCAGAGGTGAATCGGAGATTATATGAAGATATTTTGCCGGAAAACTATAGAGAAAGTTATGCAGAACCGGATTACGCACTGGAAAGACTGGGGGATGAATATGCTCAGATTCTGAGTGCTGTATATACAGAACTCAGAGGTGCAATTGTCTATGCATTTGAGAAAAAGACAGAATATCTGGATATTTTATTTGAACTGTTTCTGGAGATTTATGGTAAATTCGAAGAAGAGGAAAAACCGGCAACAGAACAGGTGAAAGAAATCTTCTATTGGTATGCCAGTGATTACTGCGATGTGTTTAGTTCTGACCGAATTAGAGAACAGTTGTATCCGGAGAATGATTTTGCGTCTAAGATCATTATGAACTGTAACCTTAATGATTCCAGATACTTATATCTGTTTGGTGAATATATTAGTGAAAATGAATTGAAAACTGCAGAGCATCTGAGGGGGCTTGATGAAGAGACTATCAAGAAGATGGCAGATGTCTACACGGAAGGATATCGCATTGGTTTTGTAAATACAGGAAAAGATCTGTCAAAGAAATCCATTGTTAATATACGTTATGTCCTTGGATTTGAGCGTGTAGTAAAACGTGCGATTGAAAATTTTGAAAAAATGGGATTAAAGCCGGTGATTTACAGAAGCGGTGTGAGTGTTCTGACGAAGAGACAGCAATATAAGATTGGATATTGCGGAGCAATTGCCAACAAGCAGTATGAATATGACCATCGAAACGATCAGGGATTGTTCTTGGATAAGAAGTTTGTAGAACGCAAATTAGAAGTTGTCAGGACAACTTACGAACATCTGAAAGAAAGAGCGGCGAAGTTTGCGGGTCCGGCATGTATAGAGATGTTTGGAGAGGAACCGTTTACTCCGGCTCAGAAGGATAGTGTGGTAAAACTTACAGGGAAGCAGGAAACCTTGGCACTTACGTTTGATAGCAGACAGAGTCAGATTGTCAACGAATATATTCGAGGAGATGAAAGAAGCTTTACGATTATTGCATATCCTGTTCCGGAGATTGGAGAGCGATACGAAGAGATTTTTAATGAGATCATCAAGATCAATACATTAGACGCAAGTGTTTATGAAAAAGTGCAGCAGATACTGATCGATGCGCTGGACCAGGGAGAGAGTGTTTATATAAAGGGCTCTGGCGTGAACCGTACTGATCTTACTGTGAAATTACATCCACTTCAGAATTCGGAGAAAGAGACAATTTTTGAAAACTGCGTGGCAGATGTAAATATTCCGGTAGGAGAAGTATTTACATCGCCGGTATTAGAGGGAACCAACGGTGTCCTTCATGTCAGTAAAGTTTATCTGAATGAACTTCAGTACAGAGATCTGGAAATCACCTTTGCCAACGGAATGGTGGCTGACTATAATTGTAAGAATTTTGAACATGAACTGGAAAATAAAGCCTATGTAAAAGACAATGTGCTGTATAAGCATCCGACACTTCCGTTAGGAGAGTTTGCAATTGGAACAAATACAACAGCCTATGTTGCGGCGAAGAAATATCAGATCGAAGATAAAATGCCTATCCTGATTGCTGAGAAGATGGGACCTCATTTTGCAGTGGGTGATACCTGCTATAGTTGGGCGGAAGATATTAAAGTATATAATCCGAATGGAAAAGAGATTATCGCAAGAGACAATTCTGTATCCGTTCAGAGAAAAGAAGATGTATCAAAAGCATATTTTCATTGTCATACAGATATTACGATTCCTTATGAAGAACTGGAGAGTATTACAGTTATTCGGGAAGATGGAACGAAGATTGTATTGTTGCAGGATGGAAGATTTGTACTTCCCGGAACAGAGATTTTGAATGAGCCATTGAAAAAAACTAATAAATAGGGTATTATTTATTTGCAAAGCTTATAAGAAAGGATGACGACTATGCCAAAAGTAGGAATTATTATGGGCAGTGACTCAGATCTTAAGGTGATGAGTAAAGCTGCAGCTATGTTAGAAGAATTAGGAATTGAGTATGAAATGACAATTATTTCTGCACATCGTGAGCCGGATGAACTGATTGAGTGGACACGTGGAGCAGAAGCACGTGGAATGAAGGTTATGATAGCGGGAGCCGGAATGGCAGCAGCGCTTCCGGGAATGTGCGCGGCATTATTCGCTCTTCCGGTAATCGGAGTTCCGCTTTCTGGCAAGAACCTGGATGGTATGGATGCAGTATTTTCAATTATGCAGATGCCGCCAGGGGTTCCGGTCGCAACCGTAGCAATAGATGGAGCGAAGAATGCGGCACTGCTTGCCGCGAAGATTCTTGCAGCGTCCGATGAAGAATTGTTGAATAAATTAAAAGCGTATACTGCAGACCAGAAAGAGGCAGTAAAAGCAAAAGCAGCCAAGCTTGATGAAGTGGGATACAAAGCGTATCTTGCATCAAAATAGAAAGATAAATACAGATACCTAAAATAATCATAATACATAAGGAGACGAGTTATGGATTACAAGAAAGCAGGCGTTGATATTGAAGCTGGTTACAGATCAGTAGAGTTGATGAAAGAACATGTGAAAAAGACAATGCGCAAAGAGGTCCTTGGCGGACTGGGAGGATTCTCAGGAGCATTTTCTCTGGACAAGATCAAAGAGATGGAAGAACCAGTATTGTTATCCGGTACTGACGGATGTGGAACAAAAGTAAAACTTGCATTTGTTATGGACAAACATGACACGATTGGTATCGATGCAGTTGCAATGTGTGTAAATGATATCGCCTGTGCAGGTGGAGAACCATTATTCTTCCTTGACTATATTGCATGTGGCAAGAATTATCCGGAAAAAATCGCAAGTATCGTAAGTGGTGTCGCAGAAGGATGTATACAGTCAGATGCTGCACTGATCGGTGGAGAGACAGCAGAGCATCCGGGATTAATGCCGGAGGATGAATATGACCTTGCAGGATTCGCGGTAGGCGTTGCCGATAAGAAGGATATGATTACAGGTGCAGATTTAAAAGATGGAGACGTGCTGATCGGCATGGCATCTTCAGGTGTGCACAGCAATGGATTTTCGCTGGTCCGTAAAGTGTTTGAAATGACAAAAGAATCTCTGGATACATATTATGAGGAACTTGGAAAAACTCTTGGAGAGGCACTGATCGCACCGACAAGAATTTATGTACAGGCATTAAAGAGCATAAAAAAAGCAGGTGTGACTGTGAAAGCATGTAGTCATATCACCGGTGGCGGATTTTATGAGAATGTTCCACGTATGCTGATTGACGGAACCCACGCAGTTATCAAAAAAGACAGTTACGATATTCCACCTATTTTCAAACTTCTGGCTGAAAAAGGTGATATCGATGAGCAGATGATGTATAACACATTCAATATGGGACTTGGTATGATCGTTGCTGTAGATCCTGCAGATGTTGACAAGACGATGGAAGCAATCAAAGCAGCAGGGGATACACCGTATATTGTTGGTCATATTGAGGCCGGAGAAAAGGGAGTTACATTATGCTAGATGTAGTTGTGCTGGTATCTGGAGGAGGAACGAATCTGCAGGCAATTATTGATGCAGTGGAGGCAGGAGCAATCACCAACACACGAATCACCGGAGTGATCAGCAACAATAAGAATGCTTATGCGTTGGAACGTGCTGAGAAACATGGAATCCAAAACAGATGCATTTCTCCGAAGGATTTTGCAGACAGAGCAGAATTTAATGAGTATTTTTTAAAAACACTGGACGAATGGAATCCGGATTTGATCGTGCTGGCAGGATTTCTGGTGGTGATTCCTCCGGAAATGATTGCAAAATACCGCAATCGTATTATCAATATCCATCCATCATTGATTCCATCATTTTGCGGAACTGGATATTATGGATTAAAGGTTCATGAGGCTGCCCTTGAAAGAGGGGTGAAAGTGGTTGGTGCGACGGTTCATTTTGTGGATGAAGGGACAGACACCGGACCGATCATTTTACAGAAAGCTGTAGAAGTAAAGCAGGGAGATACCCCGAAAGAATTACAGCTTCGCGTGATGGAACAGGCTGAGTGGAAGATCCTTCCACAGGCAATCGACCTGATCGCTAATGGAAAAGTAAAAGTAGAAGAAGGCAGAACGGTTATTTTGCCTTAGGTTAGAGAAATAAGCGAGGTTGATGAAATGAGAGTTGTATATGTGAAGGCCCCTTATCAGTTCGAAATCAGAGAAATGGATATGCCGGTCCCGGGAGAACATGAATTACTTTTGGATGTCAGAGCTTGTGCCGTCTGCGGAACAGATATGCACACGGCTGCCAATGAAGCAGAAGACTTCTTGAGTTTTGGACATGAGATCGCGGGCGTGATAGTGGAAGCCGGTCCGGGCGTATCTGACTATGAACCGGGTGAGAAGGTTGTAATCGAGAGTTGCACATACTGTCATACCTGTGAGAATTGCAGGAATGGAAGAGTGGATCTTTGTGAAAATGGACTGAGTATTCTGGATGATTTTGAAATCAGTGGTTATTCTGATTATATGATTGTACCGGAGCAGGCGGTTGTACCGTTTGACGGTCTGACATTTGCAGAGGCAAGTATTGCAGAACCGCTGGGAGTGGCACTTGATCTTTTCTATACAACAGGCATTGAACTGAACGATGATGTGGCAGTGGTCGGACTGGGGCCGATCGGTCTTATGGCGATTGCCCTGGCGAAAGCCGCAGGTGCAAGAAATATATATGCAATCCAGAGAAGCGGGCGCTCGAAAGCGAGAATTGAGCTTGCAAAGAAATTAGGGGCAACAGTGATTCTGACTTCTGAAACAGATCTGGAAAAATATCCATTCCCGCGAGGCGGAGTCAATAAGATCATGGTCACAGCAGCACCTGGCGTGATTCCGGATATGATGAAAATCGCAGCATTTGGAGGAATCATCAGTTTCCTTGGGATTGATATGGAACATGGAGAGATTACATTTGACGCAAATGTATTTCATTTTAAGAAACTGCAGCTTCGTGCATCATTTGCAGCACCGGCCCTCTGGTTTCCGAGAGCGCTGGATCTTCTGAAAAATAAAGTCGTAGATCCGGCGGATTTTATCACGCAGACATTCAAGATGGAAGATATCCAGAAATATTTTGAGAAACAGCGTGATGACAGTAGCGATGTGATCAAAATGGTCATGGTAAAAGAAGATTAATGGGAAATGACAAGATACAGGCAGGAGGAAGAACAATGAAGGTATTGATCGTAGGAAGCGGTGGACGTGAGCATGCAATTGCGCAGAGTGTGGCAAAGAACGATAAAGTTGAGAAAATTTACTGTACACCCGGAAATGCCGGGATTGCAGAATATGCAGAGTGCGAACCAATCGGAGCAATGGAATTTGATAAGATTGTAGCATTTTCTAAAGAGAAAGAAGTTGATCTGGTTATCGTAGGTATGGATGATCCACTGGTTGGAGGTCTGGTAGATGAATTAGAGGCGGCAGGCATCCGGGCATTTGGACCGAGAAAGAATGCTGCAATTCTGGAAGGATCCAAAGCATTCTCCAAAGACCTGATGAAAAAATATAACATTCCGACAGCAGCTTATGAGAATTTTACAGATCCGGAGAAAGCGATCGCTTATTTGGAAACTGCAAAAATGCCGATCGTGTTAAAAGCAGATGGACTGGCACTTGGAAAGGGTGTACTGATCTGCAATACGCTGGAAGAGGCAAAAGCCGGCGTGAAGGAGATTATGTTAGATAAGAAATTCGGTTCTGCAGGAAATGAGATGGTCATTGAAGAGTTTATGACCGGACGAGAAGTATCTGTATTATCATTTGTTGATGGAAATACGATCAAGACTATGACATCAGCACAGGATCACAAACGTGCGGGAGATGGAGATACAGGATTAAATACCGGCGGTATGGGAACATTTTCGCCAAGTCCGTTTTATACAGAAGAAGTCGATGAATTCTGTAAGAAACACATTTACCAGGCAACGGTGGATGCTATGAAAGCAGAAGGAAGACCGTTCAAAGGTGTTATTTTCTTCGGATTGATGCTGACAGAAGAGGGACCGAAAGTATTGGAATATAATGCAAGATTCGGAGATCCTGAGGCACAGGTAGTATTACCTAGAATGAAAAATGATTTGATTGAAGTAGCAGAAGCATGTATTGATGGAACGTTGGATCAGATAGATTTGCAGTTTGAAGATAATGCTGCAGTGTGTGTGGTACTGGCAAGTGACGGTTATCCGGTGAAGTATGAGAAAGGACTGGAAATTACGGGACTGGATGAATTTAAGAATCATGAAGGATATTATTGTTTTCACGCAGGTACTAAATTTGACGGAGACAAGATTGTGACAAATGGCGGACGTGTACTCGGCGTTACAGCAAAAGGTAAAGACTTAAAAGAAGCAAGAGCAAATGCGTATGCGGCAACAGAGTGGATACAGTTTGCAAATAAATATATGAGACATGATATCGGAAAAGCCATTGATGAGGCATAAAAATCAATTGATCAGATAGGAACAGAGCCGGATTTTTTGAGAAAAACTCAGAAAATCTGGCTTTTTAATTTGTGTTATGCTATTATGTGTAGAACAGATATTATAACGCGACGAAAAAAGGTGAGAATATGCTGATAGAGATTGATTTTAACAGTGATGAAGCGATTTATGTACAGATACAGAACCAGATTATTATGGGAATTGCGACAGATACAATACGAGAAGGAGATACACTTCCGTCTGTCAGACAGATGGCGGAGATGGCCGGGATCAATATGCATACGGTGAATAAGGCCTATACGATGCTTAAACAGGAAGGATTTATTCAGCTGGATCGTAGAAGAGGTGCGGTGATTGCTCTGGATATAGATAAGGCGAACAGTATTTTGAAATTAAAAGAGAATCTGCGTCTTTTACTTGCCAAGGGAAGTTGTAAGAGCATTTCCAGAGAAGAGGTACATGTGTTAGTAGATGAGATATATGACGAATATGGAAAGGATAGAGACTAGATGAATTATACAGAACAGGCGAGTGAGGTACTGAAAGTATCCAAGAGAATAGCCAGAGAGTTGAGACATCCATATATAGGGACAGAACATCTTTTGCTTGGACTTCGTCGAATTTATTCCGGGGTAGCAGGACAGATCCTTGCTTCTAACGGAGTAGAAGAAGAGAAGATTTTAAAGATCGTAGATGAATTGGTATCACCGTTAGATGGTGATGAAACAAAGCAAAATGCACGGCCGCAGCCGAGCCCAAGGCTCAAATATATTTTGGAAGAGAGTGAAGATGAAGCAGTACGCTCACATTCTGATAAGATTGGAACAGAACATCTGTTGTTGGCATTGCTTCACGATACAGACAGCGTAGCTGCAAGAACATTGATGACACTGAATGTGAATTTGCAGAAGATCATGCAGGAGACTTTAGAAGTACTGGGAATTGATGTTCGTGCATATCAGGAGGAGATGCAGAGTGGCGGTCGCAGAAGTGAAGGCGTGATGGATCAGTATGGTACAGATCTGACAGCGCAGGCGGAAGAAGGGAAATTAGATCCGGTAGTTGGCAGGGAAAAAGAGATTTCCAGACTGATGCAGGTATTGAGTCGTAGAACTAAGAACAATCCATGTCTGATCGGAGAGCCGGGAGTAGGAAAGACGGCGGTAATCGAAGGTTTGGCAACACAGATTGCAGAAGGCATTGTGCCGGAGAGCATGAAAAACAAGAGAATCTTTACGATGGATCTGGCAGGACTGATTGCCGGATCGAAATATCGCGGAGAATTTGAAGACCGTATGAAACGATTGATCCAGGAAGTAAAAGCGGCCGGCAATGTGATTCTGTTTTTGGATGAGGTGCATACGATTATTGGAGCAGGAGGAGCGGAAGGTGCAATCGATGCGTCTAACATTTTAAAACCGTCTCTTGCAAGAGGAGAACTCCAACTGATCGGTGCGACAACGATCACAGAATATCGCAAATATATTGAGAAAGACGCTGCACTGGAGCGAAGATTCCAACCGATTATGGTGGAGGAACCGTCAGAAGAGATGTGCGTAGAGATTTTGGAGGGATTATGTTCAAGGTATGAGTCGCATCACCATGTGGAGATAGAGAAATCCGCATTAAAGTCTGCAGTTCAGCTATCGAATCGATATATTAATGACCGTTTCCTTCCAGATAAGGCTATTGATGTGTTGGATGAAGCGTGCTCGTGTGCAAGTCTCAGGGGATTTAAAGTTCCAGAGAGTATTCATATATTGGAGAAACGATTAGACGAACTTTCCGGAAAACTGGAAGAGACGATACGCAGAGGTGATATTACAGGTGCTTCTCTAATGAAAAAGGAAGAAGATGAGACTCGGAAAAAATTAGAGCAGGTGAAAAAGCGTTTCCGGAAGAGATGCGAAGGCAAAAATATCGTTGTGACAGAGGACGACATTGCAGCAGTCGTATCACAATGGACCAAGATCCCGGTGCAGAAACTGACAGAATCCGATACGGAGAGGCTGCGCCATCTGGAGAGTGTTCTTCACAAAAGAGTGGTAGGACAGGATGAGGCAGTGACTGCTGTGGCCAAGGCTGTTAAGCGAGGAAGAGTGGGATTGAAAGATCCGAAGAGACCGATTGGCTCTTTCTTATTCCTTGGACCGACAGGAGTAGGAAAGACAGAACTGTCAAAGACCCTTGCGGAAGCACTTTTTGGGAATGAAGAGTCGATGATCCGAGTAGATATGTCGGAATATATGGAAAAACACAGTGTGGCTAAAATGATTGGATCGCCGCCGGGATATGTAGGACATGAAGATGGTGGACAACTGAGTGAACAGGTAAGGCGACATCCGTATTCTGTGATCTTATTTGATGAGATTGAAAAAGCACATCCGGATGTATTTAACATTTTGTTACAGGTGTTGGATGATGGACATATTACGGATTCGCAGGGACGCAAAGTGGATTTCCGAAATACAGTAATCATTATGACGTCCAATGCCGGCGCACAGGCAATCATTGATCCGAAAAAATTAGGATTTAATGCAAAGGAAGATCCACAGGGCGATTATAAACGAATGAAAGATAATGTCATGAGAGAAGTTAAATTTATTTTCCGACCGGAATTTATTAACCGTATCGATGAAGTCCTGGTATTTCGACCATTATCACAGGAACAGATGAAGAAAATCGTGACTATGTTGTGCGCTGATTTGATTGAACGTGCCCGGGAACAGCTTGGAATCAAACTGACGATCCGAGACTCTGTGAAGAAGCATATTGTAGAGACCGGAACGGATCAGAAATATGGTGCGCGTCCACTTAGAAGGGCGGTTCAGAATCAATTAGAGGACAGACTGGCAGAAGAAATCCTGAATGGAACCGTAAGAAGAGATACGGAAGTTATCGTTGGAATGAATAAAAAAGATATAAAATTTGAGACAAAAACTACAAATCAAGAGTAAATTGAGGTAGAATAAAAAGAAGAAATATACCCTAGGAGGAGAAAACTATGGCAGTAGTAAAGGAACTTTTGAGAGCTGAGACAGATGGAACCCTTAGTTTTGGAGATTACACATTAGGAAGTAAGACAAAATTAGAGGGTTTCGAATTCCAGGGAGATCAGTATAAAGTGAAGACATTTTCCGAGATTACTAAATTAGAGAAGAACGGAATGTTTGTATATGAATCAGTGCCAGGAACAACTGTAGAAAACTTTAAAGCGACAGAATCTGTAGTATCATTTAAAGTATCAGGAGCATCAGATGCACAGTTTACAGTAGGAGTAGAAGATGACTCTGAGTATGTTGTATATATGGATGGTGTGAACGTAGGAGATATGATGACGAATCTTACAGGTAAGATCAGTGTAAGTGCAGAACTTTCACCTGAGAAATCAGTAGAGATTGAGATTGTCAAAAAATAGATCCGGATATTACAATATCACATCAGATAAAGGCAGAAGGGTTGCAGATGCGGCCCTTCTTTCTGGTTGAACTGATCTGCAAATATCTGAACATATAATGAAAGAGGAAACAAACAATGGCAAAAGCAAAGAAAACCGTATATTTCTGCCAGAATTGTGGGCATGAAGAGAGCAAGTGGCTGGGGCAGTGCCCGATGTGCAAGGAATGGAATACATTTGTGGAAGAAAAAGTGACACAGTCTTCCACGACTGCGGCAAAGAGGCGGAACGAAAGTAATATTGTTACATTGAGCAGTGTGGAAACAAACGATGATGAGCGGATGGAGACTGGAATCGGAGAATTAGACCGTGTGTTGGGAGGAGGTATTGTGCCTGGTTCCCTGGTACTGGTCGGTGGAGACCCAGGAATTGGGAAGTCTACGTTATTATTGCAAGTGTGCCAGAGATTAGCAGCGCAGGGAAAGAAAGTGTTATATATATCAGGTGAAGAATCTCTTCGTCAGATTAAACTTCGAGCAAATCGGATGGGGGCATTTTCAGAGTCTCTTTATTTATTGTGTGAGACAAATCTTGTTACGATTCGTGATGCCATTGAGAATTCGAAACCAGATGTCGTTATTATAGATTCTATTCAGACTATGTATAATGAAGAAGTGAGTTCAGCACCGGGAAGTGTTTCCCAGGTAAGAGAATCCACCAATGTATTTATGCAACTTGCTAAGGGGCTGACGATTTCTATTTTTATTGTAGGTCATGTGACAAAAGAAGGAACGGTAGCAGGGCCTCGTGTATTAGAACATATGGTAGATACGGTATTGTATTTTGAAGGAGACAGACATGTTTCTTATCGTATATTAAGAGGTGTGAAAAACCGATTTGGTTCAACCAACGAAATTGGTGTGTTTGAGATGCAGAAAACAGGACTGGTAGAAGTGGAAAATCCTTCAGAATACATGCTTAGTGGGAAACCGGAGAATGCATCGGGGTCGGTGGTGGCTTGTGCAATGGAAGGGACCAGACCGATGCTTATGGAAATACAGGCACTTGTATGCAAGACTAATTTTGGATTTCCACGTCGTACGGCAGCAGGCGCAGACTATAATAGGATCAATCTTTTGATGGCGGTACTGGAAAAGAGAATAGGTCTGGCATTATCGGATTATGATGCGTATATTAATATTGCAGGTGGAATCAGGATGAATGAGCCGGCAGCAGATCTTGGTATTGTGATGGCAATTATATCAAGTTATAAAAATAAACCAATTGCAGAAGACATCATTGTATTTGGAGAAGTAGGACTTAGCGGAGAAGTAAGAGCAGTTACGATGCCGGAACAGAGAGTGGCGGAAGCAAAGAAATTAGGATTTAAAACATGCATTATACCACAAGTGTCCCTGAAAAGTGTAGGAAATATAGAAGGAATGGAAATCGTAGGCGTTAAGAGTGTGCGTGAAGTAATGAATTATATATAGATCTATTGGATGGAAAATATGAAGATAGAAGACTGGCTATACGGTAGAGAACAGAGAAAAATATAAATAGCCAGAGAAAACTTACAATCAAAACGGTAAAAAAAGATATATAATTGTCGAAAATATTCAAAATAAAGAAATAAACAAA
>CAKRJP010000021.1 GCA_934351835.1 uncultured Lachnospiraceae bacterium
GCACCAGTGATCATGTTCTTAACGTAGTCAGCATGTCCTGGGCAGTCAACGTGTGCATAGTGACGTTTCTCTGTCTCGTACTCAACGTGAGCTGTAGAGATTGTGATTCCACGCTCTCTCTCTTCTGGAGCCTTATCAATGTTCTCGAAATCTACAGCTGCGTTTCCTGCTACTCTCTCAGAAAGAGTTTTTGTGATTGCTGCTGTAAGAGTTGTTTTACCGTGGTCAACGTGACCAATTGTACCGATATTACAATGCGGTTTTGTTCTTTCAAATTTAGCCTTTGACATTTTGAATATCCTCCTTAAATTATGCGCCTATATGGCATGTCTAAATATTTTACGTTTATCTGACATATCTCTGATTATATTTCAAATCATGCAGATTTTCAAGCCCTTTATGGCTATTAAGCGTTTTTATTGGATAAAACTTTTTCCTGTACAGACTTCGGAACCGGCTCATATTTCTCGAAGAACATTGAGTAGTTTCCACGTCCCTGTGTTCTAGAACGTAAGTCTGTTGAATATCCAAACATTTCTGACAATGGTACGTAACCACGAACGATCTTACCACCGCCAAGGTCATCCATACCTTCGATACGTCCACGACGTGAGTTGATATCACCGATAACATCTCCCATGTACTCTTCTGGCATAGTAACCTCTACCTTCATGATTGGCTCAAGAAGTACCGGATCAGCCTTCTTCATAGCATCCTTGAATGCAAGAGATCCTGCGATGTGGAATGCCATCTCTGAAGAATCGACTTCATGGTATGAACCATCATAAACGTTAGCTTTAATACCTACAACCGGGAATCCTCCAAGGATACCAGACTGCATAGCCTCTTCGATACCTTCGCCGACCTTTGGAATATATTCCTTCGGAATAGCTCCACCGACTACAGTAGACTCGAATTTGAATGTCTCCTCACCGTTAACATCCATTGGCTCAAATTTAACTTTACAGTGACCATACTGTCCACGTCCACCTGACTGTTTAGCATATTTGCTATCAACGTCAACAGCTTTTGTAAATGCCTCTTTGTATGCAACCTGAGGTGCACCAACGTTAGCCTCTACCTTAAACTCACGTAACAAACGGTCAACGATAATCTCAAGATGAAGTTCTCCCATTCCTGCGATGATTGTCTGTCCAGTCTCCTGATCAGTGTGCGCACGGAATGTCGGGTCTTCTTCTGCAAGTTTTGCAAGGGACTCACCAAGTTTACCCTGTGAAGCCTTTGTCTTAGGCTCGATAGCGAGCTCGATAACCGGCTCTGGGAATTCCATTGACTCCAGGATTACCGGATGCTGCTCATCACAGATTGTATCACCTGTTGTAGTAAACTTAAATCCGATCGCTGCAGCGATATCTCCGGAATAAACCTTTGAAAGTTCCTCTCTCTTGTTAGCGTGCATCTGAAGGATACGTCCTACACGCTCTTTTTTGTTCTTAGTAGCATTCAGTACATAAGATCCAGAATTCATTGTACCAGAGTAAACTCTGAAGTAAGCAAGCTTACCTACGAATGGGTCTGTCATAATCTTAAATGCAAGAGCTGAGAATGGCTCTTCATCTGATGAATGTCTTACTACATCGTTACCATCTTCATCAACTCCCTGGATTGGTGGAATATCGATAGGTGATGGCATATACTCAAGAATAGCATCCAGGAGTTTCTGTACACCTTTGTTTCTGTAAGCTGATCCACAGCAAACAGGTACTGCTGTACACTCGCATGTAGCTGTTCTTAAAGCTTTCTTCATATCTTCAACGGATGGCTCTTCACCTTCCAGATACTGCATCATTAAATCATCATCTAAATCACAGATCTTCTCTACCATCTCTGTGTGGTAAAGTTCAGCATCATCAGCCATATCCTCTGGGATATCTACGATAGAAATATCATCACCCTTATCATCATTGTAGATGTAAGCTTTCATTTCCATCAGGTCGATGATTCCTTTGAAATCGTCCTCTTTACCGATTGGTAACTGAAGTACGATCGCGTTCTTTCCAAGTCTTGTTCTGATCTGCTCTACAGCATTGTAGAAGTCTGCACCAAGGATATCCATCTTATTGATGAATGCCATTCTTGGTACGTTATATGTGTCAGCCTGGCGCCATACGTTTTCTGACTGCGGCTCAACACCACCCTTAGCACAGAATACACCTACAGCTCCATCAAGTACACGGAGCGAACGCTCTACTTCTACAGTAAAGTCAACGTGTCCTGGAGTATCAATGATATTGATACGGTGCTCTAATGCACCCGGCTTTGGTTTGCAGTTCTCTTCCAAAGTCCAGTGGCAAGTTGTAGCTGCGGAAGTAATTGTGATACCTCTTTCCTGCTCCTGCTCCATCCAGTCCATGGTAGCAGTACCTTCATGAGTATCACCAATCTTGTAATTTACACCAGTATAATACAGGATACGCTCTGTCAATGTTGTCTTACCAGCATCGATATGAGCCATAATACCAATATTTCTGGTTCTCTCTAATGGATATTCTCTTCCAGCCATTGTTTCCTCCTAGTAAATTAGAAACGATAGTGAGCAAATGCTTTATTTGCCTCAGCCATCTTATGCATATCTTCTTTTCTCTTAACAGATGCGCCTGTGTTGTTTGCTGCATCCATAATCTCATTAGCCAATCTTTCCTTCATTGTCTTCTCTCCTCTTGCACGAGAAAATGTTGTAAGCCAACGAAGTGCCAGAGCCTGTCTTCTGTCAGGTCTAACCTCGATTGGTACCTGATATGTTGCTCCACCGATACGTCTTGCTTTTACCTCAAGTACTGGCATGATGTTGTTCATAGCCTCTTCAAATACTTCTAGTGCAGGCTTATCAGTTTTTTCTGCAACCTGATCAAATGCGCCATATACAATCTTCTGAGCTACACCTTTCTTACCATCAAGCATGATGTTGTTGATAAGCTTTGTAACCACTTTGTTGTTGTATAATGGATCCGCTAATACGTCTCTCTTCTGAGTATGTCCTTTACGTGGCACGGTCCTTCCCTCCTTAAACATATTTGTACATATTGTACAGATTAATTCATAGGTACTCACATGTGTCTTTCTAATGATACAGTGTATTGCTACGGGCAGGAGGTGGCTTATTTGTTCCTCCTCTTGCCTGGGCATACATAAATATATACCTTGCAACTTACTTAATCATAGTTCTGTTTGTGACTACAATTGGTTTCTTATTTCTTTGCGTCTTTTGGTCTCTTAGCACCGTATTTAGAACGTGCCTGTCTTCTCTTGGCAACACCTGCTGTATCAAGTGTTCCTCTAACGATATGATATCTTGTACCTGGAAGGTCTTTTACTCTTCCTCCACGGATAAGTACAACACTATGCTCCTGAAGGTTGTGTCCCTCTCCTGGAATGTAGCTTGTTACTTCGATACCGTTAGAAAGACGTACTCTGGCGATCTTTCTAAGTGCTGAGTTAGGCTTCTTAGGTGTAGCTGTCTTAACTGCTGTACAAACACCTCTCTTCTGTGGTGCAGATACATCAGTACTCTTCTTCTTTAAAGAGTTGTAACCTTTCTGAAGCGCTGGAGCTGTAGACTTCTTTACAGATGTCTGACGTCCTTTCTTAACTAACTGGTTAAATGTTGGCATTCTCTTTCACCTCCTACGATTATAATAAGTTGCTTACCATCAATTAATAAATTGACCATCTGCGCGCATTCTAAAAATGCACAAAAATATAATGCATTCCTATGCACGCTAGATTATAGTATTACGAATCCCGAAGCTTGTCAAGGGATTTTACCAAAAAAATCAGCCGGAAATCTAATATTCCCGGCCGATTTCGTATGTAATTTACTTTTCTTACTCTTCTGGTACTACGATCAGATCTTTTGTAAAGTGGTTCAGTACTTCGCATCCATCCTCTGTAATGATTACAAGGTCTTCGATACGAACTCCGATTCCTTCTTCAGCAAGATAGATACCCGGCTCTACTGAGAAACACTGTCCTACCTGGATGATGTCCTCATTTACTGAAGATACATCACCGAACTCATGATCTTCCAGTCCGATAGAATGTCCGGTTCTGTGTGTGAAGTATTTTCCGTATCCTTTTTCCTCGATGTAATTTCTTGCAGCGAGGTCTACATCACACATTCTGTTACCTGGTTTTGCAGCTTCGATACCACGTCTGTTAGCTTCTACTACGATATCATAGATTTCTCTTGCGCGGTCTGAAACTTCACCGATAAATACAGTTCTTGTCATATCTGATGCATAGTTATCTTTAAATCCACCGATATCAAGGATTACACAGTCTCCACGTTTACCCTTAGAATCATCTGTTACGTGATGTGGATCTGCAGCTCCCTTAGCATATGCTGTAATAGGATCGAAAGATACATCTTCGCATCCGTGTTTTTTATACAGATCACGACAGATCTGGTTCAGTTCTTTCTCTGTATATCCCTTAGCAACATATGGAATCAGTTCTTCCATAACCTCATCATTGATCAGTGAAGATTTTCTCATAAGCTCCTGCTCACCTTCGTCTTTTACCATACGAATGTAGTCAACGATCGGAGAACCATTCACAAACTTACTTCCTCCACCTAACTCCTGAAGACGGATCAGGAATCTTGCAGGCCATGTCTTGTCGATACCCATAACCTTGTCTTTCTCTACATACTGGCTTAAAATCTCAACTCCGTCCTGGATGTCGTTATACCATACGAGATCTACCCCAAGATCTTTCTCCTGTGGGAACAGTTCGTTGATCACCAGTTTGTGATTACCGTTTACATTCAGGTATAATGCAAGCAGTCTTTCTCCCGGAATGATCCATTTTCCTGTCAGATAGAAGATAGCTACCGGATCAGAAATGATCATCTGTGGAATCTCATGTTCCTCCATTGATTTTAATACTCTTGATACTTTGTTTTGGTCCATAATATTTCCCAGCCTTTCATTATATTAGATAATCAAATTATAGTATTCTGACAAAAAAAAGTCAATTCATTTACCCTTTCTTAATAAAATCTTCCTTCGGTCCCGAGCAGTGTTCTTTGCAACCGATACAGTTACCGTTGCACCCTTTCCCAACCTGGCCGGTGTCTCCGCCATCCTGACCAATACTCTTCAATGACAGATACGCTACCAACGCTACCAATAATACAACTCCTAAAATTACCAGTTTCATATTCATGCCTTCTTTCTACCCTTTTTGTTCCTATATAATAGCAAAATCGGCGGCAAAAAGCCACCGATTCTACTAGATTTACACAAGTATTACTATATTTCAGGAAATACTTAAAACTTCATATCCTGCATTTTTCACTACATTTTTCAGATCAGTCTCATCGATTTCTCTGTCATAAGAAACTTCTGCGCTGTTGCTCTTTAAGTCAACTTTCGCAACTACGCCATCCACACTGTTCAGAGCATTTGTCACTGCATTTACGCAGTGCTCACATGTCATTCCGGAAATCTTTAATGTCTTTCTTCCGATAACCGGTCCGTCTAAATATTTAGTCTTGGATTTCTTTGTGTTGCCGGAGCCGCCTCCGCAGCACGCTCCCTCACCCTTAAAATGTTTGATAGAACCTTTTAATGCAAATCCAAGCAAAATTACTACTATAATTATTACAATAATGTCTGTCATAATAATTTCCTCTTTTTATATCATTTATTTCCAATAACTGTTGTTATTTGTTTTCTTCGTTATTCTTTCTTTCCTGTCTTCCCTTGATCCAGAGATAAATCTGGTAAATGGAAGCGCCTACAATATATATTAATAGAAATGCTCCGAATGCATAAAACATAGAGCCTGTTGAATTGCCCATTTCATTGCCGCCTTCCTATTTTTCAAAAGTATTCATGCCACAGGAACTACATCCGCCGCCGCAACCGCTGCATCCACTACAGCCTCCACAACCGGTATGTTTCCCTTCTTTCCAGTTTTTCACAATTCTGCGGACTAAAAAAATACAGTACGCCGCTACCAGTGTCAGTATCACAATATTTGCTATCATAAACCTTCACCTTTCCTTTTCTAACAATCTCTGTTTAACAGCTTTTCAAAATGCTGTATATTTGGCATTTATATTAATTACAGTGGAAAGCCAGATACATTTAAAGCATCCGGCTTTCCTATATTTTACATATGATTATGCATTCTGTACAGAACGTTTTGAGTAAACTTTCTGATTTTTATACGGATCCGGTCTGAACAGCATGAATAAGATTCCGATCAGGAAGATAAATCCTACAACTGTTCCTACGCCAAATGCTCCACCTGTTAAGAATGAACCAATCTGGTATACTGTCAGGCACACAACGTATGCAAATACATTCTGGAAGATAATCGCAAACCAGAACCATTTTCTTGACTGCATCTGCTGAGCCATTGTTGCAATAGCTGCAAGGCAAGGAGAATCAAGTAAGTTGAACATCAGGAATGAAAATGCTGCCAATGAAGTTGGGAACCAACTTGCAACACCCTGTGCTACATTTACCGCATCCTCTGTATCTCCTGATACATTTGCAAGTACACCCATGGTTGATACGATAGCCTCTTTTGCAGTAAATCCTGAGATGGAAGCTGCAACCGGCTGCCACTCGCCAAATCCAAGTGGTGCAAATAATGGTGCGATAAATCCACCAAGCATAGCCATAAGGCTGTCTGCGCTATCTTCTACTAATCCAAAGCTTCCGTCTACAAATCCAAATCCACCAAGGAACCACATTATTACGCATGCGAGGAACAGAATTGTTCCGGCTTTGATAATGAAGCCTTTCAGTCTCTCCCATACGTGAAGGAGAACTGTCTTAGCCTGTGGAATATGATACTGTGGAAGCTCCATTACGAACGGAGCAGGTTTTCCTGAGAATGGTTTCGTCTTCTTCAGGATGATTGCTGCAACAAGTACAGCTGCGATTCCGATGAAGTACATCAGTGGCGCAATAAATGAACTCTCCTGATATCCCATTGTCTCACCTGCGATCACACCACCCATAAGAGCGATAACCGGCAACTTAGCACCACAAGGGATAAAAGTTGCTGTCATAATTGTAAGACGTCTGTCATTGTCCTGCTCAATTGTCTTAGAAGCCATGATTCCAGGGATTCCACAACCAGATGAAATCAATAACGGAATAAAGCTCTTTCCTGACAGTCCGAAGTGTCTGAATACACGGTCCATAACGAATGCGATACGCACCATGTATCCGCAGTCCTCAAGGATTGATAAGAACAGGAATAAGATTGCCATCTGTGGAACGAAACCAAGAACGGCACCAAGACCACCGATGATACCGTCAACTACAAGTCCGCTGATCAGGTCGCTTGCGCCTGCGCTTGCAAGGAAGTTTCCTACGACATCCTGAATTGCACCAACAAATGTATCATTTGTCCAGTCTGTTACAAATGAACCGACTGTTGTTACTGAGATATAATATACAATCCACATTACTGCGATGAAGATCGGAATACCCAGAATACGGTTTGTTACGATCCGGTCGATCTTATCTGATGTTGTAAGTTTATCTTTTGCTTTCTGAACTGCAGTTCCTACGATTTTCTGGATGTATTTGTAACGTTCATCTGTTACGATGCTCTCCATATCATCATCATGTTTCTTTTCTAATGCATTTCTGTGCTCTTTTACTACAGACATTGCATCAGCAGAAAGCTTTACACTTTCAACTACTTTGCTGTCATTCTCTAAGAATTTAACAGCATACCATCTCTTCTTGTCAGCAGAGATTGAATCCGGCAGTACGTTCATTACGTCTGCAACTGCTCCCTCTAAATCTTTTGCAAAAATTTCTCCGGGAAGTTTTACTTCATCCTTCTTTGCAACTTTTACTGCCTCATCGATCAACTCTGTAAGACCTGTCTGTTTCAGGGCAGATGTCTTGATGATCGGGCATCCAAGAACCATAGAAAGACGCTCTACGTCGATTTTGATTCCTCTTTTTTCCAGAAGATCTGACATGTTCAGTGCGATAACAACCGGAACACCCGTCTCGATCAACTGTGTTGTCAGATAAAGGTTACGTTCAATATTTGTTGCATCCACAAGGTCAATGATAACATCTGGATTCTCATTTAAAACGTAATCACGGCTGACAACCTCCTCCAGTGTATATGGAGAAAGCGAGTAAATACCAGGAAGATCAGTAACTGTCACGTCCTCTCCCTTATACTTTTTGCTTTTAACTTTTCCCTCTTTTTTCTCTACCGTAACCCCCGGCCAGTTACCAACATACTGGTTGGCTCCCGTCAGTGCATTGAACATGGTAGTCTTACCACAGTTCGGGTTACCGGCAAGTGCAATTGTAATTGCCATTCCTTTTACCTCCTTGTAGTTTATCAGATTAGCTGGTTATGCGTATTAAAGATTATTTAACCTGAACACACTGTGCATCTGCTTTTCTTACAGATAACTCATATCCTCGTACAGTGATTTCTACAGGATCTCCAAGCGGAGCCACCTTTCTGATGAAAAGTTCACTTCCTTTTGTGATTCCCATATCCATAATACGACGTTTGTAAGCACCGTCTCCCTCAATCTTTGTTACAACAACAGTACTGCCTACTTTTGCATCACCTAAAGTCATAACCATTGTCTCCTTTCCATAGAAATTATTTACTTATTATGTATACATAGCGCACATATCTGAAAAAGCAATTATCAGATCATTATGTGACGCGCCATATCAGCGTTAACTGCAACTCTTGAATCTTTAATATTTACGATCACGTTTCCTCCAATTGCAGAGACCACAGTCACTTCTGCATCTACGACAAACCCAAGATTTGCTAAAAATCTTCTGGTGTCTTCATTTCCACCGATTCGTTTGATGGTATTTAATTCACCAATACCAGCCATTGTAAGTGGCATAAAACCCCTCCCATCTGATTGATAGATATTTCCTTAGATATTTACGACCATTTCTTTGTGAATCAGCTCCATATCCTCCAACAGCTGTACTGTTCGATAGACTGTTGCGATTCCTACTTTGTTGTCAACTTGTTTGGCAGCAAAATATATCTCTTTGCAGGAAGAATATTCATTCTCCAGTATAATGTGAAGAAGCAGTCTTCTCTGCGATGTAATGCGATATCCTTGTTCTTTCAACTGCCGTATTACTTCGTCCAGTCTTTCTTCCTGACTCATATGTCGCCTCCTTGCTTAAACGATACTAATTATCATTTGCAATCAGTATTATAGTCTTGTTGATAATGATTGTCAATAGCGTTAATTGTATATTATTGATAAAAATTATCAGTATCAGGCAATTTTATTGATAATCGGATATCAATTAGAACAATTTGAATACAATAAAGGGAAAGAATTGCGAGAATGTGAAACACGGAGCGATCCGTAGATATCATCGTTTGGCAAAACAAAAACGAGGGCAGATTTTACTCTGCCCTCGCTCTATTATTTCTTAAATTTTATTCTTCTACGATCGGTACTTCTTCTGTCATATCTACAGTTTCTTCTGCAAATCCTTCAGTTTCGTCCATATCATCATCGAAGTCAATATCCATGTCCTCGTCAAGCATCAGCTCGTCATCCATGGCAATTTCTGTGCTGAGTTTTACATCACGGTATTTTCTCATACCTGTTCCGGCTGGGATCTGTTTACCGATGATTACATTCTCTTTCAGACCTATCAATGGATCAATCTTTCCTTTAATAGCTGCCTCTGTCAGAACTTTTGTTGTCTCCTGGAAAGATGCTGCTGACAGGAATGAATTTGTTGCCAGAGATGCCTTGGTAATACCAAGCACAATCTGCTCTCCTGTTGCAGGTTCTTTTCCTTCTGCTTCCAGTTCTGTATTCTTATCTTCGAATTCCAGTCTGTCTACAGTTGTTCCCGGAAGGAATCCTGTATCTCCTGCTTCTTCGATACGAATCTTCTTTAACATCTGGCGAACGATAACCTCAATATGCTTATCATTGATTTCAACACCCTGCAGACGGTATACACGCTGTACTTCACGGAGCAAGTAATCCTGTACCGCACGAAGTCCTTTGATTCTGAGGATATCATGAGGGTTGATACTACCTTCTGTCAGCTCGTCACCGGCCTCAAGCTCTACTCCATCCTGAATCTTAATTCTTGATCCATAAGGGATCAGATAAGCTTTTGTCTCACCAGTCTCTTTATTTGTAACGATAATCTCACGTTTCTTCTTGGTATCACTGATTGTTGCAGTTCCACCGAACTCTGTAATGATTGCAAGTCCCTTAGGTTTTCTTGCCTCCAGAAGCTCCTCGACACGAGGAAGACCCTGTGTGATATCGTTTCCGGCTACACCACCCATATGGAAGGTACGCATTGTAAGCTGTGTACCCGGCTCACCGATTGACTGAGCAGCAATGATACCAACTGCCTCACCAACCTGTACAGGCTCACCTGTTGCCATGTTCGCACCATAGCATTTTGCACAAACGCCTGAATGTGAACGGCAGGTAAGAATTGTACGGATCTTGATCTTCTTAAGAGTCTCTCCATTCGCATCGACACCCTTCTTCATGATCATCTCTGCACGTTTTGGTGTTACCATATGATTTGCTGCAACCAGCACATTACCATCTTTATCTTTGATATCTTCACACAGATAACGTCCTGTAATACGCTCCTGCAAACTCTCAATTTCTTCATTTCCATCCATAAATGCACTTACATACATTCCCGGGATTTCTTTTGCTCCTTCGCAGCAATCGATGTCATGGATGATCTGTGACTGTGATACATCTACCAGACGTCTTGTCAGGTAACCTGAATCGGCTGTACGAAGCGCTGTATCCGACATACCTTTTCTAGCTCCATGGGCTGACATGAAGTACTCCAATACGTCCAGACCTTCACGGAAGTTTGATTTGATAGGCAACTCGATCGTACGACCTGTTGTATCCGCCATCAATCCACGCATACCTGCAAGCTGTTTGATCTGTTTATCAGATCCACGGGCTCCGGAATCGGCCATCATGAAGATGTTGTTGTACTTATCCAATCCGTCAAGCAGTGCTTTTGTCAGCTTATCATCGCTGATCTTCCATGTTTCTACCACTTCTTTGTAACGCTCTTCTTCTGTGATCAGACCACGCTTAAAGTTCTTTGTGATCTTATCCACTGTAGCCTGTGCATCAGCGATAATCTCTGGTTTCTCAGGCGGTACAGTCATATCAGAAATAGATACAGTCATAGCGGCTCTTGTAGAGTATTTATATCCAATTGCTTTTACAGCATCCAGAACTTCTGCTGTTGCAGTTGCTCCATGAGTATTAATAACTTTCTCAAGGATCTGTTTCAGCTGTTTCTTACCTACCAGGAAATCAACTTCCAGAAGTAATTCGTTGCCTTCTACTTCACGGTCTACGAATCCAAGATCCTGTGGAATAATCTCATTGAAGAGGAATCTTCCCACTGTAGATTCAACAGTTCCTGTCTTTGTCTCTCCATTTGGAAGAGTCTTTGTCACACGCACTTTTACACGTGAATGTAATGTTACTGCCTGGTTCTCGTATGCAAGGATTGCTTCGTTGATGCTCTTGAAGATCATCCCTTCACCCTTTGCTCCAGGTCTCTCCTGTGTCAGGTAGTAGATACCAAGTACCATATCCTGTGAAGGAACGGCCACCGGACCACCATCAGAAGGTTTCAGTAAGTTGTTTGGTGAAAGTAACATAAAGCGGCACTCTGCCTGTGCTTCTACAGACAATGGGAGGTGGACCGCCATCTGGTCACCATCGAAATCGGCATTAAACGCTGTACAAACCAATGGATGCAGCTTGATTGCTTTTCCTTCTACAAGGATTGGCTCAAATGCCTGAATACCTAATCTATGAAGTGTAGGAGCACGGTTTAACATAACCGGATGCTCTTTGATTACTTCTTCCAGAACATCCCATACTTCCGGCTGAAGTCTCTCTACCATCTTCTTTGCATTCTTAATATTATGTGCTGTTCCGTTCTGAACCAGCTCTTTCATAACAAATGGCTTAAATAATTCAATTGCCATCTCTTTCGGAAGACCACACTGGTAAATCTTAAGTTCCGGTCCTACAACGATAACGGAACGTCCTGAGTAGTCTACACGTTTACCAAGAAGGTTCTGACGGAAACGTCCTGACTTACCTTTCAGCATGTCAGAAAGTGACTTCAGAGCTCTGTTTCCAGGACCTGTTACCGGACGTCCACGACGACCGTTGTCAATCAGGGCATCTACAGCTTCCTGTAACATTCTCTTCTCATTTCTAACGATGATGTCCGGAGCGCCTAACTCAAGCAGACGTTTCAGACGGTTATTTCTGTTGATGATTCTACGATACAAGTCATTTAAGTCAGATGTTGCGAAACGTCCTCCGTCCAACTGTACCATAGGTCTTAAATCTGGTGGAATCACCGGGATCGCTGTCATGATCATCCACTCTGGCTTGTTTCCGGACTCGCGGAATGCTTCTACAACTTCCAGACGTTTTACGATTCTTGCACGTTTCTGTCCAGTGGCTCCCTCTAATCCCTCTGTCAGCTCTTTATACTCTTTTTCAAGATCAATAGACTCTAACAATTCTTTGATGGATTCAGCTCCCATTCCTACACGGAAAGTGCGTCCCCATTTTTCATATGCTTCCTGGTATTCCTGCTCTGACAGTACCTGCTTGTACATCAGATCAGTCTCACCTGCATCAAGTACAATATAAGAAGCAAAGTATAATACTTTTTCCAGAGTACGTGGGGAAATATCTAAGATCAGTCCCATACGGCTCGGAATTCCTTTAAAGTACCAGATGTGTGATACCGGTGCTGCAAGTGCGATGTGACCCATACGTTCACGACGCACACTTGCTTTTGTAACTTCAACTCCACAGCGGTCACATACAACACCCTTATAACGGATTTTTTTGTATTTACCGCAGTGGCATTCCCAGTCCTTGCTAGGTCCGAAAATCTTTTCGCAGAACAGACCGTCACGTTCTGGTTTTAAAGTTCTATAGTTAATGGTCTCCGGCTTTGTAACTTCGCCTTTTGACCACTCAAGAATCTTCTCAGGTGATGCCAAACCTATTTTGATAGCATCAAACGTGATCGGCTGATATGTTTCGTTATTATTTTCTGGCATATTGGCACCCCTTTCTATTCTTCATCGGAAATCTCGTTGAACTCAAAGTCATCTGCAAAGTCCATATCATCTTCCGGAGCTTCTTCTTTTACATCAACCAGTTCTTCTCCCTCGAATTCCTGCTCAGTGTATCCGTGCTCGCCAAAGTCATCATCCTGACGATATTTTCTATCTCCTTCTATTAATGAACGGAAATCTGTGTCTCCCATATCAACGCTTTCTCTGATTTCCACTTCTTTGTTATCATGAAGTACACGTACATCCAGTCCAAGTGACTGTAACTCTTTCAGCAATACCTTGAATGATTCCGGCACTCCTGGCTCCGGAATGTTCTCGCCCTTGATGATTGCTTCGTATGTCTTCACACGACCAACAACATCATCGGATTTCACTGTCAGGATCTCCTGCAATGTGTAAGATGCACCGTATGCTTCCAGTGCCCATACCTCCATCTCTCCGAAACGCTGTCCACCGAACTGAGCTTTACCACCCAGAGGCTGCTGTGTTACCAGTGAGTAAGGACCTGTAGAACGTGCATGGATCTTATCGTCAACCAGATGATGCAGTTTCAGATAATGCATGTGTCCAATAGTTACCGGGCTGTCGAAATACTCTCCGGTACGTCCATCTCTCAAACGAACTTTTCCGTCTCTTGAGATTGGAACACCTTTCCAGAGTTTTCTATGTTCTCTGTTATCAGACAGATACTGAAGTACTTCCGGAAGAAGTTCTTCTCCATGTTTCTTCTCAAAGTCTTCCCAGCTCATGTTTACATAATCATTTGCCAGGTCAAGTGTATCCATAATATCATTCTCGTCCGCACCATCGAAAATAGGTGTAGCGATGTTAAATCCTAATGCTTTTGCAGCCAGGGACAGGTGAATCTCCAATACCTGACCGATATTCATACGCGATGGTACACCCAGTGGATTCAGAACGATATCCAGCGGACGTCCATTTGGCAGGAATGGCATATCTTCTACAGGGAGCACACGAGAAACAACACCCTTGTTACCGTGACGTCCGGCCATCTTATCACCTACAGAGATTTTTCTCTTCTGAGCAATATAGATACGGACTGACTGGTTTACTCCCGGTGACAGTTCATCGCCATTCTCTCTTGTAAATACTTTGGCATCTACAATGATACCATACTCACCGTGAGGTACTTTCAGAGATGTATCTCTTACTTCACGGGCTTTTTCTCCGAAGATCGCACGGAGCAGACGCTCCTCAGCTGTCAGTTCAGTTTCTCCCTTAGGAGTAACTTTACCAACCAGGATATCTCCTGCGCGAACCTCAGCACCAACACGGATGATTCCTCTCTCATCCAGATTCTTCAGGGCCTCATCTCCAACACCCGGAATATCGCGTGTGATTTCTTCCGGTCCAAGTTTTGTATCACGTGCTTCTGCCTCATATTCTTCAATATGGATAGATGTATATACATCATCCTGTACAAGTCTCTCGCTTAACAGAACAGCATCCTCGTAGTTGTAACCTTCCCATGTCATGAATCCGATCAGTGGATTCTTTCCAAGAGCCATCTCACCCTGTGATGTAGAAGGACCGTCTGCGATAACGTCTCCCTTTTCCACACGGTCGCCCTTAAATACGATCGGTTTCTGGTTATAACAGTTACTCTGGTTACTACGCATAAATTTGATCAGTTTATATTTTTTCAACTTTCCATCGTCCTGACGGATCGTAATCTCTGTAGATGTAGAGCGTTCAACCACACCGCCTTCTTCTGCAACCACACAAACACCTGAGTCGACTGCTGATTTTTCTTCCATACCGGTACCAACTACAGGAGCCTCTGTAAACAGAAGCGGTACAGCCTGACGCTGCATGTTTGATCCCATCAACGCACGGTTCGCATCATCGTTCTGGAGGAATGGGATCAGTGCTGTAGCGACTGAGAATACCATTCTCGGAGAAACGTCCATGTAATCGAATCTGCTTCTCTCGTATTCCTGAGTCTCCTCACGGTAACGACCGGATACATTCTTACGAACGAAGTGACCTTCTTCATCCAACTGCTCATTCGCCTGTGCCACATGGTAATTATCTTCTTCATCCGCTGTCATATATACAACTTCATCTGTAACAACCGGGTTCTTAGGGTCATCGTGGTTGATCTTGCGGTATGGAGCCTCAATAAATCCATACTCATTGATTCTTGCAAAGCAGGCAAGAGAGTTGATCAGACCGATGTTAGGTCCCTCAGGTGTCTCGATAGGACACATTCTTCCGTAGTGTGAGTAGTGTACATCTCGTACCTCGAATCCGGCACGGTCTCTTGACAGACCACCTGGTCCAAGGGCTGACAGACGTCTCTTGTGTGTTAACTCACCTAACGGGTTGTTCTGATCCATGAACTGAGACAGCTGTGAAGAACCGAAGAATTCTTTCACTGCTGCAGTTACAGGTTTGATATTGATCAGTGACTGCGGAGAAATGCCTTCCAGATCCTGAGTTGTCATTCTCTCACGGACAACTCTTTCCAGTCTTGACAGACCGATTCTGTACTGATTCTGAAGCAGTTCCCCTACAGAACGGATACGTCTGTTTCCTAAGTGGTCAATATCATCTTCTTTACCAATACCATATTCCAGATGGATATTATAGTTGATAGAAGCAAGGATATCTTCTTTTGTAATATGCTTCGGAATCAAATCATGGATATCTCTCTGGATCGCATGTTTTAATTCATCAATATCACCGGCTGTTTCTTCCAGAATACCTGCAAGTACAGGATAATATACCTGTTCTTTTACGCCAAGTTCTTCCGGATCCACATCAACAACAGCATTCAGATCAACCATCATATTAGAAAGAACCTTGATTGGTCTGTCTGTCTCTTCTACACTGATCCATACATATGGAACGGCTGCATTCTGAATCGTTTTTGCCAGTTCTCTTGTAATCTTTGTACCCGCCTCGGCAATCACTTCCCCTGTAATCGCGCTGGCAACATCTTCCGCAAGAACGCATCCTGTGATACGGTTCTTTAACGCAAGCTTCTTGTTAAATTTATATCTACCGACTTTCGCGAGATCATAACGTCTAGGATCAAAGAACATGCTTGTGATCAGACTCTCTGCGCTATCTACTGCGAGAGGCTCACCCGGACGGATCTTCTTGTATAACTCAAGCAGACCTTCCTGATAATTTGTCGCAGCATCCTTCTCAAAACTAGCCAGAATCTTTGGTTCCTCACCAAATAATTCAACAATCTCCGGATTAGTTCCGATACCAAGTGCACGGATCAATACTGTGATCGGCACCTTTCTTGTTCTATCTACACGTACATAAAAAACGTCATTGGAATCCGTCTCATATTCAAGCCATGCACCACGATTTGGAATAACTGTAGATGAATATAACTCTTTACCAATCTTATCATGTCCAATTGCATAATAAATACCAGGTGAACGTACTAACTGACTTACGATAACACGCTCAGCTCCGTTGATAACGAAAGTACCTGTACTTGTCATCAGCGGTAAATCTCCCATGAAGATCTCATGTTCGTTAATTTCATCGGTTTCTTTGTTATGAAGTCTCACCTTTACCTTCAGCGGTGCTGCGTAAGTAGCGTCACGTTCTTTACACTCTTCGATTGTGTACTTCACGTCGTCCTCGCATAAGGTAAAACCTACAAACTCCAGGCTCAAGTGACCACTGTAATCAGTGATTGGGGAAATGTCATCAAACACTTCATTTAATCCTGCATCAAGAAACCATTTGTAGGAATCCTTCTGCACCTCGATCAAATTAGGCATCTGAAGAACTTCTTTTTGTCTGGAATAACTCATACGTGAACTTTTTCCGCTTTTCATCGGACGAATTCTGTTTTTCTCCATATTGACGTTTCACTCCTCATTAATTTTTTTGTGATTTATATTAAAACCATCATGGCATAACATTCCACAATAGTGCATTTTTAAACATAGCATAAGACCTTCTGCTTGTCAACCACTTTTTTCAATATTTTTGTCTGTTTTTTCCAACAAAAAATCCTCTGTAGATTTTTCCCAATCTATAGAGGATTTTTTCTCAATAAATATTATTTTTATAATTTTGTCAGTACCAGCGCGGAATGTGCTCCCATATTCAGTACAACTTCGCCGTTCTCGACCATATATTCTTCATATTCTACTGTATAACCATCTTTGTAAGTATACATCAGTCGGTTCAGTGTACATTTCATCGGCACTTCTGCCTTCCATACCGGAACCGTGATCTGTGCCAGCTTATCACGATTATTAATAATCACGATCACCTGCTGCCTGTCCAAAAATCTTCCATATGCCAGAATATTATCATCCTGATACAACATACAGATAGAACCTGTTTTCAACGACGGATAACTCTTATGGATCTTGATCATCTCTTGGTGAAAATGAATCAGTTCCTGATCTTCATGTCCCCACGGGTAAGTCCTCCGGTTATCCGGGTCTGTAAATCCACAGACACCGGCTTCATCACCATAGTATACCGTCGGTGCTCCCACCCAGGTCATTTGCATGACAACCGCTTCTCTTAATACAGCTTTGTCTACATTCTTGTTCGCAGCTTCCGGCCCAAGGTTCGCAACCCTTCCAACCACATGATTGGTCCTTGTCAGGAACCTTGAGTGGTCATGGTTCGAAAGTTCATTCATTGCAGTCTGTAACGATGAAGTCATCATCCGTGACATGTGATGTCTCATGGATTTCACAAAACAGTCCGCATTTCCCAGAAGATCACTGCGGTATTCATCACTGTGTTTCTCCATCCCGGTAAAGAACCAGGTCAAAGGTTCCATGAATGCATCATAATTCATGACCGAATCCCACTCATCTCCGCCGAGCCACTCGAAAGGATCTCCGTAATGCTCCGCCAGAATCAGTGCGTTTGGATTCGCAGCTTTCACAGTATCCCGAAATTTCTTCCAGAACTGATGATTATATTCTTTACTATAGCCTAAATCTGCTGCCACATCCAGTCTCCATCCATCCACATTGTACGGAGGGGATACCCATTTCTTTCCAATATTTAAAATGTATTCTTCTAATGCAGAAGAATCTTCATAATTCAATTTCGGAAGTGTATCGTGTCCCCACCATCCGTCATAGTGCGGATTGTAAGGCCAGCTGTTTTCATCCCGGAATCCAAAAAAGTTACGGTACGGGCTGTCTGCCGAAACATAAGCTCCCGGTGCATAGCCTTCCTGACCTTCATAGATTCTTTCTCTGTCCATCCACTTATTAAAGGAACCACAGTGATTGAACACACCGTCTAAGATGATTCGCATTCCACGCTTATGAAGTTCTTCTACTAATTTCACAAACAATTCGTTGCTGGCTTTCAGATTCTTCTTATCTGTCACACGTTTCTGATACTTTGTTGCCAGATGGTTTTCTTTCACACCTTCCGGAAGAACCTCTCCACCATCCTCTACAATCTTTCCAAAGTGGGGATCAATGTAATCATAATCCTGTATATCATATTTGTGGTTAGAAGGTGATACAAACAGCGGATTGAAATAAATAACCTCTACGCCAAGATCTTTTAAATAATCCAGCTTGTCGATAACTCCCTGAAGATCTCCGCCATAAAATTCTCTGACACCCATAGCCGCCGGATATTTATCCCAGTCATCTACCTTCGTACTATAATCTCCGATATAATAATATTCTCGATTTTCCACATCATTGGACGGATCTCCATTGTAAAATCGGTCCGTGTAAATCTGATACATCACCGCACCCTTTGCCCAGTCCGGTGTAGAGAATCCCGGAACGATCACAAAATCATATACCGGCTCTATCTTTTCTGTCACTCCATATCTGTTAAAATAGAGGACTTCTTCTCCCGATTGTACCTCAAAGGAATATCTTACATTCTCTCTTTCTAATTTCCGGCATATGGAGTAGTAGTCGAACACTCCCCAGGAATGTTCTTTTGTCATTTCGTATTTTTCTTCTCCAACGATCAGCCTGACATGGTCTACATCATCACGCCCCGTACGGAATCTTAAAGTAACGGTTGCATATGCATCCGGCTCCGGTGGAAACACATATCCTGAAGTTCCATCGCAAAACAATGCCAGTTCATTCATGCTGCCACCCCTCTCTAAATTTCATTCATCATTCTCTATTCTTCTGATACGTCTGTCGGAAACAGTGCTTCGAACTCTTCTCTGGAAATCTTTTCCTTTTCCAGAAGAAGATCAGCACACGCATGAAGCACATCGTCATACTTGCGTATGATATGTCTTGCTCTGCTATAGCATTCATCAATGATACGTTTTACTTCCGCATCAATCACAGTTGCCACATTCTCTCCATATCCTCTGGAATTATGTGCAAGATCTCTGCCGATAAATACTTCATCATTTTCATTATCATAATTAATCAGCCCGACTGCCTCTGACATACCAAACTTTGTAACCATTGATTTGGCAAGGCTTGTTGCCTGTTTAATATCCTGGGAAGCGCCTGTCGTAATATCTTCCAATACCTCTTCCTCTGCCACACGTCCGCCGAGGGCAACAGTGATATCCTGAAGCATCTGACCCTTAGTGTTGAACATCTCATCATTCTCCGGAAGCGGCATGGTATAACCACCGGCTCCGCCTGTCGGAATAATAGAAACGCTGTACACAGGTCCCACATCCGGAAGCACATGGAATAAAATCGCATGGCCGGCTTCATGGAATGCTGTAATTCGTTTTTCCTTATCAGAAATGATACGGCTCTTCTTCTCTGCTCCGATTCCCACTTTTACAAATGCTTTCTTTATATCATCCTGCATCAGATATACGCGGTTATCTTTCGCGGCAATGATCGCGGCTTCATTCAGAAGATTCTCAAGATCTGCTCCTGTAAATCCTGCCGTTGTCTGAGCAATCTGTCTTAAATCAATCTCTTCGCTCAACGGTTTACCTTTCGCATGAACCTTAAGGATCTCTTCTCTTCCCTGCACATCCGGTCTTCCAACCATGACTTTACGGTCAAATCTTCCCGGACGTAAGATTGCCGGATCTAAGATATCTACTCGGTTTGTTGCCGCCATAACGATGATTCCTTCATTTACACCAAATCCGTCCATCTCTACCAGAAGCTGATTCAGTGTCTGTTCTCTCTCATCATGGCCGCCACCCATACCGGTTCCACGGCGTCTCGCAACTGCATCTATTTCATCAATAAAAATAATACATGGTGCATTCTTCTTTGCATCTTCAAAAAGATCTCTGACTCTGGAAGCTCCGACTCCGACAAACATCTCCACGAAATCTGATCCGGAAATTGTAAAGAACGGAACTCCGGCCTCTCCCGCAACTGCCTTTGCAAGAAGTGTCTTACCAGTTCCCGGAGGACCTACCAACAGCACACCTTTCGGAATCCTTGCACCAACCTGAATATATTTTTTCGGTGCACTCAAAAAATCAACAATTTCTTCTAATTCTTCTTTTTCTTCTTTCAATCCGGCCACCTGTGCAAATGTGACTTTCTTATCACGATCTGTGCTTAGTCTTGCACGGCTCTTCCCAAAATTCATGGCTTTGGCATTTGCTCCGCCTCCGCCTTGTCTGCTCATCAGTGCAAATATTAAGAACACTGCCACAATTGTCATGATCATTGGCACAACCGTTGTTGCCACCCAACTGTCCTCCGGAATATCCGGCATATCATAATCAATGTTCTTTTCTTTCAGATAAGACTCGATCTCATTGACATCTGAAACATATAAATATTTCAGTTCATCTCCATTCTCATCTGCCTTTTTCAGTGTCACTTCCACGCGTCCGGTCGGAACGCTCTTATTCTGATTCACAGTAACCGATGCAACGTTGTCCCCCTCGATCAGTTCTTCAAACTGCTGCCAGCTCATCATCTTCTCTCTGACATCAAACTGATTCGTAAGCCACAACACCGCAAATATCAGCAGAACCGCGATCAGTACTCCGGCTCCGCCAATTCCTCTGGTCTTCTTTGTATTCAATATTTAATGCTCCTTCCTATTCCACTCCTTCTACAACTCCGATGTATGGCAGATTTCTGTATTTCTGCGCATAATCGAGTCCGTAGCCTACTACGAATTCATCCGGAATATTAAATCCTACATAATCTACTTTTACGTCTTTTACACGGCGTTCCGGTTTATCAAGAAGTGTACATAACTTCATGCTGTTTGGCTTTCTTGCCCTCAGCACATCCATCAGATAGTAAAGAGTTCTTCCTGAGTCGATGATATCCTCAACAATCAGGACGTCTTTTCCTTCCAATGACTCATCCAGGTCTTTTGCAATTCTTACAACTCCGCTGGATGTTGTTCCATCTCCATAACTGCTGACACTCATAAAGTCCATAGAAACCGGAACGGTAATTCTCTTTGCGAGCTCGCACATAAAAAACACGCCACCCTTTAATACGCAGATTAAATGCACCTGCTTTCCGGCATAATCTTTACTGATCTGTTCTCCAAGTTCTTTTATTCTCTTATCTACTTCCTCTTCCGGTACCAAAACTTTAACATTCTCTGCCATTGCTTTCTCCTCCGTTTAATTTAATCTCCAGAACTTCTCTGGTATTTTCTGTTATCTGATATCTCTGATTCTGTCTGTATCCCACAATCCACATAATATGATGTCCATCTGCAACTAGCCATATCTTATCACGCATATCAGCAGGGATCTTCTCATTAATAAAGTACTGTTTCAACTTCTGTGTCTTCCCATAGCGATCTATGGTTATATAATCCCCTGCTTCTCTATGTCGGATTTTAACAGCGTTTTTAATTATAGCATAATCAAACCATTTCGTGTAGATACTTTTCGGAAATAATACAGGTCCCTCTTTCCGTCCAAACACACGGGTCGAGAACATTTCTTCCGGCATTTTCTCCTGCGGTTTTTCTAATATTTCCCCCGAGATCTGATTTCTGAAATCCACGATTTCTTTTACAAAGGAAATGCCTTCATAATTTTTCACTGCTCGTACCCGGTATGGCAAATGGATCTCATGTCCTGTCTGTTGTTCCAGAAGTTCTTCCAAAAGCCGCACATGTACAGATTCTATGTTCTTCCTGTGCCCCGCCACTCTGCACAAAAGTTCATGCAGCATATATGGTCTCAGCGTCTCCGGCACCTTCAGATATTCTTCTTTTTTCAAAAGCCATTTTGCATCTTTTCCACATTCGATGCATTTCCCTAAATATCTTTCCACTTCTGCTCCCACATATTCCCCAAGTTTTCGCATCTGCTCCATCGTCTCGGACATATGTGCCACTGCCTGTTCATTGATCTCATTCTCAAGATATGGGATTACATGATTTCTTATCCGGTTTCTCGTGTAATGATCTTCTTCATTTGTTTCGTCTATACAGTAGGATATTTCCCGTTTTTTTAAATATGATTCAATTTCTCTTCTCTGCACACACAACAGCGGTCGGATATAAACTCCATCGACCGGTGCAATACCTCCCAGTCCATTTAATCCACTTCCCCGGCAAAGGTTCCACAACAAGGTTTCTGCATTGTCGTTCTGATGATGTGCCAGTGCGATCCGGTCTGCACATCTCTCACGGCGGACCTGCTCAAATCTCTGACGGCGCACATTTCTCCCCGCCTCTTCTTCCGTCAGATGATGTTTCTTCGCATATTCCGGAACATTTTCACGGAACACCAGATATTCCACACCGTATTTTTGACAGATTTCCCTGGTATACTCCGCATCTGCATCCGCTGTCTCCCCACGAATTCCGTGATGGATATGAACCCCAAACAACTGCAGATCATATTCTTTTTTCAACTCAAGGAGCACGAAAAGAAGGCATACGGAATCTGCCCCTCCCGATACACCTACTACAACTTTATCTCCTTTTTTTAGCATCTCGTGCTTTTTGATATATGCTTTTACTTTCTGATACATAAATGTTTCCTTACTTTATCTCATCTACTCCTTAAATATATAGAATTTTTTTCAAAAAAGCAAGGTTACAGTTCCCACAGTCCTACGACCATCACCGTCATATCATCCACCGGAATCTCACCACTACGTTCCAGTACTTTTCCCAGAATATGATGCGCCAGTTCTCCGGGATTCACTGTATCTGTTCCCTGGATATAAGAACTCAGCAGATTCTCCTGTTCTCCCGTCGGCAGCGCATCCATCACCCCATCTGTCACCATCACCACATACTCTCCCGACTGAAGCAGTCGTTTCTCTTTTGCCACAGTAATATCCGGAACAACGCCAATCGGAAGAGTATTCGAACTGATCTTTTCCACCACACCTGCATGTTTGATAAATGTCGTGGACGCTCCTGCTTTTACAAACTCGCAGGAACCCTCATACAAATCAAATACCGCTACATCAATCGTAGAAAAACGTACTTCTTCTCTTCCAACCACCAGAGCTGTATTTAGCATCTGTATGGCAGTTTCTACCGGGAACCCTGCTTCCAGCAATTCTTCCAACAGTTCTACTACTCTCCCACTCTCGCGGAATGCCGGCTCTCCGGATCCCATCCCATCCGACAGGGCAATCCCCTTCTTTCCATCCGGAAGATCCTGCATCAGGAAAGTATCTCCTGACACCGCTTCACAGCCTTTTCCTATCTTGGCCACGCCCTGAATTGTCTGAAATTTTGCGCATTCTATGCATGCGATCGTCTCATAATCTTCATTCATTACAATCCGTTCGCCCTGCCGGAGTACCATCTTTTTACCCACACATTTTCCCACAATCTCCGAGATTACTTTTGTTGCGATCAGCCGCCCTTTTTCTGCCCGCACCGTCAGATGGATTTCGTATTTACCCTGTGGGTTCATATAAAATACCGATGATAACATCCGTATACCGGATTTTTTCAAACGGTTCTTAATCTTTTTTTCCAGATGCTCGTCCTCAAAAATCCCTGCATCCAGTTCTCTCGTTGTTTTCTTGATTACCTCCGCAAACTGGTCGATGGACGATGCATAGCCCGTCCGGTTCTGACTGATTTTAAAATTCCAGAGCAGTATTTTCTTTGCAGCTTCATATGACTCCAATGTTTCCCGCAGAAATCTCGGTGCCAACGCACACTGTTTCTGCAGACGGCGTTTCAACTCTACATTTAATTCCGCACCGTATTCTTCCACAGCTCCTAATATCTCACATAACATTTGATAAGTCTGGATTCTGTGTTCTCCCAGGCATTCTTCTCTCCGCTCACAATCTTTACAGACTCTTTCCGTTACCCGTGCAAACATCTCGTCCAGTTCTTCTTTCGAAAGTGTTCCCTTATATTTTTCTAATGCCAGAAATGTTCTGGCCAGATGTTTCAATGAATCCGCGAATTTGTCCACCTGAACCACGTAAGGATTCACAAACACCTCTCTTTTTTCAGTTTCTATCATATGGCCGCTCCCCTTTCTATGATTTTTCCGTATAAAACAAGAAAAAGCTTCGAGAATTTCTTCCCAAAGCTTTCATTTGTTCTTTATTCCGACTTAAATACAATCTCACCTTCACGTACTAAGCCTAATTTTTCTTTTGCCACGCTCTCTATATACTCGTCTGTTCCGACATATTTCTCCAGATCTTCAATCTCTTTTGCACGTGCTTTTTCATCTTTAATCTGCTCTTGCAACTCTGTTTCCTGTGCTGCGCATGCATTATCTTTTGCTTTCAGTGTAATACTGCTTACCGATAACATCACTGTCAGCAGCACCACCACTACACACACTCCCAGAACACTTAAATTATGTCTTGGCGCGCGCTTTCTAGACCTTTTACTTACCGGTCTTCTACGCTTTTCTTTATTCATCTTATACTCACCCTTACATCGGCACCCCTACCGATTTTATCTTTTATAATATATTAACTTTTCCAGACTTTTTTATCAAGATTTTTTCTCCAATCTCTTATCTTGGAAAATGTAGATTTTTTTGTACATTTTTTCACATTTTTTCAAAAAACATGTCATAATAACGGCGCCAAGCACAAGACCTAGTGTCGAATACCATCGTATTGTTCCACTATTTGTGTGGTAAATCTGCACAAACACATAAATCGCCGTTCCTGTCCAGTATATCAGATCTTCAATCTCAATCAGTATAAAGCTGTGTCTCACGATCTGTCTGAAACTGCTGATGCAACGATAAACCAGACGAACGACCATCCCCGTCACAACCGACACCAAAAATATATATACTTCAGTTCTGATCCCCGGCATATTCATCACCGGAATAATTTCCCAAATATATTTTCCTGATGCTTAATGCTGCTCTGAACATCTGAATAAGATACACTATCTATATTCCCCGACAAGTCTACCTCTCCCTTCTCCAGACTCAGCCTGTTCACATGCAGATCGGTCCCTTTTACCATTAGCATTCCCTGCTCCGTCTCAAGCAGTATCTCATTTAAATCAAACGACAAGACATCAAGGACTCCGGTGACCGCACTCGTCTTCCGGTTATGGATCACCAATTTATGATCTTTTGGGATTTTTTTCTCTTCCACAGTTATCACAACCTTTCTTAATAATCTTATGAAAGGTCTGTCTTATTTATTACAAATATCTAAAAAGCTCTCCGGCTTCTTCTTTCTTAGTCGTATCCTTAATATCCAGGACTTCTACTTTCACAGTCTTCATTCCAAACTGGATTTCAATAACATCTCCCGGTTTTACTTTCACGGATGCTTTCGCCACATTTCCGTTCACCAGCACTCTGCCTGCATCACACGCCTCATTGGCCACTGTTCTGCGCTTGATCAGTCTGGATACTTTCAAAAATTTATCTAATCTCATATCAAAATCTCCCCAACAATCGTCAAAAGCCCGAACAACCTCCGGCCTTAACTTACTGCCAAACAAAATAGAGAGCGTTTCGCTCTCTATCATAAGTCATTTATTATCTATCCAAGATTAAGCATTAACAGCATCTTTTAATGCTTTTCCAGCTTTGAACTTAGGAGCCTTGCAAGCATCGATCTTCATAATCTCTCCTGTATGAGGATTTCTTCCTTCTCTTGCTGCTCTCTGGCTTGTCTCAAATGTTCCGAAACCAACTAACTGTACTTTATTGTCTTTCTTTAACTCTTCTGTTACTACATCAACAAAAGCCTTTAATGCTTTCTCTGAATCTTTCTTTGATAATTCTGCACGATCTGCAATCGCTGCTACTAACTCTGTCTTGTTCATGGATTATTTCCTCCTCTTGTTTGCTTTATAGAATCCCTTAACATCAACATATTCTATACTGTCTGTCCCACACGCAAAAAACGCGCAAAACGCCTATAGATACTGTTATAACGGTTTTACCCTTGTTTGTCAAGGAGAAACCTTAGTTTTCCCTTGATTTTTGGGGCTTTGCAAGCAAACAAACAACTTTTTATAACATTGTGTCGATCATAGCCATTACTTCTTTTCCGAGTTTCGTAGATTTCTCATCTGCATTCTCCAGAGAAGTTCCTTTTACTCCATAATAGAATTTAACTTTTGGCTCTGTTCCCGAAGGTCTTACGCACAGCCATGCATCATCATTCAAATCATAATATAATACGTTTGAACTTGGAAGCCCTGTCTCTGTCACCTCTCCGGTCTGTGTATCTTTGATTGTATTTGCCTGGTAATCTCTTGCTCTTAACACCTTGTATCCGCCTACCTCTGCCGGTGGGTTCTTACGCAGTGTCTCAAGGATCTCCTGAATCTTCTGTAATCCTTCGATTCCTTTCAATGTAATAGACTGGATATCCTCTTTATAGTATCCGTACTTATCATACATGTCTAACATTGCATCCCAGAGAGTCTTGCCCTGAGTCTTATAATAAGCAGCTGCCTCGCACAGTGCCATTGTTGCTACAATCGCATCTTTGTCTCTTGCATATGTTCCGATCAGGCAACCGTAACTTTCTTCAAATCCAAACAGATACTGACCTTTTCCTGTTGCCTCGAATTTTAAGATCTGCTGTCCGATAAACTTAAATCCTGTCAGCACCTCAATCAGTTCAATGCCATAGCCTTTTGCGATTGCTTTTGCCAGGTTAGATGTAACGATGGATTTTACCAAAGCTCCGTCTGACGGAAGTCCTTTTAATTCTTTGCGTTGCCCGATCTCATAGTCAGCCAACAGACATCCGGACATATTTCCAGTCAGTGTATGGTAAACACCGTCTTTATCTTTCACACGTACTCCCAGACGGTCTGCATCCGGATCCGTAGCCAGTACCAAATCTGCGTCTACTTCTTTTGCAAGTTTTAATCCCAGATCAAATGCTTCGTCTGCCTCCGGGTTCGGATAAGAAACTGTCGGGAAATCTCCATCCGGGAGTTCCTGTTCTTTTACTACGTAAACGTTCTTAAATCCAAGTTCATCCAAGATACGTCTTGCCGGAATATTTCCTGTTCCATGGAGCGGGCTGTATACGATCTTGATGCTGTCTCCCACTGCATCAATTGCATCCTGATGAAGCACCTGTTTCTTAAGTTCTGCTATGTATCCGTCATCGATCTGTGCTCCGATCGTCTCATATAGACCATCCACCTTTGCAGCCTCAAGTTCCATCGTCTTAACTGTATTGTAGTCTGTCACAGCCTTAACCTCTGCCATGATTCCTTTATCGTGAGGCGGCGTAATCTGTGCTCCGTCCTCCCAGTATACTTTATATCCATTGTACTCCGGCGGATTATGGCTTGCTGTAATGTTAATACCTGCAATGCATCCAAGTTTTCGTACCGCATAAGACAGTTCCGGGGTCGGGCGAAGAGACTCGAACACATATGCCTTAATTCCATTCGCAGCAAGACACAGCGCTGCTTCATTGGCAAATTCCGGTGACATACGGCGGGAATCGTATGCAACTGCAACGCCTTTGCTCTGTCCGTCATTCTTGATAATATAGTTTGCAAGTCCCTGCGTTGCCTTTCTTACTGTATAAATGTTCATACGATTCGTTCCCGCACCGATAATTCCTCTCAAACCGGCAGTTCCGAATTCCAGCTCCGTATAGAAACGTTCTTTTATCTCCTTATCGTCCTCTGCAATACTTTTTAACTCCTCTTTGGTTGTCTGATCAAAATATGGATCATTCAACCATTCTTCATAATTCTCACGGTATCCCATGTATATAGTACCTCCCTGTCTTTGATACTTTTTATTATACAACAGGAGACTATAAATGGAAAGCAAATATCTCTTCTAAAAACCGTCTCTTTTCCTCAGTTTGTCGAATCGCAGTGTCCAGCTTTTCAACCCTTTTTGAAGAAATCCACGCCTTATTCGAACGATAATAAGCATCTGTCACTTTCCAGAATTTTTCCGGATAAATCATCCTGATTTTCAAATACTCAAACTCTCTTTCCGTAATTGGTTTGATCGCAGAATAAGAATTAATCATATTATCTCCCAGACGAATCTTCCATCCACTTTTTTCCATTACTTTTCGCAGAAAATAATAAAGATCCTCCACCTGTATCTCGCGTTTAAATTTCTCAAAATTTGTAACCGCGATCCGATGAGGATCTCTTTTGTAATGATTTTCTTCCGAAAGCATCAAAATGTTATGATAATTGTACTCACCATGCACCATACAGCATTCATCAACGCTCTCCCTGTATAAAGATTCATATTCTGAATCCTTAAGTTCCGCATATGCCCGATCTGCCCATTCGTACATTTTTTCAAAATTCTGCAAAAAGGCAAATTCAAACTCGCTTTTCCCGGTTTCTTTTCGCACAAAACGCCGGACCTTTTTCATCTGCCGGTTATGTCTCTGATATTCATCAGCCAGAGAAATACCGGCAGATACCGGATAATCCAGCGAATGTTTCATCACCAGATGGAGCTTTGCCAGTTCTCTGGACGCCGCCAGAATCTCCATCGGTCGTTTCACATCACATTCTCTGCCTCTGTACCACTGCTTCAAAATGTATTGTTTTCCCTCTTCTAAAACACCCAGATAACTGCCTTCTTTTGTCTGTATCAGCCGGTCCGTGTGTTTCATCCCCTGACTGTTCAAATATTCATGCATCGCAGCAAGTGCAGGAATTCGCCCCTGCGATACGTTCACTTCCTTAAGAAGCATCATCCCCCGGTCTGTATCGCATAAAACAGCACCCCTAATCTTGCGGGTGCTGAGTACTTCTATATCATATTGTTCCAATACTTTTAATTCGTATTCCTGCATAATTTTCCCTGCCATCCGTTTCACATATTCTCTTAAAACTATGATGTACTTCAGGGAATTATACCTTACCTGTGCAAAAGGCGCCCAAGTAATTCTTCTTTTGTATTAAGTTCCGGCCGCTCGATGACCAACGCGAGCATCTCTCTTAAAGTCTCTCCAATCTCTTTTCCCGGCTTCATACCCGCTTCGATCAAGTCTTTTCCGGATATCGCAAGTTCTTTCAAAGACACACACTGACCCGCTGCCACAATTTCCCGATACCGTTCTTCCACACCATCCAAGTTGCGGATTTTCTCTTCCCTCTGGTACATACTCTGTGCCAGAACATCCGCGCGGCGGACTTCCAGATAATAAGGAAAAATATCTTCGCCAATGGTATTCATTGCACGTCGCACATTTACTGCCTTCTCCGGCATCCGGTAATCATGGTAATATACCAGACGTGCTACTTTGTGCAGCGTATCATTGTCAAATTTTAACCGTTTCAGAACAGCCTTTGCAATCTTCTCGCTCTCAAAGGCATGCTTTTTAAAATGCGCAACACCATCTTCATCCACCGTCTTAAGTGCCGGTTTCCCAGTATCATGAAGAAGCATCGTCAGCCTGAGGATCTTATCCGGACGTACATTGCAGAGGGCATGAAGCGTATGTTCACCCACCGTATACATGTGATGCGGTGTCTCCTGCTTCGTCTCCATCATTCGGTCAAATTCCGGCAGAAACACCTTTGTGATTCCCAGTTCATACGCATCTCTCAAAAGATCCGGGCGATCAGAAGTCAGCATCTTGATCAACTCCACCTGAATCCTCTCGGCACTGATGTTTGCCAGTGTCGGCGCAAGTTTCCGCATCCCTTCTCTGGTCTCTTCTTCGATTTCGAAACCAAGTTGCGCCGCAAAACGGACACCTCTTAAGATACGGAGTGCATCTTCAGAAAATCTTGCATGTGCATCTCCAACACATTTGATCTTGCGTGCTTTCAGGTCTTCCAGTCCGCCAAATTCATCCACCAGTCCCGTTGTCTCATTATACGCCATTGCATTGATCGTAAAATCCCTTCTAAGAAGGTCTTCTTTGAGACTTCTGGTAAATGTCACCTCCGATGGATGTCTGCTGTCCTCGTATTTTCCATCAATACGGTAGGTCGTTACTTCAAATCCTTCATGATTCAAAAGGACAGTAACAGTCCCATGTTCTATTCCTGTATCAAATGTATGCGAAAATAATGATTTTGTTTCTTCCGGCATGGCAGATGTGGTAATATCCCAGTCGCCCGGAGTTCTTCCCAACAGAGAATCTCTGACACATCCGCCCACCGCATAGGCCTCGTAACCATGACTTTGTAAGGTTTCAATAATAGCATTCACTTTTTCAGGCAACCTAATCTTTATCTCCGTCATGCTATACGCCTCCATTTATATTTTAGTAGGATTTTCCCCAGTATGCCATGTGTTTTGCCGGCTTTCCACACCAGATACATTTATCTGAGATCATGTCCTCATCTTCAATCAGACATCTTGTAGCCGCTCCACCTGTAACAGCTTTTACTTCATCCTCACATGCAGGATCTCCACACCAGCAAGCTTTTACAAATCCTCTGTTGTTATTGAATTTTTCTTTCATCTCATCCATGTCCACTGCAGTATCAATATGAGATGCAAGGAATTCCGCAGCTCGATCATACATATCCTGCTGCATCTGCTCCAGGATATCACGAAGTTTTGTTGCGACTTCATCCATCGGTACGAAGATTTTCTCACGAGTATCCCTTCTCACTACCACAACCTGGCCTTTTTCGATATCCTTTGGTCCAATCTCGATACGGGTAGGGATTCCAACAATCTCCTGCTCTGAGAATTTCCATCCCGGGCTCTTCTCTGAATCATCGATATTAACTCTGTATCCTGCAGTCTTCAATGCTGCCAGCAGTTCATTTGCTTTCTCAAGTACACCTTCTTTATGCTGCGCTACCGGAATGATGCGGCACTCGATCGGAGCTACGTGTGGTGGCAGAACCAGTCCGTCATCATCACTGTGCACCATGATTATAGCACCGATACTTCTTGTTGATAATCCCCAGGAAGTCTCGTATACACTCTTAAGCTGACCGTCTTTTCCGATATATTTAATACCAAATGCATCCGGGAATCCGCTTCCGAAGAAATGGCTGGTTGCTGACTGTAATGCTTTTCCGTCATGCATCAGTGCTTCTACTGTGTAAGTGTCCTGAGCACCTGCAAATTTTTCATGCTCTGCTTTTCTACCTGACACGAATGGAATTGCCAGAGTCTCTTTGTAACAGTCCTCATATACATGGAACATCTGGATAGTACGTTCCTCTGCTTCTTCATACGTTGCATGGATGGTATGACCTTCCTGCCATAAGAACTCTCTGGAACGAAGAAATGGTCTTGTTGTCTTCTCCCAACGGAGTACAGATCCCCACTGGTTCCATACTTTTGGAAGATCTCTGTACGACTGTACGGTTCTTGACCACAGATCGCAAAATAATGTTTCTGAAGTCGGACGGATACACATTCTCTCCTGCAATTTCTCAGTACCACCGTGTGTTACCCATGCAACCTCCGGTGCAAATCCTTCGATATGGTCTTTTTCTTTCTGGAGAAGATTCTCCGGAATCAGACATGGAAGATATACATTCTCTACGCCTGTCTCTTTAAAACGTCTGTCCAGATCATTCTTAATTAACTCCCAGATAGCAAATCCGTTTGGAAGATAATTCAAACATCCCTTTACACTGGAGTAATCACAAAGCTGTGCCTCTCTGACCACATCAGTATACCACTGTGCGAAATCTACATCTCTTGGTGTAATATTTTTTACTAATTTTTTCTCCTTTGCCATAATAACTGCTCCTTTTCATTATTTTTGGATAAATAAAAGAAAACCGCCAGGTATTGCAGTCCCTCTTAAAAAGGGACCGAAATACTCGGCGGTACCACCCTAATTAACCACCGACTGTAATCCTAAAATGTAAGCACAATCTGTTATGGTTCTCTTCATTACCGTTATCGCCGGTGCTACGCTGTATTTTCATACAGAGACTCCAAGGCCGGTTCCATCCAGATACAGCAGAAATCTCACACCATACGATTTCCTCTCTGAGCCTTACTGCGATGTACTAATCCTCTTCTTCGTCCATAAATTTGAAATTGAATGTAATTTTAATCTATCCGGAAGATTTTGTCAACCTCACTAGATAGCTTCACCATTCTTATAACGTGTTGTAACGTCCTGGATACGCTCACTCGGATCAAGAATATCACTGATAGATCCATCGTGATTCAGTGTATCAATCAACAGTGCCACATATTTACTCATACCACAGCTGATGTAGTACGGACGCTCTAAAAGTTCCGGTGTCTGGTAGATCAGGTTTGTAGTAAGCACTGCATCGATGATGCCTTCCTCATATGCCTGGTCAAATTTTTCAAGGCCATTGGTAAAGAGTCCGAATGTAGCTGCCGCAAATACTCTCTTGGCTTTGCGCTGTTTCAGCTGACGCGCTACATCCAGGATACTTTCTCCTGAAGAAATCATATCATCTAAGATGATAACATCTTTACCTTCTACCGAAGATCCCAGGAACTCGTGTGCAACAATTGGATTACGTCCGTTGACAACTCTTGTATAATCACGACGTTTGTAGAACATACCCATATCAAGGTTCAGCACGTTGGCAAGATATACCGCTCTCTCTGTTGCACCCTCGTCCGGGCTGATTGCCATCATATGATCACTGTCTACTTTTAAATCTTTTACATTACGGAGTAATGCCTTTACGAACTGGTATGTCGGACGAATTGTTTCAAATCCATGCAACGGAATTGCATTCTGTACACGTGGATCATGTGCATCAAATGTAATGATATTATCTACACCCATACGCACTAACTCCTGTAAAGCAAGTGCACAGTCCAGAGACTCACGACCACTTCTCTTATGCTGACGACTCTCATATAAGAATGGCATGATAACGTTGATACGCTTTGCCTTTCCTCCGATTGCTGCAATCACACGTTTTAAGTTCTGATAATGATCGTCTGGAGACATATGATTCTCACGGCCATTCATTTTGTAAGTCAGATTGTAATTACATACATCCACCATCAGATAGATATCTCTACCTCTGACAGATTCTTCCAGACTTCCTTTTCCTTCGCCGCTTCCAAATCGAGGGACCTTTGCCTGAATCAGATAATTGTCTCGTTCATATCCACTGAACACGATATCGTTCTTGTACTCAGGACCATCCTCTTTTCTCCACTGAACCAGATAATCATTCACCTTGTTTCCCATGATCTGGCAACCATCTAATGCAATAATTCCCAATGGGCCCGCCGGTATATTGTCCAGTTTGCGGTCATTACGTCGTAACATCTCTTGTACCTCCCAGGTTTAATAATTTTTTTTGGATACGGATATCATCACCGGTCAGCCTTAAAATTGTATAGTTACTGCTGATCCGTGAGAAAATCCTTTCGGAATAAATGTTCTTTATATCATCCAACGCAAGGTTGGTGGATATTATAGTCGATTTTCTTCGCAGAATACGTTCATTCATACATACAAACAACTGTGATACCGTAAAAGAATTCGGGCCTTCGGTCCCAAGATCATCAATGATCAAAAGATCACAATTGTAAATATGTTCATACGCTTCTTCATCCTTATCCGCTTTCTTTCCAAATGTATTCTGTGCAAATATCTTAAACAATTGATCTGACGTCAGATAAATCACGGAATAAGAAGCATCCATCAATTCTTTTGCAATACAGTGTGACAAAAAAGTCTTTCCCACACCAGTATCTCCATATAACAGTATGTTATGAAATTCCTCGGAAAATGTATCTACAAATGCATGGCAAATTTTTAACGCCGTCTGCATAGACTCCAGCGAAGATCTGCCCGTCAGGGGATCTATGTGATTGCTGGAATAATAGTCAAGAGAACACTTTGAAAAGTTCTCTTCTTCAAGTATATCATTCAAATTAGACTGAGAATATAGAAGCTGCACAACTGCCTGTTTCAAACAGTGGCATTTCTCAGTTCCTATATAGCCGGTATCCTGACAATCCGGACATCGATAATGCATTTCCAGATAATCTGTCGGATACCCCGCGGATTCTAAAAGCTTTATCTTCTGTTCCGATAAAGCATGTATCTCTTCTTTCAATGTGGAAAGTGCCTGATCGTCACCTTCCAAAAGCAGTCTCGCCCGTCCTACGCTCAGCGAAGCAATATTGTGGTCAATCTCCTCGATCGCAGGAATCTTTCTGACAGCTTCTTCATAACGTTCCCGGAGTTCATATTCATTATCCAGTTGTCGTTGTTCATAAGTACGCATCAGCTGATTGTACTGCGAATTAGAAAGTGCCATAAATTCCTTTTACTCCTTGATATCTCTTCCATCTCCATATTACCGTACGCTTGTCCTACTGCTGTACCAGACGGCGTTCCAGATCACTCATATTATATTCTCGTTCATCAAAATTATTGAACTTATTCGGTTTCGCAGCTGTCTTCTGCGCATTCGCTCTGGATGCTGCCTTCTTTTTCTGTTCTTTGCCCTTAAGATATTCCTCGTCCAGCGCATGTATATCTTTCAGAGAATGTACTTTTTTGTCAAACCATTTTTTCAAAATAGTGTCTGTATAACTGAAACTTGGTTGATGAATCGTACTCATCGTACGGTTACATGCCTCAAGTATGATGTCTAATGCAAATCCATACTCTTCGTTCCATCTTCTAATATAGGCGATCTCTGTCGCGGCAGGTGCACGCCCCTTAATTCCATAGGCATTAAGAACAGAATAACAATTCTTATTGTAAAGTGCTGAACTTGACTTTGCCTGTGTTACAGTCCGGATGCCCTGTTCATGCCATGCAAGCGCTACCTTCTGGATATAGTGCATACTCTTATGTCCATTCTCTACACAATATTCAATCAGATAATCTACCAGATCCGAAGACATATGTAAGGTATCAAAGAAATATGTAATCGTCTCCACATCTGTAATGGACAAGGTCTTACCCAGATACTGTTCTGCAACAAATAATAATTCTTTCAAAGCCTCCTGATCCTTGCGGCTTCGGTAAGGCTGTATATTCTTTGGTCTCTCCACAGGTGTTTCTACCGAAGGAATCTTCACAGATTCTTCTGCCATTCTCTGTACGCTCTCCTCAACAGACTCCATGTCTGCCAGTACGCCCGGCACCGTCTCCAAAGTCTCCCCGCTATTCGACACATCCTCCGTCTCTGCTGCCTGTGCAGCTACTTCACTGTAATTCAACAGTCCCTGTCCCTGCCAGTACTTCAGTGCTCTGTGGATGTCTTTTTCTGTACATTCCAGGAGGTCTGCCATCTCTGATACTGATAACATCCCTGTCTCCCGGTTCATATGACGCAAAATCAAAAGGTATACCTTCACGTATTCCCCATTCGCTTTCGTCATGTATTGATCTATAAATTCATTCTCGAGCACAGTGGTATTCCCCTGCGCGTAATTCGTCAACGTTAATTTCGTCATAATATATGTACAAGTCCTTCCCTATAATCTCAATTTCTTCCCTCAACTATAAGAATCTCTGAAATCTTCTGATTTTGTCGTTCCTCGTTCACAGTATAGCATCTGAAAGTCTTGTACAAAAGAAATTTTTGCGTCAAAAATCAGGTTTTTTGTGGATAAAATCCTGTGGAAAATGTGGATAACTATCTCTTTAAGAGCTCTTCCCCAATGTTTACAACATCTCCGGCTCCCATAGTTATCAACAAGTCCCCTTTTTGGCAATGCTCCATACAGAAATCTTCAATCTCTTTAAAAGATGGGAAATAATATGCATCGCTTCCTTTTTCTTTCAGTGCATCTGCAACATCTTTGGAAGAAATTCCCAGCGTATCTGTCTCCCTTGCAGCATAAATATCCGCCAGGATCACGTGATCTGTCAGTGTCAGCGCTTCCACAAATTCGTCAAATAATGATTTGGTTCTCGTATAGGTATGTGGCTGGAAAATACACCAGATTTCTTTATGCGGGTAATGTTTGGCCGCTTTTAAAGTTGCCTGGATTTCTGTTGGATGATGTGCATAATCATCCACGATCGTAATTCCATTCACCTGTCCTTTTAATTCAAATCTTCGATCTGTTCCGTTGAAACTCTTCAACCCCTTCTTGATCATATCCATCGGAACACCCATCTTATCTGCAACTGCAACCGCTGCCAGTGCATTCTGAACGTTATGATCCCCATTTACAGACAAAGAAATCCGATCGATAAATTCTCCATTCTTTACAAGGTCAAAAGATGCGTCTCCGAATTTATCATGCAAGATATTCGTCGCACTGTAATCTTTGGAACTGTCCATCCCAAATCTGACAACTTCACACGGAAGTCCTTCTGTAAGCTCGTCCAGATTCTCAATATCTCCATTAATCACCAACACACCGTTCCCCGGCAAAAGCTCTGCAAATCTACGAAACGAATGTCTGATGTCTGCCAGATCCTTGAAGAAATCCAGATGGTCTTCTTCAATGTTTAAGATCACGCCAATCTTCGGGAAGAAATCCAGGAAACTGTTCGTATACTCACAGGCTTCTGTGACAAACACTCCCGAATTACCAACTCGGATATTTCCTCCGATTGCTTTTAATATACCTCCGACAGAAATTGTCGGATCCATCTCACCCTCAAGTAAAATATGTGACAACATAGATGTCGTTGTTGTCTTTCCATGTGTTCCGGAAATTGCAACCGGTGTCTCATAATTCTTCATCAACTGCCCAAGAAGCTCTGCTCTTGTGAGCATCGGCAGACCTTTCTGTACCGCCGCCTGATATTCTTCATTATCTTCATGGATAGCAGCTGTATAAACAACCACATCAATACCCTCTATAATATTAGATGCCTTTTGTCCATAAAAGACAGTTGCTCCAAGCCTCTCCAGATGATCTGTCAGAGCAGATTCTTTATTATCTGAACCAGAAATTGTAAAACCTTCTTTTAACAGGATCTCCGCCAGTCCGCTCATACTGATACCGCCGATTCCGATAAAATGTACATGTACTGGTTTCTTAAAGTCAATCTGATAAGTATGCATAATACATCCTCTTTTCTTAAAAATTAGACTCGAAAAATGCTTTTCACTTTTCTCATCAAACAGCAGCCCACCTCCTCAGGAAGGCTATTATTGCATTCATGTTCACAGATTTCAAAGTAATCTGTCACAATTTATATTATAATCATATATTCGAAAAAATCCAACCCATTTATTTTTGTCAGATTTGTCTAAAAGTTAACGTTTTTTTGTCAGGTTTTTGTAAAATTCATTCACAACTCAGTCATTTTATGTTATACTTATTACATTAAAGCGATTAGTTTATACACGAAATTACTGGAACAACATAAATTCACCATGGATACTTGTTATTGATCGGATAGTTGAGTGTCCGAATAAATAATTGTGTGATTAAGAATTTCATATTCATAATTTGTTTTCTTTGACCTACTACTTGATGTTACGACTAAAATTGTAAGAAACACCACAATTAAAGAAGTACACAGCGTTTGGAAAAATGGAGTGAAAGTAGTTATCACAGGAGCACTATGCCATCAAAGATTTACGGCTGGTGCAAGAAAGGGGAACAAAGCAATGCAAATTACAGATGTACGCGTCCGCAAGGTAGCAAAGGAAGGAAAACTCAAGGCCATTGTGTCTATTACTATGGATGAGGAATTCGTAGTACATGACATTAAAGTCATCGAGGGAGAAAAGGGACTTTTTATCGCTATGCCAAGCAAAAAAGCTCTTGATGGCGAATACCGGGATATCGCACATCCAATCAACTCTGGTACTCGCGACAGGATCCAGACAATTATCCTTGACCAATATCAGAATGCCTTAGAAGAGGCAGAGTAATCAAATTCTCTAATATTGATTTAGAATGGATTTCATAAAATAACCGTATTACGATACAATCTTCGTAGTACGGTTATTTCATTTCATAGGTGCCTCTATGTCCACCAATCATCTTTTTCCAGTTCAAAATGCATTGGTTTCCCCGATACCGGATGCTTAAAATTCAACTTATATGCGCATAAATGTATCTGCTGCCACGTTTTCATTTCTTTACTTTTCGGGTTATATTTCGTATCTCCTGCCAGTGGGCATCCCATATGTGACAGCTGTACCCTGATCTGATGATGACGTCCGGTATCCAGATGTATTTCCAGAAGTGCCCGGTTACCTTCATCCTCTGTCGAATCTATTTCCAGCACTTTATAATGGAGTTTTGCGATTTTCGCACCTTTCGTATTCGCTGTACATACTCTGGAAATATTGTTTCTTCCATCTTTGACAAGATAATTTTCCAGTGTTCCCTCAGATTTCACCGGAATTCCATCCACCTGTGCCACGTAATACTTTCCAAACTGCCCGCCCTGTAATTCTTTATTCAGTCCACGGGCTGCTTTTTCATTTTTAGCAAATACCAGGATTCCCTTTACCGGCTGGTCCAGCCGGTGTATTACCGCTACATAAGGATCTTTCTCCGATGAATTCTGACAGTACAGGTGATTTTTCACCCAGCGCTCCATATCCGTATCTCTGAGATTCTTGCTCTGTGTCGCCATCCCATGAGGTTTGACACACACCAGAATATCCCTGTCTTCGTATAATATTTTAACCTCTCTTTTTAACATCATTTACTTCTCTTTTCATCAAGATTTGTCGATACGGTATCCGCATCTTTTCAAGCAATTCCCCTTCACGTTTCTGGCAGGTAAAGATTAGCACCTGTTTTTTATTACGTGCAAGCCACTCCAAAGTTCTTCTCAGACGTTCGTCATCATAATATGCAAACGTATCATCCAATACAACCGGACATTCTTCCTCCCGAAGCATATCATCCGCCGCCATTCGCAGGGCAAAATAAACCTGCTCGATCGTTCCGCGGCTTACTTGCTCCAGATCTACCACACGTCCCTTCGTCATGAGTCCGATTTCTGCATTCGCATCCATTGTAATCCTCGTATATTTCCCGCCGGTAATTTCTTTCACGATCTGAGATATCTTCTGGTTCAGAGAATCACGCATCCTTTTCTCAACACCGCCGGACAACTCATTAATCCTTTGCATTGCAAGTTCTACCGCCCGACGCTTTTTATCATACGCCTTATACTCTTCTCCCAGCTCTTCCAGTTCTTCTAAGCGTTCCTGGAGATTGCTATACTGAATCTGCTTATCCTTTAACTCCTCCGCAATATGCTCATCTTCCCATTTCAAACGTTCTAAAGGAACTTTTTCCTCTTCCGGCATAAATTCTTCCAGCATCAGTTCCGGCGGTGTTTTCTCCTTCTTTTTTCCCTCTTTCATGCGGTTCCAGATATACAATCCACAGGCAAGAAATAAAATAATGGATACCATATATCCTAATGGCTTTGGCAATATAAAATTGGGCAATATGATCACTATCAGAAACGCCAGAATTTCCAGCGGGTGTATTCTCCACCTGCTTGAACGCAACTCATCCATCACTCCACGGTGACCTTCCATCTCCCGATTTTTTTCTTCCCGTGCTTTACGGCACTCCATCTCCACGCGAATATTTTCCGCTTTTTCCTCAAGTTCATGCACATCACGCCAGATATAGGAAGCTTCCTGCTCGATTGCTTCCCGCTCTTTCTGTGTGGCATCCAACGCTTTTCTTCCCTGTTGTTCAAGCTCTTTCCTGCGATTTCTCAAATGCAATAATGCACGATCTAAATCTAATTCTCCGTTTCCTGTAGAATAATAATTGGTAGCGTAATTTTTCAGTTCTGCTGCCAGCGTCTGACCCGGACATACTTCCAGCTGCTTAATGGAAACAGTATTATCATAGCTATTGGCATCCAGTCCGTTTAACAGCATCTCCAGATCGCCGTCATCCACAGACAGCACCTCTCCGTCATCCTCGCAGATCAGAGAAACACTCTTAGAATAACGGTCAAAATTCCGTTCCAGTCTAAATGTCTTTCCTCCGCTGACAAATATCAGTCCTCCGGCATAGTAATTTGGATTCTCCCACGGCTCGTACTTGGAAAACGTATCTTTTGCCGCAGCACGTCCCCGGCCTCTCTCCATTCCAAACAACATTCCTTTGATAAATGTGTGAAGTGTTGATTTGCCGGATTCATTTTCTCCGTATATTAAATTAATTCCATCCTCAAAGTGAATCTTTGTATCAGAAATTTTCCCAAAATTCTTAATATCAAGTTCTCTCAGTTCCATAAATCAATCCCTTCTGGTCTCCATCAGTGCCTGAACACCCGCACAGAGCGCCAGATATTCTATACTGTCCTCATCATATTCCCGCAGGTTCTCTATATACGCTCCCAGAATATTATCTGCATTCTGCAGCTGCAATTTTTCAAAATCATACGCTGGTTTGGTGACATCTACAATCTCCACGATATTTCCACAGTTTTCGATACTATCATAGTTGTACTGCATCTCAGGATCCCTAAAACCTTTCAAGGTGATCTTATAGATATTCTGCGCACCATGCTCCTGCATTTGATTCCGCACTTTTTCCATAAGTTCGTAGCTCGTCATTTTTTTATTTACCTGTACATCCATATGGATATATTCCCTGACTGCATCCGGGATAAATTCAGCCCGACAGCCCTTACCATCGATCACTCCCTGCACATATCCGTGTGGTCCGACATCATTTTTGTCGACCGGTTCCAATGCCCCCGCATAATATGCCAGATTTTCGCTCAATATCTGCGGTTTATGAATGTGACCCAGCGCGATATAATCAAATCCAGACTGTAATAGTTTCTGCTTGTGGATCGGTATATGTTTCTCATCCCCACCATGCGCCAGCAATATCTCATATTTCTGTTTGTGCTGTGGCGTTGCGATATCATACCTGGCATCCGAAATTTCTCTTGTCACGTAACTAAGCCCATAGACTGCTGTCTTTAAAGATGGAATCTCTGCATATGAAATCAGTCCGGTTTTTATCATCTGCACATTATCTGCCCAGACAAATGTACGGTAATAAGAATCTTTCTTCATGTAGTCATGATTTCCCGCTGTCAGAACGACCCGGGTATTCGGGATCGTACTAAACAGATAATTGACTTCTTTTAGTTCTCTGAGAAGTGGCTGTCTGTGAAACAGATCCCCCGCGATCAAAAGCAAATCTACCTGTTCTTCTTTACATTTCTTTATGATCCTCTCCAGTGCGTTCCATATTTCCTTTGTCCGCCTTTGTCCTAACAGCCTTCCGGCTTCTGGTCTTGCCCCCAAATGGACGTCTGCGATGTGTATGAATTTCATCGGTTACTCCCTCATCATCTTCATTTTCTTTCTCTTTAACCGGAAGGTCTACGATAAACTGCGTCCGCATATCATCACTCTTTGCACGGATCATTCCTCCATGCAGCTCTACAATTTCTTTCGCTATCGCAAGTCCTAACCCTGCACCTCCGGTTCCGCTGGATCTTGAGCCATCCACACGATAAAATTTTTCAAATATTGTCTGTAGCATCACTCCCGGGATCTTATCTCCCTGGTTCGTGAAAATGATCTCGATTGTTTCTTTTTTCAGCTTTGCCTCAATCTCGATCACGGTATTCGGATAACAATAAGCAATCGCATTTCTCAAGATATTATCAAATACCCGGGCCAGCTTATCCGGATCTCCGTACACCATCAGATTTTCTTCTACCCGTACCTCACAGGTCAGCCTTTTATCCTGCAAAACTCCGTAAAGTTCATCTGCAAGCTGTTCTAACATCAGCGACAGATTAATCTCCACCGGCTCCAACTCAATATTCTGGAGATTGTACCTGGTGATATCAAAAAATTCCTGGATCAGTTCTCCGAGGCGGAGCGACTTTTCCAGTGCTATATGCGTATATTTTTCACGCTCTTCCTCCGGCATATCCGGCCTGGAATCCAGCATACTTAAGTATGCCACTATGGAGGTCAGCGGGGTCTTCAGATCATGTGCCAGAAACAGCACCAGATCATCCTTCTTCTTCTCCCCCTCTTCTGCCTCTAACTCCTGTCTTTTCAATGTTGCCTTGATCTCATTCAACCGGATCTCGATTGGCTTTAACTCTGTGATCAAATGAATCGGCTCGTTGGAATCTGCCACAATATTTTCAATGCCCACACCGATCTGATCCAGATATTTTGTCAGTCTGGACAGCGATACATAGAAAAACAGCGCAAACAATAACAGAAAACCGACGATTACAAAAAATAATTTATTGTCACCGATCAGCTTCCAGTATAAGTTTACCGCTGTCTGTTCGTTCACATCGAAATGCCCTAATATGTTTACAAATACATTTGCAAAGTCATCATTATAAATTCCGTCAATCACATAATTCAGGAGAAATATGCCGACCAGCAAGGTCACCGCAGTAACCAGCACAGTCTGCAATAATATACTAAACTTTAGTTTCCGGTAATTATTCTTCAACCTTATAACCTACTCCCCATACTGTCTTGATAAAATCAGACTTTCCTGTTGGTCCACTCATCTTCTCTCTGAGATGTCTGATGTGTACCATCACCGTATTGTTGCTGTTTTTATAATATTTTTCATGCCATACTTTCTCAAATAACTCCTCAGAACTGATGACTTTTCCACGGTTCTCGCAAAGAAGCCACAGCACATCAAACTCAATCGGAGTCAGGGTCAGCGGCACTTCATTGTAAATACATTCATGGGAAGTCTTGTTAAGTACAAGCCCTCCAAAATCAATCACATCCCCATTCTCTTTTACACCGTCGTTGTACTGGGTGGAACGGCGGATCTGTGCTTTTACTCTTGCCACCAGTTCCAGTGGATTAAACGGTTTCGGAATATAATCATCTGCTCCAAGTGTCAGCCCTGTGATCTTATCCATATACTCCGTCTTGGCAGTCAGCATAATGACAGGGAATGTATATTTTTCACGAATCTGCTTCAGGATCTGGAAACCATCAATATCCGGAAGCATAATGTCCAGAATCGCAAGATCAATCTTGATCCGGTTAATGCATTCCAGAGCTTCCTCACCAGTATAAAACTTATATACATCATACTGGTCATTTTGAAGATACAACTCGATGACATCTGCAATTTCTTTCTCATCATCCACTACCAGAATATTCATACAACCCCTCCTGTCTATAATTCTTCCGGGCACACAAAGTGCCCGGACTCAGTTCTTTTGCAAATTATTCTTACAGTTCACAGTTATTTACAGTTCTCGGGAATGGTACAACGTCACGAATGTTGCTCATACCTGTCAGATACATAATGCATCTTTCAAATCCGAGTCCGAATCCTGCATGTCGTGTAGAACCATATTTACGGAGATCTGTGTAGAATTTGTATTCTTCCATATTCATTCCCAGTTCTTCCATACGTGCAGCCAGTTTTTCATAGTCGTCCTCTCTCTGGCTTCCTCCGATGATCTCTCCGATTCCAGGTACCAGACAGTCAACGGCTGCCACTGTCTTGCCATCCTCATTCATCTTCATATAGAATGCTTTAATCTCCTTCGGATAATCTGTTACGAATACCGGACGTTTGTAAACTTCCTCTGTCAGATATCGCTCATGCTCTGTCTGAAGGTCTACGCCCCAGGATACTTTATATTCAAACTTGTCGTTGTGCTTCTCCAAAATGTCAATCGCCTCTGTATATGTGACTCTCGCAAACTCTGAATTTACAACGTTATTGAGTCTGTCTAATAAGCCTTTGTCTACAAATGAATTGAAGAAGTTCATCTCTTCCGGTGCATTCTCAAGGACATAGCTGATTACATATTTTAACATATCTTCGGCTAACATCATGTCATCGTCCAGATCTGCAAATGCGATCTCCGGCTCAATCATCCAGAATTCAGCAGCGTGACGGGTTGTGTTAGAATTCTCTGCACGGAATGTAGGACCGAATGTATAAACATTTCTAAATGCCTGTGCATAGGTCTCTGCGTTCAGCTGTCCACTTACCGTAAGGCTTGTCTCTTTTCCAAAGAAATCCTGGGTATAATCTACACTTCCATCCGGTTTCTTCGGTACGTCCTCCATATCCAGTGTTGTGACACGGAACATCTCTCCCGCACCCTCACAGTCACTTCCTGTGATCAGCGGTGTATGCACATAGACAAATCCTCTCTCCTGGAAAAACTTGTGAAGCGCGTATGCTGTCAGTGAACGCACACGGAAAACAGCCTGGAATGTATTGGTCCTAGGTCTCAAGTGTGAAATTGTTCTCAGGTATTCGAAGCTGTGGCGTTTCTTCTGAAGCGGGTAATCCGGTGCAGAAGTTCCCTCTACTTCTACAGTATCTGCCTGAATCTCAAATGGCTGCTTTGCCTGTGGTGTTGCAACCAGTGTTCCGGTTACGATCAGTGCTGCTCCTACGTTTAATTTGGAAACTTCTGCGAAGTTCTCCATTGTATCATGATAAACAACCTGTAATGGATTGAAGAATGTTCCATCGTTCAATACGATAAATCCAAATGCCTTAGAATCTCGGATACTTCTTACCCATCCTCCAACAGTTACTTTCTGGTCTAAATACTTTTCTTTGTTCTTGTATAATTCTCTGATTGTAATTAAATCCATACCAAATAATCTCCTTCTGACTAATACTTGTTCTAGTATAGCATAAGCGGCGATGATTTTAAAGGAGACATTTGGTCACTCTATATTCTGTAACCTGATGATAGGTTTTTCCTGCCTCAAGTACGATACTCGGGAAATCCGAATGATGGATCGCATCCGCCCATCCCTGTGTCTCCAGACAGAAGGCCGAACGCCAGTCATAACGTACACCTTCTTTTCCATCTACCGGTGTCAGGAAGTTTGAAGTATAAAGCTGCACACCCGGTTGTGTCGTATAGCATTCCATACATAATCCATCTCCATAGGCTCTCGCTGCAAGACGAAGTGGATTCTGCGGTTTTCTTCCCAGAATAAAGTTATGGTCAAATCCTCCACCCGTTGCAAGCTGCGGATGACGCTCTTCTAACCGTTCTACCAAATCCTGCGGCTCACGCAGATCAAACGGAGTTCCGTCTACTGCAAGAATCTTTCCATTCGGCGCACCGGTCTCATCAATCTCGGTCACTTCATCTGCAAGGATCTGCAGCTTATGTCCGTCTAATGAACTTGCTCCATGTCCACAGAGATTGAAATAACTGTGATTTGTCATATTACAAAGAGTATCTGCATCACTTTTTGCATCATATTCTATCGTAAGCGTTCC
>CAKRJP010000022.1 GCA_934351835.1 uncultured Lachnospiraceae bacterium
TCGACTATATCCTTCCCACTACCGGGCGGATTTGGGACTTTAACCCGTTAGAAACGTGCGCCGCTAGGCGCACTCATCAAAACAGCGTCTGACCTGACATCAGACGCTGTTTTATATTATATATATTCATTAAGAGAAAATACTATTATCTCTGTACTCTGGCTCCTGCGCCACCCATGATAGCTTCTACTTCTTTCTTGCTTGCCATGGTAGTGTCACCAGGGGTTGTCATAGCAAGTGCTCCGATCAAAATTGCAATCATCGCCTGCACATTAAACTTAATGATCAAAACTAATAAATGTGCCGAATATATCACATTATTCGTTTATTTTCAATATTTGTCTGATGTCTTATTCCGTTTTCTCTATTTTAGACCAAAAAACAGAGGGTTTTTTATGCATTATTCCCTCTGTTTTCTCGTTTTATATCCATTTTTTCTTTTTTTATACTAATTCATCAGACAACCTTGTATACACTATACATTCTGGCTCTCCTTCCACTGTTTCAGGATTTCCTGTCTGTTGTATGTCAGATGCATAACCATTGCGCATCTTGCCCCAAGAGGTTTCCTTTTGCGATTGTTTTTCTGTTCCATCATTTGCTCTCCTTATGCATAGTCGCCAAATAATTCTTATGCGTAGCCGTCAGACAACTTTATTATATCCAACTAAAATAAATGATGTCAACTTCTTCCACCGCATTCTCGATCTTATTAAAACTTTCCTCCGCTTCCACCATGAGAAGTCCCGGAAGAACTGGTATGTACACTGCTTCCTCCGCCGCTACTGTCGTCTTCTCTTTCAATTCTTCTTGATGTTACGACACGGTTGATAAACTGGTCTGTATTTCTTGTAAGGGTCAGACTTCCCATTTTTGTATATTCTTTCGCTGCCACCTGTCTTCTCACAGATTTTAATTTACTCTTCTTCATTGAAGCCAGCGAAAATGATACAATGAATCCCAAAACCACCGCCGCCACGATCCAAAACGGAGATAACGGTTCGTGTGGCATATTATTGGAATCGTAAGGTTCTCCTGTATTGGCCTGAGTGATGAAATCATCACAGAGTGTCGCATATTTCTGGAAAGCCTTCATATATTCTCCATCACTGAGATATGAAACAAACTGCTCCTGCATATAATCCATGCCTGCATCGGTAAATGCTGTAATTCCAAATCCACAGGTCGTCATATGCCAGTCTCTGTCTTCCATAGAGATTAATAACAAAATTCCACTGTTATCATCTCCATATCCATAACCGTTATAATCATAAAAATCATCCGCATATGCTTCTGCCGTCTTTCCCTCCAGAGAATTTACGGTTACAACAGCAACATCCATTTGCTGTCTCTCGCTGATCTCATCCAGTTGCGCTTCTAATTCTTCCTCTTCGCTGTCTGTCAAAAGGTCCGCATCGTCGACTAAACGTGGCAGTTGTCTGTCTTCAGGAATCTGTTCCTGCGTCTGCGTTTCTGTCTGACTTTGCGTTTTTTCCGTTGCTGCTACTACCGGAATCCCCAACATTGTCATCAGTAAAATTGATGCGATGATCACGGATATCTGCTTCTTTATCTTATGTATTCTCATCTGTGACCACCTCCTATAACATCATAAAGAGCCATATCAACGCATATATGATAACTCCGAAAACAACGCCTCTGGTTCCTACATACTTCCAAAATGCCCCACTGTCAGCAGGCAGGTCTCCCACGATCTTACCGGTCTGTCCATTCATCGCAAAAGTATATTTTGTGTCTTTCCATGTCGTATTTAAAATCCACACCGGATACAATGCGTATTTATGCCCGGCTTCTTTTATCTTTACCTGGCTGTCCGCCACCGTAACTACATGATATCCCCTGACAGTGTCGCGAAATGCCCGCTCCGCACTCTCCTTTACCCTGGATTCCGCACGTTGTCTGCATTCATCAACTTCTACATCATAGCGATCTGCCACATAGCCCGCCAGATATGCTGTCTTAAACGGCACCGCATCCAAAAACTGGTAAGGCTCTAAAGACTCCATCAGATCATCCTGCATTTTTCGCGATCCATCTTCCGGAATATGTTCAAAGCTGATACCTCCCGAGCGGTCTGCACGAAAATATTCATGTTCTGTATACTCGGTATCTCCGGATTCCCAAACTCTCATACGTTCTGCATTATATGTAATGTCCGCCTCCGCATCCAGATCAAATAACCAGAACGGAACATACACGCCGACTATCTCATCAATATGATTCTCATCCTTAAATAGTTTCGGTACAAACGCCTTCCCCGTCAGATGGTTATAATAAGCAGTTTTTGCAGACTTTTTATCCAATTTAAACGGGATGATGTAATCAGGTTTTAACCTGCCTTCAAACTGTCCTTTCAGGACAACACGATTTCCACAGAACGGGCAGGTTGTTGCACCGGTGTTCTTATCTGCTGCAATCTCACCTCCACAGGACTGGCAGATATAGATTGCCATTCCATCCATTTCTTCCTGATCCCAGGTGGCTTTATTATCCTTAGAAGTTTCTTTTTCTTTCTCTAAGGCTTCATAATCTTCTATGGATATCTCCGTGTCACAATACGGACACTTCATTTTCTGCGAAGCACTGTCAAATTCCATTGCGCCCCCGCATGCCGGGCATTTATATTCTTTTATCTCAGACATCTTTATTCTCCTTCCCGGAGTTTTCTTTAGTTAAACGGAGTTCCACATTCCGGACAGAACTTCGGCAGATTCTTGGAATCTTCCGGCTCCCATCCACATTTACTGCAACGACACTTTGGAACCGCTGTTGGTCTTGGGTTTCCACAATTCATACAGAATTTCCCCTGATTGACTGTTCCGCAACTACAAGTCCAGCTTCCTACCTCCTGCGGTTTTGGTGTTCCACAGTTCATACAGAATTTTCCCTGATTCACCGTTCCACAGCTACATGTCCAGCTTCCCGCTGCCTGCGGTGGCTGTGTCTGTACCGGTTGCTCCTGCATTTGCTGTGCCTGCATCTGCTGCTGTCTCTCTGCTCCCTGGTTATAAAGTCCCTGCAAATTTGCACCGCCATTCATTCCGGATGCCATGTTCATTCCCATGAATCCCATCATCGCACCGTTCGGATTGCCTGCGGCTGTCTTCATTGCCTCTGCCTGTGCCATACCAAGAGTAGCGGCCATCATACTCGGATCTGTATACATTGCTGTATTCTGTGCCTGTTTGATTGCCTCTGCATCTTCATCCTTCATCGTTACCGGATTGAAGGCTACTGACACAATGGAAATTCCACGAAGTTCTGACCATTTCTTAGTAAGAACTTCATTCATGGCATCTCCGATTTCCATGGAATGCGCCGGGATCTGGCTCGGCCGGATCTCCAGCTCTGCAATCTTAGCAAATGCCGGCTGAAGTGCATTGACAAATTCGGTCTTCAACTGCGGAGCGATCTGCTCTTTCTCATAGCAGTCTGTGACATTTCCACCAAGATTCGTATAGAACAACAACGGATCTGTGATCCGGAAAGAATAAATACCGTTACAGCGGATCTCTATATCTTTATCCAGATTGATCCGTTTATCTACTACGCGGAACCATACCGGATTCGCCGTTCCAAACTTATTGTCTGTAATCTCTTTTGTATTAAAATAATACACTCTCTGGTCTTTGGCCGTATCGCCGCCAAAGGTAAATCTCTTTCCAATCGTCTGGAAAGTTGCTTTGATACCTTCGCCCAGGTTTCCACAGAAAATACTGGGTTCCGATGACATATCGTATGTATACTCTCCCGGTTCTGCACATACCTCTACGATTTTGCCCTGATCAACAATCATCATACACTGTCCGTCAGCAACTGCAATCCCGGATCCATTTGTGATAACATTCTCATGTCCTTTCGTGTTGGACGAACGACCACTGGTACGTTTCTTTCCACGCACCATCAAGGTGTCATTATCCAGTGAGTCACAGTAAAAAAACTCTTTCCACTGATCTGCCAGCGTTCCGCCCGCTGCCCCTGCTGCTGCCTTAATAAGTCCCATAAAACTACCTCCTGTTCTTTTCATTTATATACATATTATTTTCCTCCTTTTGCAGGAGGTCCTGTCTATTTTTCAGTTCTCTCCTGCTTTTACTGTTACCTGGGTACCAAAGCATAGATTCCTGAAATATAATTAGAATATAGATGGTGATTTACACCGCAGACTTCATCAAAATATGCTTTTCTTCATTTTATCATACAGAGGAATATTGTTCAAACAAAAATCCCCCGCAGCCATTTATCTGCGGAGGATCTGAAACCTCTGTTTTTATTTACAAAGTTCTTCTGCCATCTTATCTAATTCTTCAATATTTGCATCACTTACAGATGCCACAATCTTCACCGGATTCTCAAGCCATGTGATATTCTTGCTCTTCTCGAACATTCCTGTCATGACTTTCGCTGCCATCGGTGCCCAGCTTCCGTTCTCGATCAGTCCAATCGTACGTTTCTGGTAATTACGCTCTGTCAGGTGGTTGATAAACTCTTTCATAAACGGGAAGATATCTGCATTATATGTGGTTGTTGCCAGAATCAACTTGCCATATCGGAATGCATCTTCCACTGCCTCTGCCATATCTTCTCGTGCAAGATCACATACTACAACCTTTGGGCATCCTTTTTCTTTTAATTTTTCTGCAAGGATCTCTACTGCTTTCTTAGTATTTCCGTAAACAGATGTATATGCAATCATGACGCCCTCAGACTCTACCTCATAAGAAGACCAGATGTTATATTTCTCAATATAATGTCCAAGATCCTCTGTCAGCACCGGTCCGTGTAACGGGCAGATAATCCGGATATCTAATGTCGCGGCTACCTTTAACAGATTCTGTACCTGCATGCCGTATTTCCCAACAATTCCGATATAGTAACGGCGTGCCTCACAGTCCCAGTCTTCCTCTACATCCAGAGCTCCGAATTTACCAAATCCATCGGCTGAGAACAGGACTTTATCTGTACTGTCATATGTTACCATGACTTCCGGCCAGTGAACCATCGGCGCAAATACAAATGTCAGTATATGCTTTCCAAGTGATAATGTTTCATTATTCTTCACTACAAGTTTTCTGTCTCCAAAGTCAAGCCCACGGAAGAAGTTCTCCATCATAGTAAATGTCTTGGCATTTCCCACGATCACTGCCTCTGGGTACTTCTCAGCAAATAATTTGATATTTGCCGAATGATCCGGTTCCATGTGCTGTACGATCAAATAATCCGGTGAAGCGCCATCGAGTGCCTGTCCGACTTTCTCAAGCCACTCTTCTCCAAACTTGCCATCTACCGTATCCATAACCGCTGTCTTCTCATCCTTGATCACATATGAATTATATGCCATACCATTCGGTACGATGTACTGTCCCTCGAACAGATCTATTTCATGATCATTGACTCCAACATAACAGATATCCTCTGTAATATTCATAAGTTCCATCCTCCTCTTTTCAACTGAATGTCTCTTCATATTATCTTCGTCTATTATATTCGCTATTGATGCGGAAATCAATTAAATTCTGCAAACAAAAACCGCTGTGCCTGAAGATTGATATTCTTTAAGCTCAGCGGTTGATTTATTACTGTTTTCTTTCGGTTTTATGCTTCTTTCAGGACCCCGATATCCGGTGTGTTCGTTCTTCTCGCATCTTCCTCCAGAACTACAAATGCAATATTGTCAATGGCTTCTTCCGCAATCTCCGCACAGCTGTCTGCCATACGTTCCAGATTATCCAGTATTTCTGAAAAGTATTCTGTCAGCTCAGATGCACATTTCTTCTTCTTGATTCTTGAAAGATGAGCCTTCTTACAACGTCTCTGTATCTTACGAAGAGCATCTTTATCTCGGAACACATCACGGGCCACCATTGTATTGCCCTCTTTTACGGACTGCACAGCTTTTTCAAACAACTGCTGAATGACGCTGACGCATTCTCTCAGATCACCTTTTGCCTCCACAGAAAGGTTTTTATCTCCTTGTCCGATCATGGCATCCAATCTATGTATATCCCGGCATCTGTCTGCCACACGCTGGATACTGTTGGTGACAAACAATAATCCGGCGGTCTGCTCTGACTGTGCCTCCGTCAATGTACCACTTCCCAACATCCTTGTGATATATTCAGAAATACTCTGTCCAAGATGCGCCACATCAGAAATACTTTTTTCTACGATCTGCTGTTCCTCAGTATTTTCCTCTGATACCAGAGATACTTTCACTTCTGATAACATAGCCGTTCCATAATCAGCAAGACGCTCCAGTTCCTGGGATACCAGACACATTGCAGCTACCGGTTGGTCAATCACATTATTATCCAGATAAACCGGCTTACAGGCTTCTGCTGCGGTCCTGTCATCTCCACGGATAATTCCCGTAACAATTTTCACCATTACCGGGATCAGCGGCAACCAGATCAGGGTACAGACAACGTTAAATGTGGTATGTGCGTTTGCAATCTGGCGGGAAATCACATCTACTTCCGCTCCCTTTGGCGAAATAAACTGTACAAACTTTGCGAACCACGGAATCAGGAACAAAAACACGATACTTCCGCTGATATTAAAAATGCTGTGTGCGATTGCTGTACGTTTTGCATTCTTAGACTGTCCGATAGACGCTAAAAGTGCTGTAATCGTTGTTCCGATGTTATCTCCTAACAAAATCGGGATTGCTCCGACAAGACCAATTACACTGGTCACTCCGTCCGGTCCTGCCTGAGATGCAAAATTCTGTAATACTGCAATTGTCGCAGAACTGCTCTGTACCACCAGTGTCATAACTGCACCAAGCACAACTCCAAGAACCGGAATATCGGAAACTCTTCCCATCAGATCTATAAATACCGGACTGTTTGCCAGTGGTTTCATAACAGATCCCATAATCTCGATTCCTTCGAACAATAATCCGAATGAAAAGATTACGGTACCGATATTTTTCACACGTTCTTTCTTACAGGCAAAATTCATCATAAATCCAATAAAGATAATCGGATAAATGTAATCCGTAATCTTGAATGCCATCAACTGTGCAGTCATGGTTGTACCGATATTTGCGCCGAAAATAACGGAAATCGCCTGCGGCAGACTCATAAGTCCCGCACTTACAAAACCGATAACCATAACCGTCGTCGCAGAACTGCTCTGGAGCACTGCTGTTACTAACGCTCCCGCCAAAGCTCCCATGATCGGATTCTTTGTAAGGAACTCTAATATCTTCTTCATCTTCTCACCGGCAGCCTTCTGGAGAGCATCACTCATACTGTTCATTCCATATAAGAATAATGCCAGACCACCGATCAGACCAAATATCACTTTTACATTTTCATTCATTGTACATTCTCTCTTTCTTCATCCTTCACAAACTTCTTCAACTTTCTTCATACAAGCTTATTTTACAAATGAAGAAATATTCCATCTATCATGAATTCCAAAAGAGAATGTTAAATCTATGTAAAATCAGATGATTTTTATTCAGACTTTTTAAAGTATATCGTTATACAATATAACACCGCCAACGCCACGATCACCCCTCCGACATACCCCACATATTTCATCGAAAGGTAAGTACAGACTGTACCGCCCAGCCAGGTTCCGCATCCAATCCCCAGATTATACATTGCCGAAAATATTGACATTGCTACAGATGAAGCCGCCGGAGACACACAGCCGATAAGTTCTGCCTGAAAACATGCCTGGTACGCTAATATGGCGATTCCCCAAACTGCACACAACAAAACAACAGCAATATGATTTCCGGATAATGGATACAATAAAAATAGTGCTGCCGAAATCACTGTAAGAATCGTTGTGGCAAATACTTTTCGGTGATTTTCATAGAATTTGGCAAATAAGTAACTTCCCAGCAATCCGGTCACACCGAAAATCAGCAGTACAAAAGTAACCAGACCGTCCTTCATTTCAGACACTTGTTTCAGGAATGGTTCAATATAGCTGTAAGCTGTATAATATCCCGTTGCCATGAGAATATTGAACAGGTACACGCCGAGCAGCTTTTTATTTTTCACTAATCCCGGAAGTTGCGCGATCGAGAATGTCTCCTCATTCTGGACATCCGGAAATACAAAAATCAAAAAAATCAGCAGAAGGAATGTCACCAGCGCAATACTTCCGAACGCCATCCTCCAGCCTATGAGCAGACCTACGATTCTACCAAACGGAAGTCCCACGATCATCGCTACAGAAGTTCCCGTCACGATCATACTAAGCGCCTTCGCCTTATGTTCTTCCCTGACAAGCTGCACTGCCACCGGCGATGCGATAGACCAGAAGATAGAATGTACACATGCCACTCCCACTCGTGAAAATACCAGCATCGTAAATCCTGTCGATAACACCGAACCCACCTGACAGACTCCAAATACCGCCATTAAGCCAAATAATAATCGTCTGGTTTTTACCTTGCACGCCAGAAGCATCAACGGCAGCGACAAAATCATGACCACCCAGGAATAGATTGTGATCATAAATCCCGCTCTTGCCTCCGTAATCTGAAACTCTGTGGCGATATCCGTCAATAGTCCGATTGGCATAAATTCTGAAGTATTTACAAGAAACGCTGCAATCGTCATTCCAATCAGAGGCAGCATTTCTTTTCTCGATATCTTTGTATGCATAAATTTCTCCTTTTATCTTTCATAACGTCTCATTCATGCTTCCCATGCGATATCCCACCAGATCTAAGGTCACATAAGTAAATCCTATCTTTTTAAATTCTTTCGCAATTTTCTCGCGGTTCTCTTCTTTCATGAGTTTGTCAAATTCTTCCGGCTCAATCTCGATCCGCGCCATCATACCGTGGATCCTGACTCTCACCTGATGAAATCCCATGTCTAATAAAAGTTGTTCTGCTTTGTCCACCATTCCAAGTTTTTCTTCCGTGATCGTCTCTCCATAGACAAAACGGGAAGAAAGACAGGCAAAAGACTGTTTCTCCCAGGTTGGCAATTCCAGATATTTTGACAATGCACGGATATCTGCCTTCGTCAGATTACATGCTCTTAGAGGGCTTTTGATTCCCAGCTCTGCCACTGCCAGAAGTCCCGGACGGTAATCGCCGTTATCGTCCATATTAGATCCCTCTGCCACCGTCTTGATACCATGATTTTTCGCAATCTCTAAAATCTCACTGAACAATTCTTTCTTACACAGATAACAGCGATTCTTTGGGTTCTGTGCAAATCCTTCGATACTCAGCTCCTCGGATTCACAGACCACCTGTTTGATGCCTTCTTTCTCACAGAACTCCGTTGCCTCTTTTAATTCACGCTTTGGAAATGAACAGGAGGTTGCAGTCACCGCGATCATCTGATCTTCCAACACATCTTTTGCTACTTTTAATAAAAAAGTAGAATCTACACCACCGGAAAACGCTACTGCCACTGAGCCAAGCTCTTTTAAATATTCCCGCAGATTTTCCAGTTTCTCCAACTGTTCTTTTGTAACTTCTTCCATATCCTATGACTCCTTCGTCAGATCTTTTACGATTTCCCCGGCAATGATCAAACCTACCACCGACGGCACAAACGCAACACTTCCCGGGATATCTCTTCGCTCGGTACATTTATGCTTTGCCCCCGGCGGACAGATGCAGTGATTCCTGCAGCTACTTGACATATCTTCGATCGGTCTCGTCGGTTTTTCTTCTGAATATACAACCTTTAATTTTTTCACGCCACGTTTCTTAAGCTCCCGGCGCATAACCTTCGCCAGCGGGCATACCTTTGTCTTATAAATATCTGCCACCCGGAACGCACTGGCATCCAGTTTATTTCCTGCACCCATACTGCTGATGATCGGAATATTCAGTGCCTGTGCTTTCATGACCAGTTCAATCTTGGCTGTCACAGTGTCCACAGCATCCACAATATAGTCATATTCTTCAAATGGAAATTCATCTGCATTCTCCGGCAGAAAGAAACTCTTATGGATCCTCACATCTACATCCGGATTAATATCCAACATACGGTCTCTCATAACATCTGTCTTATATTTTCCAACGGTACTGCGAGTTGCGATGATCTGTCTGTTTAAATTTGTCAGACAAACCTTATCATCATCTATCAGATCAAATGCTCCCACTCCACTTCGCACCAACGCTTCACATACATAGCCGCCGACTCCGCCGACTCCAAATACTGCCACTCTGGAACCTGCAAGCTTTTTCATTGCATCTTCTCCCAGAAGAAGCTGTGTTCTCGAAAATTGATTCAACATATATCTTTTTCACTCCTGTAAATCTTGTAAAAGCATTATAACCGTCTAATCCTAGCAAGTCAATAGGAGAGCCGTTTCCGACTCTCCTAATCCTTGCTATTATGCTCTATACTCTTTATTTACACAAAGAATTTTTACTCTTCTCCAAGGAAATATCTTCCGTAAGCATCTGCCGCTTTGATTGCCGCACATACTTTTTCCGGTGTCACTTCAAATGGCATATTGTGAAGTGTATCTGTCTCTGCACAAGCTGCAGTTGCAACTGCCATCAGTTTTTCATCTGTAACTTCTGTAATTCCGAGTTCTTTTAATGTAACAGGAAGTCCTACTTCTATACACCAGTCAATAATATCCTCTAATTCTTCCGCCGGGACATTCTCAAGAACCAACTGTGTGATGGTTCCAAATGCTACTTTCTCACCATGATACATGTGGTGGCACTCGTCTAATACTGTAAATCCATTATGGATCGCATGTGCGCCAGCAAGCCCGCCACTCTCAAATCCAATACCGCTCAGTAATGTATTTGCCTCAATCACATTTTCAACAGCTTTTGTACAAGCACCTGTCTCTAATGCGATCTTCGCCTTGACACCTTCATTCATCAATGTATCAAAACAAAGTTTTGCCAATGCCATCGCTGCCTGTGTCACCTGTCCGCCTGCACAGGAAATTGCACCGCTTGTCTGACACGCTCTTGCTTCAAAATAAGTTGCCAGCGCATCTCCCATTCCAGAAACCGTTAAACGTGCCGGTGATTTTGCGATTACTTCTGTATCCATTAATACCATGTTTGGATTTGCCGGCAGGAATAAATACTCCTCAAACACTCCATTATCTGTATAAATAACGGATAACGCACTGCAAGGTGCATCTGAAGAAGCAATTGTCGGGCAAATAAGTACCGGAGCTTCTTTATAATATGCAACAGCCTTTGCTGTATCAAGAATCTTTCCTCCACCAATTCCAATCACAACATCGCAGCCTTTCTCATTCATGATGTCGACCAGACGATTAATCTCATTCTTACTGCACTCTCTATTGAAATATTCATAAACAGGTTCAATCTCATAACCATCGAATCCTTCTTTTAAAACATCGCCGATACGTTTATGTCCAGATTCTGTAATCAGCACCAGTGCCTTTTTCCCATATTTCTGTGCGTATTCACCCAGTTTCTTTAATTCCCCTGCACCTTGTACATATTTACTTGGACTACACAAAATATTTGCCATTGTTCTTACCTCCCTAATTTTTGTTATTATTTTATCAATTTGCCGACATATTGTCAACCGGATTTTAATATATTTTTACAAAAAAATTTTAGGAAGAATCGTTATCAATTCTTCCTAATCTTCCATTCATATTTTAAAATTTTACTTTTTATTATTAAAAATAAAACCTTTATTATTTTAAATATATTTATAGTTATTATAAAGACGTTCCTTCATCTCTTCCGATGCAAAGGAGGTCTCCACCGCATTTCGCATCATCAAAAAGATTTCCTCATCGGTGATTCCATAATGTTCCTGAATAAAATAAAGTTCTTTTGTCAAAGTAGTGCTGCTCACTGTTCGGTTATCTGTATTGATCGACACTTTTAATCCTTTATCTAAAAATTCTCTGAGAGGGTATTTTTCTTCACTCTGCACCGCCTTCGTCTGCAAATTACTGATTGGGCACATCTCAATCCCGATGCCTTTCTCTTTTATTTCCTTCTCAAGATCCTCATGACCCGTCATTGCGATTCCATGACCGATCCTAAGTGCTCCCGCATCCGCGGAATCTTTAATATTCTTCGGATTTCCACACTCTCCTGCATGCAGGGTAAATGGCATACCTATCTTCTTTGCCATTCTGAATAATTCCATAAATTCCGACATCGGATACATCGCCTCTGCTCCGGCAAGATCTGCGCCACAGACCCCTTTTTCCAGATACTCTCTGGAGATTTCCAACATCTTCGCATTCTCTTCCTGACTGTGGTGACGCATCGCACAGGTAATGATCCCGTACTCCACACCAAAGTCTGCTTTCCCCTGCTCCATACCTGAGATTAATGCCTCTATAATCTGTCTTACGTCCAACCCTTTTAATGTAGAAAGAAGTGGTGCAAATCTCACTTCTGCATAGCAGACATTTTCTTCTTTCATCTGTCTCAGCACATCATATCCCGCTTCTCTTAAGCCTTCTTCATCCTGGATGCATTGTCCCGGAAGATCAAATTTTTCCAGATATTCCTGCAGGCTTCTGCAGTCATCGGACACATGAATTTCCTCTTCTTCTACCGTTCTTCCCAGTCTTTTTTCCAAAAATTGTCTGCTCAATGAGCCATCCAGATGACAGTGTAATTCTACTTTCGGTAACTTCTTCAATTCTTCGATTGTCATAGTCGCTCCTCCGTATTTTCCTCTTTCCGCTCTAACATCACTGCCACAAGCTGCAACACAATTGCAATTCCAATCACAAGAAACGCCACAAACTTTCCACTGCCTTCTGTAACTGTCTTTATAACACCTCCAGCTATCGGCACTGATAATTTCATTTTGCCAATGTAATTATCATATGGAATCGGATTCATGTCATTCTCACTGTTGGCATCTCCTTTGGTAATAAACGTTCCCATAACGTTGCTGTTCGATACCACTCTGTGGGTAATAATGGAACCATCCACATCTGTCCCATAAAATGCGATCACATCGCCTTTTTCAATCTGTTCCGGTTCCGTCCATTTCACATAGACCAGACTTCCCGTTGGAATCGCCGGTTCCATACTGCCACTTACCACCGTATAAATCTGATAGCCCACCACCTTTGGGATTGTCAGTGGAATACACATCAGAACAATTACCACTAATATAACAGTGCCCAGTGCACTGCAAACTGCAGCCACTGGGCTTTTCTTTCTTTTTCTGGTCTTCAATACAGATTCTCCTTTTACTGCCCATCGCCTATTTTGCACGTTTTCTCAAATATATGATCAGCATGGCCAGTGCAGTAAGGGATGCAATGATAATCACAACATCTGCAATCGGAGATACTTTCTTATTCTTATCTTCTGCATCAATATTTGCCTTCGGAGTCTCTTCATCGTCCAGATCAATAATTTCTTTTGGAGTTCTTCCGTCAGTACTCTCTACGGTTTCATTTTCCTCAGAAGTATTCTCTCCCGTCGTATTCGTATCATTTTCGGCTGCGGTTCCGGCATCTGCTGTTCCGGTTGCTGTTCCGGATGCATTACCCGATACATTTCCTGCCGTATTTCCAGTATTTCCTGCTGTTCCTCTGCTTACTACTGTGCCTGCTGCCGGAACGTTCGTAGTCACCGTCGTTGTCGTCTCAACGACTCTGTCCATCTCGCCCGGTGTATATGTAAATGTAAACACATTTTCAACTTCATTATCACTCAAAGTCTTAGTAAGCGCAAGTGCCTGCGGAATATAATTTTCAATATACTGATAAGCTACCACCGGCTTATCTCCTACATTTCCATAAAACGTCTGACTATTTGCCAGAGCCTTCCCGTCTGCATCCTGATAATTCACGGTGTAAGCTACCATATTGGCTTTAATTCCATAGGCAACCACATAATCTGCATCCCCATCCACTTCAATCGTTGGTGATGCAAGAGCCTCTTCGTTGTCATGACCGCTAAGCCTGAATCCTTTCACATAATATTTATCGTCCGTCACCTGAACACTTCCGGTATTTAAGATCACCTGTGAGCCGGCATCCAGCCCTGTAAACACTACCTTATCCTGGCCTTCAATGGTTCCCTTATTTCCAGAATATACGGTTACTTTATATGTATAATTGTCCGCCGCCATCACACTCATTGCCGAAACAGCAGTAACTACCGAAACTGTAAGAAGAGATACTAGCATTTTTTTCCATTTCTTCATCCTATGACTCTCCTTTCCTGTGATGACCTTTTTTCTGTTCCGAATGATTATTTAATAAATATATCCCCGCCGCCAGAAGAAGCAGCCCACTGATCAGCGCACATGCACACATCAGGAAAAGTTTTGATGTATCCCCGGTCTTTACTGAACTCGTCTTCACCAGGTTCTTCTCCTTAATCACTTTATTTTTATTGATTGTCTGTCCTTCTTTTACTTTCTCTACCGCAAAATTCATACGGAGCTTTGCAAGTGTCTGCTGGTAACCGTTGGTAGCGGTCTCGCCTTCGACACCGACCTTTAAACGAACTGTTCCGCTCTCACCTTTTCCTAATCTTCCAAGGTAAAAATATTGTTCTAAAGAACCATCTACGGATTTAAGTCCTTCTCCAAATGTAGAACTTCCTTCTCCTCCCACGGTCTGGCTGTCATATAAGACTTTTTCACTGTTGTCCGCACCCACGTAAGTCAGTTTATATTCATAAGCACCACCGGACGCAGAGTTTTGGGCCTCTTCTAATGTCTGGACCACTTCATTCGTCATGTACCAGTCGGTCTTTCCACTGTCCTCATTTTTTAGATTCACCTGCAACTCTATGCTATCTCCCGGCTGAACTTCCGTCATGGAATCTGCGATGTCAGAATCTTTAAAATTACTGTTCATTTTGCTTCCGTTAAAGGTTACCTGCCAGCCATCCGCACCTTTATATTCTTTGGCAAATGCCGTTGTCTGTATTCCGGCCGCCATGACCACCGCCATCGCGAGGCACAATATTTTCTTTTTCATATCCTGCACCTCCTTTATAAGCTTATACTGGTCTCATCACCAGATACGCCGACATCCACGCCCCAGGCACTCTTGATCGCCTCTTTTGCATTATGTGTCTGCACCGCATCCACTTCTGCGTCCAAGTTGAATGTGTATCCGTCGTATTTATAGCGGTAAGTAATTTTAGAACCATCTGTAACTTTCTCCACCTGTGCCGCTACCGATTCATTGATCCGGATAGTGTCTGAAAGATTCGAGCTGCTTTCTCCCGGTGCCAGTGCTTTCGTGTAATATAATACCGTACGCTCTTTAGTAGACTGTTCTTCTGAAATCACCCAGCCACTGTTCTCCGGAAAATTTAACTCGATCAGATCAGGTGAAAGTTCTGTATTTTTCTTACCTTCTTTATCCTTCCAGCTCTTTGTGATGATCACTCTCACAAATGTATCAATATCGCCGCTGTTGTTGACACTCAAAGCTTCCTCATATTTCTTTCCCGGTGTAAATTTTTCATCTGCTCCGAGAAGATTTTCAAGTAATGTTCCTTCTGTCTCTCCGCTCCAGTTGTCCTCAGACACATATGTTCTGCTACTAACTTCTGTTCCGTTTTCCAGCAATGATACGCCTATATGCTGCAAACTCATCTGAGCCGAATAGTTTTCACTATAATAAGTAAGTGCCGCCCTGGTACTTCCTACCGTACTTCCGATCAAAAGAAGTGTTGCTGCTGCCAGAAGCAGGGCCGGTTTTTTCGGAAATGATCTCGTATTCTTTTTCATTTTCATGCCCTCCTTCTAAGGTTCTTGATTGTCATTAATCCCTTGATTCCATTCCGCATATGCACTTCCGTCTGCCTTATATAAAACCGGAGTACATTCCTGGATAACTACGATATTAAATGATTCCGGACTGTCCTCGTCCTCCACATTCGGAAATGTATAACCTATATTTAATTTTGTCTTCGTTTTCTCCCCTGCCGGAAGGATCTCATCGTAATACCAGAATCCATTTTCTCCTTCCGTCCATCCCGAATCCTCCGGCTGATAGGTAAGTGTTATCTCCGATGGCGCAAACGCCTTCACTCTCACAAAGCAATCATAATCACCGATATTTTTAATCGTCACATGTTTTCCTTTTCTGTCCACTTCCTCATGTGGTTCCGTTTCTGTAAATCCCATATGCATCTGCACAGAACCTTTCGCCGATGAGTAGGTGGTGAAATAAGCCATCGCACTTTCCACCGTCAGGGTTCCCACAAGAATCAATGCTGCCGCCGCCAGAAAAAATGGTCGTTTTATCTGCATTTTTATTTTTCTTCTCACGTTCCTTCCCCCTTTCTACTTTGCTTCCTGGATTCTTTGATACTGTCCTTCTATCTGCTCAAAATGATTGTTCACACCATAACCACCGTTTGGACGATTGTCATGTTCATTTACAAATCTTACTCCCACCATCTCATCTGCAAAAATAGGCACTGCTTCCGGGTCATCGGAAATCTGGCTGTAGCTTGCACCACTGTAGACTTCTTTTACCGTCACGGTAGCTCCTGCCGGAATTTTTGTCACGACCAGTTGTTTCGTTCCCGGTTCTTTTTCCATCGTAAGTTCCTCGACTCTGCTTGATTTCTTATGATCCAGTGTCTCAATATTAATCTGGAATACGAATGTCGCCTTATCTCCAAATGTTGTATTTAAATCCAACAGTTCTTTCTCGATCATCAGATTTCCATACCTTGGTTTCTGCTCCGGTTTCAGTGACACTTCTGTCAGATCATACACCCAGTCATCATTTCCGGTCCCGTAATAATAATTATTCGGAAGAGAAATCAGGTATGGAGTAAATGTATACTCATAATGAGAAGTCAGTGTCTTTTCTGCCATTACCAGGTAAAGTCCCGTCGGTAATTTTTTCCCCGTTGTCCCGATTCCGTTTACCAGAGAAACGCTCGCCTCCACCTTTGTTCCAGCCTTCACCATCTCGCTTGCCTTCTCAGCTCGTGCCTTCCATTCTTCGGCAGAAGATGCTTTCTCGGCATCCAGTGCCGATACTTCCAGATCTTTGAAATCTCCCACTGCCGTGTACTCACCAAAACTGTCTATCTCTGCCACTCTGTAAAGCTTTACCAGAACCTCCGCAGTATTCAGATCCGCCTTGATCTTGTCATCGCCGCTGGTCTTAAACTCTATGGAGCAATCATTCTTTTCTACATCCACCGGATTTGCTGCATTTACTCTTGGCAGCGCCAACGCTGATAAAGTAAGGACCAGTGCCAGAAATACTGCACTTTTTCTTTTTACATTCTTTTTCATCATCGCCTCATATCCTCCTTATAAAATTTCGGTTATTCTTTTTTCATGTTCTCTTTTTTCTTTGACAAGAATCTCATAAAAAGTATGATGAGTATTGTCACTGCCAGTCCCAGGATCAGATACAGCATGTAATAATTCTGTATAGATTCCACCATAGATTTTGAAACAGATACTGCTCCGTCTTCTTCTCCGTTGTATGGGACTCGGGTTCCTCTCACCAGGAGTCTGTGAGAATTAACTCCGTATGGAGTGCAGGTAAATAATGTCACCTGATCTTTTCCTTCTTCAATCGTCAGTGCCTTTTCCAGAGTCTCATGATCATCTTTATCCACCATCGGTAAAATCTGATCTACTTTGTATGCCAATACCTCGTCTAATACATGGATATAAAATTTGTCCCCGACTTCCAGCTGATCGATATCTGTAAATAATCTTGCACTTGGAAGCCCTCTGTGAGCTGCCAGAACACTGTGGGTACTTTCTCCTCCAATAGGAAGTTTCGTTCCACTTAAGTGTCCAATTCCCGTTTGTAGTACATCATTGGCGGTTCCGTGATAGATGGCTAATTTTACATTGATCTTTGGAATCGTCAGATATCCCATTACACCATCCTCTGCTATATTCAGGACTTTCCAGTATTCTGTATCTTTCAGATCCGTATTTTCTTCTCCAAATACATTTCCGTACAGATTATTCTGTGAAATCTCTGTATTAAAACTTTCTGCCTTTTTCCATTCCTCTTTAAAATCTTTGGGATTCATTTCTTTCATTGTACTTTCATAATTTCCGATCAGTTTTCGCTGCCTGTAAGTGTTCCACTGGTTTGCCACTGTCGGATACAGCACCAAGGACAAACCGGCAAGAAACAGGACTGCGATTATGAATTTATTCATTTTCTTTTTCATCCGGGTTCTCCTTATTGTTGTATTTTTGAAAGATCCGGGGCGGGTAGACGCCCCGGAATATCAGTTATTATTTATCAGATTTTCTACGGTTTGCGAAGTATAATGCTGCTGCCAGGATCATCACTGCACATCCACCTACTGTGAAGATCGTTGTTCCGATACCACCTGTCTCCGGAAGAGAAGAAAGTTTAGTATCTTTCATGGAAATAGGATAAGATTCATTTCTGCTGTCTGTTCCTCTTACCGTTACTTCTACACCGTCTTTGTTAATGGAATATCCGGAAGGAGCTTTTGTCTCGATAAATTTATAAGTTCCTTCATCCAGACCTTTGATCTGTACGGTTCCATTCGGGGCTTTAATTGTCTGTGTCGCGCCTTCTGTGTCAGATTTCGCCAGCTTGTAAACACCTGCGGATTCTTTTACGAAGTACAGTGTCTCGCCACCTTTCTCTACGTTAAACTCAGCACCTTTAAGGGTAATCTTTTCAGCATCTGTCTTGTAGTCGTTGTACTTTGTAAGGGTAATATCAGCAGTGTAACCATAAGTCTCTGTCGGTCTGTAGGATACTGTATTCGACTCCGCGCCCGCTTTGTTGTTGTATCCTTCTTCACTTGTAACTACTGCTTTGTATGTAACTGTTACTAACTGTCCTGCATTTGCTTCTGTCAGTAATGCCTGTCCAAACTGGATGGTCATTTTGCCACTGTCTGCCACTCTAATGTCTGTCTGTGAGGTTACATCAGCGATTCCGATCATGACCTTAACGCTTGCGCGATCAATTGCCGCACCTGATGGTGTATCAGTAATCTTGAAAGTATTGATGATTTCGCCGTCTTCATTTTTGTAAGTCGGGAATGTTGTCTTCAGGGTAAAGTTTACTTCCTGTCCCAATTTTACAAATGCGTCATCACTGGTTTTGTTGATGGTGTGCTGTTCGGCCTTTGCCACCAGTTCCACATCTTTGGCTACCGGAACACCACCGGTTACCGGACTCGGTGAATTTGCGTAATCATAAGTGTTTGCTACCATCAGTCCATAAGTTGCTTCGGTATCATCTGCATCGATGATATATGCACCAACCGGAAGTCCTGTGAAAGTTACTTCTGTCTGTCCTTTTCCTGCACTCTGTGTAGCTTTCACAGTCAGACTTGCCAATGAAGCCTTCAATGCTGTTGCATCGTTTATTATGTATGCGTTCGTGCTCTTATCAAATGCAACACCTGCTACATTCTGTGCAAGTTCCCAGCTATACTCATTTGTTGTCTGATCCAGCTTCAATGTTGCGATCTGATATAACTTCACGGTTGTTGCCACATTCTCTGATAATCCTGTTACCAGGATATCAGCGGTCTGCTTTGCACCATCTGCAAATGCGGTTACGCTCATTCCTAATATCATTATCATCGATATTAGAATGGCAAATAATTTTTTCATCTTCTTCATAATGTTTCTCCTTTCATTGTATGATTTAGTACCATCTCATCTTTCTTTTATTATTCTGATACAGCCCTACCGCAACCAGCAGAAATACAATTCCACTAAATATATAGTAAAAGTTTCCTGTTCCTCCTGCATTTGGGAGATCACTTAAGACTTCATTTTTAACGATGATCTCGTAAACCCCATTGTCCGTCATCTTGCAGGTTACCTTGTCACTTCCGGTTACCTCTACGTTATCCTTGGTTACTTTTATCGTAATTTTTTCAGATAACTTCAGGTAGCCGCCCGGTGATTTTACTTCTTCCAGTGTGTAAGTTCCGTGAGCTAATGTACCATCAAATACAATTCCTCCTTCCGCTGATGTGTACTTCAGTGTCTCTCCGTTCCCATCCGTCAATGTAAATTCTGCATTTTTCAGATTCACTCCGGAAGTGCTCTGCTTGATGATCCGTACTGACTGGGACTGTTTCGTATTTGTTATCGCCCATGCGCCGCTGTCATCCTTCGCATAACTTACCTGATAAGTGATTCCATCAATGGTTGTCTCTCCACCTTCTTTCACAACCAAATGGGTTCCGTCACCTTCTGACGTTAACTCCCCTACGCTATAGTTGTCCGCTTTCTCTACGATAAATTTTCCTTTCCAGTCATTCGAAGCATTCAGCTCGATCGTTCTGCCTTCTACCGGCTGTCCGTTTTTATCTAAAAGCTGCACTAGGATCGACGTACCGTCTTCCGGTTCACCTCCGGACCATTTCTTCTCTACCTGGATTGTCTCTACCTGGACTACCGGGTGTGCATAAGATTCTGTCTTAGACTGTTCTTTATAAACATAGCTTACAGTGGCTGCAGCGTTGGATCTGAATCCCGGCTGTCCGGAAGATGTTCCTCTATTCGCTGCCGCATATCCACCGTTTCCTTCATCCGTTGCCGGATCTCCCGTTATATTGCCATACTCTGATTCCTCATATGCTTCAAATGCTATATTATTCGGAATTACATTCGTAATAGAGAGATAATAGTAATAATCTTCCTCTAATTCATAACTCGGAACGAATGTCAGGCTAGCTATCTTATTACCCTGGTCATAGGATACTGTTGCAATCTTTTTGCCATCCAGCATCACGTCCCCAACTGTGCTTAAGCTAAATTCCCGCTCGTATTTGTCTCTGTAGCTTCCACCTGCTTTCACTGCCACTTTAACTTTTAATTTGCTGTTGGCTGTTACGTCTACATACTCACTCAGCCTGTCGGTAATCACTACGTTTGAACATGCGATATTGATAATATCTCCGGCGATAGCTGAGAATTTACCTGACAGTTCCGATGAACTTCCAAGATTCCATGCTTCCTTTGTCGTTGCTGTAACCTTGTTCTTCACCCGGTCTAAAACCGTCTGTCCGGAGATGGTCTCTGTAACGCTTCCTCCGTGTCCCCATCGATGATATGGTTGGTCATCGTTTTCATAAACCGGAATGCTTCCCGGAAGGCTGATTCCCACTGCGTAGAAATCGTCGGCAGAAATGAGTTCCGCTGATCGCAGAGCTGCTTGCAATGTCTTCTTGCTGGTGTCGGCTCCGCAGTTAGAAGGTTTGTCTCCATAATATGTCGGCTTTCCGTCTGTCAGGAAGATCACGACCTTTTTCGCACCTTCTCTGGTGCTGCTTCCTATGGCGGTCGCTCCTTCACTCAATCCCTTATCATAGTTTGTACCACCGGCAGCCTCCATATTTCTTACATATCTGTTATATAAGGCATTGCCTGTTACCCATTCCTGAGTCTTGATCGATGCACCATCTGAAAATGTCACCAGTTTGTACTGTGCATCTACCGTGTCTGATTTTCCGTTGAACACATCCACCAGTGCTTTAATTGCATTCTTGGTGTCTCTGAGTTTATTGTTCTCTTTCATACTTCCAGAAGTATCTACAATAAGTACAATGTCTACTGGTTTTTTATTTACCTCTGTACCTACTGTACCGGATGCATTTAATGTGATGTTGTAAGTGCCATCCGGATTTCGTTTGATATATTTCTCATGCGAAAGTGCATTTTCCGAAGATCCGGTGCTGTAACTGCTGACCGTATCTGCATAGACCGCTGTTGTCTCTGCCACATCATTCGTAGAATCTTTCCGATGTTTTTTCACCACTTCTTTGGTCTGACTGCCGTCTGATGATTTTTCTTCCGTTACATAACATCCATAGATTCGGTTCTTTCTTCCATCCATCTGGATGTCAGCGGCTGTTCCATCGCCGTTCAATGTAATTTCAGAGAGGTCATAAAGCTCATCAAAATTATCAGGTATTGGTTCTCCTGCATTCTGAAGTGCCTCGATCATGTCATTTCGCTGTGTAATGGTCACCAGTTCGGCCTCTGCATTTCCTTCATCAGATCCTGCCGGGTTGTAGTAGAACATTGTAGCGTTCTTTACATTCTGTACGTTAAGATCTGTCCCCTGTAGATGAATAGACACTGCTTTTTCTGGCTCTGTCGGCACTCCATCTACTTTAAATGTCACACTACACATCACATAATTTCCCAGGGAGGTTCTCTCTGTCATTGCATTCTTCATCAATTTGACAATTGCATCTTCCTCCGTCGAAACCGGAGTTACTTCCATGCTAATCTTTGAAGTTTCCGCATTAAATGCTTCCTCCGGAAGATCTGCTACTACCGTAATTTCCTTTTCTCCGGAAAGATTTACCTGCTGTCTCAACTGTACCGCTTCTGACTTTTTACTTTCTTCCGGGCTTTTTGGTTCTTTCTGCTGCTCTTGCTCTGTCTGCACTGTCTGTACCGGTTGTGCTTCCACTGTCTGTGCCGGCTGTTCTTCCACCGGCTGCACCGGTTGTGCTTCCACTGTCTGCACCGGCTGTGCTTCCACTGTCTGCACCGGTTGTGCTTCCATCGACTGTACCGGTTGCGCTTCCGGCTGTCCCAGCTGTTCTCCCGACTGTCCTGCCATCACTTCCTGCTCTTCGGAAATCCCCTGTAATTCATTCGTTTCACTCTGCACATCCACTCCGGTTTCATCTGCGAAAACTGATATCGCACTACTTAATACCAGTACCATGCAAAGCAAAATTGCTATGAACTTTTTGTTTTTACTCTTCTTACTTTTCATGGCTTCCTCCTTCTATATTCTGACTTTCCTCGATTGCTCCATCTATCAGTTTCAGCAATTCCAGCGCACTTCTGAAGTACTGTTCACATTGTTCTTCCACCCAGGTCACTTTTCCCTGCCAGGTTGCATTTTTATGTTCTATAATCTTTATCAGAAATGTATCGGATTTTTTTCGTTTTTCTTTCATGACAGTTCCTTCATCGTCCTTTCTGGATTTCTCCGTTATTTTTTTGATTAATTAAATTATATGGGACAATGCATTACACCAATCATTACACAATCATTAATTTCCATTCTTTTTAATATAACAAAAGAAGTAGTCTGAAAACTACTTCTTTTCTCACGGCTTAATATTCACTTTTCATTCCTCTACCACATGTGTGATAATCTTGAACAACTCCAGTACACTTAAAAACTCCCAGGTTTTATGTCCTTCCACCCACACAACACTCCCTTGCCAGGTTGTATTCTGTCTGTACTGCACCTGCAGCAAAAAGGTACCTCTGATTCCCCGCTGCTTTTCTATATGTTCTGTCGATGTTACATGCTTCCATTTTTCTTTCTGCTCACCATTTTTCTTCATAAATGTTCTTGTCTGTGTCGCTGCCTCCGGAAATTCTATATGGTCAAATAACTCTTCCGCATATTCCACCAGTCTTACAATGTTTGAAAATTTCCATGCGGTCTTGCTATAACAATGATACAGACGACCGGACAATTCACCTTCTGAAACTTCATCCACACATATATTTATGATATTCGGTACGTTCCAGGAAGCATGCATTACTTTTACATGTTCCATACTGTTCCCCATTTCCACTCATTATCATCAGGATCTCTCTGTTCCACATCTGCTACTGAAGCTACGTGATATTCCAGATATTTTCCCCAACTTTTATGCTCTCTGGAATAATATTTCCGGATACGATCAAAAATATGGTTGCAATTTTCTCTGTTTGTACCCACTAGCAACAATAAAAATTGTGATTTACTATATTTTGTATAGGAATCTCCCTTCCTCAGACAATGTGCGATTGATGCCTGCAATTCCTTTTCAAGTATTTCCAGTTTCTGAGGATTTTCCATCGGAAGCCCTTTGCCATCTGTGATGCTGCAGAGCATTAAAAATACGGACTGCCCATTTCTTTCAACAATTCTGGACACTATGCGGTAAGTATCCCTGAAACTTGGCAAACTACAATAATAAGCACCTCCGGATACTTCCTCTTCTTTCAGACGTTTCTCAATCTCCGGAAGCATCTGTACCTTGAAATCCATCCGGCTGTTCATCTGTTCAAACAAATCCAGCATCTTCTCTGAAGGTGTTATCCCAAGTTCATCGATAAATAACTTCGCGGTATCCTCATATTCTTTCAATGCTTCTTTGTATCGCTTCAATTTCATCAGGCATTCAATCTGTATTGCCTGCCATTCATCAAATGGATACATTCTGCGGGCCGGTTCACACAATTCGTAAACTTCCTCATATTCGCTACGTTCCAATAATAATTGACATAATTCATTCAACGCTTCTACATACTGATCTTTGTATCCGGCGCTTTCTATCAGTATCACTCCATCTCCCACAAAATCCTGCAGATATTCTCCGACATAAAGTGCACAGGCTTTCTTTAATAATGGAATCTTCTCTTCTGGCTTTTCACATGTTTCTGCCTTCAGACACAGGTCCATGAATTTTTCAGCATCAATTTCCATTGGCATCGGACAGTTCCACAGATACACTCCATTTTTAATCTGTATGTAATCATATGGCGGAAGTCCTTCGTTCACAAGCATCTTCTTCAGACGAAATGCTGTAACACGCAGATTATTTGCCGCATCTGCAAAGTCCTCATCTCCAAATAAGGTTTCTAATAATTTTCCCCTGGATATTCCATGTTCATGATTACAGACCAGAAGCTGCACCAATTTTAATGTCTTTGTTGCTTTCCCTTTTCCCTTTGTAATGAATTTTTCTCCATATTTCATAGAAAATTTTCCAAAAGCCTGTATCTTTAATATTGGTTGTTTCTCACACATAAACATCCCACTCTTTCAGTAATCTTACTTAATACCTATATTAATTATAAACCTATTCGTCAATCTCTGCATCGTCCTTTTAATCTAAAAATTGGACATAAAAAACTGACTGTTTTCGCCTATTTTATCGAAAAAGCTGCTATTCTCATTACTTTGGGGGAATCTATAAGAATTCGCAAATCTGCAATTTTCTCTCAAATTCCATATTTCTTTAAATCTACTTTTCCATTTATCACTTCTACTCCATCTTCTATCAGGAGTTTTTCCTGCATTCCGGCTCCGCCAAATGCAAATGCCCCGGACAATTCTCCTTTTGCATTAACTACTCTGAAACAGGGAATATGCTCCGGATCTGGATTCTTATGGAGGGCATTGCCCACAGCTCTTGCCATCTTCGGTTCTCCTGCCATCTCAGCGATCCGCCCATAAGTCGCCACATGCCCTTTCGGGATTTTCTTTACCGCCTCATAAATCCGCTTCGTCGGACTATCTGTAACGATATCATAACTTTCTTCGATCATCCGCCTGATATCCTTTTCCGGAACCGTGCCATTCAGAATAATTGTATTCCAGTGTTCTTTGTTCTGATGATATCCGGGAATCACAGATGCATAAGCAGATCTCCAAAAATCCCGCCATTCCGGATCTGCCTTAACATTCAGATGGACGCAGCCATCTAATTCGTATATCCAGAGAAATGCTTTTTTATTTTGTTTCACCCGGATCAGCTGCCAGTTCTTATCTCGAAACGGCGTATCAAAATATGTATCTTTAAAAGACAATCCAAAGGAAACTGCCTCTTTTCGCGTCTTCATACTTTTATTCCTCCCGTCATTTCATTTCCTACACTGTCAGAATCTTTTCAAGTGTTTTGAGTAATTTATCAATATCAATCGGTTTTGCAATATGTTCATTCATACCGGCATCCAACGATTTCTTTCTGTCCTCTTCAAAAGCATTGGCCGTCATTGCAACAATCGGAATTTCTGCCCTTCTGCCCCTCATTCCACGGATACTCTCTGTCGCCTGATAGCCGTTCATATTCGGCATCTGAATATCCATCAAGATCAGATCATAATAACCTTCCGGTTTCTGTTGCAACATCCGCACACATACTTCGCCATCTTCTGCCCGATCCACTTCCAGACCACACTCTTTTAAGATCATCGTTGCAATTTCCACATTCAGATCATTGTCCTCAGCCAGAAGGACTCTCTTACCTATCAGTCCTTCTTCTTTCTCCTCCGGAAAACATTCTTTGCTCTCCGCACTCTGTTTCTCGTCAACAATTTTGAAAGGAAGCGTTATAACCGTTTTCGTACCTTCCCCAAGTTTGCTTTCAACCTCGATCGAACCTTCCATCAGATCAACCAGAGATTTCACAATGGGAAGTCCCAGACCTGCTCCTACCACTTTACTCTCTGTCGTCGTACGTTCCCTGGTAAATTCTTCGAAAATATGCGGCAGATATTCTTCACTCATTCCGATTCCTGTATCTTTTACCGTTATCTGACAGAGCATCTCCTGTTCTTTTTCCATTGGGATTTCTGTCACATCCAGGAAAATACTGCCACCCTCAGGTGTATATTTGATAGAATTACTTAAAATATTCAGTACAATCTCTCTCACCTTGGTTCTGTCACACAAAATGTATTCATGCAGGATATTCATCGTGCAGCTATAGTGCTGTTTTTTCTGATAAACCGCCGGTTCCGATACAGCATTCAGCGAATCAACCAGATCGTTCAGGCAGCCGACTTCAAGTTTTAATTCTGCCTTTCCGCTCTCAATTCTTGCCATCTCAAGAACATAATTTAAAATAGACAAAAGCAATGAACTGGAGGCTTTAATCTTACTTATGTAATCTTCTGCTTTTTCTTTATCATCAATATGTTCTTCCAAAAGCTCCGAAAATCCCATAATCGCATTCATCGGAGTACGAATATCATGACTCATATTAAAGAGAAATCTTGTCTTTGCTTCATTCGCCTGCCTTGCTGCTTCAGCCGAATGCTCCATTGCTTTTGCATGAACTTCTTCACGATATCTCTGCATCTCAATCTGCCAGTAACCGATCATTACTAAAAATGCAACCACCAGTGATATCAAAAAATAAAATATAGTCTGTTCCGCCGGTACCCATCCGGCCTTCGGTATAATTTCAAAATACCAGATATCATTTGGCACCTCACAAGATACTGTTAAAATATCTTTTTCTGATGGTTGCTCACTCTGTGCAATAATAATCTTTTCTCTGCTCTCACTGTCCTTCTTCCAGATTTTATAACTATATCCTGCTTCTTCCAGTTTATTCAATTCAATCTCGTCAATAAATTTTTCCCAATTCATGACCAGGACAGAAAATCCCCAGAACTTCTTCTCCCCATCTAAACCTTTTCTATAAATCGGATCAAACAAAAGTGCTCCTGTACCACCTTGCACCAATTCATATGGTCCCGCAATTGTATACTGACCACTCTTCTTCGCAAGATTGGCCTCTTTTTTTCTGGCATGGTTCTCTAACATATCTAAGCCAAGTGCCATTTCATTCCCTTTCAATGGATACACCTGCGATACAATTCCGTCTTTTGCTATCTCGTGGGCTTCTAAGACGCCCTCTTGAGTCTGCATATATTTCGACAACTGTGCAAACTGCTCGTCATCAATCTCTTTTCCTGACTCTAATATATGTTTGATCAGGTTGGATTCCGCCAGATATTTATTCAATTGTGACTCCACCCTGCTGATTGTCGATTCCGCAGTATATCTCGCTTTTAATTTTTCCTGCTTTTCCTGATTTTCATTCAGAAAATAGCACACAATGATTGCTACTAGAAATGTAAGCAAGAAAACAATGAAAGCACGTAACTTTCTGCTTTTTTTCACTTTTTTTAAATTCATCTGACTGTTACTCCGTAGTTTTCTACCCAATTCCTCCCAGCGAAATTCCCAGTATCAATACCAGAAAACATACGGGGATATAAATATATTTGCACACTGGAATAAACCAATTCACAAACGGCTTTTCCCGTCCCTTGTTGATCTGTTCTCTTACATAATCATTTCCGCATACCCAGAAGAACATGATACCTGCAAGTCCTGCCCCCAGCGGACAGATGTAGATGGATAATACATCCATCCAGTCAGATACGATTCCCTGGATCAGCAGTGATACAATTGCACCTATGATTGCGATAACTCCGCAGGCCTTTACTCTCCCAAAATGAAATTTTTCCTGCACTGTGGCAATCGGTGCCTCGTAAAGATTAATCAAGGATGTCAATCCTGCGAGAAATACTGCAACAAAGAATATAATTGCAATCAAATATCCCGCCGGCATCGTACGGATCAGATTTGGAAGGAAGATAAACAGAAGTCCCGGTCCTCCCTGGTTTAGACGGGCACCTGTTGTCGCCATCGCTGGTATGATCACCAGTGCCGCAAGCATTGCTGCCAGTGTATCAAAGAATGCCACTCTCGCCGCTGCAGCAGGAATATTTTCTTCATCAGACAAATAGGATCCGTAGATCAATGTCCCATTTCCCGCAACGGACAATGAAAAAAACGCCTGTCCCAATGCAAAGATCCATGTTTTCGGATCTGCAAGTGCTTGCGGATCGATTCTGAAAATATATCGGTATCCCTCAACTGCTCCCGGCTGAAATGCCACATAAATCGCAAGAATTACAAATAATCCAAAAAACAGAGGCATCATAAATTTGTTTGCTTTTTCAATTCCTCCGACAACTCCCAGCATCAGAATTCCCATACATAAAATCAATGCCGCAATCTGCCATCCATTATTTCCAAATGCGGATGCCATACTACCAAACTCTGCTCCAAATTCGTCGATTGTTTCCGGTGCCAGTGTTCTGCCGGTAAATGTTCCTACTGCATATTTTAGGATCCAACCCATGACCACCGTATAACCAATTGCCATTGCAAGAGCTCCCAACACCGGAATCATTCCAAGAGTCTCTCCGATCTTTCGTTTTCCCCTTTTTTCACATGCGATTCCAAATGCATCCACAGGTCCGGATCTTGTTCCCCGTCCAAAACTCATCTCTCCGATCACACCGGTAAATCCTACCAATGCCACAAAGATAAAATAAGGGATCAGAAAAGATCCGCCCCCATAGGAAGATACTCTGGTGGAAAACATCCAGATATTCCCCATTCCTACAGAAGATCCTATACAAGCCAGAATGAATCCCCACTGGCTGTTAAATGATTCTCGTTGTTTTTTCATACTAAATATTTTCTCCTCTTTCACATTCCGTGGACTATATCTCTGCTAAAACCTCCCGAAAATCCCAATTCAGATCTCTATTCTTATTATAAAATACACATCCCACTACATTCTTATGTTCTGAAAAATTGTATCGCACAGAAGAACATACGATAATCGGCAAATGGATTCCTCTGCGTTCCAATTCTTCCATCACAAATACTCCTGCTTTCGAATCAACAGTGCCATTCACAGGGAATTCCATATCAGTAATCAGCAGTTCAAATGGCTCACCTTCTGCTATCGCCGCTTCAATCATATCCAGACCTTCTTCTGCATTCTTTGCGCATACTGCATCTGGATATCCATTATAACCCAGAGCTCTGTTAATCTCACAATGTTTAATTACTGTATCTTCAATATTAATAATTTTTTTAATCTTAGCCATTATAGTCTCTCCTTTTTTCAGTTCTCTTCTCCAATATTTTTATAAAATTCAAATAATCTTCTTCCACATTACTTAAAGTCCTTGCTTTATATTTTCTATATTCATCTGTTGCTTTCTCAATAGCCTGTTTGTGCGATACACTTCCATTTCCCTGTAAAAGCTGTTCGCCACTCATAGTCAAAATGCGATCCAGATGTTCTGCCCAATCTTTCATTGTCATAGCCTGTTCTCGTTCTGCCTGCCGCTCTGCAAAATCAAGATATCCTGATACCAGTTGCCCCATTGCCCGTAACTCTTTCTCAGATAAATAATTCTTTGCAACTACCGCTTCTTTTAATGTTGGCTGGTTTCCTCTGAAAGTAGTAAGTCCCATAAATTCCTTTTCCGCATCTACCCTTGTATAAACCACTTCTGATGCAGTTTGCCCATGAATTGCATAATGGATTTTGTTCTGTACCTTTTTGAAAAAAGCAATCGATATTTCTGCCTTAGGATCATAATCAATACTCGTTGCATATATTTCCAAGACTTGACGATAAAATACTTTTTCAGATGCCCGAATATCACGTATCCGCTCCAGTAATTCTTTGAAATATCCACCACCGCCAAGATTCTTTAACCGATCATCATCCATAGCAAAACCTTTTCGCATATATTCCTTTAAAATTCCAGTTGCCCAGATTCTGAACTGTGTTCCACGTTTTGATTTTACGCGATATCCAACAGAAATAATGACATCAAGATTGTAATAATCCACATTATACGTTTTCCCATCAGCAGCAGTGTAGGCAAATTTTGCCCACACTGCTGCTTTTTTTAATTCGCCCTCTTTAAATATATTTCTAACATGTTTCCCTATTACGCTACGATCCCTTTGAAACAGTTCTGCCATCTGATCAATAGACAACCAAACCGTATCGCCATCGAACGTTGTTTCGATTTTCGTCAATCCATCCTCTGTCGTATAAATAATCATATCCGGTTTTTCTTTATTCATAAATATTTCTTCCTCCAAATCGAATATATTTACTCAACTCCATACCATATCTGATCCTGCTTTTTTCCTACTTTATCCATCCAAATATAATATACTAACAATCTGAGCTGTTATAGTTTCTCCTTTTTTCTACATAGTGAATGAATGTTTCAAGTTTACTAAATGTTATATACGAACATACCCGATCATGAAGTATATCGTGAGTTGCATCTTTCACACAACAGATTTGGGTATCTTCATTATTTTCACGATATGCATGATAAACTTTAGCAATGCCCTTACCGAATCCGGCAACCGGATCCTTTTCTCCATATATGAATAACGTTGGTATCGTGCTGTTATTTGGATTTTTCAGTTTCTTATTGGTATATACCATTCCTTTTAAGAATTCACAGAAGAACCCCGGAGTGAAATTCTTTTTGACAAATTTATCATTTTCATATTCTGCACGAGATTTTCCATCCGTAAGTAACCAGTAATTACCAGGCATGCCCTTAAATTTACTATTATAATTATCAAAAGCTAACTTTCCGATCTCATCACTTGCACATTCCATTGTATTACGATATTTACTTCTTAAATATTTTTCTAAAATTCCCAGAACGATAGTCGGCTGATAACCTGTCCCAATAAGAATCTCTGCCGCATATCCGTTCAGATTCTCCAAAAAACGCACAATAAATGATCCCAGAGAAAATCCCAGAATGTAGATCGGCTTTTCAGGATATAATTCTTTGGCTTTTTGCTGAATCAACTTCACATCAGATACAGCATCTAACCAGTTCTTCATGTAAATATCCGATATATTCGCAGTGCTGGTACGACCATGCCCAATAATGTCATTGCCTATGACAGCATACCCTTTACTTGTAAAATATTTGCCAAACTCTTCATAACGATCCAGATGTTCCGTCATGCCATGTACAATCTGGATGACACCCTTTATCTCCATGTCTGAAGGTGTAAAAGTTACCACATGAAGCATTGTATTTAAGTCTGTGGATTGACATTCAAAATATGTTTTCATCATATATTTTCAGTTCCTTTCCAAATCAGCAGAACAACTGTATCTTTTTCTTTTCCAAGTCGATGAACTTACCACATATTTTATCAAAATATAAAAGAAATTGATAGACGTTTTCTTCTGATATTTTCTAAATAATAAAAACCGTCCCTGCGCTAACAGAGACGGTAGTTGAATACTATACAGTTATTGAATTCATTATCATTGGTCAGTCATGACTTTAGAAAGCTTTGGTGATTAACCAGAAATTTATTTTTTCTTCCTCGGCACCACATGCACCGCGCCGCCATCGAGTTCCTCGAGTGCTTCTCCGATTCCCTAAGCACTTGCCGCATGTGCAAGCTGTACGCCAAAGATCAAATCACCGATTGCATAGACACCCGGGATGCTGGATTCAAAATTCGCATTCACCAGCACACGGCCACGCTCCATATCTGGTTTTACATTTTCCCCAAACAGACCATCCGTGTTCGGGCAGCGTCCTACTGCACACAAAACGTAATCTGCCGTTACTTCCTGTTCCTGATCTTTCTCTATATAATGACAGGTACAGATTCCGTCTTCTGTTGTTACCCCCTGTACTGCAGCCGAAGTATGAATATCAATACCTCTCTTTTTCAGGATCATCTTCAGATTCTGACTGATCTCTTTATCCATATTCGGCACTAACTTTGGCATTGCTTCCAGAATTGTAATCTTGCATCCTAGATTCGCATATACTGTGGCAAATTCCACACTGATAATACCGCCTCCGATAATGATCAGACTCTTCGGAGTTTCTTTATGAACTTGGAGAAATTTCGGGAGAAACGATTTTTATAGACAGTACAAAAATCGAAGCCTGCGCCAATAAATATACATTTGTATGGAAAAAGGCAGTAACCAAAAATCAGGCGAAGTTGCTGATTAAAATCGCCGATCTCATTGCAGATGCCGGATATGAAAGTGAAGAGAATTATGTATTCCTGGATCAGAATCAACAACTGGCGTTTATCAAACCATCGAATTATGAGATATCAAAAAAGAGAAAATATAAAAATGACATCGGCCGTATAGAAAATATGGATTATGATAAAACAAGTAACACGTATATTTGTAGAAACGGAAAACGGGAAGACATTTATTTCCTTTGAAGAGCGCATAAATTTAGAAAATCCAAAATTTTTTCAAATCCAGTTTTGGATTGTATTAAAGTACGTCTTTTTATTCCTACAAATCTTCGTGCAGTTTTATATCGCTATTATCCGCCATGCATTGTTTTAAGGCAACGATCATTTTTTCCGCATCCAGCGGCTTTGCAAGATGGACATTCATTCCTGCCAGCCGGCTGTTGATAATATCTTCTGCAAAGGCATTTGCGGACATTGCAATGATCGGAATCCTCATGGCATCCCTTCTTTTCATTTCCCGGATTGTCCTTGCCGCATCCAGTCCATTCATCCTCGGCATCATAATATCCATATAAATTACCCCAAAATAATCCGGTTCAGATTTCTCGAAGATTGCAACTGCTTCCTGCCCGTCTACTGCACATGTAACCTCCATACCTCTGTCTTCCAGTATACATCTGGCAATTTCCATGTTCAGCTCATTGTCTTCCACAACCAATGCCCGCATGCCTTCCACTGAATAATCATCAAGGCTTACTGGCTTGTCTGATAAATTACCGCTTTTATCCTGTGTGCCAATTTTGAACGGTATTTTTACAATAACTGTAGTGCCAACACCAACTTTGCTCTTCAGTTCAATAGTTCCATCCATTCTGTCCACGAGTTGCTTCGTAATTGCAAGCCCCAGTCCGGTGCCTTCATACCTGGATCTGCTTGTCTTACTTTCCTGAGAGAACATATCAAAAGCATGTGCAATAAAATCTTCACTCATACCCGCACCTTGATCTTTACAGTAGAAAGTGAAAAATGCTCTGCCATCATCCAGAGTTTCTTCCTTAACCCAGACCGTGATCACACTGCCCGCCTGACTGAATTTTATGGCATTGTCCATGATATTCGACAGGATCCTTCCAAGATATACCGGATTTCCAACCAGAGCAATGTGACTGTATGTACCATTTTTCCAGTCAACCTCATACCGGATGCCTTTCTTTGCAGCCCGCTCATCATAAATCTGATTCAGTTCCCGCAGTACCATTGTCAGATCAAACAAAAGCTGCTGGTCCTTCAAATCTCCGCTCTGTAGTTTATTCATATCCAGCACATCATTTACCAGAGATACCAGATATTTCAGGGCTTCCATTTCCTTCTCTCTGATCTTCTGCTGCATCTTTGGATCATCTGCGTACTGATTTCCCATATTTACCATACCGATAATACCGTTCAGTGGTGTACGGATATCATGACTCATAGTTGCCAGAAACCTTGTTTTCATTTCGGCTTCCCGCTTTGCTGCTTCCGCTGCAAAGTTAAGATCCTCTTCACGTCTCTTGGAATCACTGATACTACGGACCGTACATAAAACATGGGTTACATTCCCAGACTGATCCCGTTTTTTTACAATAAAAAGCATCCTGTGCCAGCTGCCATCACACATCCTGTATTCTGTAGAAATACATTCTTCCGTCTTCAATCTGGCTGAAAGTGTAGAAACATCCAGAAATGGACGTATCACCGGACGGTATTCCGGTGCAACCATTGTATCACAAAGCTGATACAGTTTCTCCGTTGCACCTCCTCTGTTTCCTGTCAGTTTGTGTATTTCACTGTCATTTGATACTTCTTCAAAAAAATCTTTCTGCACATCAATCCTGTAGATAGAACAGTAACTCTTGGCAATTGCCGAAATTATTTCATTGCTCAGCCGTGTCTCGTCCAGTGCCTGCTTTAATTGATTCTGGATTGTAGTTTCCTTTTCCATGATATCATCAATATGCCGGAAACCCACCAGCGCAAAGAAATGTTTTTCATCCTGGTATATTCTGATTGCCCGTACTTCAAAAAATTCATGATGCTCCGGATTCGGTTTGCTTCTGTAATGGTAGGTAATATGCTCTTTCCGGGAAAGCTGTTCCTTCAGATGCCCTGTCGAAATCCAGTTTTTAAATTTCTCTCTTTCTTTCTCATACAGATACTGGATTGTATATTGGTCAGCAAAATAATTGAAATCCTCATGCTTCTTCAAATTCATTTTTTTTACGTTGGTTCCGTCACTCAAATGGAGAATTTCAAAGGAACCGGTATTTAATTCAACATAATAGACAGCCGTAAAATCTGCACATATCTTATCCAAAAGCCGTCTTTCCGCCATCTGTTCTTCCAACGTACTTTTCAGTTTTCTGTTCCTCATATGTACCATTACAGTCAGGATAAGAAGCAGAACGATCAGCACAGTTATAAAAACCAAAACAGTCACAGACTGCGGTTGCTTCGGAAATAAATTAATTTCTGTCATAACAAAATCCTCTCTCTATGTTTCCTGTCTGCTTTTCCCATGCATCTGGAAGGCTCCTGATTGCTGCGGTTGCCTCATAATCATTTATGACAGGCATTTTGCTTTCTCAACTCTTCGCTTATGGTCTGCTTAATTTTTTCATCATCCAACGGCTTTGCAAGATGTGCGTTCATTCCTGCTTCCATACACTTTTCTGCATCTTCCCTAAACGCATTTGCAGTCATAGCAATGATAGGGATTGTTTTTGCATCCTGCCGTTCCAGGGATCTTATTGTTTTTGTGGCAGTAAGCCCGTCCATCACCGGCATCATGACATCCATTAAAATAACATCGTATGTTCCTGATTCACAGGCTTCAAAGTGCTGAACAGCTTCTAACCCATTTTTCACTGTTTCTACTTTAGCCCCATTTTCCGTCAGCATGAATTCTGCTATTTCCGCATTCAGCTCATTATCTTCAACCAATAATATCCGGACACCTGATATATCTGCATTGAAATCTTCTTTTTCTTCCGGTCGTGCATTCGTATCAATTTCAAATGGAAGTACTACAGTAAAACAGCTCCCTTCACCAAGCTTGCTTTCAACTGTTATGGTTCCGCCCATCTTTTCTACAAGTTGTTTCACAATAGGCATTCCCAGACCTGTCCCATTATA
>CAKRJP010000023.1 GCA_934351835.1 uncultured Lachnospiraceae bacterium
CTTCCTCTGCAATCATTTCTGCTACTTTTTTTGTTGTTCCGCTTGCACTGAAAAATGCCACTAATTTTTTACTCATAATAAAAGGCCCCTTTCTTTGCGAATTTCTCGCATAAAAATAGATGTATAAGATTTGATTTTCTCTTATACATCTATTTTATACCTGATATTTTTATTATGTCTAATGCTTATATCGAATCTTCTTCTATGCCTGAAAAGCATTTATTTCTTCTATCATTTTACTGACTGCCAGAGAATATGGGATGTTTCGCCTCCAGGCAATCACAGTGCTTGTCGTGATTTCAGGAGAAATTCTTCGCTGTACAAGAAGATCCTCTCTCCAATACTTTGCAGCACCTTCGATCGATACCGGATATCCCAGTCCGTTTGCCGCCATAACTCCGGCATTGGTTCCAAGATTGCTTGTAAAAGCAATCTGCAATTTCGAAAAGTCTTTTCCAAACCAATTGGCAAGTTCACTTTGAACATTCACTCTTTCGGGCAGGATCAATGATTTTCCAATGAGATCTTCCTTTTTTATAAACTCTTTCTCTGCCAGCGGATCATCCGGCCGCATTCCAACACACCAGTGATCACAATTCGTAATCCGGATATAATCCAACCCTTCGGTATCCACCGGCTCCATGAATAATGCAATATCTACAAGTCCTTTGTTCATCATCTCATACACTGCATCTGCTGTTGCAGTATGCAATACAATCTGAACCAGTGGATATTTTTCTTTATATGTTTTACATATCTTCGCCAATGTCTCTACTGCTGCAAATTCACCGCATCCAATGGTTATAGTTCCCTCTACAACCTCTTCTTTTCCTTTCAGTTCCTCAAGTGTCCTTTCCTCAAGATTAAGAATCTCCAGGGCACGCCTTTTTAACAGAATCCCCTCATCAGTAAGCGAAATTTTCTTCCCGTTTCGAATAAATAATGTTATTCCAAGTTCCTCTTCAAATGCTGCCATTTGTCTGGATAGCGTTGGCTGGGTAATATGCAATTGTTCTGCTGCTTTTGTAAAGCTCTGTTCTTTTGCTACTGTCAGAAAATAGCGTAATAATCTTAATTCCATATTATCTACCTCTATCGTTGCTGTATCATTTCGAGTGTATCATTTTGTAATAAGTCAACATCTTTCCTTAAAACTCATACCTCACCACCGCGCAGTTCTTCACTCTCCACGACGCAAAACAAAGTAATGAAAAGGACCTTGTCTCTCGACAAAGTCCTCTAAATTCTTAATTCAATATTAGTCCTGTACGTATGGCATAAGAGCTACGTGACGTGCTCTCTTGATAGCTACTGTAAGGGCTCTCTGATGTTTTGCACAGTTTCCTGTGATTCTTCTTGGAAGGATTTTTCCTCTCTCAGAGATATATTTTCTTAATTTTGCTGTATCCTTGTAATCGATCTCGTTGTTCTCTTTACCACAGAATACACATACTTTTTTTCTTCTGCGTCCGCCGCCTCTTCTCTTGAAGCCGCCTTCTGGACGATTTCCTTTATCGTAAGCCATTGCGTTAACTCTCCTTTCGAATTGTCTAGTTAAACGGTAATTCCTCATCGATTCCATCTGGAATATTCATGAAGCCGTCTCCCGCGTCAGATACTGGCGCCGGTGCCGGTGATGGAGCTGATGCACGGAAACTTGCAGCATTTGCATCGCTAGCTGATTTGCTCTCGGCAAACTCCTGCTCTTCTACAACAACTTCTGTTGTGTAAACCTTCACACCATCACGATTCGTGTAACTTCCTGTCTGAATACGTCCACAAATCGTAACGCGGATTCCCTGATGATAATACTTCTCTGCATGCTCAGCCTGTTTGCCGAATGCTACGCAGTTAATAAAGTCAGCAGTTGCTTCTCCGTCTCTTCTGAATCTACGGTCAACAGCCAATGTGTATCTTGCGATTGCCAACGGATTCTCACCCTGTGAATATCTCACTTCCGGATCTCTTGTTAAGCGTCCCATCAAAATTACTTTATTCATATAATTACCTCTACTTCCTGCTGCTTATGCTTCCTGTTTTACGCATAAATATCTAACAACATTATCCATGATGCGGATTCTCTGCTCGATCTCGCCTGGAACGTTAGCTTCAGCATCGAAGTGGATGAAATAGTAGTATGCTTCTTTCATCTTCTGAATCTCGTAAGCTAATTTCTTCTTACCCCATTCATCAACGTCTGAGATCTGTCCACCGAAACGCTCTACTAATGCTTTCACCTTTTCGATTACTTCAGCTCTCTCGTCGTCTTCGATTTTTGCACTAACAACAACAGCTAATTCATACTTATTCATGTCGTCTTGCACCTCCTTCTGGTCTATTGGCCCCCGCTCAACTTATGTGGGAGCAAGGATTTTACTGTATTTTTCACAGTAAATCAATGTATCACGGTTTATAATGATAACATAACCGTGGACATGTTTCAAGCTTTTTTCTTCAAATCTCTGGTATTTTTTTCAACCAATTTACGGGCGATCATAATCTGATGACCACAGCCTGCACATTTCAATCGAAAATCTGCTCCTACACGCAGAATCTCCCACTCTTTACTGCCGCATGGATGAGGCTTTTTCATTGTCACAACATCCCCGACTTCATATACATAATCATTCTTCATTATTATTTTACACTCTCCTCTGATTCTTTCACTCCGACCACAACAAAACGATGGGTATCATTGGCACTGGTACAAGTCGATAATGTCACCGTTGTATCTCCTGTATCCACCTTAACTGCTGTATCGTACAGAGAAATTCCTGTTACTGTATTCAGATACTTGAGATATGCATCGTCCGACTCAAACTGTGTCTGATAAATCTCAGATGCATCCTCTACTTCGCCTGCTGCAAATATATGATATGTCAATTTCTGTCCATCTGGTGTATAAATATAAAAATACGGATTGCTCTTCCAGAATTCCTGACTGTCATAGTCCTGCAGATGCCGGAACATGGAACCATCCTTCATACGATGACCATAGATAATGGAATTCTTATCCGAAAAATCTGCCTTATTATCTACATTTAAGAAAATCGCACCTAATGTATTCTCATTTGCAGAAAATGTTCTGTGCAAATATTCATCATTATCTTTTCCCTGCACAATTGGATAATTAATTTCTTCAGGTTTCGGTGAAAATCTAATCCATCCGATAGTGTCTTCGTTGATCGATTTTAACTCATCGAAATTAACAGAAAATCCATCTCCACTGTCTGTCTCCTGATCTTCCGCTTTCTGGTCGATTGCAACCTCTCTGACTTTATCGTACTCACTTCTTCCGTCATAATAGCCTTTTAATATCGTATATAACTGAAATCCGGAGTAACAAAATACCGCCAGTGCAACCACCAGAACGATTGTTGATATCACACGTCCGGCGCCACTTTGTTTCTTTCTTCTGCCTCTGTGATGTCTTTTTTTCTTTCCTGCCATAATCTTCTCCTTTTTCTATCTTAATACGACATAGATTACGTTTAGTATAGCATGGTTTGTCTGGATTTGCTGATAAATCTTTATAATTTTTTATACACTGTTTATTGACTTTACACCCATGGACGTTATGATTAATAGTATTAAAAATGTATTTACTATACGGAAGGGGCTCTTAATTTTATGAAGGAAAAATTAGCACGTTTTATGGCTGGAAGATACGGTGTTGACTACCTCGGAAGGTTCACGATCATCGCCGGACTAATCGCACTTTTACTGGCAGGCTGGACCAGATCATCACTCTTTAATCTACTGGCATGGATATTGATCATTTATTCTTATTACCGGATGTTTTCCCGTAACGTTTATAAACGTACCCAGGAGAATCAGTGGTATCTGAATAAGACCTACAAGATTCGCAGCTTTTTCGCACGCCAGAAGAATATGATGGCACAGAGAAAAAATTACCACATTTACAAATGTCCGACTTGCAAGCAGAAGATTCGTATTCCCCGCGGCAAAGGTAAAATCGAGATCCGCTGTCCAAAATGCAGCACTACATTTATTAAAAAAAGCTAAAGAGGTCTTCATATGTTTGGTTACATAGCAATTAACAAAGCAGAAATGAAATTCAAAGATTTCGATGTTTACCACGCTTACTACTGTGGTCTCTGTCACTGTCTGAAGGAAAAATTCGGTCGCCGCGGCCAGATGACACTGTCCTACGATATGACATTTCTCGTTATTTTACTGACCGGTCTGTACGAGCCGGAAGAAACGACAGATATTTCCCGCTGCGTTGCACATCCGTTTGAGAAACATTCCACCTGTTGGAATATTTTCAGCGAGTACGCTGCTGACATTAATATCATTCTTTCTTATTATAAATGTAAAGATGACTGGGAGGATGAGCACAAGAAAAAATCATATATGACTTGTAAGCTACTTCAATCTAAGGTAAACTTAATCCGTGAAAAATATCCGGAGAAAGTAGATCTGATTGCTTCAAAACTTGCGGAACTTTCCAGACTTGAAAAAGAAAATTCCCAGAATATTGACGTTATGGCGGGACTTTTCGGTGATATCATGGCAGAATGTTTTGTTTACAAACACGACGAGTGGGAAGGAAGTTTAAGACGTATCGGTTTCTTCCTTGGCAAATATATTTATCTTCTGGACGCCTACGAAGACATTGAAGATGACATCAAATCAGACTGTTATAATCCATTAAAAGAAGCTTATGATCATTCTTCTCCAGAGGAATTTGCCACAAACGGCCGAGCTCTTCTGACGATGATGATGGCAGAATGTTCCAGAGCATTTGAACAGCTCCCTATCCTTCTGCATGCCGATATTCTTCGCAATATTTTATATTCCGGTGTCTGGTGCAAATACACCTCCGTCACCGAGAATCGATTGAAAAATAATTCTAATACAACGAATCTTACAGGAGACAATGAGAATGAACGATCCCTATAGTATCCTGGGTGTTTCCAGATCGGCAACCGACGATGAGATTAAAAAGGCTTATCGTGCTTTAAGTCGTAAATATCACCCGGATGCCAATATTAATAATCCGAATAAAGACGAAGCTGAAGCTAAGTTCAAAGAAATACAGCAGGCTTACCAGCAGATCATGCACGAACGTGAATACGGAACCTCCGGAAGCACCGGCGGTTACAACCCTTATGGCAACACTTCTACCGGCGATGATTTTGATTTCGGCGGATTTGGAAGCTTTGGCGGGTTCGGCGGCTATGGTCCGTTCCGTGGATTTTATGGACAATACCGCCAGGCAAATTCCGGTCCGACATCCAATGAGTCGGATCTTCATATGAGAGCAGCTGCTAATTTTATCAATAATGGACGCTACCAGGAAGCGCTGAACGTCTTAAACAGCATCAGTGACCATTCCGCAGAATGGTATTATTACAGCGCGATCGCCAACTCCGGAATCGGCAATAACGTGATCGCTCTTCAGCATGCCAAAGAAGCACTTCGCATGGAACCGAACAATTACCAGTACCAAATGCTGGTACGTCGGTTCGAGAGCGGTGGTTCCTGGTACCAGGAACGTCAGAATCCTTACAGTACCACTTTCGGTGGCGGCAATGATTTCTGTATTAAACTCTGCATCGCCAATATGGTCTGTAATCTGTGCTGTGGCGGAGGCTTCTGCTGCGGTGCTCCAGGCGGCGGTGGACGATACATTTAATCTACATAGACAGGACGAGGGTAATTCAAACCCTCGTCCTTTTCTTTTTCCAAGTCGGATTAGGTAACTCTACCTCTATTCCTTACAGAATTATGAAATTGAATCTTCCGACTTCTTTTTTCTATTATGAAAAGATCATATCTCTTTCTTATACTAATTTTATATTACAACGAAACCCAACGGTTGCGCCGATATCAATCGGACAACTGTCGGGCTTCGTTTAGTTTATTCACATTTATTTCAGTTTCTCACTTCTCCACCACATAAAGGCTCCACGGATCAACGTCAGGACCAGGATACATCCGATACAGAGCATTATCAGCATCGGTATTCCGGAAATCCATGCTCTCGCTGCGATGGCAATAATCGCACAGCCAAGTCCACACAGCGTATAGGAATTAGTCAGTGCTCCCATTCCAGGTGCTGCCCAGTTCCGTCCGGAGGATGCCACCCACATAAGACCCAGATTCTTGTATCCTTCGATAATCCCCCAGATAATACCATATGCGATAAGGAAGATTCCAACCCCGATATCCAGTTTTATATGAAAAGCATCTGCATCACTTTCAATCACCGTCGGTAGATTAATTAGTGCATAATAGTTTGGATTTGTCATCACCCATAATCCCAGATAGACAACGGACGCGAGGCCCACCAACATCAACACGCCTTTCATCAGAAAGATCGGATCGATATCTTCCCTCAAGATTTTCTTCAACCTGTCACTCCAGATTTCACGGTTTCCGGTAAGAATATCTTCGTTCACATCTTCCATCCGTAACTTATCGTCAAGCATCTTCTCACAGATTTTCTTCTGCTCCAGGATACTCTTCTCATCCACTTCAATCTGATGTAAGCGATTTACCAGTACAGACTCCAGTGATGTCTCTCCATTGGTCAACTTCTTAATTTCTTCAACAGAAACCCCCAACAATCTGAGCGTCTTGATCCGCTCCAGTGTTTTTACATCCTCTTCCGTATAAGATCGGTAATTATTCTTCGTCCGCTGTGGAACAAATAATCCTTCCTTCTCATAAAAACGGATATTCGTACTTTTAATTCCTGTCAACTTTTCTATTTCTTTTATTTTCATACGTGACACCTCCTCATTTTTTAATGTCGCGACCATTTCTTTTTCTAGTGTTACTATACACGTTCCACCTTGTGGAAGGTCAAGAGTTTTTTAAAAAAAGAAGCTTGTATCTTTAAATCTGCTCTAAAGATACAAGCTTCAACTATTCTTTCAGGTCCTTTATTCTTTCAGTTCTTTATACTATTTGTAATCCATCACGAGAAACATTGGTTTGATCGCTACAACTTCCTCGTATTCCTCTTGTTCCACTACTACACTGGAATTTAAAGCTTTCAGGTCCTTTTTCAAAATTTGCAGTGCTTCCGGTATCGTTCTTGCACGTCCGTTTCTTAATATCTCCTGCATTCTCTCCAGTACAACAGGATGTGCATAATATGCCGGCACCGGGAAATCTGGATAGTCTTTGATATACTCTTCCATATTCCGTATGGACTCCGTAAGTTGTTTTTCAATATAATTCCGGTTATTTCTGGAAGTCGGAAGTACATTTGCTCCGGAAAACAGGAAAATCGCTGCCAGGCCAAATAACAGAAAATATATTCCCAGACCTGCATGAGTGACCAGTGCATAGATACCATAAATCAATGCTCCGGCTCCCATGATCACGATTGCCAGCGCCACCCACTTATACGTCGGATTACTTCTGTCATATGTCCGTTTCTTCTTCGCAGACTGGCTAAGATCCATATAGATATCCGACTGGTTCTTAAGATATTTCTCAGCCTGTTCAAGCTGCGACAGATATTTTCTGGTCTCTTCCGACACCTTTTTTCCCTTCTGTCTCTCTGCCAGCCATTTTTCCTTTTCTTCTAATTTTCTCTCAGCCTCTGCACTGTGTACCGGAATCTGCGGAAATGTTTCCTCAATATAAGCCAGGAATCTGTCTACATCTTCTTCATGTTTGAAATTGCATTGTTTCTCTTTCCCGTTCTCATAGATAACCACAAGGTAGGGTAATGTACCAAAAGCTCCTTTTCCTGTGAATCCGCCTTTGCTCATTGCAATTCTTTTAAAAATTCTTTTAATTGAACTTACAGGTATGTAATATCTTCTTTCAATATAAAAACTGTTAAGATAGACAGCTTTTTTACCGATTCCGCAGGGACCGATCTTTCGGCAGGTCTTCTTGTCCGTCCGCAATTCTTCATCTGGAATAGTTACATTCCCTAACCTCTGTGGTTTCATCATATCATCATCTCATTTCAAATATCTCTCGTTTATTCTGGGCTGCTATGCCTGCGCCTTCATCGGTTTCTTTGTCGCATGGATAAAGATTCCAAGGAATACTACCGCAAGGATAATTCCTATAGGATAAGCTATCGTAGTAGAAAGTCCCAAACACTCATCTGCGCAGAAGAAATAGGTCATAGAAACCGCACTCATAAATGTTGCAGGTACTGCTGTAATCCAGTAATTCTTCTTCTCGCGGAACAGATACATACTTGCTGTCCACAGAACGATCATTGCCAGAGTCTGGTTCGTCCAGCTAAAGTATCTCCAAACAATCGCATAATCCAGATGTCCGATAAAAGCTCCTGCTGCCAGCAACGGAATACACAGTACCAGACGTTTCTGCATTTTATTCTGATCTATCTTGAACCAGTCTGACAGTACCAGACGAGCACTACGGAATGCCGTATCACCAGAAGTAATCGGGCATACGATAACTCCGATCATTGCCAGCGCAACACCAACGCCTCCCATTGTCTTGATACATACATCATAAATAGCTGCGGACTGTCCATTTGCAAGGATATCATTCAGCCCTGTGCTGAGTCCTCCTGTTACCTTATAAAGGGCACAACCTGCTGCTGCCCAGATCAGAGCAATCACACCTTCTGCAACCATTGCACCATAAAATACAAAGTGTCCTTGTTTCTCAGACTTCATACAACGGGCCATCAACGGAGACTGTGTAGAATGGAATCCGGAAATTGCTCCACACGCCACCGTAATAAACATAAAACTCCAGATTGGTTTTCCTGCCGGATGCATATTGGTGAAATGACTCCAAATCTCAGGGATCGTGTAATTTGGATTCGTGAAGATACCAAAGATTACTCCGACTGCCATAACGATCAGGCAAATACCAAACAATGGATAAATACGACCGATAATCTTATCAATAGAAATAAATGTTGCGATAAAGTAATACGCCAGAATAATCCAGAGCCATACTTCCGGATTAGCCAGTGCTCCTGTCACGCCTTTATTTCCAAGCAAAGTAACAATCAGCCCCGCCGGTCCTACAGCGAATACCGTACCTACCATAACCAGCAGTACCACACTGAATACACGCATAACGTTCTTCATTACATTTCCAAGGTAGATTCCGCACACCTCAGAAATCGATGCTCCATCATTACGTTCTGAAAGCATACCTGAAAAATAATCATGTACACCACCCGCGAAGATCGTACCAAATGTAATCCACAGGAATACAACCGGTCCCCACAATGCACCCTGCATTGCTCCGAAGATAGGTCCCAGTCCTGCAATATTAAGCAACTGTACCAGGAATAACTTCCACTGTGGCATTACAACATAGTCCACACCATCATTGATTCTAACTGCCGGAGTTTCTCTGTCGTCCGGAGCAAACGTATTCTCTACAACTTTACCATAGACAAAATATCCTCCTATCAGCAGTGCAAGACAAATGATAAAACTAATCATACAAACACCTCCTATGTCCTTTAGTTATTAACATTTTCTTAACCTACCACCATTATAGGATTGTTAAAAAATAAATCAAGTATTTGGAGTAATATTTTTAAATTTCTCAATACCGGTTTTTAATTCTTAATAAAAGTGTTCAAAAACTACAAATTCTCACTTTATGTCATGTCAAATAGATGCTTTATATGATACTCTAAAATCAAAAAGGAGGGCAAAAGAATGAGACAGGATTCTATTGGAAAATTTATTGCACGGATGAGAAAAGAAAAAGGACTTACTCAGAAAGAACTTGCAAACCGTCTTGGAGTAAATTACCGAAGCGTCTCCCGATGGGAAAACGGATACTGTATGCCTGATCTCTCACTGCTTCAGGACCTCGCGGCAGAATTAGATATTTCTGTTCAAGAACTATTGGACGGTACACAGTCAGATTCCGCACATTTAAAGGAAACATCTACTAACACCGCACAATCGAAGAATACACCGATTTCAGACAAATCGCTGCTATTTCTTGGAGAACATCGGCAAGTCATAAAGAAGATCTATCAGCCGGCCCTACATGCCATCGAACAGACTCTGCATACCGACGAATCCATTCAATTTGTCGCAGCAGGAGAAGATTTGCTCCACAACGAACTTCCTATCATGTGGCATACACTTCTTGCCGTTACAAATGAACGTATCATCCTCAGTGGTGAACGCCAGAAAGGTATGCTTTTTACCCGTAATGCGACAGAAAGTTTTCCGTTCCCTGAAATCAAGTTAGTTAGTCTCACTAATTCAGGATTCCAGTTTGCACTACTTCTGCAACTAAAGAAACAGAAAAAAGCTCATGCTAATCCTGAAACTGTTGAACTTAAACTTATAATAAAAGACCGTGCCACGGCAAAAGAAATCCAAAAGTATCTCTCACAAAAGATTTCCTGACACCGGAGCACGCCACCGTAATGAACATAAAACTCCAGATTGGTTTTCCTGCCGGATGCATATTGGTGAAATGACTCCAAATCTCAGGGATCGTGTAATTTGGATTCGTGAAGATACCAAAGATTACTCCGACTGCCATAACGATCAGGCAAATACCAAACAATGGATAAATACGACCGATAATCTTATCAATAGAAATAAATGTTGCGATAAAGTAATACGCCAGAATAATCCAGAGCCATACTTCCGGATTAGCCAGTGCTCCTGTCACGCCTTTATTTCCAAGCAAAGTAACAATCAGCCCCGCCGGTCCTACAGCGAATACCGTACCTACCATAACCAGCAGTACCACACTGAATACACGCATAACGTTCTTCATTACATTTCCAAGGTAGATTCCGCACACCTCAGAAATCGATGCTCCATCATTACGTTCTGAAAGCATACCTGAAAAATAATCATGTACACCACCCGCGAAGATCGTACCAAATGTAATCCACAGGAATACAACCGGTCCCCACAATGCACCCTGCATTGCTCCGAAGATAGGTCCCAGTCCTGCAATATTAAGCAACTGTACCAGGAATAACTTCCACTGTGGCATTACAACATAGTCCACACCATCATTGATTCTAACTGCCGGAGTTTCTCTGTCGTCCGGAGCAAACGTATTCTCTACAACTTTACCATAGACAAAATATCCTCCTATCAGCAGTGCAAGACTTTTCAATTATCCATATTCGACATAATCCGGCATTAAAAATAGTATATTTTTCATTTTTTCGTATAAAAACATGTTATAATCAAGCATATAAACTATTTTTTCTTTTTTAATTTCCGGCAGAAGGAGGAGATACTATGGATAGGAAACGAAGACTTCTAATACCCACAGTTACAATAATCATTCTTGTGTTTCTGACCGGGAGCACCTTATATCATAATTATATCCAGCGGGAAATCTACCTGAACAATTCCAATCACCTGCTTGCAACTTACGAGCAGGTCAACCGGACATTCACCTTATTTACCCAGCGCAACTGGAATGTGTTATCTGACTGGGATGGAAATCTTCAGTATATCTCCGATTCTGATGATGTTACAAATATCTGGCAGGAATTTGCAGACCGAAAAAACTGCTGGAAATACAGCGACTTCTATATGTTTAACGCAGACTGTGATTATATTACTGCTGCCAACCGTAAAGGAACTGCCGATAGTATTCAGAACGTTTTTCAGGAAATGTATTCTTCCGGGCAACCGGTAATCTCGGATTATACCGCCAGTAGCGGGAAACACAAAATTGTATTTGCGATTCCACTAAGCAAACCATTCACATTGGACAACATTTCTTATACCGGGGTTGCTGTAAGCTATGATGTCACAACCGTAGAATCTATAATCTCCAGAAACGTATACGGCGATAAGAGCAGCTGCTATCTGATAGATTCCAATGGAAATCAGATTCTCTCCCTGGAACCCCAGTCAAATTTCTTGAAAAATCAGGAGAATCTGTTTACCTGTCTGCAAAATAATGCCACTTTTTCAGAGAATACTCTGATGGCTGTCCAACAGGATGTCCAGAGTATTACCAAAGGCTGTGCTGAGTTTAAAGATGGAAAAGATTCCTATTATCTGGTTTATCAGCCAGTTGGTATCAATGATTGGAGCATTGTTGGAATTGTACAGTCAGATATGGTTGATGCGACTGCCCAGAAGATAAAAATCATCACTATAATAATGATTTCGATTCTTGCACTCTGTCTTCTTCTCCTGATTCTAAGACTGATATCCACAAATACCAGACTTCGGCTACAGCATCAGGAATTAATACAACAGGCCTTAAAGGAACAAAAAGAGCAGATCGATCAGTTGTTTTTCGGAATGACTCAGATTATAGACCGCTATGCTATCGGGGATTTTGTCAATGATCGCTATGAGTACTATGAATATATTAACCTCACTCCTCTGTATCCCGGAACCGGATCCTATCAAAAACTGATTGATGAGATAACCAGGAAATATATTGTATTATCTGATACGGAAAATCTGAAGATGAGCCAACTCTTAAGCGTAGAATATCTGCAGAAAGTACTTCGCAGAAAAGAGGGCAAAGAAAATAATATTCTGAAAATAGAATACTGCGGACGTACCGGCAATATCTATAAAATCATGAGTATTGTGGCTATAAAATGGGATGAGAACGGCATTCCGCAAAAGGTTATGCTGATCACACAAGATCTCGGAAAACGTTACGAGCTGGAGAATCTCGCGAATACAGATGGTTTGACCGGTTTATTTAATGAACGATATTTCAGCAACATTCTACACCAGAAAGAACAGCAAAAACTTCCGTTCGTTCTGTATTATCTTGACCTGGATCATTTCAAGCCGGTCAATGATACCTACGGACACGATATAGGAGACAAGCTCCTGAAAGAAGTCGCCCACCGCCTTCAGGAATGCATCCGCAATAATGATTACGCCTTCCGCATCGGCGGGGATGAATTTGCCCTGATCATCAGTGCCGATATGACAGAAGCCCTCTGCGAACAAACTAAAAGCCGTATCATCCGCCCCCTGCTCCGTCCATATGAAATCGATGGAAAGAGTTTGCAGATCGGTGCCAGCTGTGGCTATGCTGTCTATCCTCTGGAATCAGGAGACACCGGAGAAATCCGTATTCTCGCAGACCAGAGGATGTATGCCGAGAAAGCAATAAACCATCAGAAAAAATAATTATGTTTCTTTATACAGCAACCTTACGATGTTTTCTTCCGGAAGAGGTCTGGAAAAGTAATAGCCCTGGATCATATCAACTCCCCAGGCGCTGAGCAATTCTACCTCTTCCTCTGTCTCTACGCCTTCCGCCACAAGATGATAATTCATTTTCCGGAACGTCTCCACAATGCTCTGATAGAATAACGCCCGTTTCTCGTCATTACAGATCTCAAACAGAAGAGAGCGATCCAGTTTAATCGTAGTAAACGGAAGCTCCATGACCGTGTTCAGATTCGCATAACCCGATCCGAAATCATCCAGACAAAGGTAGAGTCCCGCCGCTATAAATTCATCTATAACTTTTCTCAGGCTCTCATTATATTCTGTTGCCACCGTTTCTGTAATCTCAAACTGTATCCAGTTATATGGAATATCATATACATCCATCATATGGATAAAATGGCTGCTGCAATCATTTCTCATCAGATCCAGGGAAGACAGATTTACCTTTACATTCAGAAGCTGCTCCATTAGCTTTCTGTTTTCATTTAAGAATCTGCAGATCCGGCAAAACTGCAAATCTGTAATTTGTTCGATTATATGATTTTTTTCTGCGATCTGGATAAATACATCCGGTGCGATCCACCCAAGTTCCGGATGATACAGACGGCTAAGCGCCTCCAGCGTGACAAATCTCTTTTCCTTCGCAGAATATACCGGCTGGTAATAAATTTCAAAAAGGTCTTCCTCGATTGCCTTATGCAGATACTGCTCCACCCTCTTATTATACAGAAAACCTTTCAGTGTCTGCCGGTCATCCTGTATCACTTCTGTCACCCCGCTTTGCGTAGATAAAGATTCCAGATATTCTGAATATTCCAAGATAAGTCCACTGTCTTTCATTTTCTCTGCATTGATAATTCCGCTTAAGATCACAGGCATCAAAACATTCTGATCGTCCACATCCAATTTTACATTTGTATCAAATATCTGTTTTAACTGCGCAAGATAGTATTCATATTCTTCCAGGGAACCTGCCACTACCATAAAACGTTTTCCGGTGACACGAAAAGCTTTCTTTCCACATAAATCGCTAAGCTTCTTCGCAGTCATCTGCAGGAGATGATCTCCACCCTGTACTCCTGCGATTTTATTAATATGTTTTAACTGATACAGATATACCGTGATCACATGAAAAGATTTCCCTGCCGCAATCAGTTCATTACTTTTTCTGGTCAGGTATCGGTGGTTATATAATCCGGTAAGACCATCCATATTCGCATAAGGATTATTGATTGTAATAAATAACGCCAGTATACCAAGACTTATTCCAAATCCCGTTGTGAGAAGCGGATAGCAGAAAATCTGGACCAGAACACCGGCACCGGATATCACAAAGATTTCCAGAAGTACTGTTATATTCCAGCGTCCAAGAGATTTTCTCCATATTACGATCAGTAACAAAGCTATCATCAGATGACCGATTGCGTTGTAATACATCAGCATGTACCATGGACCTTTTATATAACCTGCGGATACATCGAAATAAAAAAGTTTCCCGGTAAATGGATTCGTAAGTACTACTGCCGCCAGCACAAGCGTCGGCAATCCGGATAACAACATTTTTCTGGCTGAAACTATTTTATTATCATGTAATGTCTGTATATAACAGATAAAAGTAAAAGGGAACAGTGCCTGAAATAGATAAAATATCGTCGTTGCAAACATTGCAGCTATACCAAAATTTCTGACTCCGGAAGTAATATAATAATTACTGCAAAGTTCCGCAACCACATCCAGGATTCCAATCACTGCGAAGAAAAGAAAGACCTGGTTATTCATATCCGCTGCTCTGTTTTGTTGCAGAAAATGCCACAGCACAAGTAGCAATATTATCATCGCTGCAATCAGAAAATCTATATTATAAGCCATACAATTCCTCCCCTGATTCTCCAATATTTGAATGTAACATCGTATCTGCCTGCATCTTCCAGTCACTGACTGGATTTAAGGTTCCATCCTCTCTTCTCAGATAGCTGTAACCGAATTTCAACCGGACATAATATCTGCTACCAATTTCTTTCTTCAGATTCCCTTGTATCTTACACTCCCATTCTTCCGGTGTCTTCTGTGGATTTGTTACAACCACCGCAAACTCATCACCAGAAACACGGAAGTATTCCGTATTCTGCTCTCCCATCTCATGTTCTGCTCTCTGGATACTTCGGGCGGTTCGGATGACTGCCTCATCCCCCATCTGCATTCCATAGTTATCATTAATATTCTTCAGTTCCTCGATATCTATGAACAGAAGCAAGACATTTTCAAACAGAACAGAATCTTCCCTTATCTTTTCCATATATTGTCCAAAAGCTTTTTGATTCTTCAGTCCTGTCATCCTGTCTTCGACAGACATTCTTGCATATACAGTCTGTTCCAAGCGGAACTGCACATCATTTGATACTTTACAGAGCAAGCCCCAGATCAGAAAAATAATATAGAGCAGGATACCAAACTGAAAAATTGCATTATACCAGTAAATAGCAAACATCCAATACAAAACCAATGCCATCAGACCACTGACACCTAACACGCCAAAGGCTTTCAGACAAAGGCCAAGTTCCTGTGTCCGGTTCTTCTGATATTCTTTCCACAGTAGAATGATTATCGACACCACCCCTGTAAACAGTATAAGATGTGTCACAACTAACATCTGTATAAAAGGTATGTCGAACAGAACACTGATGACTCCCTGTAAAATAGCATTTCCATAGAAAAGGAAGATCCACAATTCCGGAATCCAACGGACATCTGCCTTTACCGTATTCTGTACAAAATGCAGCATCGGAACAGACATAAGCATAAACGCATAGAAAGAAACCAGCGTTCCCGCCGCACTCTGCCTGCCATACATCTGATAGATTCCCGAATCCAGTATGCACCACAGTGCACAAATAATTAAAAAACTTGCCACATCAAGGAAACGTTTCTCCTCAATCTGCCGGTGTCTGGTATATAAAAATATAACCACTGAGGCAATTCCAAGTCCCAGCATCCCAAAAACCATCAAAATTGAAAACAAAGATTCCTGAATATGTTTTCCAAGAATCTCCGGAAACTCTCCAATAATCGGAGCCTGCACATAAACCGGCCGACCCTCTTCGCTTTCAAAACCAAGGCACAATGGTTCCTGTCCGGTCTCAGCCGGCAGATTAATATCAGCCCATAATTTACCTTGCATCTGTTTATTTTTCTGGAATCCGTTATCCTTGTAACAATAAAGGTTCTGTGAACCCATACTCACTTCCAGATGGTTCTGTACGCCTCTTTCAGATACCACCTTCCCCTCATCATCATCGGACAACGTATCATTATAAATAGTTACTTTTCCATCTGCATCCGGCATAACCGCACACGGAAGTTCAATCTCCTGTCTCTCTCCATCTCTGATCTGATACCATCCACTGCCAAGTGAATACACAGTATCCCTCTCCGGCTCTATTTCGAACTGATAAAATATATTCATCAAAAATACCAGAAATACCGTCACCGTCACAGCACAGATTATCTCAATTTTTCTCCATTTTGCGCCTTTTTTCATAACTCATCCTCAATTTATTTCCTACTTACTTTGATAAAACAAAAAAAGCCTTGAAAATCAATGTCTTCAGGCTTTCTTCTAAGAGGCGCCAACCAGATTTGAACTGGTGATAGAGGTGTTGCAGACCTTTGCCTTACCACTTGGCTATGGCGCCATATTTTGTTGTCGTCTTAAGGTTATGTGCCTCAGACACTTGTTTATTATAGCAAACTGTATCCAAGGCGTCAACCCTTAATTTTTATTTTTTCTCATATTTTTCTATTTTTTGTTTTTCGTCTTCTCGCCGTCAAGACTTCAGTTCCTTTTTTCAGACTTAGAAACCAAGATCTTCGTTGACCAAAATAATTTTAATTCTCCCTTTAATCTTAGAATATCTTGTGATCAGAGTCTGACAGCAGATAGTATCCGGGCTTTTGCAGTCAAAACAAACACCCGTCTTCACGCAAGGCGTATCAATCCCAAAACGCTGCGCGTTTACCGGTGCAGCCTCATTCCTTGTCCTTGAGATTGCGTCTTCGACATTCTTTACAACTTTATTCATCCCCACGATCATCAGTACATTCTTCGGACCGAATGCGATCGCGGATACGCGGTTTGCCATCCCATCTACATTGACCAGTTCTCCTGTTGATGTGATTGCATTGGTACTGGTAATAAAATAATCACAACCATATGCATCAATCATTACCTGTCTTCTTTCTTCCGGAGTATTCGTTGCATCTCTGTCATATATCTTATAATTTCCCTGACAGACTGCCTGCTGCAATCCAATCTCTTTGATGGAAACAGAGCCACCCCAGGAAATACTGCTGCCTTCCGGGATCATATCCAGTGCCAGTTTCAATGCCTCTTCCCCTGATTCTGCATAGTAGCCTTCCATATTGCGAGATTCCAGCTCTTTTATAATCTTCTGTCCTAATACACGGTTTCTACGTATTCTGTTTTCTTCCATCATGTTAATTTCCTCCCGTTATTATATTTACTATTCATTTTAAAAATACCATGATCCCATCTGCATAATATAAAATGCAATCATGATCCGGGTCCGATTTTCATTTGTCATAATATCATAACCCAGGATATCTTTCAATTTGTTCATCTTATAAGTCAGGGTATTTTTATGGCAGAAGAGTGCCCCCGATGTTGCAAGCATATTACATTCATTTTCAAAAAATACCTTTAATATATGTACAAATTCGGTACCATGTTCTTTGTCATGGCGAATCAGTTTTCCAAGCGTTTCCTGGACAAACGCCGGATATATTGATGGTTCTTTCACATCCGCAAGTATCTTGTATACTCCAAGATCATCATAACAAAGCATTGATTCTGTCACCTTTGATCTGGCAAGCTGATAAGCCACATATGCACTCTCATAAGAGCGATGGATATTATCTGTACGATTGACTGTCGTACCGATTCCGACGTATACGTCCGGCTGTTTCTCACAGAACTCCCTTAGATCTCTCCGTACTTTCTCCTGGGAATATCCGGCGATCAATGCCGTCAGTCTTCCATCATCTTCATATATAATACCTTTTTCTAATGCGTATTTTGCTGATTTTGCAATTTTTTTTATCCGTTCTTTCTGATTATTTCCTTGCACTTCTTTGCAACTTACCAAAAGTACCGTATATGCCATATCCCGGAACATTCCGTGATGCTCAAAATTCGCCAGATACAGTTCTTCATTTTCCGGATAAAAAATGGCATTTTTAGCTGCCGCGATCAGATTAGTCTCGCTCTGCTCATTCTGAAGAAGCATGAATGCGAAATCCCGCATAATATCATTGTAAGGCGCATCCCAGCTTGCTGAGAAAAGAGGGAATCTCAATTCATTGCAGTAATCAACAATCTTCTTCGAAAATTTTCTGCCTTTACGCAGCGCAATAATCAGCCCTCCCGCATGTGCCTCGTTCAATCTCTTAATATAATTTTCCAGCCACAGATCGGAAATATTGTTCAGGCCCGAATTAAATACCAGTTCATCCGCGTGAAGCCGTGGTATATAATCAATGTATTCCACCATATGGATCCAGACGATCATTTTCTGGAAACAACTGTCTGTATGAAGTTCCACATCATATTTTGGTCTGATTTCATGATAAAGATTTTTCAATTCTACAGCCATTTTTTACTCCTTCCGTGCATGAAATATACAAAAATTTAAAATATTATATCATTTTTGTGCTTTGAGCACAATTATTTTTTTTATTCATGTTAAAAAAACACATTTGAAATACTACCGAATAATGGTATATTATTAGCGGAGTACAAAACAGCTATTAATTTGACACCCCAAATTATAGTTCCCCATCCAATTTTAAGATTATTTTTATAAAAAGCCCCTGGAGATCCCTACTTCAGGAGTTTTTTATTGTCTTTTTATCTTGAATTCCTTTACAACCCGAAAAATTGTGCTATACTCATATTTATATGTTTTTTAATGCGGTTAACCGCATTCCTGTGTTTATAAATTATTTATAAACATTCTGTAATAACTATAAATCATAACCATGTATAATGAATAAGGAGTCATCATGAAATACTTAAAACAATTTGGTATCATTCTGGCGCTCTCTTTTATCGGGGAGTTTCTCAATGATCTTCTGCCACTTCCTATCCCGGCAAGTATCTATGGAATCATCTTAATGTTTTTGTGCTTAAAGACTAAAATCATCCCTTTGAGCGCAGTAGAAGAGACAGCCCGCTTCCTGATCGAAGCAATGCCTCTGATGTTCATCCCTGCAGCCGTTGGTCTGTTAGAGTCCTGGGATATCATTAAGGGTGTATGGATCCAGTATATCAGCATTACCGTAATCAGCACAGTCATCGTAATGATCGTTGCCGGCCATGTGACTCAGGCAGTTATTAACCACGACGAAAATGCTGTCCCTGACAAAACCTCTAATAAAGATACGGTGTCCACGATAAAAGAAACAGTCCACACCGTCATGGATATGAATCCCGAGAAAGGAGGCATCACAGAATAATGGAATTTTTCAGACAATCCGCATTTTTCGGAGTCATGTTAAGCCTGGTGGCTTATGGTATCGGCTTCGAATTAAAAAGGAAATTTAAACTTGCAATTTTCAACCCATTACTGATTGCTATTATCCTGGTTATGGTCGTACTGGTATCTTTACATATTGATTATGATGTTTATAACGAAGGAGCTGTGTACATCAGCTATCTGCTGACACCGGCAACGGTCTGTCTGGCAGTTCCTCTGTATGAGCAGTTTGAGCTACTAAAGAAAAACTGGAAAGCACTCCTCATCGGTATCCTTTCCGGCTGCATCGCCAGCATGGGAAGCATTCTTGCAATGACTATTATTTTCTCACTCAGCCATGAGGAATACGTGTCATTCCTTCCAAAGTCCATCACAACAGCCATCGGTATGGGCGTCTCTGATGAACTGGGCGGATATGTTTCTATCACAGTTGCAGTCATCATCATCACCGGTGTTCTGGGAAATATGATCGGCGAAAATGTTCTTAAGTTGTTTCGGATCACGAATCCCATTGCCAAGGGCGTTGCTATCGGTACTGCCTCACATGCCATCGGTACTGCAAAGGCAATGGAAATCGGCGAAATTGAAGGAGCCATGAGCAGCCTGTCTATCGTAGTTTCCGGTATCATTACCGTTGTAGGCGCATCCATTTTTGCACAGTTTATTTAGATTATAGTTTCATGATATCTAAAATCCGAGATTGTCCGGGGATTATCCATTACATCCTCGTTACAATCTCGGCTTTTTTATTTATTCAGCATTAAATACATATTTATCCATACGCTCAAATGCTTCTTTTACCAGGTTAAATGGCAACGCCAGATTAATCCTGATTGCATATTCTCCGTGGAACATTCGCCCGTCCTGCCATGCCACACCTACATCCCAGCCGGCTTTTTCAACTTCCTGGATCGTCTTACCATGGGATTTACACCATTTCTCACAGTCAATAAATAACATGTAAGTTCCCTCTGGTTTACTAACCTCCACACCTTCAAAATGCTCATTTATGTAATCACAGGCATAATTGATATTCTGGCTTAAGACTTCGCACAGCTCGTCCACCCACTCATATCCTTCTTCTTTGTACGCTCCGATCAATGCGTGCATCGACAGCACATTCATTCCATTGTAATGTGATTTTGAACCTTTCGCCTCCACCAGATCTCTGAGGTAAGAATTGTAGATCACATGATAACTTCCCACCAGACCTGCAAGGTTAAACGTCTTGCTCGGTGCATACAGTGCGATCGTCCGGTTCTTCGCATCCTCACTGACAGACTGTGTCGGAATATGCTTATGACCATTCAACAGAATATCAGACCAGATCTCATCAGAAATCACTACACAGTCATTTGCCTTATATATTTCCATCGCCTTCTCGATTTCCCAGCGTTCCCATACTCTTCCACAAGGGTTATGCGGACTACAGAAAACAGCCACATGAATATGATGCGCCTTTAATTTACGGTCCATATCTTCATAATCCATTCTCCACACGCCTTTCTCGTCCTTCTTAAGCAGGCTGTGTACGATGCAGAAACCGCTCCCCTCCAAACCTTTGGTAAAGCCAATATACGTTGGGCTGTGCACCAATATACTGTCTCCCGGTGATGCAAATGCCGCAGCCGCAGTTACCACGCCTCCAACAACACCATTTTCATATCCAATATGTTCCTTCGCAAGACCGGTCACACCATTACGGTTCCTCTGCCAGGAAATAATCGAATCATAATATTCCTCCGATGGTCTGAAATAGCCATATAACGGATGTTTCGCTCGCTCAATGATCGCCTCCGGAATCGTCGGCACTGTCTCAAAATTCATATCAGCCACCCACATCGGGATCGCATCAAAACCATCTTTCGGTCCATCCGGTGCCATCCCCACACCCGAACCGATCTGCTCGACCGCGATGGCATCCTTGCCATGTCTCTCAATAATCTTTGTAAAATCGTATTTCATAGTACCTCTCCTTTTGTTCCATACTCCTATTATATCTATCCACTTCCTCTGTGTAAATTCATTTTATAGAAAGACATGTATCAAAAATACAGGTGACCATTTCTTCTGATCACCTGCATTTTCTCTAATTATTAAGCTTTACAGCTCCTTCATTTTCCCCAGAATTTCCTGATAAAATGCTTCCACATCTTTCGTCCTTTGGATATCCTCTTTGATTTTTCCATCCTTTAGCAAAATCAATCTGCTGCAATGGCTTGCCATCTTCGGATCGTGGGTAACCATCAGAATCGTCTTTCCCATTTTCTGGTTGATTTCTTCCAGAATCTCCAGCACTACATCTCCTGCTCTGGAATCTAAGTTTCCGGTCGGCTCATCGGCAAGCAATAAATCCGGATTATTGATCAATGCTCTGCATATTGCCACTCTCTGCTTTTCTCCTCCGGAAAGTTCATAAGGATGTTTCTCAAGCAACTTTTCAATTCCAAGCATTTTCGCATATTGTCTGGCTGATTTTACACATTCTTTTCCCTTTCTTTTGTCCAAAATCATCGGCATCATAATATTTTCTTCCACAGACAAACTGTCCATCAGATAAAAATCCTGAAATACAAATCCCAAATCTCTCCGCCGGATATCCGCCAGTTCATCCTGCCACAAATCGTTTGTGTCCCTTCCTTGAAAATAAACTTTTCCCGAAGTCTGCTTATCTATCAGCCCCAGTATTTTTAAAAGAGTGGTCTTGCCACAGCCGGATCTTCCGATAATCCCCACGAATTCCCCTGATCTCACTTCCATATCCAGCCCTTTTAATACATGAAACACTTTTTTGTTTCCTTCGCTCTGTTTTTTATAATCCCGCCTCAGATTTTCTATTTTTAAAACAGGTTCGCCCTTCTTATCTTTCATTTATAAACGCCTCCACTTTCTTTCGCACCTTACGCTGCAGTCGTTTCATATTCGCAAACTGAATCAACAGATAAATGCTCCACACGATTACCGCTCCCATCAAATAATGTACAATATCCGTTACTTTAAATATCCGTACTATGAATGCAACGATTGTATATAGTACAATGACCGGGCCCACGATCAACAGCGGAATCCAAAAGAATCTTGATACTTCCAGTCCTTCTGCCTTTAATCGCGCTTTCTTTCGCATACCAATCCGAATCATAAACTGATAACGTGCCTCCATCTCCGGAAGTTCCATTTCTACTTTCATATGTAGCATCAACATTCCGATCAAAGACAGCACCAGAATTACAAATGCACTTACGATTTCTTCCATTAACCGCTCCAATTCTCTTTGATGTAATGAAGACACCTTATCATAAACACTCTTCACCATCGGATCAAAGGATTCGTCATAGGAATGCTTTTTCTGAAACTCCTTCATGACTGCATCCGCATTTTTCAGGTTTTCTTCTGATAAATCAGGGATATTCACCAGCACAAGTTGCGTTGGACCTTCCTTGATATTTATATCATCAGCTCCATTGTCTGCATTCTCCGGCACTATCTTCTCCCCTGTATACGCATCCTCCGTTTTCCAGTTATCTTTTACTTCATCAAAATAAGCATCCGAAAATACGATCAGATTCTCATATTTTCCCTGACGAAATGCACCAATCAGACTACTTCTTTCTTCTCCCGCAATTTCCCTCTGCCGATAATATTTCTGGTATTGCAACGCATTATAGGCAAGCAACGGCTGACCGATATGGACATATGGCAACTTTTCCATCATATACCAGTCGATCGGCTTGGCTTTCATCCCCTGGTCCTGCTGATATACGATGTATAACTTCTTTCCATCGTCGTCCAGTCCAAGATCCTCTTTATAAGATTCCCCTGCCAGTTCCTTCAACTCCCGATACGTGGACTCGGAGATTCCAATATTCTGCCCCTGCTGTGCCGGAATTTCTCCCGGTCTTTCCAGACGTTCTGTATTGTCTATCGTCGTGGCACGTATCATTGGAAACTTTTCTATTTCTGCACCGCATGTTTTTTCCAATTTCTGAAAGAATTCATCGTCTCCACTGTTTGCCAGATAAACGTAATCATACGGATATAATTCTTCTACATCCGTTGCTATGTGATTTGATACGAGTTTCATCGTAAAGAAAAATAATACACACACATGGATTACCACAAACAATGTCAGATATCGTATCGTCGTCTGATACCGGTACGGGATCATATGGGAAAATGGCAAATGTTCTAGATAATGATTTTTATGTCTTTTTTCATCGTCCAGGTATACAGCCCCCATCTGATGCATAATCCCGTACATACATAATAAGAAAATACTAAGCACGACTATACTCTCTGCAGTCCTCCGCTGACCATAACGGATTACTGCATAAATTGCAGGCACCGCCACAAGAGCGGTAACCAGTATTCTGTGTCTTCCGGGCATCCGTTCACTTCCGGCTGCCTGACCCCGCAGATCTGCCGATCCTTTCATAGACTGCACTTCACGTGAAAAACCAAAGGCAAACAAACTGATGAGAATCATTAGTAAGATGGTTCCCAGATAAGCACTCACACCGACATTTCCCAGTTTTCCCAATGTCTGAACGCCACTTTGCAGAGCCACTTGCAGCAGATACAGGCAGACACTGCCGATCAGCAAGCCAACAGCCACAGACGTCACAAAACAGATCAGCAATTCCCCAATCCATGCATTTCGAAGAGATCTGCTTCGAATCCCCAAGAGCCTGTAAAGTCCTGTATCCGTCATTCGTTTTCTTCGATAGAAAATCAGTACGGACGTCAGCATAAACAGCATAATAAGCGTCATGATCACCAGAAAATCTTTCATTGTCTCTGCCAGTCCCGGTCCTAATAATCCATGATTTTCCCCATAACTTCCGGAAAATATCTGATAAATCCCCAACCCTACAAACAATGCCGACGTTGCCACAACTCCTGCCAGATCCAAAAGTATCCAGTCTTTCTTTCTGAATTTCAAATTTTTCCATAACATACGGTAATACAGTTTCGAATATTTCCCCGGGAAATATAATCTTTTCTTACGCTCTCTTTTAAATGCCCGCTCTTTTTCCTGATATGCCGCGATCTCGCTTTTCTGTTCTTCCAGTACTCCTGCCAGAAGCCACGTTGCCATCAATCCTATATAAATTCCCACGTAAATATTCACAACCACAGAAACTGGTGGTTTTACGCCAGCCCTTCTTGCGTCCCACATGCCTGAATCATCAGATCCCAAAAGCCAGATAATCGTACATCCCACAGAACCTATCGCAAGTTGGACAGCTAAAAGTGGCGTCCGAAATCTTTCTGAAAAGAATCTCCAGATAAAATATAAGAAACATAATACTTGCAAGCCAATCAAAGCACCGGTAAATATCCAGAACATCTCCGCCAGTGCTCCGGTATTATCTGTGACATATTTCAGCGATTCATTTGCTATAAAGGCATCCTTATATAACTGCAAATGATTTTTTGTCTGCAATCCCCGAAGAAAATACAGATGAATCGTACATCTTTTCCCCTCTAACTTTATCCACGGAAAGAAAAAATAAATCTGCATTATTCCCCACATAACGATATCAAGTATGTGTTTTCTCCCTTTTATCACTTTCATTTACACCCTCCCTTCCTCATTCCGTCTTAGACACCATAAAATCAAAAAAATGCCATGATAGAATTTTCCTGGTTCCATCATAGCATCTTTCTTTTTACAAATCTGTGGATGTGTTCCCATCTGCCCAAAGTATGTTCCATATAGACCTCTAAATCAGGCTTGTCAAACACAATCCTCTAAGCTCTGCGTTCCATCATAAATCTCTTTCCATCTGGTCTATCTACCGAACCACTGCCGTAAACTGATACCATCCATCTTTACACTGCGCAGCATAATCTCCGCCATTCCTACGCAGTACCTGCTCAACATTCTGTAGTCCGTACCCATGCAAAAGCTTATTTTTCGTTTTTCCACTCTCTTGTGACTCTGCAACTGTATTTAACACCGTCAGGATAAATGTCTCATCCTGCTGTTTTAACCGAAGAATGATCCGTTTTTCTTTCTCCGCTTTTCCCGCAGCCTCAATGGCATTGTCCAGGAGATTCGACAACAGTATCACGAGTTCATCGTCCTGCAGATGTAACTTCTGCAAATTCCCTACTTCAAACTCCACCGTGATTCCAGCCTGTCCCGCCTCTTTGTAGGCTCTGCCCAACAGTACATCCACCATAGGATTTCCTGTGTTTATGACACGTTCCAGTTGGATATCACTATTAAGTAACTGCGTAAGATACACCTGCATCTCCTGATATTCCTGCCGTTTTAATAAGCCATCCAAAGCCAGAAGCTGATTGCGGAAATCATGTGTCAGCTTCCTTTGTTCGCTGTAAGAATCCATAAGCGACTCTACCTGCTCTTTTTCTCGCTTAACCTGACGTTCCAGTTCCACATTCATCTGCTCCATATGCCAGAGACGTTCCTCTCGGTTTTCCTGATTCTGTAAAATCGACTGAAAGAATATCCAGAGCCCGCACAATGCAAAAAATGTTAGCAAATACAGATATGTCCTGGACGGCAACACATACCGGTTCATATTCTCAATCAGATAAACCGTCCAGTCTGATGCTAAAAGTACATACGAATAACCGATCAAAAGTACATGTAAAACATATCTTCCCCGATGCCCCAATACAGAAAATATCACATACGCCAGTAATATCATCTGTAAAAATGCAAGCGCAGTAATCACCATCATAAATACCTGTGCAATCTGTTCCGCATTATCAATTCCGACATGGGTATCACCTTGGAAAATATGCTTGTAAAGTTCCCCCATATTATCAGACCTTATTGCCATCAGCAAATATTGCAGCGTATTACATCTGTTTCCATCTCGTCCAAGCCACGGAAACAGAAAATATATCTGCATAATGATCCCCATGACGATATCTACGATCTGAATATTTGAAAAATGTACTTTTCCTCGCATCAATAATGTGTTCCTTCCCATAAAATATAGCGATTCCTAATGTTCTGGTATTCTGTCTTACTGCACGGAAGCACTGTCCCATCTTTCAGATAAATCTCCCGATTCTTAATGTAAGAAATATACTTCATATTCACCAGATAACTTTTATGAATCCGCAAAAAGCCCTGTTCCTCCAGTTCCCGTTCAAGCTCGTACATCTTGCGGTACTGTTTGTAAGTCCTGTCAGCAGTATAAATCTCCACATATCTTTTAAAACTGGCAAAATACAGAATATCCGCAAGTGGAATACACTCAATCTGTCCCTGGGTTCTAATCTCATACTCTTTCCTGCGCCGCCGAAGTTCCGCCATCGCGTCATTCAGGGTATACTCTAATACCCGGTCCAGGTCATTCTTTAAAATGTATCGAAATGCCTGCACTTCATATCCTCTTGGTGCCATCTCAAGATATGCAGAAATATAAATGATCATGGATTCGATTTTCCTCGCCCGGAGTTCTTTCGCCACATCAATACCATTCATCTGATCTAACCTTACATCCAGAAGAATCAATTCATATTCATCACTGATCTCAGCCAAAAGTCCGTCTGCTGTATTATATTCATCAATCTCCATCGGAATCTGATGTGTGACACTATATTTCTCTAACAGCACTTTAATCTTATCTAAAAATAGCTGTTCATCATCGCAAATAGCAACCTTCATATATTTCACCTACATTTCAAAGTCTCTAAATGAAAGTATATCAAATTTTCCTTTTTTGTTCAAAAAATCCCCGACAAACGCCGGGGATTTTTCTCTAATTAACTTTAAAGACTTGTTGCAGCATAGAAACCATCTCTGACAGCTTCTCCAATTTTACCCAATCGGTTGCTGTCACCAACTGTTCTTGTTTTTGTATGATATTTAGCCTTTACCGCATCCACTGCAGTAAGTACTGGTCTCATGCCAAATGCTGAAATTACAGTATCTGCCTTGATAACCTGTATTGTTCCATCTTCTAACTGAACCTCTACACCATCTTCTTTAATAGATACTACTTTTGTGTTAGTCATCAATTTTACATTATTTTCTGCTAACTTTCTAAATAATGTAATCTTATTAATGAAAAATACATCTTTTCCACATTCAGGAAGCATTTCTACAATTGTAACTTTTTTACCCATTTCTGAAGCCATTTCCAAGGCTCCGTCACACCCTGATGCTCCACCTCCGCAGACTACGATATTTTCGCCTTTGATCAAGGACGCATCTCTATGGGCCGCCAACATCGTGATTACATTTGCTCCATCAATTCCAGGAATCGGAGGTGTTATCGGTTTCGAACCGCATCCGATAATAATATTATCGCACTCTTCGAGTATCTTCTCATCTCCTGTAATTTCTGTATTTAAATGAATATCTACACCCAATTTATCTAACTGAACAGTGTACCACTTAGTAAGTTTTTTGATATTCTGTTTAAATTTAGCTGTACAGATATCACCCATAACTCCGCCAAGTTTATCGCTCTTTTCAAACAACGTAACCTTATGTCCTTCGATAGCTGCAACTCTGGCAGCCTCCATTCCACCCGGACCACCACCAATCACAACTACATTCTTCGGATTCTCTGTCTTCTTAATTGCAAATCTTACTTCTTCCATTGCCTGAGGATTTACCGCACAGCTCAGTTTTGTATGTTTGTCCCAAATGCGTCCAATACAATACTCATTACAACGTAAACATGGTCTTACATCTTCTGGTCTTCCTTCTAACAGTTTATTCGGCAATTCAGGATCAGCAATAAGTGCACGACCCATATTAACAAAATCAACATTTCCACTTTCAATTAACTCTACCGCCGAGTCCGGATTATGTGTTCCTGCATTGATAAGTGGAACGCTGACAGCTTTTCTTGCCTCCTCACAAACATAAGACATACAAGATTCTCCCAAATAAGACGGCGGGAAAATATAATCTAAGGTTTCATAACATCCAGCATCAATATCGAATGCGTCAACACCTGCTTTTTCAAGCTCTTTCAACAATTTTATGCTGTCTTCCATGGTACGTCCACCCTCGAAACGATGATCCAGAGAAATACGGAAAATCACAGGCATACTATCTCCAACCACACTCTTGATTGCCTGAATAATTTCTTTTGGAAATCTCGCACAATTTTCCGGGCTTCCACCATATTCATCGGTTCTCTTATTCCATACAGGTGACATAAACTGGTCAATCAGATAACCTGCATGTGCATGAATTTCAATAGCATCATATCCGGCATCCTTTGCTACACCTGCTGAAAATTTGAACATTTCCATCATATCTGCTATTTCTTCTTTTGTCAGCGCATGGCAAAGTACATCCGGATTAAATACTGACGGAATCGCAGATGCTGACATCGGAGGATTCCCAAACGTATCTGGGAATGCATTACGTCCTGTTCCCGGGCTAAGCTGACAGACAATCTTTGCTCCATATCTGTGGACGCCATCACATACGGAAGTTAAAGATGGTAAAACCGTATATGTATCCAGATATCCTTCCATAGATCCCTGTGCAATCTGTTCGTTTAACATCTGACATCCCATATAAATAATACCGGCTCCGCCTTTTGCTCTTTCAATAAAATAATCAATCTCCTGAGCATCTTTTCGTCCATTCGCAAATGCAGAGTTTGTTCCCATTGGTGAAATACCAATACGGTTTTTTACTTCCATATTTCCAATCTTAAAAGGTGTAAATAAACTTTCATATCCCATAATCTCATAATCTCCTTTAATCAATATAAACTACTGGTTTTACTACATCCGGATGTGCCCCTTTATTGTCCATCAATTCGTAAGCATCCATAATATGCTCCATTCCATGGAATCGGTGTGAAATTAATTTTGTAGGATCTAAACGTCCTGCTAACATAATATCAAACAGTCTTTCCAGTCTTCTTCTTCCACCCGGACATAAACCTCCATTAATCTTTTTATGCGTACAACATCCACCTGTTGCCGCAAATGGAATTACCATGTCAAATGTCTGTGCATTGATATTACTTACATAGCCATTTGCCTTCACCATAGAAACGCATTGTGCAAAGCTCTCTGCATTTCCACCTGCTGAAATAACGGCATCCGGCTGTTTTCCACCCAATAATTCAATTACCTGCTGATCAATCGGGCCATCTTTATAACTTAATACATCTGTTGCACCATATTCTTTTGCCAGATCCAAAGTATTCTTACGATTTCCGATTGCAATCAAACGACCTGCCCCTCTAAGTGCTGATGCCGCAACAGACATCAAACCGACCGGTCCAACACCACAAACTACAACTGTATCTCCAAACTGGATATTTGCCAATTCAGCTCCATGGAAACCGGTTGTACACATATCTGCAGCCATTAATGCATGCTCATAAGTAAGCCCCTCCGGAATCAGTGCCGCATTCATATCCACCTGTCTTATTCTAAAATATTCTGCAAATGTACCATTTTCCATAGTACACCAATTCATTCCTCCAAGAGTTCCTCCACTGTGTTGTGGAATGTTATCCTGAATTTCTGTTGTTAAAAAATCCGGAGTCACTGCACCCACTGCTACGATATCACCAGGTTTATAACATTTAACTTCTGATCCGACTTCAACAATCCGGGCGACAACTTCATGTCCAAGGATTAAACCTGCAGGAAGCCCTGCATGTACCTGGTGTGGATCCGAAGAACAAGCTGCAAGTGCTACTGGTTCAGCCAATGCATCTAATACCCCAATCTGTGGAATTTCAGTTTCTATCTGTCCAAATTCTTTAAATGGAACGACAACTCCGTAACCTTTCATTTTTCCTGTCATTTTCATTTCTCTCCTCTCTTGACTAAAAAATTTAAGAACTTCTCTATATGCGACAATTATATAACAATCTTTTCGATCTATCATCAGCTAATCGCCAAATTTTTCACGTATGTATTTGTGCACATGCACAAATACATACTTTATTTTCACAATATATTATTATATAATATACATATTTCAATTATCTTAATTCAAAATAATAAGGGAGTATTATAAAAATATGCAAAATAAAATTAATTTTTTAACATTGTATCAGAGTATCTTTGAATCCCTAAATGAGGGAAATCTCCAAAATCTTTTAGACCGTGTTTATAAAATCACCAATATTCCTATTCTTGCTGTAGACATTATGTACAACCTTTTAGGCGCATCTTCTCACAAGCATACCGGAGATTACTATTGGGATTATCTGTTGAAACATAAAGGGTATGAAACAGACATGACTGTTCGTCTTTATTCCGATGGGATTATGCAATCCGTAAATGAAAATGAGGCTCCCTATGTGATTGACTGGGGAGCTGCAACCGAAAACTATCCTAAAATCTTAGGTATAATAAACGTCAATCAAATTGTCGAAGGGTATGTAGTTATGCAATGCCGAAAAAATGAAATTACAAACGATCATTTAAAAGCAATGGCAATCATTCAGGATGCTTGTAGTTTATTGATGAAAGATATGGATTCTGAAAGCAGCATGGAATTATCTCATCAGAAAGCTTTCGCAAATGAATTGTTTAATCACCGGATTCTTTCTAAAAAGCAATTAGATACCTGGAAAAATACTACTGGATTTTCGCTGGATCCCAGCTATAGAATTCTTGCGATAAGCACAAATACCATTGCTGAAAAAAATGTATTATCTTTTATCAGGAAAAAAATACAACAAATATCTGGCAAACAATTATTATTAATACAGCATAACGTGTTGTATATTTTACTGTACGATTTTTCAGATAGCTTTATGAAATCATATCTTCCAGAACTTTTAAATCTTCTGAAAAAATTTCATGCTTACTGCGGAATCAGCAATTCTTTTGACAATCTTCTGGACATTGCAGACTATCAGATGCAGGCCAGTGATGCAATGACATATGGAAGAAAAAATAACCATGACAAGTTTATTTATATGTATAGTGATTATTATCTTCCTGCTATTTTATATCCCAGAACCGAACAAATGCCTCTCCAAAATTATATTTCTCCAATAATTATTCAGATTCAGGAATATGATTATAAACACTCTACAGACTTATATTTTACATTACAAAAATATATTAAAAATCTCTGCAGTACCTCAAATACCGCGGCAGAACTGCATTTGCATCGGAATTCTCTATTATATCGAATTAATAAGATTGAAGAACTTACTCATTCCAATTTAAGGGACTCTCAAACTTTTTTACATCTTAGTATTAGTTTTTATATGTTGGAAAATGAACCTGCTCATGATATTGATTAGTTTAGATAATTGAAAATATATTATTATTGATTTTCCTATTAAGAAAAAACCTGTAATCAATTAGATTACAGGTTTTAAAACTCCCCGAGTAGGGTTCGAACCTACGACCCTTCGGTTAACAGCCGAATGCTCTACCACTGAGCTATCGAGGATTACTAATATTAGATTATACATGATATCTTATATAATTACAAGTATTTTTTCATGTACCTTCAAAACTGCATACAAGAAATATTTCCATCTTCTCTCCTAACCTACTTGGTCATGCCCTCGACCGATTA
>CAKRJP010000024.1 GCA_934351835.1 uncultured Lachnospiraceae bacterium
ATTGAAAGCGCCGTATACCGAACGGTACGTACGGTGCTGTGAGAGGACGGCGGTTAGTCACCGCCTCCTACTCGATTTACAAGAATTTTATTTAAGAAACAAATGATTTACAGGTCTTGCCAGTGCATTGCTCATTAGTATATTTGCTTAGAAAATTATAACTGCTGCTACTTTTTCTTCTGAGTCATGAAAACACCACTGAGAATAATGAATGCGAATAGAGCAATCATGGCATATAATCCGGCAGAATGATTGTCGCCGGTGTTGACTGCAACAGGGTTCACATTCTTCTGTTCTTTTGAAACGGTTGTCGGTTTGGTGGTGTTTGAATCTTTTGCAGTGGCAGCAGGATCTTTACGATTGGCTCCGCTATCAGCAGGGTTTTTGCCATCATCTTCTGTCTCTGTTTTACTGGCTATTGCATAGTTCGAAAAATTATTCGTCAGGAATGTGATTGTTTGAGTAGATGCATCATAAGTAGTTGGAATGAGTTCATACGTTCCATCATGTTTTTCATGTACAATAACCAGTTTGCTGCCGTTAGTATTCTGGGCTAACTGCAATTTAACAGTAGCATTGTTTTTTAACGTATTAAGGCTGTTATTCCAGACATCATCAGCCGTTCCTTTATATAATATCTGATTAAGGTCAATATTCAGGTAAGAAGAAATCTGATATCCGGTTGCAGCTTTTGCAAAATCCGCTTTTTCTGCATCAGTAAGTTCTGTGTCTTTTACAGATAAGACAACGGAACCGGAAGTAATCTCTGAATCACTGATCTGAATTTCACCGGCTTTAATATTCTGTGAAGTTGTTACGACTTTATCATCAGTTTTTTCAAAAATTCCACTGATATGTACGTTGGTATCCGGCATAGTATATTCAAATGTGGACTGTTCTTCCCGGGCAGTCAGCTTTTTATCGTTGATCATGACAGTAGTTAACTGGTAACCATAGTCCGGCGTCATACGGAAAATTATCTTGGAGCCAGGAATAATAATTGCCCAGCCATTGTTTTTGATGGTATCCTGTTTTACGTTTTCAAGTCCGAGGGAATTGCCATCAGAATCTTGTACATCTAAAATTTCAATCGTACCGTGTTTCAATAATTCATCGTCTTTCAGACTGGTATTGTTTGATTTATCAGACTCCCAGATGATTGTTCTTGGCACTTCTGTCGGAGCCTGGCGTTTTTTTACGACAATGTTATAGGAAGCGGCAGGTGCGACCTCAAATGTAAGACGATCTGTCGTTCCTTCTGGGATTGCTATTTGCTGATCATTAACCGTCACAGAGCCAATATTTCCGTCTCCAAAAGCTAATTGTATAGTGAGAAGATTATTAATATTTCCGCTGGCGTATCCTTTGCCGGTTGCAGTGATATTGCTGGATTCCGAACTAATACGTTCGTTATTCAGATAAATTTTCATGCCAAATCCATCATAAGTTCCCCTGATTGAAATAGTATCCGGGTAACTTGGAGTCAGCGGAGGTTCCGAGTATTTTTCCAGTCTGATGTTTATAGTTCCATTAAGTGCTTCGGACTGGAGATAAATGGAAGAATCATTGCTGACATCATATGATGTTTCATTGAGATATAAACGCGCTTGTATGTTTCCAGACTTGGTGATATATAAATCGTAATCAGCGGCATTAATATCGATTGTCAGGTTGTTAGATTCCGGTAAATCAACTTTTGTATAGCTACCGTCCCATGTTCTTTGGCGTAATCTAATCGTATAATGAGTATCATCAATGGTATAAATCACCTCACCGTTCTGGAAAGTCGGATCCCCGGTAAAATTTAGTGTCACTTCATTTTTGTCATCCGCATAAGCTTCTGTGTGAAAGGATATTATCGATAACATCATAGCGATACACATGAACAGACATATGCCGATCCGTGATTTCTTTTTCATTTTATTTCCTCCCTTTGGAATCTTTCAGTCTGCATGCCAAATGGCAAACTTCTTCTTATATAAGTATATAAGAAAATAAATATTTGGACATCGTCCGTTTGTAAGAAAAAAAGGACAGTTTTGTAGTGGAAAATGTCGATTTACGGTGTTTTTTAGAGTATATAATTGCAGATTTGCAATTGAGAGGAAAAATGAAATCCAGATATAGATCACGGGTGATCAGAAATAAATAGACTGACGGGAATGGTGAGACATGTTATAATAAAAGTCGCCCTTGAATAAAAGGTTAAAATTATAGTGGAAAGAGAGCGAAGCAATGTCTGAAAATAAAAACATATTAACAAAAACCTGGGTAGTCGCAGCATTGGCCTGCGTCTGCTGCATTTTATGGGGAAGCGCAATACCGACAATCAAGACCGGATATCGGCTGTTGCAGGTAGATACAGCGGATACGGCAAGTCAGATCGTATTTGCAGGAATCCGCTTCGCGTTGGCAGGTCTTCTGGTATTATTGTTCGCTTCTGTAAAAGAGCGAAAATTGATGGTGCCGGATAGCAGCACACTTAAGTATGCGGTTCCGGTATGTCTGGCGCAGACGGTCGGCCAATATTTCTTCTTTTACATTGGAGTAGCACATACTTCAGGTGTAAAAGGTGGTATTATCACCGGGCTCGGTAATTTTATTGCCATTTTGCTGGCCTGCCTGATTTTCAGGAATGAGAAGATGACGGGAAGAAAGATGCTTGGCTGTGTTCTGGGATTTGCAGGTGTGGTCATCATCAATCTGATGGGGAATTCTCTGGATATGGGATTTACTTTAACAGGAGAAGGATTTGTGCTGATTGCGCAGCTTGCATATGGAATGTCGACGGTGTTGATCAATATTTTTTCAAAGAAGGTATCACCGGTAATCTTAAGTGGAACACAGTTTTTCATAGGTGGTATATTATTATTTGTAATAGGAAGATGCATGGGCGGTCATCTGGATCATATACCTGCGATGGGAGCTGTCCTGATTTTATATCTGGCACTGGTATCGGCAGTGGCCTATACTTTATGGTCGGTGCTTTTGACCTACAATGATGTTTCAAAAGTCGCAATCTTTGGATTTGTCAATCCATTGTGCAGTGTGATTTTATCAGCATTAGTATTAGGTGAAGTCAAACAGGCATTTAATGCAGGCAGTCTGATCGCATTAGTTCTGGTGTGCGTGGGAATTTATGTGGTGAACTGTAAGACAAAAAATAATAATTAGAGGCACAAAAAATGGTAACGACTGATTTATAGCCGTTACCATTTTTGGTATTAATCTTCATCGGTTTTATCCTCTTTCATCCCATTGCTTTTGGTCATTGGAATATAGTCGTATTTTGGAATGAAATTTACAGAGTTACTTTTATTATATAATTTATAATACTGTAGGAAAATACGTTCCATAATTTGGGGTATCCGGTCTTTATCAGGTTCGAACAGGATAATCAGATATTGCATGGAGCTGTATCTGGTGCAGATATCAACCTGACGGATTTGCCGGAGAATCGCCTGTTCCATACAATCCAGTGCGCGTTCAATATTTTCAATATATATTACATAATCCGGAGCGGTATCTAAAGTAACCATGACAAGGTAACATTGGCACTTGTAGCGTTCGCCGAGATTATTCATGTATTCGTAAATCTTAGCAAATTCCCGGTAATTCAGATTCAGAGCACCGGAATAATTTCCACTGGTTCGAAGAGCGCCGGCAACCAGTGCCAGATCTTTGTCTGTAACGGAATTGGACAGAGTGTTTTGTTCCATTTGATGATAGAAAAAGAAATTACCTTTTCCGTTCTGTTTGACATAATAAAGCGCCTTGTCTGCTTTGGTATAACATTCTTCGAAAGAATCTCCTTTTTCTGTCAGACAAAGACCGGCAGAAATGGAAGCATATTGCAGCTTGGGATCCTCAGATTTGATTGCCTGGAATTTTTGCAACAGCTGCTTCATGATTTCAGAAATCATTTCTTTCGAAACATCAGGAACAAACATCAGAAATTCATCACCGCCAAGCCGACAGATGATGGAGTCGCTGTCACCTGAACCTGCAGGCCGGATTTCTTCAGACAACAGATGACCAAGTAATCGAAGTGCCCGGTCACCGGCCTTATGTCCATAAATATCGTTAATCTTCTTTAAATTATCCATATCCAGGAAAATCAGACAGCCATCATGCTCCTGCATAAGCTGTGCTACCAGTTTCTCCCCGCGGTTCCTCATCGGAAGCCCCGTGAGAAAATCATAACTTTCACTGTCTTCCTGAGCTTTGATGGTAATCATGACATCGGAAATGAATTTGTCAATCTCAATGTGTGGAAGATTGAAATCATCCTCATCTTCTTCATGATGTTCATCTATGACTACACGTCCTTCATCCAGAAGTCTTAAGAAAATATCAGCGAGCTCAGGATCAAACTGTGTGCCTTTATTTTTACAGATTTCTTCGTAGACCGCTTCATCGGATAAAGCATTGCGGTAGATCCTGCGGGAGCACATTGCGTCGTAACTGTCTGCAATTGCGACGATACGAGCCTGAATCGGAATCGCATCTCCTTTAAGACCATCCGGATAACCATTCCCGTCATAACGTTCGTGGTGAGATCTGGAAATTTCGACCAGATGATCGATCAACGTAATATTTTTCAAAATCTCAGCACCGATTACCGTATGTTCTTTAATGACATTGTATTCTTCCGGTGTCAATCTGGTCGGTTTGTTTAAAATGGAATCCGGAATTCCGATCTTTCCAATATCATGTAGATGTGTAGCCAATTTTAAATGTCGGATATCTTCCTTCTTCCAACCCAGTTCACTTGCGATCAACGCGGCGTATTCGGCAACGCGGTGGGAATGTCCACGGGTGTATTCATCCTTGGCATCCAGTGTCATAGATAAAGTCTGCATTAATTGCAGAGAAATCTGTTCTGTCTGTTTTTGCCTTGTCTGATATTCTTCAAGCTGCCTTTGTACTTCTATTTGGTGAATATACTGTATGGTTCGCAGGATATTTATAAACAGCAGGATGATCATACCAATTCCCAGGATAATACCAGAGAGAGAGACTGTCGTATAAGATGAGACTGCCTCAACTGCAACAGCTATGATCATGATAATCAGCCCTATCATAACCAGATAATTTTTGTCGGTAATTTTGTTTTTAATATCGTAAATAAATGTGGCCCAAATTGCGCAGAGAGCAATTGCAAGTATTCCATGATCAATCGGAAGTGTTTCAATATAGTCGGCAATTCCCGTCAGATGTAAAATCGTATTGACACAAAAATTTAGCAAGCTAATAAATTCTATGTACAGATAAAGTTTGCGGTGTCTTCCTCTCTGGATCGTGTCTGCGTAAAATAAGATTGGTAGCGGACAGAGCATAATAACAACAAAACAGAGACCGCCAAGAAGTGTTGAGTTCGGAACCAGGAGTTGTCGGAATTTGGATTCTCCAAGCATCCAGATAGAACCCAGAACCATGCACCAGCCGAGATATTCCATGTCAAACTTTGTCTGATATACTATTCCCAGTGCGAGACTGAAAATAATCGTGAAGATTCCGGTAAATAAAATAAAGAATGCAAGAATCGTTTCGAACCCATAACAAGAGAATATATATTCCCAGATTTCGAATTTGTCACCACAGTAGACAGCATTTACGACGCCGGAATATTTTCCTGTATGAGTTTTTATCTCAATGCGCAGTTCTTTCCCGGCATCTTCAGGCGAAGTGGCACAGAAAACATAGCGGCTGGAAGAGTTCTTGCCAAAAATTCTATGACCGCTGGTATCATATTTTGTGCGAAGTTCTCCGTTGATATAGAAACTGATATCTTGTAGTGAAGAACGAATCGCCAGGGTGCTCTCCCGGAAGTCTTCAGGTAGTGTTGTGGTGATCACCATCGTTTCTTCCGGCGAGACATCATAATGACCGGGTACAGAGATTTTTTCACTGCTGCCATCCGCTTTTTCCCAGGTAAATGTGCCGGAATAAATGATGTTCTCTGGCTTCGCTCCGGCATCCCGTTCGTCCGGTCCGAATAATTGAATGCCGATGAACCACATAAGGATAATGCTTATAAGTATGTAGAAAGGAGCAATTCTTTTTTTGCTGATCTGATAGTTGTCTTTTGTCATAAAATACTCCTGAATTTATCGTAAGTTTCGGTTGAAATAATTATGTATATTAATTATTATACTATTTCACAGGTTTCTTGGCAAACGACTTCAACGGTATTCATTTTAAAAATTGCACAGTATCGCAGAGTCACCCTTGACAGTGTCGGGGATTCTGCGTTAGAATAACGTCAGTATAAGTTAAAGCGTTGAAGAGAAGAGTAAGTTTGTCTGTCATCCCAGAGAGGAGCCCATTAGGTGTGAGGGTTTTGTTGTACAGCATACTGAAGACCACCTCGGAGCGGCCTTAATCGGGCACGGTGATTCCGTTACCATCATTTTAAATGAAGAGGTTTTCATGGAAAACAAGCAGGGTGGAACCGCGGGTGAGAAGATTCCCCGTCCCTGTAGGGAGTGTTTTTCGTGCAGATATATTTAAAAGCAGAGTCAGAGGCATTCCGGTAAGGAGTGCCTCTTTTTTATATAGCGGCGAAAACAGATCAAAGGATAGTAATTATAAGAGAAAGGGAGAAAAGACATGAAAGTTACATTAAAAGATGGTTCTTTTAAAGAGTATGATCAGGCTATGAGCGTTTATGATATCGCCAAAGATATCAGCGAAGGTCTGGCAAGAGTTGCAACAGCAGGAGAAGTAGACGGAGAGGTTGTTGATCTTCGTACAGTTGTAGATAAGGACTGCGAGCTTAATATTCTCACATTCAGTGATGAGAAGGGACAGGGAGCATTCCGTCACACAGCATCACATATCATGGCTCAGGCAATTAAGAGATTATATCCTGAGACAAAACTGGCGATCGGACCATCTATCGCAGATGGTTTTTACTATGATGTAGACAGAGAGACTCCATTTACAGCAGATGATCTGGAGAAGATCGAAGCTGAGATGAAGAAAATCGTAAAAGAAAACTTAGAGATCAAGCAGTATACAATGCCTAGAAACGAGGCACTGGCTTACTTCAAAGAAAAAGAAGAGCCATATAAAGTGGAACTGATCGAGGATCTTCCGGAAGATGAAACTATCAGCTTCTATTCACAGGGAGAATTTACAGATCTTTGTGCAGGTCCACATCTGATGACTACAAAACCGGTAAAAGCATTTAAGCTTACAAGTCTTGCGGGTGCTTACTGGAGAGGTAGTGAGAAGAATAAGATGCTTCAGAGAATCTACGGAACTGCATTCCCGAAGAAAGCAGAGTTAGAAGACTATCTGACAATGATCGAAGAAGCTAAGAAACGTGACCACAGAAAACTTGGAAAAGAACTTGGACTGTTCATGATGCGCGAGGAGGGACCGGGATTCCCATTCTTCCTTCCAAATGGAATGGTACTTAAGAATACATTATTAGATTACTGGAGACAGATCCACAGAAGAGCCGGCTATGTAGAGATTTCTTCACCTATCATGTTAAGCCGTCACCTGTGGGAGACATCAGGACACTGGGATCACTACAAAGAGAACATGTATACAACAGTCATTGATGATACAGATTTCGCGATCAAACCAATGAACTGCCCAGGTGGAATCTTAGTATACGAGTCAGAACCTCGTTCATACCGTGATCTGCCGATCCGCATGGGAGAACTTGGTATTGTTCACCGCCATGAAAAATCAGGACAGCTTCACGGATTGATGCGTGTACGCTGCTTCACACAGGATGATGCACACATCTTCATGACGCCTGAGCAGGTAAAAGATGAGATCAAAGGTGTTGTAAAACTGATCGACGAAGTTTACAGCTTATTCGGATTCAAATATCACGTAGAACTTTCTACTCGTCCGGAGGACAGTATGGGAAGCGATGAAGACTGGGATATGGCTACAGATGCACTTCGTAACGCTCTGGATGACATTGGTCTTCCTTATGTAGTAAATGAAGGAGACGGAGCATTCTATGGACCGAAGATTGACTTCCATTTGGAGGATTCTATCGGAAGAACATGGCAGTGTGGAACCATCCAGCTTGACTTCCAGCTTCCACTCAGATTTAATCTTGAGTATACAGGAGCTGATGGAGAGAAACACAGACCGATCATGATCCACCGTGTAGTATTTGGATCTATTGAGCGTTTCATTGGTATCCTGATCGAGCATTTTGCAGGAGCATTCCCGACATGGTTAGCTCCGGTACAGGTAAAAGTACTTCCTATTTCAGATAAATATATGGAATACGGTAACAAAGTTCTGGATGCATTAAATGCAGCAGGCATCCGTGCAGAGATTGACACTCGTGCAGAGAAGATCGGATATAAGATCCGTGAGGCTCAGATGAAGAAAGTACCTTATATGCTGGTAGTTGGTGCGAAGGAAGAAGAGGAAGGCAAAGTATCTGTCAGAAGCAGAGTCGAAGGTGATGAAGGACAGACAACTCTGGATGAATTTATCACTAAGATTGAAAAAGAGATTGAGACAAAAGAAAGATAGTGATATTATTAAAGTGCTGTTATGTAGAACATAGCAGCACTATTTTCATATGAAAGGAATTAAAAACGTGACCTATAAAGAAGCAAGGGTATATTTGGACGAAATGTCGAAATACGGAAGTGTACTTGGCTTAGATGCAATTCGAGGTCTGTTGCGTGAACTTAAGGATCCGCAGGAGAATCTGAAGTTCATACATATTGCAGGGACGAATGGAAAAGGATCTGTGCTTGCATACACTTCAACGGTTTTGAGTAAAGCAGGATATCGGATCGGGCGATATGTTTCACCGACAGTCATCGGCTATCTGGAGAAGATGCAGATAGATGGCACGTGGATTTCTGAGACAGAATTTGCAGAATTAACAGAGGAAGTAAGAGAAGCGATTGCCAGATTAGAGACAGCCGGGGAGCCACTCCCCACATTGTTTGAAGTAGAGACGGCGATGGCTTTTTTGTATTTTAAGAAAAATCATTGTGACCTGGTGGTGTTGGAAACCGGACTGGGTGGTGAGCTGGATGCTACGAATATTGTAAAGAATACAATCTGTGCAGTGTTTGCGACGATCAGCAGAGACCATCTGGGGGTAATTGGAGATACATTGGAGGAGATCGCACAGACGAAATCCGGTATTATCAAACCGGGATGTAAGGTAGTGTCGGCAAGACAGGAAAAAAGTGTCAGCCAGATCTTAAGAGAGAAGGCCGAAAAATATAATTGTTCTTATACAGAGGCAACACCGGAAGAATTGCAGGTCGTGTCGGAAGATTACAAGAGCATGAGGGTAAACTACAAAGAATACCGGAATCTTAGAAGTTCTCTTACCGGTGCGCATCAGAGGGCAAATCTGGCAACGGCTTTAGAAACGATTACGGTACTTAGAAAATCAGGTTATCAGATTCCGGAGGAGGCTATACGAGAAGGTATCGCAGAGACAGTGTGGACAGGAAGGTTTACCTGCCTGATGGAATCTCCGGTATTTATGATCGATGGAGCACATAATGAAGATGCGGCATACAGATTAAGGGAATCTGTAGAGACGTATTTTGCGGATAAAGATCTGATCCTGATCATGGGTGTTTTTAAGGATAAGGAGTACGAGGAGATTGCGTCGATTCTGTGCCCGCTGGCAAGGTCGGTATATACGGTAGATCTTCCGAATAAAGAGAGAACCTTATCGGCAATTGGCCTGGCAGAGACAGCATCGAAGTACTGCGGTCAGGTAAAAGCAGAAACTGAGATTAAGAATGCAGTGGAAGATGCTATAAGGGAAGCAAAGGAGCAGCCGGAAGAAAGAGTGATTCTGGCATGTGGTTCGTTGTCATATCTTGGGGTGGTCAGTAGCTTAGTAAAAGATATGAGAGAGAACAGGGAGGAATAATACATGATAGATCATGAAAAAATAGAGCAGGCGGTCAGACTTTTATTAGAAGGAATCGGTGAAGATGTAAACCGTGAAGGATTACTGGAGACACCGGATCGGATCGCAAGGATGTATGAAGAGATTTACGGAGGAATGGAAGAAGATGCAGGAGAACATCTGTCGAAGACATTTACCGTGGACAGCAGTGAGATGGTCATTGAAAAAGACATTACATTTTATTCTACCTGTGAACATCATTTGCTTCCGTTTTATGGGAAAGCACATATTGCCTACATACCGGATGGCAAAGTGGTAGGACTTAGTAAACTTGCAAGAACGGTGGAGGTTTTCGCCAGAAGATTACAGCTTCAAGAGCAGCTTACCGGACAGATTGCAGATGCGTTGATGGAATATATGCAGCCGAAGGGTGCATTAGTTATGATCGAGGCAGAGCATATGTGCATGACGATGCGAGGTATTAAGAAACCGGGCAGTCAGACAGTGACTCTGGCAAGACGTGGCGTGTTTGAGACAGATCCGGCATTGGAAGAGCGTTTCTTCCGTATGTTGGGGAGATAAAGTAGCATGATGATGAAGATGTTGGAGAAAATAGCAGAAGGTACAATGCCGAGAGTCAATGCGATATGGCATCACCCGCTTTACCAGGAGAATTATAAAAGAATCCAGGAGATTGAAAAGGACCGTGTATTTTGCTGTCATGGGATGATTCATTTATTAGATGTGGCGAGGCTTGCATATATCCGCAATCTGGAACTGGGGCTTGGCTATAAGAAAGAACTTCTCTATGCGGCGGCAATCCTGCATGATATTGGAAAGGCATACCAGTATGAAGAGAAGATCCCTCATGAGATTGCGGGGGAAGAAATTGCGGCGAAGATCCTTAAAACACTGCCGGAGGATGTGGCATTTTCAGAAGAAGAATGTAAGTTGATCCTTCAGGCAGTCAGAGGGCACAGACGTAAGCGGGAAGACATGGAAGAAATCTCGGCACTTTTCTATGACTGCGACAAGCGGTCCAGAAATTGTTTCGCCTGTCCGGCAGAGAAAGAATGTAACTGGAGCGAAGAGGAAAAGAATTGGGAGATAAAGATATGATCATAGGCAGCAAAGAATTTGACGTGAAGAATCAGACATATGTAATGGGAATCCTGAATGTGACACCGGATTCATTTTCCGATGGAGGAAAATATAATGGCCTGAAGACGGCGATGGAGCATGCGAGACAGATAGTGGCTGAAGGTGTGGATATCATCGATGTCGGCGGAGAGTCTACCCGTCCGGGACATGTGCAGATTTCTGATGAAGAAGAAATCGAGAGAGTTGTTCCGGTGATTCAGGCACTGAAGAAAGAGTTTGATATCCCGGTATCTATCGATACCTACAAGAGTCATGTGGCAGAAGCTGCGATTTTAGCAGGAGCGGATCTGGTCAATGATATCTGGGGATTTAAATATGATCCGAAGATGGCAGAAATCGTTGCAAAACATAATGTGGCCTGTTGTCTGATGCACAACCGCGACAAGGCAGAGTATCAGGAGTTCCTGACAGATTTCATGGAAGATATGAGGGAGTGTGTAAAACTTGCAAAAGATGCAGGTGTTGCTGATGATAAGATTATTGTAGATCCGGGAGTTGGCTTTGGAAAGACTTATGAGATGAACCTGGAGATCATTGATAAGATGGAATGCCTGAATACATTAGGGTATCCGGTACTCCTTGGAACTTCGAGGAAATCAGTAATCGGACTGACGTTAGATCTTCCGGTGAACGAAAGAGAAGAGGGGACGCTGGTGACAACAGTCTATGGCGTGCAGAAAGGCTGTGCGTTTGTCCGGGTGCACGACGTGGAGAAAAATAAACGTGCAATCAAGATGACGAAGGCGATCATGCGGACACATGACATAGCATAAAGGATGAGAAGATGAGTTTAGATAAGATTAAAATAGAAGATCTGGAAATATTTGCAAACCACGGAGTATTTCCGGAGGAAAATGCACTGGGACAGAAATTTATTATATCAGCGACCTTATATACGGATACAAGATGTGCGGGGCTTACGGATGAGCTGACAGCATCAATCCACTATGGGGAAGTCAGTGCATTTATCACCGAATATGTGCAAACACATACTTATAAATTGCTGGAACGTGTGGTAGAAGGTCTGGCTGAAGAGATGCTTTTAAATATCAAAGGTCTGGAAAAGGTACGCCTGGAAGTTAAGAAACCGTGGGCACCGGTGCATCTGCCATTAAAAACAGTCAGTGTGGAGATTGAGAGAAGCTGGCACACGGCATATATTGCCCTGGGTTCCAATATCGGAGACAGTGAGAAGTATTTAAATGATGCAGTAAAGGCTTTGGATGAGATCCGGGGATGTCATGTGGAGAAAGTATCTACGATTATCCGCACAGCACCTTATGGCGTGACGGATCAGCCGGATTTCTTAAACGGTTGTCTGAAACTTCGGACGTTGTTATATCCGAAGGAGTTACTGGCGCAGTTGAACCGCATTGAGAAAGAAGCCGGAAGAGAGCGGATCATCCACTGGGGGCCGCGAACTTTGGATCTGGATATCATTTTCTATGATGACCTGATCTGTGAGGATGATGACTTATGTATTCCACATGTGGAGATGCACAAGCGTGATTTTGTGCTTCGCCCGCTGGAAGAGATTGCTCCGTATAAGAGACATCCCGCCAATGGTAAGACCGTGCGGCAGATGCTGGAAGAACTGGAAAGTAAAGGTGTGTAGCAGCTGCCAGTGTCGTAGCATTCTGGCAGCTTGGAAAAACAATCTGATATTGGGAAAGGTTTGGATTATAATTTGTAGCGTTGGGCGAAAGAAATAAATCGTTCAACGCTATTATTTAGATATTTTCCTTTTGACCAGACAAAACCAATCTCCTGGGTGATCTCTGGAACAATTGGAATTCCTATAAGGTCCGGAAGATTTGTCAGGAGTGAGGAATATAAGAATGCCCCGCCGAGATGCTGGGTGACAAACTTATTGATTGTAAACAACTGACTGGCATGCAGGATTACGTTTGGCTGTATGCCGGTGCTTTTAAATAAATCGTAAAGTGTAGCATTTTGTACAGAGTCTGTGTTATATAAGATCACAGGCTCATTTTTTAACATTTCTATAGAAACTTCTTGTTCTTTTGCCAGCGGATGGTCTTTTGCTACACAGAATACAATCTTGTCCGTCAATACCCGATACGAATTTAATTTATCAATGTTATAGAAATTCATATTTACAAGGGCAAGATCTAAGGTGCCCTCCTGTACGAGAGAAGCAGCTTTGATAGAGCCATATTCATAGAGTTCCACCGGGATGTCAGGATATTTCTCCTGAAATGCCAGAAGAAGTTCCGGGTAGAACAGAGTGCTCAGAAGCGGTGGAATCCCAATGCGGAGTGGTGCAATCTGTTTCCCGAGATCGTAGAACTCGGAAGAAGTCTGGTGGATCATATCTAAAAGTCTGCTGGCTTTTTCGTAAAAAAGTTCTCCTTCTTTAGTGAGGGTAATATGGTTTTTGGAACGAGTAAATAAATTAATGGAAAATTCTTTCTCCAGTTCTTTGATAGCACTGGAAATAGCAGGCTGTGTTACGTAGAGTTTCTGGGCAGCCTGGGTAATACTGTGGTAGCGACTCACCGCGCAGAAATATTCTAGTTGAATGATCTTCACAAATGGCTCCTCCTTCGTAAAAAAGTTATGTACTTATTTCTGAACAAAATGACGGAAAATCAAATTTATTTTTTAAAATTATATCATATTTTCATGCCAGATTGCTAAAAAATGAACAAAGGATAAGCTTTTTTTATAGTAGCATCAGTTTTCGTAAATGTACAACGAAGAATCCCGCAGATATAATGAAACCATCATAAATGATAATGCATCGGCCGAATTATTGCTTGTGAAAAAATTAATAACATAGCAGCGACAGGGGGATAAAAGATGAGTCCAACAGCCATCACTTTATTATTTCTTTTATTTGCGGTAATCATGTTTGTATTAGAGAAGATACCGCTTGGAGTTACATCAATGATCGTATGCATCGGCCTGGTAGTGACTGGGGTATTAGACATAGAAACGGCTTTTGCAGGATTTATTGATAGCAATGTAATTTTATTTGTAGCGATGTTTATAGTCGGAGAGGCATTGTTTGAGACCGGGATGGCAAATAAGATTGGTGGGATCATTACCAAATTTGCCAAAACGGAGCGGATGTTGATCATTGCGATCATGCTGATCGTAGGACTGATGAGCGGCGTACTGTCCAACACGGGAACAGCAGCAGTCCTAATTCCGGTAGTGATCGGTATTGCAGCAAAATCAGGATACAAAAGATCCAGACTTTTGATGCCGTTAGTATTTGCGGCAGCAATGGGCGGAAACTTATCACTGATCGGAGCACCGGGAAATCTGATCGCCCAGAGCAAACTGCAGGAGATTGGATTACACTTCGGATTTTTCGAGTATGCCATTGTGGGGTTGCCGATATTGATCGCGGGAATTATCTTTTATGCGACCATCGGCTACAAGTTACTCCCTTCCCATGATGTGACAGACGACAGCGCGTTTGATGAGACAACTGATTTTAGTCATGTGCCGGCGTGGAAACAGTGGGTGTCACTAATCGTATTGATTCTTACTTTACTGGCAATGATCTTTGAAGACGTTATTGGCATCAAGTTAAGTATCTCTGGATGTATCGGAGCACTGGTCTTAATTCTTACAGGAGTTATCTCAGAGAAAGATGCGTTGAATGCCATCGATCTTAAGACAATCTTCCTTTTTGGAGGAACCTTATCACTGGCAGCGGCGCTGGATAAAACCGGTGCAGGAGAAATGATCGCAGGAAAAGTGATCGGAGCACTTGGTGAAAATCCTTCACCGTATCTGTTGACACTGGTTGTATTTTTACTGTGTTGTGTGATGACAAATTTCATGTCCAATACAGCGACAACCGCATTGATGGTACCAATTTGTCTGTCCATTGCCCAGGGAATGGGAGCAGATCCGAGAGCCGTATTGATGGCATGTGTCATCGGAGGTTCCTGCGCATATGCAACACCGATTGGAATGCCGGCCAATACCATGGTAGTCAGTGCCGGAGGGTATACATTTATGGATTATGTAAAATCCGGATTCCCGATGATAATCATTGCAACCATTGTAAGTATGGTAATATTACCAATCGCATTTCCATTTTTCCCTTAAAGGGCGAGAAATGAAATATAGCTTAATAATAAAAATAATGATAAAACAGGAGGCAGAAAAATGGCTAAGAAAGAACAAGTAGAACAGCTTACCAATTATATGGCAAATTTTGTGTCTTATATTGGAAAAGTATTACCGGATGATATTGTTGCCAAGTTGGATGAACTGGCAGAGAAAGAGGACAGTCCTCTCTCAACCGTTATCTATGACACAATGAAGAAGAACCAGGTATTGGCAAAAGAGTTGAACAGACCAAGTTGTCAGGATACAGGAGTATTACAGTTCTGGGTAAAATGTGGAACAAATTTCCCATTGATCGGAGAACTGGAACCGCTGTTAAAAGAGGCTGTTGTAAAAGCAACATTTGATGCACCACTTCGTCACAACAGCGTAGAGACATTTGATGAGTATAATACAGGAAAGAATGTTGGAAAAGGAACACCTACGGTATTCTGGGATATCGTTCCAAACAGCGACCAGTGTGAAATCTACGCATACATGGCCGGAGGCGGATGTACACTTCCTGGAAAAGCGATGGTGCTGATGCCTGGAGAAGGTTATGAAGGCGTTACAAAATTTGTTATGGATGTTATGACTTCTTATGGATTAAATGCATGTCCACCGCTTTTAGTTGGTGTTGGTGTTGCAACATCTGTTGAGACTGCAGCTTTGCTTTCGAAGAAGGCTTTGATGAGACCGCTGGGAAGTCATAATGATAATGAGCGTGCCGCGTCTATGGAGAAATTATTAGAAGATGGAATCAATGCCATCGGCCTCGGACCTCAGGGAATGGGTGGAAAATATTCTGTCATGGGCGTTCATATTGAGAATACAGCAAGACACCCATCTGCCATCGGTGTAGCTGTGAACGTGGGATGCTGGTCTCACAGACGCGGCCATATTATTTTTGATAAGGACCTTAACTATACAATTACAACACATTCGGGGGTGACTTTATAATGTTAGAAGTAAAAGACGGAAAGAAAATACTAACAACACCGATTTCAGAAGAAGATCTGGCAGATATCCATGTTGGAGATATCATTTACTTAAATGGAAGCATGACAACCTGTCGTGATGTGGCACACAGACGTCTGGTAGAAGAAGGAAGAGAACTTCCTGTAAACGTAAGAGATGCAGCAATCTTCCATGCAGGACCAATCATCCGCCCACTGGCAGATGACAAATTTGAGATGGTATCGGTAGGGCCGACAACCAGTATGAGAATGGAAAAATTCGAAAAAGAATTTGTAGAAAAGACAGGTGTAAAGATTATCATCGGAAAAGGTGGTATGGGACCAAACACAGAATATGCATGTAAAAACTACAAGGCTTTGCACTGTGTGTTCCCGGCCGGAAATGCTGTTGTTGCTGCCACAGAGGTAGAAGAAATCGTAGATGCGCAGTGGAGAGATCTTGGAATGCCGGAGACCTTATGGCATTGCCGTGTCAAAGAGTTTGGACCGTTGATCGTATCGATCGACACAGATGGACGTAATCTCTTCGAGGAAAATAAAGTGATCTTTAATGAAAGAAAAGAGAAAGCCATCGAAGAAATCTGCAAACACGTAAGTTTTATTAAATAGAAAATCCATAATCAACCTTTATTGCTATAGAAAGGCCCTGCCCGAAGATTCCTCCTCGGCCAGGGCCGGTTTTACGTGTGTCAGTCAGTGAATGTACAGTAACGCCAATTTGGCAGATTTGTTGAATCGGGAGCGAAAAATAATTGTAAGTTGGTGAATATTGCCCTTGTGACAAATTGCGGGATTTAGTGTAAAATATCCCGGCAGGAGGTTCCTTATATGAATAATGATATTTTTGAGAAGGCGCCTGTTCATAAGGCGTATTTTAATATGGCACTGCCGGTTGTATTCAGCATGGTAATTTCGTTGGTCTATAATATGGTAGATACGTTTTTTATTGCGAGAACTGGGAATACTAATCTGGTAGCTGGGGTATCTTTAGGAGCACCGATGTTTACGGCGATGATTGCGCTGGGAGATATCTTCGGTCTGGGCGGAAGTTCTGTGATTTCCCGCCTGTTTGGACAAAAGAGGGATGATGATGGAAAACGATTAAGTGTATTTTGCTTTTATGCGGCACTGATCTGCGGAATTATCGTGACAACACTTTTGATGATCTTTAGGGCACCGATGCTTCAACTTCTGGGAGCGGACACAGACACCTATGTCTATGCATCCCAGTATTACACCTATCTGGTGCTGGGAGCACCGTTTATCATTGTGTCTTACACACCGATCAATCAGCTACGTTCGGAAGGATTTTCGAAGGAATCTATGATCGGAAGCGTTATGGGAGCATTGGTCAATATTATCCTGGATCCGATCTTTATCTCGGTACTGGGCATGGGTGCCGGAGGAGCGGCAATCGCAACAATCCTTGGAAATGTTGTATCCGATATTTATTTTGTATGGTTCTATCTGAACCGCAGCAAACGGTTGTCCATCGATCTGCGGCTGCTTCATATTAATAGGAAAGAAGTGGGACAGATTCTGGTAATCGGGATTCCGGCATCTATTACGAATTTCATGCAGAGTTTTGGAGTGGCATTGACTAACAGATTTCTATTGGTGTACGGAACGGATAAAGTAGCGGCTATGGGAATTGTCATGAAGGTAAATATGATTGCAGCACTGGTGTTGGTTGGCTTTGCATTTGGCGGTCAGCCGTTGATCGGCTATAATTACGGAGCTGGAAATAAAAAGAGACTTCAGGAAATTTTGAAATTTTCTTATGGATTTGAATGTGCATTGGCACTGGTGTTGGCAGGTACACTGGCGATTTTTGCAAGACCATTGATTCGTGTATTTATACAGACGCCTGAGATTGTTGAGGCAGGAACTTTGATGCTCCGCATGCAGCAGCTTGGGATGGTGTTCGTGGCCATTGTACTGGTGACGACCTGTGTCTTCCAGTCAGCAGGAAAAGCAGTAGGTGCATTCCTTTTGTCAGTTAGCAGGCAGGGCGTGCTCTATGCCATTGTCATTATCGTGGCATCCCAGCTCATTGGATATCACGGAGTGTTGGCATCCCAGGCAATTTCCGATTTCCTGACGGCAGCGCTGGCGTTTGGACTTCTGAAACAGGGATTGTGGAAAGAACTAAAATAATAGTTTACAATTCACGGAAATTCAGTTATGATTAGGCATGATGTGAAAACGTTTTCATAAAGGAGAATGAAATGGATAAGAAAATCATTTTTTTAGATATCGATGGAACTTTAACAGAGCCTGGATGTAATGAACCACCACAGTCGGCGATTGAGGCAATTCATAAGGCACAGGGAAAAGGGCACTATGTATACCTGGCAACGGGAAGAAATTACGATATGTTAAGCCCGTTATTACAGTACGGATTTGACGGTGTCATTGCCAGTGCAGGGGGATATATTTTGCACGGAGACACGGTGTTATATGACTGCCCGATGACGGAAGAACAGAAAGAACGAGCTATGAAAGTGTTGAAAGAGAACGACATTTTCCAGACGATAGAGTGTAAGGAAGGTTCCTTTACAGATGAAGGCTTTCATCAGTTCTTAAAAGAACATGCCGGAGAAGGAGCGAACAGTGAGATGCTTCGGTGGCGGGAACAGATTGAAAAACGTCTGCATGTGCGTCCGTTAAGCGAGTATGAGGGACAGCCGGTTTATAAGATCGTGGTGATGTGCAAGGAAAAATCACAGCTTATCCGGGCTGAGAGAACCTTAGGAGAAGAATTTGAGTTCTGTATCCAGAGTGAAGAACAGTACGGATTCGTAAATGCAGAAATCATCAACCGCAAGTTCGATAAGGGAATGGCGGTGCGAAGAGTCTGTAATTATCTGCATGTCCTGAACAAAGATACTATTGCGTTTGGCGACAGTATGAATGATAAGGAAATGTTAGAGACCGCCGGATTAAGTATCTGTATGAAAAATGGAAATGCCGTACTTAAGACAGTTGCGGATGATATCTGTCCATCAGTGGTTGACGATGGAATCTATCGTGCTTTTGAGAAATATGAATTACTATAAGAAGAAAGTCCGCAGCAGATATGTTGCGGACTTTCTGTTAGCTGTTGAATAATTGTCTTATATCGACTGTGAGGAGTTCTCTTGCAGTTCCTCGATAATCTTCCTTACGGCAATGCTCTGGGGCTTACTTTCATCGACTACAAGATAAACCTGGCGTTCCGGAAGTGCTTCTTTAAGTAGAATCGGAAGGACTACGCCGGTGGAAATCGCGTAAGAAGCCATTTCCTTTGGATAGAAGCCAATTCCCAGATTGTGCATGATCATAGGAAGAATCTGATCTGTTGTGGAAGCTTCCATATCCGGTTTAAATGTCAGTCCATGCTCCATAAAAAACTGAGTATAGAGTGTGTTACTGCTGGTGTTGGCACCGAGACAGACGAAAGGGTAGTCCATAAGTTCGTGCAATCGGTGGCTGCAATCTGCAAGTTCTTTGTATTTGAGACCGCCGATTAAAGTATCACGGAAGGAGTAGAGTGGAAATGCCGTTAGATTTTTCCGAAGATCGATGGGGGAAGTTACCACGGCAAAATCTACGGAACCATTTTCCAGAGCTTTGAGGGCCTGGGGGGAGGAGTAGTTGTGGATGCGGAGTCTTACATTCGGAAATTCTGTGTGGAAAGATTCCAGCTTATCTAATAAGAACAAATGCAGTGCAATCTCGCTGGCTCCAATGGAAATATGACCGCTGTCTAAGCTGGTATCTTTCCGGATCTCAAGTTCACCATCGGTCAATTGTTTATAGGCCTCTCTCACATGGGCAAACAATCTTTCCCCTTCCGGGGTGAGGCTGACTCCGCGATTAGAACGGATCAGCAGCTGACATTCCAGTTCATTTTCCAAAATATTCATACACCGTGTAATGTTGGGCTGGTTATTATGAAGAAGCTCGGCTGCTTTCGTAAAACTCTTACATTCTGCGACAAAGTAGAACATTCTATAATAATCATAAGAAATCATATATTCCTCCTTTAAAATAGCTATCTTAATATTATATATCTGATATACTAAATATATATTTTACATCTGCTGGTAAAGACAGTATACTACAGTAGAGTTCGATTAACAATCATTAATATAAGTAGTGAGAAGAGGAGAAAATGAGTAAAAAGAATAAGAAAGTTCAGAAGAGACAGATGTCAGAGGCTATGATCACAGGGTTATTTCTGGCATTTTCCGGAGGATTTCAGGATGCATATACATACTTTACCAGAGATCATGTGTTTTCAAATGCACAGACAGGTAACGTAGTATTGATGAGTGAACATTTTATGGCAGGAGAATGGGGGCAGGCAGTGAAATATTTATTCCCATTGTTTTCTTTTGCATTTGGAGTATTTGTGGCAGAGCAGATCCATCGGAGATTTAAATATGCAGAGAGACTACACTGGAGACAGGGAATCCTTCTGATGGAGATCATGATTTTGTTTGCAGTGGGATTTATTTCTACAGATTTTAATTCTGTTGCGACTTGTCTGGTATCATTTTCATGTGCAATGCAGGTGCAGACTTTCCGTAAAGTCAATGGGTATGGATATGCCAGCACGATGTGTATTGGTAACTTAAGAAGTGGAACTGAGGCTTTGGCAGGTTTTGTACGTGAGAGAAACAGGAAAATCCTTGAAAAAGTGTTCTGCTATTATGGAATTATATTTACGTTTGCAGTCGGAGCCGGAATCGGGGGTAATCTGTCAGAAAAAATAGGGTTAAAATCTATCTGGATATCTTGCATTGTATTGTTTATCAGTTTTCTGCTAATGTTTATTGAAGAGATAGAAGAGGAACTCGAAGAAGTGGAAGAAGAACAAAAATTAAGAAACTAGGGGGAATCGGCATTAGCCGTTCCCCCCCTTTTTGAAAATGACTCTCTTTAATTTGTGATAAACATTTTTCAATAAGAAAGGTTAGGAATGACTTTTCTCGTGACCGTGTTATACTTTATGGCAAACAAAAAAGTTGACAATGTTTTTTTATTTTAGGAGGTACATATAATGGATATGAATTGGAAGAAAACAGGAATTTTTGCAGCAGGTGTAGCATTCGGAACAGCTGGAATCAAAGTGCTTACGAGTAAGGATGCTAAGAAACTTTATACAAACTGTACAGCAGCCGTTCTCAGAGCAAAAGACTTCGTAATGAAGACTACTACAACACTTCAGGAGAACTGCGAAGACATTTACGCTGAGGCAAAACAGATCAACGAGGACAGAGCCGCAGAAGAGGAGATCTTTGAAGAGGAAGATCTTGAATCTGAAGTAGAAGCGGAAGAAAAAGCCGAGGATGAAGCTGAGGTGGAATAAATCGTGAGATTTGTAATTAAGAATGAGATCAGAGGGCGAATGCGAATCCACTTGATGCAGAATCGCATGAGTTATGAGGATGCTGATATCTTGCAGTATTATCTGGAGAGTATCAAGGGCGTGAAGATGGCGAAAGTTTATGATCGCACATCGGACGCTGTGATCTGCTATGAATCAGACAGAGAAGAGATTATACGTCAGATCCGTACATTTAAATATGAAAAGGTGGAAGTCCCGACAGGACTTTTAGAAAACTCCGGAAGAGAGCTGAATGCGGAATTTCAGGAGAAACTGATCAGTAAGATTGTTTATCATTATGCAAGAATGGCATTCCTTCCATACCCACTGGCAGCAGCGTATACCACTGCAATGTCAGTGAAGTATATCTGGAAGGGTATTAAGACTCTGGCACAGAGGAAGATTGAAGTGCCGGTACTGGATGCGACGGCGATTGGAGTGTCTATTTTAAGAAGTGATTTTGGAACTGCAGGTTCTATCATGTTCTTATTAGGTGTCGGAGAACTTCTGGAGGACTGGACCCATAAGAAATCCGTCGGAGATCTGGCAAGGAGCATGTCTCTGAATGTCGGAAAAGTATGGCTTAAGACGGAAGATCAGGAGATCCTGGTAGAGATGAAAGATATCAAACCGGGAGATGAAGTCGTTGTCCATGTCGGAAATGTCATTCCGTTTGACGGAGTGGTTTCTGACGGAGAGGCAATGATCAATCAGGCATCCCTGACCGGCGAGTCTGTGGCAGTTCGCAAGTGTAAGGATAAATATGTTTATGCAGGAACTGTTGTAGAAGAAGGAGAACTTACAATCTGTGTGAAAGAGGTCGGAGGTTCCAGCCGTTATGAGAAGATTGCAGCACTGATTGAAGAATCTGAGAAGCTGAAATCAGGTGTGGAGAGTCGTGCGGAACATTTGGCAGACAAATTGGTCCCATATAGTTTAGGCGGAACAGCTCTTACATGGTTACTTACCAGAAATGTGACAAAAGCATTATCTATTTTAATGGTAGATTTTTCGTGTGCACTGAAACTGGCAATGCCGATTTCTGTTCTTTCTGCTATCAGAGAGGCAGGAACACATAAGATCACGGTTAAAGGCGGCAAGTATCTGGAGGCGGTAGCCGAGGCAGATACGATTGTATTTGATAAGACCGGGACACTCACAAAGGCTGAGCCGACAGTGGCAGCAGTGATTCCGTTTACTGATGCAAGCGAGGACGATCTTCTTCGTATTGCAGCATGTATGGAAGAACATTTCCCGCATTCTATGGCGAAAGCCGTTGTGAAGAAGGCGAGCGAGAAGCAACTGTTTCATGAAGAGATGCATTCAAAAGTTGAATATATTGTTGCGCATGGTATTTCAACAACCATTGATGACAGAAAAGCTGTAATCGGAAGTTATCATTTTGTATTTGAGGATGAGAAGTGTACAATTCCGGAGGGGATGGAAGATCAATTCGAAAATCTGCCGGAAGAGTGTTCGCATCTGTATCTTGCAATTGAAAATCAGCTGGCAGCAGTCATCTGTATTGAGGATCCGCTTCGTCCGGAGGCAAAAGAGGTCGTAAGAAGACTGAAAGAAGCCGGACTTTCCAAAGTCGTTATGATGACAGGAGACAGTGACCGTACAGCAAAGGCAATTGCCAAACGTGTAGGCGTGGATGAATATTATTCAGAAGTACTTCCACAGGATAAGGCTGATTTTGTAAACCGTGAGAAGAAGCTTGGAAGAAAAGTTATTATGATTGGTGACGGTATTAACGATTCACCGGCATTATCTGCAGCAGATGTAGGTATCGCGATCAGCGAAGGTGCCGAGTTGGCAAGAGAGATTGCTGATATCACGATCGGAGCAGAGAATCTCCAGGAGATTCTGACTCTGAAAGAGCTTAGTAATGCCCTTATGAAGAGAATCCACGGTAACTACAGAACGATCGTTGGATTCAATGCAGGACTGATCGCACTTGGAGTATGCGGAATCATACAACCAACGACATCAGCATTGTTGCATAATACGTCAACATTGTTGATCGGTCTCAAGAGCATGAAGAACCTGCTTGATGAAAATTAATGATTTAAAAATTTAATAAATAACCAGATTTTCTCAGAAAGATGTGTTATTGTGTTCTATATACGGAAGGAGAACACAAAGTATGTACACAGGATATGAGATTATCTGGTTGTTTTTTTGTTGCAGCTTTTTAGGATGGATACTTGAGACGATAACAGCAGCGGTGGAACACCGGAGATTCGTGAACAGAGGTTTGATTAATGGACCTTTGTGTGTGATCTATGGCGTGTCCGCAGTGATAATCGCGCAGTTTTGCTGGGAACTTCACGGAGTCTGGCTGTTTGTGGCAGGCGTGATCTGGTCCACATTGATCGAGTGGATCGCAGGACATCTGATTGAGAAATTTTACCATGAGAGATGGTGGGACTATTCACAGATCAAATGGAATCTGGATGGATATATTTGTTTGCCGGTTTCTTTGTTCTGGGGACTCTTATGTTTCCTGATGATTATCTGGGGATTGCCGTTTTTACTGGATGTGATAAAGTTACTGCCATTTTTTGTTGTAAAGATTGTGACCTGGATAATGTTAGGACTGCTGATACTTGATACAGTCGCTACTTTAATCCTTATGACCGGACGAAGCCGCAGGATTGAACAGTGGGAGGCTGTGGACTCCTGGCTGACAGGAATCAGTTCTGATCTTGGGAGACGGATCTATGGATATGTGGATCACCGTATTAAACGTGCATACCCGGAAGCAGCGCACCGGAAGACGGAACTGACGGAGGAAGAGGTTAAGAAGCAGGCAACTGTATTTGCATATGGATGCAGCTTTTATAAGATTGTCTGGATTTTTGTAATAGGTTCATTCTTAGGGGATATTGTGGAAACATTATTTTGTCGTGCGACGGCCGGAGTTTGGATGAGCCGAAGCAGTCTGGTTTGGGGTCCGTTTAGTATTGTCTGGGGAATGGCGATGGCAGCGGGAACTCTGCTTTTGTACCGTTACAGAGATAAAACGGATATATTTCTTCTGACAGCGGGAACCTTTTTGGGCGGTGCTTATGAGTATATGTGCAGTGTGGTGACGGAACTTGTATTTGGAAAAGTATTCTGGGATTACAGCAAAATTCCATTTAACTTAGGTGGCCGTATCAACTTGCTGTACTGTTTCTTCTGGGGAATTGCGGCACTGGTGTGGATCAAGATTTTATATCCGAATATGTCAGGATGGATCGAGAAAATTCCGATGAAAGTGGGGAAAATCTTATCCTGGTGTCTGATTGTATTTATGTGTCTGAATATGAGTGTATCCGCACTGGCGCTGATCCGAAGTGATCAGAGAGTTCATCAGGTGAAGGCAACCAACGAGTGGCAGAAAGTAATGGATGAGCATTACAATGATCAGAAATTGAAAGAAATTTATCCGAATGCACTTGGGGTAAAATAAAGAAAAGGATCCAAAAAGATGTTATATCAGATAAAAAACGGAACCGTTTCCGTTGGGGCAAAGACGATACTGTCCCATGTTAATTTTGAAATCAAAGGAAATGAAAAGATTGCCGTTGTAGGGAAAAACGGTGTAGGGAAGACGACACTCCTTAAGCTGATCGCAGGAGAATTGTCTTTGGATCAGGATGATAAGCGGCAGGAGCCGGGCATATGGAAATCCAGGGTGCTTACTGTGGGAATGCTCAGACAGAGCGCGGAGCAGGATTTTGACAAAACAGTAGAAGAACTTCTGTTGGAAAGCTGTCCGACGGATGACTTGTATTCGAAAGAACGCTATTTATACGAGATGGAGTATGACAGATTGTTTACGGGATTCGGATTTCAGAAGGAAGAGAAACATAAGAAATTCGAGGAGTTTTCCGGGGGTGAGCAGACAAAGATTGCATTGCTCAGGTTGTTCTTGATGAAACCGGATATTTTGCTCCTTGATGAGCCGACCAATCATCTGGATATCCAGACAACAGAATGGCTGGAAGAATATATCAGAGAATATGAACACGCTATCGTCTTCGTGTCCCATGACAGGTTTTTTCTGGATCAGGTAACGGATGTGGTGTATGAACTGGAAGACCGGTCACTGAGACGTTACCCGGGAAATTACACGCAGTACAGAGAACAGAAACAAAAAGATATTGCAGCAGCGAAAAAGGCGTATGAACGTCAGCAGAAGGAACTTGACCGACTAAATGGTCTGATCGAGCGTTTTAAACACAAGCCTAAAAAAGCAGCATTTGCCAGATCGAGGAAGAAGATCATCGAGCGGATGGAACTGCTGCCGGATCCGGCAGAGGATGATGTGCATATATTTACAGGAGACATTGAACCGTTGCATCCGGGGAGCAAATGGGTATATGAGGCGGAACATTTGAAGATAGGATATGATAAAGTTCTGCTGGAATTATCTCTCAGGGTGAGAAGGGGACAGAAAATAGGAATCATAGGGGATAATGGAGCCGGAAAATCCACCTTCTTAAAGACAATGGCAGGACTTATTGCACCAATAGGAGGAAAAGGTGCCCTTGGAAATAATATATTGATGGGATATTTTGACCAGCAGACGGCAACAATTCAGTCGGAAAAGACGGTGTATGAACATTTTCATGATCTGTTCCCCGGATTAAATGAAAAAGATGCAAGGCATGTGCTGGCGTCGCATCTGTTTCGGGGAAAAGAAGCACAGACAAAAGTAAGTAATCTCTCCGGTGGCGAGAAATCACGACTGATGCTGGCGGAACTTCTGTATAGCCGGCCGAATCTGCTTTTATTGGATGAGCCGACCAACCACATGGATATCCGGGCAAAAGAAACGTTGGAGTCAGCATTTCGTGCGTATAAGGGAACGATGCTGTTTGTGTCCCATGACCGCTATTTTATCAAGCAGGTGGCAGATGCAATTCTGGTATTCCAGGGACAAAAAGTAATGTATTATCCATTTGGCTATGAACATTATCTGAAACGGAGCAGACAGAATGGCTCAGAAAATCTGGCGGCACTGGTACAGGCAGAAGATCAGGCGCTGATTGCGGGAATGCGGGCAGTCCCTGAAAAGGAACGCCACAGATTGCGGGAAATCGGCACGGATGAAGCCTATCTGGACTGGCGTTTTGGTTTGGCGCGTAAACCGATGGATGAGGCAGAGAAGAAATTTGCATATCTGTGGGGAAAATGGGAACAGTTAAGCCGGGAGAAAGAAGAACTGGAACTTAGATTGTGGACGGAAACACGGCTGGTGCTGACGGAACAATCAGGGTTTCGATCAGAAGAGACTGTGGCTTTGCAGGAAAGAGCAGAGAAAATAAAAGAGGGACCAGCGCGGATGGAACAGTCACTGAGGGAGGCGTGGGACGAATGGACCGAAGCCTGTCTTGCGTGGTGGGATGTGTACCTGGAGGAATTTGAAGAAGATAATATGTAGATTAAATAATAAAAATCACATTTTACTATTGATTTTTACTTATAAATCTGCTTATTATTATAAGGAGCAATTAATTATTATTTCGTAGAGAGGATACGTGACATGAGTATGAAAGAAATGAAACCTATCAAAGAGGGTAAAGTACGTGAGATTTATGATAATGGCGATAGTTTGATCATGGTTGCGACAGACCGCATCAGCTGTTTTGATGTCATTTTAAAGAATCAGGTAACCAAGAAAGGTACGGTTTTGACTCAGATGTCAAAATTCTGGTTTGATCTGACAGAAGATATTCTTCCGAACCATATGATTTCTGTTGATGTAAAAGATATGCCGGAATATTTCCAGCAGCCACAGTTTGATGGCAACAGCATGATGTGTAAGAAACTGAACATGCTCCCGATCGAGTGCATTGTTCGTGGATATATCACAGGAAGCGGCTGGGCAAGCTATCAGAAAGACGGAACTGTATGTGGAATCAAACTTCCGGAAGGATTGAAAGAATCAGATAAGCTTCCGGAGCCTATCTACACACCATCCACAAAAGCTGAGATCGGTGATCACGATGAGAATATCTCTTTTGAGCAGAGCATTGATCATCTTGAAAAATATTTCCCTGGAAAAGGAAAAGAGTATGCAGAAAAACTTCGTGACTGTACAATTGCTCTTTATAAAAAATGTGCAGATTATGCATTAAGCCGTGGAATCATTATTGCAGATACAAAATTTGAGTTTGGTCTGGATGAAGAAGGAAATCTTCTGATCGGTGATGAGATGCTCACACCGGACAGTTCTCGTTTCTGGCCTGCCGAAGGATATGAGCCGGGACATTCTCAGCCATCCTTTGATAAACAGTTTGCCCGTGACTGGCTGAAAGCAAATCCGGACAATGACTGGACACTGCCGGAGGATATTGTGGAAAAGACAATCAATAAATATCTTCAGGCATATGAACTGCTGACAGGAAAGACTTTATAGGACTTTCTATCATACATATTCTTAAGAAGTACCTTTCGATGTGGAAGGTACTTTTTTATTTTTATAGTTGACTTTAGTGTAGTAAATTGGTAATATAAGAAAGTATTATGAATAAAGGACATGTGAAAAGGAGATTAGTTATGAAAAGATTAGTTGCATTAATGCTGACTGGTGTCATGGTGTTTTCTATGACAGCCTGTGGCTCTAAGAGTTCAAGTTCTGATTCCAGCACGACAGCAGAGAGTACAGCTTCTGATAAAAGTGATCTGGATTATGTAAAGGACAAGGGAACTCTGGTTGTAGGTATCACGGAGTTTGAACCTATGGATTACAAAGATGATGACGGTAACTGGATTGGATTTGATGCAGATATGGCAACAGCATTTGCAGAGAGCCTTGGTGTTGATGTTGAATTTGTAGAGATTGACTGGGACAACAAGATCATGGAATTAGATGGTAAGACGATTGACTGTGTATGGAATGGTATGACACTTACACCAGAGGTTACAAGTTCTATGGAATGTACCAATGCATACTGCAACAACGCACAGGTTGTTATTGTACCGAAAGATAAAGCTGACAAATATCAGTCAGAAGACAGCATCAAAGATCTCGCATTTGCTGCAGAGGCAGGAAGCGCCGGAGAGGCTGCTCTTCAGGATCTTGACATTGAGCCTACACCTGTAAAATCTCAGGCAGATGCACTGATGGAAGTTGCTTCCGGTACTTCTGATGCTGCTGTTATTGATTCGCTGATGGCTGCGGCTATGGTAGGAGAGGGAACAGGATATGCAGATCTGACTTATACGATCAGCCTGAACAGTGAAGAGTACGGCGTTGGTTTCCGTAAAGGATCTGACCTGGCAGAGGCACTGAACCAGTTCTTTGCAGACAGCTATGCAGATGGTTCTATTCAGAAAGTAGCTGAGAAATATGGTGTACAGGCTGCACTTACTGAGCAGAAATAAGACTTGAAAAAATAGTATAATAGAAAATAGAGAGTGGTGGACTCCGCTCTCTATTTTGCGCTCAGTGCAGGAGTGTGCTGGGGCACATTTTTATTATAGAAAGCAGGTAACATATATGGAATTAATCATGGAACAATTTCCAACCGTTATCCAATCGTTGAATATTGGGTTTATACAGACTTTAAAATTATTTTTGGTGACTTTGATCGGAGCATTTCCACTGGGACTTATTATCTCTTTTGGAACCATGTCTAAGTTTCGACCGTTAAGTTATCTGATGAAGATCATTGTATGGATCATCAGGGGAACACCACTTATGATCCAGCTTTTGATTATTTATTATTTTCCGGGTCTTGTATTACATAATCCAATTTGGGGAAGCGGAGAATCCGGCAGATTTCTTGCGGCGTCTGTTGCATTTATTTTCAACTATTCCTGTTATTTCTCCGAAATATACAGAGGTGGAATCCAGGGAGTACCGGTCGGCCAGGAAGAGGCCGGTCTTGTGCTTGGTATGACAAAACGACAGATTTTCTTTAAGATCACACTGTTACAGATGATCAAGAGAATTGTTCCGCCGATGTCCAATGAGATTATTACACTGGTAAAAGATACCTCTCTTTCACGTATTATTGCACTTCAGGAGATTATCTGGGCAGGTCAGTCATTTATGAAAGGTTCGCAGGGAATTTCAGGAGCGATCTGGCCATTATTCTTTACCGCAGTATATTACCTGATCTTCAATGGTATCCTGACGGTTCTTTTGGGACGCCTTGAGAAAAAACTTGATTATTTTAGATAGGAGGGATGAAGGATGTCTATTTTAGAAGTTGAACACATATGCAAATCATTTGACCGTACGGAGGTGCTGAAAGACATCAGTTTCTCTCTGGAAAAAGGACAGGTTCTTTCCATTATCGGTTCTTCGGGAAGTGGTAAGACGACCTTGTTGCGGTGCTTAAATTTCCTGGAAAGACCGGACAAAGGAATCATCCGCGTCAACGGCGAGACCTTGTTGGATGCCAGCAATCCGGCAACAACGCAAGAAACAGAGATTCGAAAGAAACGGTTACATTTCGGGCTGGTATTCCAGTCATTTAATCTGTTCCCACAGTACACTGCACTGGGAAATGTTATGTTAGCAAAAGAATTGTTGGCCAAAGAGCAGCCGGATTATAAGATAAGGAAAAAAGAAATCCACGATGAGATTGAAGCTCAGGCAGAGCATTTACTTCGTGAGATGGGGCTTGCAGACCGTATGAATAATTATCCGCATCAGTTGTCCGGAGGACAGTGCCAGCGAGTAGCTATTGCAAGAGCACTTGCTCTGCAGCCGGATATCTTATGTTTCGATGAGCCGACATCGGCTCTTGATCCGGAGCTTACCGGAGAAGTGCTGAAGGTTATGAAAGAACTGGCAGATCAGAACACGACTATGATCATCGTCACACATGAGATGGCATTTGCCAGAGATGTGGCAAGCCAGGTAATCTTCATGGATGATGGATACATTCTGGAACAGGGTGACCCGGTGCAGGTATTCGAACATCCGAAAGAAGAGCGTACAAAACAGTTCCTGTCGAGATTTACGCAGGGGTAAGTGTATAAAAGAATAAATATAGACAAGCTGTCTGGTTGACAGAAAAAAAATTTTTGACTATAATACACTTAACAAGGCAGTCGGAAGGTGAGTGCCATCACCTGACCCGGCGAAAATAATAAACTAAGAGTTATAGGACAAAATGTGTTGATGGAAACCGTCTTCAGCCCTTGGAAATAAGGGGCTGGAGGCGGTTTAATCTT
>CAKRJP010000025.1 GCA_934351835.1 uncultured Lachnospiraceae bacterium
AGGAACTTCAAAAAACTCTCTCCCTCTTAAAATTCAAGTGCTGGTATTATGAAACAGCAATGAAAGATGGTAACGAAGATTCGATAAACGCCATGTTGCCTGATAAACTTCCAGAAAATATACAAAAACTATATGATAAAGGGTATGAATAATTTTTGCTTTCTCCATCAAACTTGAAGTTATCAGCCTGTATAGGCATCATCTGCCGTGTTCTTGAAATTCTGCTTTTCCAGCCATTGCTTTTCTTCTTCGTTTTCCGGAATATCGATCCGCTCGATCTTGAAGATAACAGGGCGTGTGCCATCATTGCAGCAGGCGATCATCATTCTGTCGTCATTTGTCCACTTGCGCATAATGGAGCCGCCCTGCAACGCCGTATAAACATATCGGCTGATGGCATCCCATGCCTCTCCGCAGAATTTGCCATTCATTAGATGGTAAAAGTCATCCTGCTCCGGCGTTCTTTTTAAGAGAAATGTGTCTCCCGCCTTGAAACATGGACACGGACCGGATTTCGGATCAGCCAAATACTTTTCCTGTAATTCCGGGAACACCTTTGTCTCCAATACCGTTATTTTGCATTCGTAATTCATATAATTAACTCCTTTACGTCCAAAATTTTCTGTCTGTTAAATCCCGATTGTTTTAATTCTTCTCAGTTCCACCTTCTTGCCCTTCGGACAAGAAGTATCCCTCGCTTTCAGCTCGGGCAATTTCGATTTCTATTTTTGTTTCCATAGCATGGTGTACTCTTTTTCACCAGTAGCTTCATCCAAACCTTCACATTGAATAATGAACCCTTCTCTTTGGTAAAAAGAAATTGCTCTGGCATTCTTCTGGTATACATTTAATTGTAAGCTGACTTTTTTATCCTTAATATAATCCAATAAAAGCTTACCTATACCACATGACTGCATTTCATCATAGACAAAAATACCTTCGATATATTCATCATTTAGTCCTACAAATCCTTGTATCATTTTATCCGCTTCAAACACATAGACTTCGGATTGTGACATCATTTCTTTCACTAATTCATAATTACTTTTCCAGTATTGATTGGAAATAAAATAATGTGCTTTCAGATTTGTCTTTAACCATATGTCAGCAACTCTATCGATATCTCCGTTCAGCAACTTTCTAATCATAACAAATATTCTCCACAACTACATCCTTTATGCTTTTCTCTTTTTTCCATTCTATCACAAGCGCACCATTAATCATCATTTTTTTTGATGTTTTTTCTTTTCCCCCACTGTAAAACAGGCCTAAGTGTTAGCAAACTCTTCTACTCAAACAATCATAAAAATATCGAATTACAAATCTTAATGTCAAAAGAATTTATAAAAGTTAAATTGAAAGTGCTTTTTATTTGACAGGTTATAAGTTCAAAAACAAAAGAAGCTGAAAACCTCGATAAATCAAGGCTTTCAGCGTTGTTTGCTGGCGTCCCAGACAGGAATCGAACCTGCGACGTTTCGCTTAGGAGGCGAACCCTCTATCCTACTGAGGTACTGAGACGTATTTAATTGTAATGGAGCAATTTTCAAATTTATTTCATAAATCGCTTCCGAAAGGGGATTGCTCCACCTGACCCTTAGAAGGCACTTACCTTATCCATTCAACTAATGCTTTTATATTTTATCATTCTGACTATTTAAAATCAAGCCCAAAGCTCATACAGTTCCAGAAACAAAGACTCTTTTGTCGTACGCATAGTGATAAGAAATCCGGGACTAAAAATCCCGGATTCTTTATACGTAGTAATATTAAAAATTCACCTTGCCCTGCATCCAGATATTTCCTTTGAATCTTCTTCCCGGTGCCGGTTCTCCAACAAGTGACTTTACCGGTACACAGACATCAAACTGTAATTCATTGACATCCAGACGCATGATATAGACATCTTCTTTCGTATACTCATTTTTCACTATTTCAAGATTGAGTATTTCACCAAGAATAGAATATCTGTCACATTCTATTCCATAAGGCATAATGTATGTATCCACGATACTGAATAAATCTTCTTTTACCAGACGTTTGGACACTTTCGAATAAGTGTCTATATCTTCCAACGTCAAACTCTCGATTGCTGTCTGGTCTCCGGATCTGGCCGCACTCTGCAGCAACATCCTGTTTCTGGATTCTTCCAGCTGTTGTTTGGTCTGTTCTTTGTTCTTCAATACAGGGAACAATATCATACCTTCATTTGCCAGACCAGCCAATGTCACAGAGGTATATTTCACGGATCTTCCGGACAACTGTTTTTCTTTCAAATATTCAATCGTATTTTGCAGAGAGAAAATCAGGCTGATTCCAACTTTCACATCCTCACAGATTCCCACATAAGCTTCTCTGTCAATTCTTCTCTCAATACATACATCCGCATAACTTGTAACGCCAGTTCCCTCAAGATAAGGGACATAATACAATTTCTTGAACTGATCCTGGATATCCATATCTCCGTACAATACAATCCCCATCTTTTCGCCATATTCTCTGAGATATGCACAAAAATCCATATTCTGTGACACAGTAATCAGATTATGTCTCGTAAATGAATGTTCCACATCTGCCAGAATTTCATTTAATTCATTTTTGTCGGTTATATTGCCAAATCCAATGGCATTCAGGTATTGATGCATTATCGTTATCCTTTAATTATTTGTTTTTCGGTACAAGTAATTTTGTTCCACCCATGTATGGCTGTAATACTTCCGGTATCTTAACAGTTCCGTCTGCCTGAAGGTTATTCTCTAAGAATGCGATTAACATTCTCGGTGGAGCAACTACTGTATTATTCAGTGTATTTGCAAAATATTTTCCGTCTTTTCCTTTTACACGGATACCAAGTCTTCTTGCCTGAGCATCGCCAAGATTAGAGCAACTTCCTACCTCGAAATATTTTTTCTGTCTTGGTGACCATGCTTCTACATCACATGATTTTACTTTCAGATCTGCAAGGTCTCCGGAGCAGCACTCTAATGTACGAACCGGGATATCCATAGAACGGAATAAATCTACTGTATTTTTCCACAGAACATCATACCATTTTTTGCTTTCCTCCGGCTTACACACAACGATCATTTCCTGTTTTTCAAACTGGTGAATACGGTAAACTCCTCTCTCCTCAATTCCGTGAGCACCTTTCTCTTTACGGAAACATGGTGAATAACTTGTAAGTGTCTGTGGAAGCTGATCCTCTGTCAGGATTGTATCAATAAATTTACCAATCATAGAATGCTCACTTGTTCCGATCAGGTACAGGTCTTCACCCTCGATTTTATACATCATGGCATCCATCTCTGCAAAACTCATAACTCCTGTTACTACGTTACTTCTGATCATGAATGGTGGGATACAGTAAGTAAAACCTCTGTCGATCATAAAATCTCTTGCGTATGAGATAACTGCGGAGTGAAGTCTTGCAATATCTCCCATCAGATAATAGAATCCATTTCCTGCAACTTTTCCGGCACTGTCAAGATCAATACCATTGAAGCTTTCCATGATCTCTGTGTGATAAGGAATCTCATAATCCGGCACTACCGGCTCACCGTACTTTTCAATCTCTACGTTCTGACTGTCATCTTTACCAATCGGAACTGAAGGATCAATGATGTTTGGAATTACCATCATATTTTTCTTTAATTCCGCTTCAACTTCCTTTTCCTCTGCAGATAAAATTTCCATTCTTTCTGCACTTTCCTGTACTTTCTGCTTTAACTGCTCAGCCTCTTCTTTTTTCCCCTGAGCCATGCATGCACCAATCTGTTTAGAAGTTTTATTCTTTTCTGCACGCAATACTTCTACTTCCTGCTTTATATCTCTATTCCGCTGGTCTAATTCTAATACTTTGTCTACCAATGGTAATTTCTCATCCTGAAATTTTTTCTTAATATTTTCTTTTACTGCCTCTGGATTATTTCTCACAAATTTAATGTCTAACATGAATGTTTCCTCCTGATCTGTATATTACTTTTCATTAAATTGTTTGTTACTCTGATTTTGGTTTTATTACTATAAATTCATCTCTTATTTCTGATCAATGAATTCATCACTGAAAATAGCCTTGTCCAATGCTTCAGCTTCCTCGTCTGCCAATTCTACAAAACTTTCACCCTTTAAGATTTCTTTCACATAAGTGTAGCAACCTTCTCTACTGTGCATTGCATTTAAAATCCATCCATTATTATTATCATCAAGCATCGCGATTGCAAAACTCAGCTTACCGCCCATTTCATTAAATGCATCATATTTTACAATTCCGACTTTCTGAAAATTATGACCAAGCTTACGGTTAAGTTCTTTGATTTCCTGACGATTTTGTTTTACTACTTTTACAACAGTATCAACTTCTGCAAGTCTCTCTTTGAAACTATCTTCCAGAGTTTTCCCATCTTTGCCTTTCATAAACACATTGTAACTATTTTTCAAACGAGTATATTTCATATTCACATTAATACAAAATACAAACAGCACAATAATGAGTATCAGTAAAAATAGTAGCAAAAATGCAGGATCAATTCCTATTGCCTTTAAAATCTTACTTTCCATATATCCTTATTCGTCCTTTCTCAAACTCATAATCATATCGAACACTCGTTCTAATTCTTCATCCGAATAATATTCTATCTCTATTTTACCTTTTCCTTTTCCTTTTGAAGATATACTTACTTTTGTGCCGATTACTTCTTTCATTTTTTCCTCAAGATTTGTATAAACAAAAGAATTTTCCACAACTTTCTTTTCTTTTACCTTCTTAGGATTCTTAAGAGATTTCACCAGTTTTTCAACATCACGCACACTTAGTTTTTCATCAAAAATCATATTTGCCAGTTCGTACTGCTGATCCTTATCTTCAATCGCAAGTAACGCACGGGCATGTCCTGTAGAAATCATATCTTCAATAATCATCTGTTGTACTCTGTCATCCAGTTTTAACAAACGCATTGAGTTCGTTACCGCAGTACGGCTCTTGGATACTCTCTCCGCAATTTCGTCCTGCTTTAATCCAAATTCTTCCATTAATCGCTTATAGGCCATTGCTTCTTCAATTGGATTCAGATTTTCTCTCTGGATATTCTCAATCAGTCCAATTTCTACAATTTCCTGTTCTGTAAATTCTTTTACAATCACAGGAACCTCTTTCATACCAGCCATCTTCGCAGCACGCCATCTGCGCTCACCTGCTATGATTTCATAGTAATCTTTCTGTTTTCTTACCAGTAACGGCTGTAAAACTCCAAATTGTTTGATAGAATCTGCCAATTCGAGCAGGGCATCTTCTTCAAAATTTTTTCTCGGCTGATCTCTGTTCGGCTCAACCATATTGATTTTCATCATCTGCTCGCCGGGAATAACTTCTTCTTTCGACTCTTTCTTAGCCTTGCTATCTTCCGTCGATTCTACATTTTTATTAGGTACAATAAGGCTGTCCAGACCTTTTCCTAATCCTTTTTTCTTAACTGCCATCATTCTCCTCCTCTATTATTCGTTCCTTTGCAAAGTCCATTTACTCTCGATCTATTCTCGGTTCATAACTTCCTCTGCAAGTCTCATATAGCTCTCCGAACCTGTAGACTTTGGATCGTATAGATTGATAGGCATACCATAACTCGGTGCTTCCGCAAGACGAATATTTCTCGGAATAATTGTCTTATAGATTGCCTGTTGCAGATTATCTTTCACATTTTCTACAACCTGTAATGACAGATTTGTTCTGGCATCGTACATTGTAAATACAACACCTTCTATCTCAAGTTTCGAATTAAGTCTTTCTTTTACTAATTCTACCGTATGTATCAACTGGCTCAATCCTTCCAATGCGTAATATTCGCACTGGATTGGCACTAATACCGAATCGGCCGTTGTCATTGCATTAATAGTCAACATACTAAGTGACGGTGGGCAATCAATTACAATATAATCGTAATCATCTCTTACCTCTTGAACTGCATTTTTAACAATATACTCCTTATTGTCAACCCCTATTAATTCAATTTCTGCAGCCGATAAATCAATATTAGCAGGAATAACATCAAGATTCTCAAGAGCATCTTTAACAAGAACCTCTTTCAAACCAGCTTCACCAATGATCAAATCATAGATAGTACCTTCGACTTCGTCCTTATCTACACCCAAGCCACTTGTCATATTTCCCTGCGGATCCATATCAATTGCCAGGACACGCTGATTTTTAGCAGCCAGACAAGAAGACAAATTAATAGCGGTAGTTGTTTTACCAACCCCACCTTTTTGGTTAGCGATTGCTATAACTCTTCCCATAAACTGATTTACCTTTCTATAAAATACACATAAACTTATGTTTTTACATTCTAAAAACACATAATTTATTATATCACTTTTACACTTTGATATCTACAAAATGTTTCACGTGAAACACATTTCTACGATATGATATAAATAAAGAATGTGAATTTAAACATATTGTATAACTTGACGATTAGAATGTTTCACGTGAAACATTATATTTTTTACATATTATTAAAATCATTGAAGGTTCAGAAGTGTCAACAGAACATTTCAGAATAAATGTAGTCGTCAAAAGCTTATGTACTCTCTGACTTTGGTTCATTGTTATATTTTTGCATCTATCTCCCCAATAATATACATTTGCTCAATTGTATTCATAAAAATGAGGAGATGTTTCACGTGAAACATCTCCTCATTTTATTTGTATTATTTCAATGGTTCTTTAGATGGAAGTCCTGCTTTACGCGGAAATTTTTTTCCAGTCGTTTTTACTTTCTTAATGATCACAAAGGATCTTCCTATATCTGTTCCAGTCAACTGAAACTTCTCTACCTTTGCCAATTTTCCACCTAAAATTTGGATTGCTTTTTTTGATTCATTAACCTCTGAATCAATTTCACCGGATTTATACGAAATAAATTTTCCGTTCACTGCTACATAAGGCAGACAATATTCACTCAAGGTTGTAAGGTTTGCTACTGCACGCGAAACACACAGATCATATTTTTCTCTATAGTCAGTCTGCTTTGCATAGTCCTCAGCTCTTCCGTGAATCGTCTTTATTTTTTCCAATCTAGTCTGTTCAATCACAGCATTTAAAAATTTAATTCGTTTATTCAATGAATCCAACAATGTCACTTCCAGGTGTGGATAAGCTATTTTTAATGGAATACCCGGAAATCCTGCTCCTGTTCCCACATCGATTACTCTTTTCACCTGACTCATATCTGTCACTTTTGCAATAGACAGACTATCGATAAAATGTTTTTCCACTACTTCATCATATTCTGTAATTCCAGTCAGATTCATCATCTTGTTCCATTCCACCATCATCTCGTAAAACTCATTAAACTGATCAATCTGCTGGTCGTCAAGTTCGATTCCTATTTCATAGGCTTTTTCCTTTAAAAGATTATTATACATATATTTTCCCTTCATATTTCAAAATTATCCACATATATCCTAATATTTAAGAAAGATATCCACATATAATACATATAAATAGATATCTTTCATTTTCACAATTATTTAGAACTCAAATATACCAACAATACAGATATATCTGCCGGTGATACTCCCGATATTCTTGAAGCCTGTCCGATTGATACCGGTCTGTACTCCTTTAACTTCTGTACTGCCTCAATTCTAAGGCTATTTACTGCATCATAATCAATATCGTCTGGAATTTTCTTATTTTCCAGCTTTTTAAACTGTTCTACCTGTCTTTTTTGTCTATCAATATAGCCCTTGTACTTAATAGATATATCAATCTGTCCAATAACTTCTTCTTTCAGATCAACAGGCAGTTCAGGTCTTTCTTTATCAATTGGTTCTATTACCTCATAAGATAATTCCGGTCTGCGGATCAAATCTGCCAGTGTTACACCTGACGTGAGTAATGTACTTCCATTCTCTTCTAATAATTTCTGTACCTGTTCACTTGTACCTACATGGATATTATTCAGTCTTTCAATCTCTGATACAATCAATGATTCTTTCTTTAACAATCTCTCGTATCTCTCATCAGATATAAGTCCTATTTCATGTCCCAGTCTTGTTAATCTCTGATCTGCATTATCCTGACGAAGTAATAATCTGTATTCCGCTCTTGAGGTCATCATACGGTACGGCTCATGGCTTTCTTTTGTAACCAGATCATCGATCAATACTCCGATATATGCTTCGGAACGGTCAATAATAATACCTTCTTTACCATGTACTTTTCTAGCTGCATTGATACCGGCAACCAATCCCTGCGCTGCCGCCTCTTCATAACCAGAGCTTCCATTGAACTGACCACCACTAAACAATCCATTGATATTACGGAACTCTAATGTTGGCTTTAATTGTCTTGCATCAATACAGTCATACTCTATCGCATATGCATTTCTTACAATCTTTGCATGTTCCAGTCCTGCTACACTTCTGTACATCTCATACTGTACATCTTCCGGCAATGAACTAGACATACCACCTACATACATTTCATTTGTATGCAGACCTTCCGGTTCGATAAATACCTGATGTCTGTTTTTATCTGAAAATTTAACCACTTTATCCTCAATTGACGGACAATATCTTGGTCCCGTTCCCTCGATCATTCCAGAATATAACGGTGATCGATCCAGGTTATTTTTAATGATTTCATGGGTTCTTGAGTTAGTATATGTTAACCAACAAGACGCCTGTTCTTTCTGTATAGAATCCGGATCTGTTGTAAATGAGAAAGGTACAACTCTCTCATCTCCAAACTGCTCTTCCATCTTGCTGAAATCAATAGAATTCTTATCAATTCTGGCAGGTGTTCCTGTCTTAAATCGGTACATCTCAATTCCAAGATTTTTCAAACAATCCGTCAGATAATTTGCCGCCTGCAGTCCATTTGGACCGGTGTGATTACTTACATCTCCATAAATACATCTTGCTCTGAGGTATGTTCCGGTACACAGTACCACTGCCTTACAATGATAGATTGCACCCGAATAGATCTGAACTCCTGTAACACATCCCTCTTCTGTCAATATATTTACCACTTCTGCCTGCTTTACTTCCAGATTCTCCTGATTTTCCAGAACCTGTCGCATGGTACGGCTGTAATCTGCCTTGTCTGCCTGTGCTCGTAACGAATGAACTGCCGGACCTTTTGATTTATTCAACATCTTTGACTGAATAAATGTCCGATCGATCACCTTTCCCATCTCACCACCGAGAGCATCTAATTCTCTGACAAGATGTCCTTTTGAACTTCCTCCTATATTAGGGTTACACGGCATCAGGGCAATACTATCTACACTGACAGTAAATACAATTGTTCTGCAACCCAGTCTTGCGCACGCAAGTGCAGCTTCACATCCGGCATGACCGGCTCCGATCACTGCTATATCATATTCATCCTTATTTTCCCATACAGAATTTGCTGAATATCTCATTTACCAAATCTTCTCCTATCGTCTCTCCAGTAATACTTCCCAGTGACTCATATGCATCCATCAAATCTATCGAATAAAAATCTTCCGGCATTCCCATCTCAATGCTGTCATTTACTTTCATCAACGATTCATAGGCATCCTGCAGTGCAGTTTTATGCCGTACATTCGTAATATAGATTTCATCATTGAATGCAAGATTTCCTGCAAAAAACATTTCTTTCAAAGTTTCTTCCAATTCTTCGATTCCCTGATTATTCTTTGCTGAAATCTCTATGATTTTTGGTTCTCCTGAAACTTTATTATATACTTCTTCTATTTCATTTCTCGTCACTATCATATCTAAATCTGTTTTATTAAGCAATATGATAGACTTCTTTTCTTTTATCAATTCAAATATTTTCTCGTCATCCTGATCCAATGGTCTTGATGCATCAATTACATACAGAATCAAATCTGCCTTATCCGCCTGCAATTTTGCTTTATCGACACCAATCTTTTCTACGATATCACCGGTATCCCTGATTCCTGCAGTATCCACAATATTTAATGACAATCCCTGCAGGTTTACATGTTCTTCCAAGGTATCTCTCGTTGTCCCGGCAATATCAGTGACAATTGCTCTGTCTTCTTTCAATAATACATTCAATAATGAAGATTTTCCTGCATTTGGCTTCCCCAGGATAACTGTTTTAATTCCTTCTTTGATGATTCTTCCATCATCACAGGTATTTAAAAGAGACTTAATCTGATCCATCAGTTCATCCACTACTACTTTCAAAGTTTCCCCATAGCCATCCACACTGATATGTTCCGGGTCATCTAATGCAGTCTCTATAAATGCAGTATGATAAATGATCTTGCTTCTGATATCTTCAATCCTTGTCTTAATATTTCCCTTTAATTGATGGATAGAACTCTGCAGAGCATATTCATTTTGTGAAACGATCAGATCTCCTACAGCCTCCGCCTGAGACAGATCCATCTTTCCATTTAAAAATGCACGTTTCGTATATTCTCCCGGTTCTGCCGGTCTTGCACCGTTCTTGATCAACACTTCCAGGATTCTTTTCACCACATAAACACCGCCATGGCAATTGATTTCCACAGTATCCTCTCCGGTGTAAGTGTGGGGAGCACGCATCAGCATCACTAATACTTCATCAATCGTCTCTTCTCCATCCACAATAAACCCATAATGTATCGTATGAGTTGCCTGGTCTGCCAGTTTTTTATTTGTTTTATTGTGGTATACCCTATCCGCGATCTGCACTGCTTCCGGTCCGCTCATTCTTACAATTCCAATGCCCGAATTGCTCATGGCCGTAGATATCGCTGCAATTGTAGTATTAATATTCGTGATCATCACACACTCTCCTTTTTCAATATTATCACTAAACAGTCGCCTTACAAAAAAAGACAGGGAACTTTTGACGGTCCCCTATCTTATATGATCCTTATCTGTTACGAACTAATGTAACTACAACTCTTCTGTAAGGCTCTTCACCTTCGCTGTGAGTTGCAACCGCAGGATCTCCCTGCAATGTTGAATGGATAATTCTTCTTTCATATGGATTCATAGGTTCCAGAGACACTGTTCTTCTGGTTCTCTTAACCTTACTTGCAATATTTTTTGCAAGATTTTCCAGAGTTTCTTTTCTTCTTCTTCTGTAATCCTCTGTATCGAGTTTTACACGTACATATCCACTCTGCATCTTGTTGGCAACACGGTTTGTCAGATACTGAAGTGAATCAAGTGTCTGTCCTCTCTTACCGATCAGGATTCCCATGTTATTACCTTCCATGTTAATGGATAATGCACCTTCATCATCAACTTTTGAAGTTACCTTTACTTCACCCATATCCATTGCCTTTAATACATCGTAGATGAATTTTTCGCATGCTTCAATAGTCTGAGTTTCAACTTCCGCAAGTTCAATTTCTTTTCTCTCAGGAACTTCTTTTGCAACATTTTCAGTTCTGTTATTTCTTCTCTTATTATGATTTTTCTTTCCTGAAAATTCTTTTTTATTTTCTTTTGTCTCTTTTACTTCCTTCATAGGTTTCTCCGAAACAACTTCTTCCTTTGCTGGTACAGAAACTGATTCTTCCACAACCTTCTCTACAACAACCGGCTCTTCTTCTTTCTTTCTGGCTTTAATAACTGCCTGCTTCATACCGATTCCCAGAAATCCGGCACTTCCTTTTTCAATTACTTCATAATCCAGATTATCTCTTGTTACGCCTAACTGGATCTGTGCTTCTGTAATTGCATCGTCTAAATTTTTTGCTGATACAGTAATATATTCCATGATAGCCGCCCCCTAATTATTTTCGTTAAATTTTTTGACCATATTAGCCTTTGATGCAAGACTTCCAGTCTTTGCTGACTGTGCTTTTTCTCTTGCCTCTGCAATCTTAGCTTCTCTTTCTTTCTCGCTCATAGTTGCTTCTCTTGAAGCGGATTTGCTTAAAGATCTTGTATTCTGCTGAGCCATAGAATTGATTTTCTCAGCCTTCTCGCCTCTCTTCTGGCGTTTTTTCTCAGCTTTCTCTTTGTTCTTCTCGATCATATCATCCACAGACATCTTAGAAAGGTGTTTGTTAATGAATACCTGCTGAACGATACGAACAAGTGCACTGACAATCCAGTAAAGACCGATACCGGTTGGCAGTGTAAATACCATAAATACTGAGAATAATGGCATTGTATAGTTCATAGTATTTAATGAACCTGCCATCGGATTATCCTTCATCATCTCAGACTGACCTGATAATGCCTGAGACAACTTAATACTTGCGAACTGTGTAGCACCTGATAATAAAGGCAGTAAGATTGCTGTAATAATGATTACAATTGCCGGGAACTGATAAGAACCTGCATTCTTGATCAATGTTGTCGGAGACACTGTCATATCCGGAATTGTAAGGAATGAATTTACAGCAGCTGATGCACTCTTGATTGCCGGTACATAATCCTGAATCTTATAGATAACCGGATACAATGCAAACAAGAATGGCATCTGGATCAGTAATGGCAGACATCCTCCTGCCATAGAAATACCATACTTATCATACACCTGCTGAATTTCTTCCTGCTGTGCCATCATAGATGCCTGGTCTTTTTTATTTCTATATTTCTTCTGGATTGCTTTAATCTCCGGATTCATAACAGATGTCATCTTGGATGATCTCTGCTGTGAAATCGTCATAGGAAGCATACATGTGTATACCAGAATCGTATAGATGATAATTGACAGACCTACAAGTCCCGTATCACTTGGAAGTGACTTGTCCAATACATCGTAGATAAAGTTCATCACTTTACCCAGTAACCAGCAAAGCTGTCCGATCAGTGGCCAGTTTGCTGCACTCAGTAAACTTGGTGTCATAATTCTTTTTCCTCCATGTTCAGTTGTAAAATTTTTTTAAGGAACAGGGTCATAGCCACCCTTTGAAAAAGGATTGCAACGTAAGATTCTCCATACTGCCAGTCTTCCACCCTTTAATGCTCCATATTTTTCAATAGCCTCTATGGCATATCTGGAACATGTCGGATAGTATTTACATGACGAATATCCTTTCATCCCTGACAAATATTTCTGATAAAATCTGATACACCATATCAGAATTTTTTTACCCATACGTTACCCCTAATCTATAATGTCATGAAGACGTCCAAGATGGAGCATTGCGCCGTCAATGTCTTTATAATTTTTTTCTTTGGCGCCTATTCTTGCTATCACAACTATATCTAATCCACATCTGAACCTGTCTTCTTGTAGTCTATAGCTTTCTCTGATCAATCTCGTTAATCTGTGACGTACTATACTGTTTCCTACTTTTTTGCTTACTGATATTCCCAGGCGGTTGCCTTCGGTATGATTCTCCAGAACATACATCACAAGATACTTATTCGCATAGGACTTACCATGTCGGTATACATTCTGAAAATCCCTATTCTTTTTTAAAGACTCGGAATATCTCATATTTTCTTCTCCTACTTATTATAATATATATCACCGTTTACGGAAAAAAGCATAGAAGAAAAGGCCACATATATGCGGCCTACGCTGATAATTTCTTTCTTCCTTTAGCTCTTCTGCTTGCAAGTACTTTTCTTCCACCTGCTGTGCTCATTCTCTTTCTAAAGCCATGTACCTTAGATCTCTGTCTTTTCTTTGGCTGGAATGTCATCTTCATCGATATCCACCTCCTTATATTATTTATACAAGGGATTTACCCTAATTTTCTAAAGACACTGCTCTCATTATATTCAAAAAAGTCCGCGTAGTCAAGCAAAACACGGCATTTTTCTCATTATTAATCAAAATAGTTTTCCACAAAATGTGGATAATTTTGTGAATATTGGGGGAAAACCTGTGGATTTGTTATTTTTTTACATCACAACTGGCGTATCTACGCCCTTTATCTGTGTTTATAAAGTTTTCCACATGTATTAAAGATTGCTTAAATTTCTATTTTGATGTAATATATAAAAGAGTGGGTTTTTATGTAAAAATACCCAAACCATACTTAATTAGGAGTAATTAAAATGAACATTGTAAAGGAAAAATGGCCGGAGATCATTGAACATTTGAGAGTGGAACATGAACTGACAAATGTATCATTCAATACATGGATTCAGCCGCTCAAAGTATACGACGTCGTAGATAACACTGTCTTTATTCTTGTCAATAAGAATGCCAGTGTTGAATATATTGAAAAAAAATATCTTCTTCCGCTGAGAGTTTGCATCGCAGAAATAACAGATACCGAATTCGATGTAGTCTTTATTTCTGAGGATGACAGCAAACTGGACGAGATCCAGAACATACCTCTCGAGGCAAACCATAAGAAGAAGACTAAATCAGCTGCCGAAAAGGCAGGACTGAATCCCAAATATACATTTGATACTTTTGTAGTCGGCGGCAACAACTCATTTGCACATGCTGCTTCTGTTGCAGTTGCCGAATCTCCCGGAGAAGTTTACAATCCTTTATTTTTATATGGAGGCGTTGGACTGGGTAAGACTCATCTGATGCATTCAATCGCTCATTTTATATTGGAAAACAATCCGAAGAAAAAGGTATTATATGTTACCAGTGAAACATTCACCAATGAACTGATCGAATCATTAAAAATGGGTAAGACTTCAGGTAATGAATCTGCCATGGCTAAATTTCGAGAGAAGTACCGTAATATCGATGTACTGCTCGTCGATGATATTCAGTTTATTATAGGAAAAGAAAGTACTCAGGAAGAATTCTTCCATACATTTAATCATTTGCATACATCCGGTAAGCAGATCATCATCTCCAGCGATAAACCGCCAAGGGATATTGAGACGCTGGAAGCCAGACTCCGTACACGTTTTGAATGGGGTCTTATTGCTGATATTTCATCTCCGGATTATGAGACACGTATGGCTATTCTTCAGAAGAAGATTGACTTAGATCACCTGGAGAAATATAACATTCCAACAGATGTACTTGACTATATTGCTTCTAATATTAAGTCTAACATCAGGGAACTGGAAGGTTCTCTGAACAAATTAATTGCACTTTATAAGCTAAATAACAACGGACCGATTGATATCAAACTTGCATCAGAAGCACTGAAAGATATCATTTCTGCTGAAAATAAGAGAGAAGTCACACCTGAACTGATCCTTGATATTGTTGCAGAACACTTTGGAATCACCGTTACCGACTTAAAGAGCAACAAACGTAATGCAGAGATTGCCAATCCGAGACAGATTGCAATGTATCTGATCCGTACAATGACAGAAACTTCATTAAAAGCAATCGGGGTTATCCTTGGTGGTAAGGATCATTCCACGATTAAATATGGAGTTGAGAAGATAAATAATGAAATTAAGACAGATGAAACTCTGTCTAATACTGTTACCATAATTAAAAAGAAAATTAATCCGGCATAATGTGAATAACTATGTGGACAAATGGTGGACAACCTGTGAGAAACTTTTGGATTACTCGTGGATAAGTGGTTAAAACTATTTTTACGAGAAACAACATGGTTTCTTTTTCCACTGTCCATCCCAAGGTTATTTTTTCAAAATCACCAAAGATATCCAATCGGGAAACGCTGATGTTTACTGGGGTTTCGAGGGTTTTCCCCTTTTCCACATCCCCTAAGACGGATACGGCGGAAAACTTTTATATATTTATTTATTATGCCACGCTGGGAAAGGAGTTTTACACAATGAAGATTGTTTGCACAAAATCTAATCTTGTAAAAGGAGTCAGTACAGTTTCCAAAGCTGTTCCTTCCAAGACAACGATGCCTATTCTTGAATGTATCTTAATTGATGCTACAAATGATGTAATTAAGTTAACTGCTAATGATATGGAACTTGGAATTCAGACAGAAGTAGAAGGATCTATTATTGAGCGAGGTATGATCGCTATCGATGCAAAGATTTTTTCTGATATTGTCCGTAAACTTCCAGATAATGAAGTAACCATAGAAACAGATTCAAATCTTCAGACAGTGATTACCTGTGAGAAAGCTAAATTCGATATCGCAGGTAAACCGGGGGAAGAATTTTCATACCTTCCGGTAATTGAAAAAGATGAATCTATAGAAATCTCTCAGTTTACGTTAAAAGAAGTCATTCGTCAGACTATCTTTTCTATTGCTGATACAGAGAGTAATAAAATGATGACCGGTGAACTTTTTGAGATTAAAGATAACATGTTAAGAGTAGTTTCTCTTGACGGACATCGTATTTCTATCCGTAAAATCGCACTGAAAGATACAGTAACTGATAAGAAACTGATCGTACCGGGAAAGACTCTGACGGAGATTAGTAAAATTTTATCCGGAGAGGTTGAGAGTATTGTAAATATTTCTTACACCAATAATCATATTGTGTTTGAATTTGATAATACAATCGTTGTATCAAGACTGATCGACGGGGAATATTTCCGGGTAGATCAAATGTTGTCTAATGATTATGAGACAAAGGTTAAGATTAACAAAAAGGAATTATTAAGTTGTATTGACCGTGCTACTCTTCTCGTAAAAGAAGGAGATAAGAAACCTATCATCATCAATATTGGAGATGAGATCATGCAGTTACAGATCAAATCCCAGATTGGTTCTATGAACGAAGAAATTTATATCACCAAAGAAGGTAAAGATCTGTTGATTGGATTTAATCCAAAATTCCTGATCGATGCACTTCGTGTTATTGATGATGAAGAAGTAACTCTTTATCTGATGAATGCCAAGGCTCCTTGCTTTATCAAGGATGACGATGAGAGTTATATTTACCTGATCTTACCGGTAAACTTCAGTGGTGTAGCTTAAGAGAATAAAAGGAGAATCATTGTGGAAGTTATTAAACTCAGAGAAGAATATATCAAACTTGGTCAGGCATTAAAAGCTGCCGGATTGGTAGAGTCCGGAGTGGAAGCCAAAGATGTGATTGTAGATGGAATGGTAGAAGTCAATGGAGAAGTTGATACCAGAAGAGGGCGTAAATTATATGCCGGAGATATTGTAACTTTTGATGGAGAAGAGATAAAAATTGAAGATTAAATCTTTAAAATTAAAGAATTACAGAAATTATGATATCTTAAATCTTGATTTTGATGAAGCTGCCAATATTTTTTATGGAGATAATGCCCAGGGAAAGACAAATATTCTGGAGGCAGTTTATCTGACCGGGACCACGAAGTCCCACAGAGGTGCCAAAGACAGAGAGATGATAAGATTTGGTTCTGACGAAGCACATCTTGAGACAATTGTTGAGAAAAATGGAATCGATTATCAGATAGATATGCATTTGAAAAAGACAGGATCGAAAGGAATTGCGATCAATAAGATTCCAATCAAAAGAGCCAGTGAATTGTTTGGTATTGTAAATCTTGTATTTTTTTCTCCGGAGGATCTGAATGTGATCAAGAACGGTCCCTCCGAGAGAAGAAGATTTATAGACATGGAATTATCGCAGCTTGATAAAGTCTATATGAATAATCTGTCAAACTATAACAAGATCGTCAACCAGAGAAACCATCTTTTGAAAGAAATTTCTTTCGGGGACAGGGCATCTTTGGAGAGCACTTTGGATGTCTGGGACATGCAGTTGGTGCAGTATGGCAATAAAATCATAGAAAGAAGAACTGAATTTATTCAGGAAATGAACGAAATTATTGCTTCGATCCATAAAAAATTGACGGGAGACCGTGAGGATATCAAGGTAATCTATGAACCACACAATGGAAGTATGGATTTAGAGGATGCCCTTAAGAAAAACAGAGACAGAGATCTGAGATTAAAGAGTACGTCTACCGGACCCCACAGAGATGACATTTGTTTTATGACGGGGGATTTGGATATCCGAAAATATGGTTCTCAGGGACAGCAGAGAACTGCAGCTTTGTCGCTGAAGTTATCAGAGATAGAGATGGTAAAAAGATCAATACATGATACGCCGGTGTTATTACTTGATGATGTATTGTCTGAACTTGATAAACATCGGCAAAACTATTTACTAGACAGTATACATGACATACAGACTCTCATTACCTGTACGGGTGTTGATGAATTTGTAAATCATCGTTTTTCAATAAATAAAGTATTTCACGTCCGAAATGGGCAAGTAATCAGAGAAAACTAGGAGGAGAAGAATGAGTACAGAAAAAGTACAGCACGAATATGGTGCGGATGAAATTCAGATACTGGAAGGGCTTGAGGCTGTAAGAAAACGTCCGGGAATGTATATCGGAAGTACATCATCGCGTGGTCTCCATCATCTTGTATATGAGATTGTGGATAATTCTGTCGATGAAGCATTAGCTGGATTCTGTGATTCAATATCCGTGTGCATCAATAAAGATAATTCCGTAACAGTTATCGATAATGGTCGAGGAATCCCGGTAGGTATCAACCACAAAGCTGGACTTCCGGCTGTAGAGGTTGTATTTACTGTACTTCATGCCGGCGGTAAATTCGGCGGTGGAGGATACAAAGTATCCGGAGGACTTCACGGAGTAGGTGCATCTGTTGTAAATGCCCTTTCAAACTGGCTGGAAGTAGAAATCTACCATGAAGGAAAAGTGTATAAACAGCGTTATGAGCGTGGTAAGGTTATAAACAAGTTGGAAATCATCGGTGACTGTGATCCGGAGAAGAGAGGAACAAAAGTAACATTCCTGCCGGATGACACAATTTTTGAAGATACCGTATTTGACTATAATACATTAAAACAACGTTTCAGAGAGATGGCCTTCCTGACAAAAGGTCTGAAGATTATTTTAAGAGATGAGAGACCTGATGATAAGCCGGTGGAGATGACATTCCATTACGAAGGTGGTATCAAAGAATTTGTACAGTACCTGAACAGAAGTACAACACCACTTTACGAGAATATCATTTATTGTGAAGGTGTTGTAAATAATGTATCCGTTGAAGTCGCGATGCAGCACAATGATGCCTACAGCGATAATACTTATGGCTTTGTAAACAATATTACAACTCCGGAAGGTGGAACACATGTCGTTGGTTTCAGAAATGCGTTGACAAAGACATTTAATGATTACGCCAGAAAAAATAAACTCTTAAAAGACAGTGAGCCGAACCTTTCCGGTGAAGATATCAGAGAAGGTCTGACCGCGATCATCAGTGTGAAGATTGAAGATCCACAGTTTGAGGGACAGACTAAACAGAAACTTGGCAACAGTGAGGCAAGAGGTGCGGTTGACAGTGTAGTCAGTAAGCAACTGGGAATTTTCCTTGAGCAGAATCCACAGGTTGCCAAACTTACGGTAGAAAAATCAGTCCTTGCACAGCGTGCAAGAGAAGCTGCAAGACGTGCAAGGGACCTCACCAGAAGAAAGTCTGCATTAGATGGTATGTCACTTCCGGGAAAACTGGCAGACTGTTCGGACAAAGATCCAAAAAATTGCGAAATCTACATCGTAGAGGGAGACTCTGCCGGTGGTTCAGCTAAGACAGCCAGAGACAGAGCAACCCAGGCAATCCTTCCGCTTCGTGGAAAGATTTTGAACGTAGAGAAAGCAAGATTAGATAAAATATATGCAAATGCAGAGATTAAAGCGATGATCACTGCATTTGGTACAGGTATCCATGAGGATTTTGATATTTCAAAACTTCGTTATCACAAGATTATCATTATGACAGATGCCGATGTGGATGGAGCACATATCAGTACATTATTATTGACGTTCCTTTACCGTTTTATGCCGGATCTGATCAAAGAAGGACATGTATATCTGGCACAGCCGCCACTTTATAAGTTAGAGAAGAACCGTAAAGTATGGTACGCATACAGTGATGAAGAATTAGATTCAATTTTACAGGAAGTAGGACGTGATTCAAATAACAAGATCCAGCGTTACAAAGGTCTGGGAGAGATGGATGCCGAACAGCTCTGGGATACAACCATGGATCCACAGCACCGTGTACTTCTTCGAGTAACGATGGATGAAGAGACGACATCAGAACTGGATCTTACATTTACAACTCTGATGGGAGATAAAGTAGAACCACGTAAAGAATTTATCGAAGAGAATGCAAAATACGTTAAGAATCTTGACGTATAATCAGGCAATTCAATCGCAAGTATTTGGGAGAGACAATTATGGAAGATAATATATTTGATAAAGTCCACGAAGTGGATCTGAAAAAAACGATGGAAACATCTTATATCGATTATGCCATGAGCGTTATTGCTTCTCGTGCATTGCCTGATGTAAGAGATGGACTGAAACCAGTTCAGAGAAGAATTTTATACTCAATGATCGAGTTGAACAACGGTCCGGATAAGCCTCACAGAAAATGTGCCCGTATCGTCGGTGATACTATGGGTAAATATCACCCACACGGTGACAGTTCGATCTATGGAGCATTGGTAAATATGGCACAGGAGTGGTCGACCAGATATCCACTGGTAGACGGTCACGGAAACTTTGGTTCTGTGGATGGAGACGGAGCCGCAGCCATGCGATATACTGAAGCCAGACTGAGTAAAATTTCCATGGAACTGACAGCGGATATCAATAAGAATACCGTTGACTTTGCGCCAAACTTTGATGAGACGGAGAAGGAACCTACAGTACTTCCGGCAAGATTTCCGAATCTTTTAGTAAATGGAACTTCCGGTATTGCGGTAGGTATGGCAACCAATATTCCGCCACATAACCTGACAGAAGTTATTAATGCAGTTGTCCGCATCATCGATGACCAGATCGAGGACAAAGATGAGACAACGATCGAAGAAATCCTGCAGATTATCAAAGGACCGGATTTTCCGACAGGCGGTATGATCCTGGGAACCAGAGGTATCGAGGAGGCATACCGTACCGGACGTGGAAAGATCCGTGTACGTGCAATTACAAATATCGAGTCTATGCCAAATGGAAAGAGCCGTATCATCGTAACGGAACTTCCGTACATGGTAAACAAAGCAAGACTCATTGAGAAAATTGCAGAACTGGTAAGAGATAAGAGAATCGATGGAATCACAGACTTAAGCGACCAGTCCAGTCGTGAAGGAATGAGAGTTGTTATTGAACTTCGTAAAGATGCGAACGCAAATGTAATCTTAAATCAGTTATATAAACATACACAGCTTCAGGATACTTTTGGTGTGATCATGCTTGCACTGGTCAATAACCAGCCAAAAGTCATGAGTATCTTAGAGATGCTCAACTATTACTTACAGCATCAGGAAGAAGTTGTAACCAGAAGAACAAAATATGAGTTAAATAAAGCCGAAGAGAGAGCACATATCTTAGAGGGATTATTGATCGCTCTTGATAATATCGACGAAGTTATCCGGATTATCAGAAATTCAGATAATGTACAGACTGCCAAGAGCGAATTAATGTTAAGATTCGGCCTCACAGATGCTCAGGCCCAGGCAATCGTAGATATGCGTCTGCGTGCACTGACCGGTTTGGAAAGAGAAAAACTGGAGAAAGAATACGCAGAACTTAATAAACAGATTGAAAGATTAAAAGAAATCCTTGCAGACCGTAAGAAACTTCTTGGTGTAATCAAAGAAGAAATTTTGATCATTCGTGATAAATACGGTGATGAGAGAAGAACCCAGATTGGATTTGACGTATATGATATCTCAACAGAAGATCTGATTCCGAGAGAGGATGTTATTATCACAATGACAAAACTCGGATATATCAAACGTATGTCAAATGATAACTTTAAAGCGCAGAACCGTGGCGGTAAGGGAATTAAAGGCATGCAGACATTAGATGGTGATTATGTGGAAGAATTATTTATGACACATACCCATCACTATATCATGTTTTTTACAAATACCGGACGTGTTTACCGTCTGAAAGGATATGAGATTCCGGAGTCCAGCCGTACGGCAAGAGGAACAGCAATCATCAACTTGCTGCAGTTACTGCCGGGTGAGAAGATCAGTGCTGTAATCCCGATTGACAAATATCGTGATGGTCATTATATTTTGATGGCAACCAAGAATGGTCTGATCAAGAAGACGCCATTGACAGATTATGCAAATGTAAGAAAGACAGGACTTACAGCAATCACACTCCGTGAGGATGATGAGTTGATCGAGGTTAAATTTACAGACGGTCATCAGGATATTCTGCTGGCAACCAAATATGGACAGTGCATCCGTTTCAAAGAGACAGATGTAAGAGCAACCGGAAGAGCATCCATGGGAGTACGTGGAATCAATCTGGTAGACAACGATGAAGTCATAGGAATGCAGCTTGCAACCCAGGGCAATGAACTTCTGATCGTATCTGAAAAAGGTATGGGCAAACGTACACTGATCAGCGAATTCGGAGTCCAGAACCGTGGCGGTAAAGGTGTGAAATGCTACAAGATCACCGAAAAGACTGGTAATGTTGTAGGTATCAAAGCAGTCAGCGAAGACGAAGAAATCATGATCATCAATACTGAGGGAATCATTATCAGAATGTTCTGTAATGGAATCTCAGTACTTGGCCGTATCACATCAGGTGTTAAACTGATCAACTTAAAAGATGGCGATAAAGTAGCAAGTATTGCGAAAGTCAGAGATGAAGAAAAAGAAGAGCAGAAGAGAAAAGAATACCTGGATGCAGAAGGTGAAGACGACGGATCCGAAGATGAAGAATCAGATACAGATATCGATTTAGATGCGGATGAAAATTTCTTTGATGATGAAATCGAAGAAGAAGCAGAAGCCGATGAGGACGGATTTGAGTTAGAGATCATCGATCTGGATGATGATGAGAATGACGAAGAATAAACAAATATTAAGAAGTTTTTGGACATTCGAAATATGAAATAAGCAAAACAAGCAGATGGATTTTTATTTTCCGTCTGCTTGTTTTTGCTTTGTTATGTATAAATAACATTCTTTTTAATGTCTCGGATCATTCTGCCACAGCACCACCAGTACACATGTCAGAAGAACCACGATCAGGAGTAATAAAAGAAGAACTACCACACGTTTCGTTCTTTTACTCATTTTCTTTTTACTCATTGAAACTAGCTTCCTTATCTTTTTCTAATTCCCGCATTAAGATCTTAGCGGTCATTTCAATGGTATTATACACGATATTCGCACAGTTTGCCTTACGTTCCGGAGAATTTTTTTCAAGACCGCGCGTCAGGACACGACAGCATGTACCACCGTTGGCAGATTTAAAAGCATCATGCAGTTCATGCGTCAGCTCAAAACAGCGGTTGACTTTTGGATCTCCCGGAGTCGTTCTTCCATAAAGATAACCGATACACATCGTAGCACCGGCAAGAGCACCACAGATACATCCACCGCCGCCAAGGCCCCATGGAAAGCCGGAACTCATGGCAATGGCACTCTCAGGCATGCCGAGATCGAAAGCCTTATTGATGGTGTAGATCACTGTCTCCGCACAGGTAAATCCACTATGAAAAGTTGCATCTGCTTCTTTTTGCAATTGTTCTATATTAACAGTTGTATTCATGAGCACCTCCAGATAATTGATAATAATTTATCTATAGTTTAATTCAAATAAGAGAATTAATCAATGTTCTGGAAATTGAAACTCTAAGAATTATGTATTATACTGAAACCATAACTACATCAGGAGGTAGCATGATGCGTACAGTAGACGTAAGTGAGATTACAAGAAATATAAAAGAGATGTGCATAGAAGCCAACCATTTTCTTTCCAAAGATATGGATGCGGCGATGAAGAAAGCGGCAGAGACGGAAGAATCACCGCTTGGAAAGCAGATTTTAAATCAGCTCCAGGATAATTTAAAGATCGCGGCAGAGGATATGATCCCAATCTGTCAGGATACCGGAATGGCAGTGGTATTTATCGAAGTCGGACAGGATGTGCACCTGACCGGAGGTCTTTTGGAGGACGCAATCAACGAAGGCGTGAGACAGGGATATGTGGACGGATATCTCCGCAAATCAGTCGTTGGAGATCCGATTCTTAGAGTCAACACCAAGGACAATACACCGGCGATCATCCACTACAGCATCGTAGAGGGCGATAAGGTGAAGATCAAACTGGCACCGAAAGGGTTCGGAAGTGAGAATATGAGCCGTGTTTTCATGTTAAAACCTGCAGATGGAATCGAAGGAGTTAAGAATGCAATCCTGACAGCCGTCAAAGATGCCGGACCAAATGCCTGTCCTCCGATGGTGGTAGGAGTTGGAATAGGAGGAACTTTTGAAAAATGCGCAGTGATGGCAAAAGAAGCTCTGACAAGAGAAGTAGGTGCACATTCCGAGATCGACTGGGTAAAAGATTTAGAGACAGAGATGCTTGAGAAGATCAATAAGCTCGGAATCGGACCGGGCGGTTTAGGCGGAACTACAACAGCACTTGCTGTAAATGTAAATACATATCCAACACATATAGCAGGACTTCCGGTTGGAATTAATATCTGCTGTCATGTAAACAGACACGTGATCAGGGAGGTATAAGAAGATGGACAGACATATTACAGCACCAATAACAAAAGAAGTATCTGCATCTTTAAGAGCAGGAGACTATGTATATATTACAGGAACTATTTATACAGCAAGAGACGCTGCTCATAAGAGAATGGATGAAGCTTTGGACAGAGGCGAAGAACTGCCGATCGATATTAAAGATCAGGTGATCTATTATATGGGACCTTCCCCTGCAAGAGAGGGAAGACCAATCGGATCTGCGGGACCGACAACTGCCAGCAGAATGGATAAATATGCACCGAGACTTTTGGACCTGGGACAGTCGGCTATGATCGGAAAGGGCAAAAGAACCAAAGAAGTATTAGATGCAGTGGTAAGAAATAAAGCAGTTTATTTTGCAGCCGTAGGCGGAGCAGGAGCTTTATTATCAAAATGTATCAAATCGTCAGAAGTAGTTGCATACGAAGATCTCGGAGCAGAGGCTATCCGTAAATTGGAAGTTGAAGATTTCCCAGTCATTGTTGTGGCAGACTGTGAGGGTAATAACTTATACGAGACAGCAATCAAACAATACCAGAGAGTGTAGACAACAATTCCTGGATTTAAGCAAAAGAATAACAGGAGAGATTATATGAAACGAATTATTATAATGGTAATTCGGAATATATTTCTTGTTCCGTATATGTGGATAAGATTATGTTATCATGCATCACATATGGATAACTATACGTTGAAAGAGCATTTCAAGATATTCAAATATATCGTAGAGCATGCCAACAAAGGCGGAAATGTTACAATCGAATCACATGGAGCAGAGAATATTCCAAAAGAAGACGGATTCATGTTTTTCCCGAATCACCAGGGACTTTACGATGTACTGGCAATCATAGAAGCCTGTGACAGTACATTCGGAGTTGTGGCAAAGAAAGAAGTGGCAAATGTTCCGCTTCTCAAGCAGGTATTTGCCTGCACAAAATCTTACATGATGGACAGAGAAGATATAAGACAGTCCATGCAGGTAATCATGAGTGTGGCAAATGATGTAAAGAACGGAAAGAACTTCCTGATTTTCCCGGAGGGAACCAGATCAAAGAATGGAAATATAATCGGTGAATTCAAAGGAGGAAGCTTTAAGGCAGCTACCAGAGCAAAGTGTCCGATTGTACCGGTAGCACTGATCGATTCATTTAAACCATTTGATACCAATACGATCAGACCGGTCACAGTTCAGGTACATTTTCTGGAACCACTTTACTATGAAGATTATAAAGACATGAAGACAACAGATATTGCGGAACTGGTGAGCACACGGATCCAGGCGGCGATAAATGCAAATGTATAGAGAGATAAAAGGACTTTTACATCAGAAGATATAAAGGTCCTTTTTCTATGCTTTCTAAATTGATATTTTAGATAAATATTGAATTTAGATTGTGAAAAACTTTCTTGAAAAATGTATTGACATTGTAAAATACCTAATGTATAATAATTTTTGCACTGTGAAAGTTATTTCACAGAAGAATATTATGATTTGTAATATTCAGCATCAGGAGAAATACTCAAGAGGCTGAAGAGGCGCCCCTGCTAAGGGTGTAGGTCGGGTGACCGGCGCGAGGGTTCAAATCCCTCTTTCTCCGTTTTATAATAGCATATCGGAAGTTGGAAAGAAAAGTAAAAAAGTCTTGACAATAAAGAAGTGATGTGATATTATAGACAAGCTTTCGAAAACAACTTGTAAAGAGATGATTCGAAAAGCTGAAAAAATAAATCGAAAAAAGTTCTTGACAAGCTG
>CAKRJP010000026.1 GCA_934351835.1 uncultured Lachnospiraceae bacterium
CTGCCACCGCCAAATACACTTTATTTCTTTTCATTAAATCTATATATGACCAGAGTAGAAAAATCATCCAAAAAATCAACATAGTCCACATGCCCATAAATGCATACACATGTAATTCCACAACTAATTTATCTTCTTGATCTTCCTTTTTCCCCATCATATGCTCTCCTATTTTCGGAACCTTGTATCTTCTAATTCGATTCCCCATTCGGCTAATCGTGCCAATAATAGTTTCTTATTCACAGCACATCTGTCTATGTGCTGTGTCCCTGGGTTCTTTCCCATAGCCATTCTTTTTCCTTTAAAGTTCACCACGAAACTACTGAATGGATGCAACCGGTAATACCCTCTTGGATTTTTTACATTCGGGAATTTTCTCTTAGTTGCAAACAAAATCCCTTCTGTATATTGGCCCATGGGAGAACATATCTGTCGTATTTCCAATTCGTCCCACGTATATCGTTTTCTATAGCGTCCCAAAAGCTTCGTACATCCTTTTTCGTCTATAATAACTGTATAGAGATTATAAAAGCTGCTAACCATTACTATTACACAACCAAGTGATACCATTACCAGGCATGCAAATATCGCTCCACTCGGGTCTTCCAATACCTGTTTTATCCCTGTAAGAATTATAATTCCGCTAACAGCTGCTATAAAAGAAAACTTTGCACTCCGTTTTGCCTCTCTATCACTCTGAACAATCACTTGATCCAATTCAAGCAAAGTCTCTTGTTCGCTTAATAATTCTGCTTTATTGCTTCTGCCCAAAGTGTTTAAATGAGTTAGCGTGATTCCCCACTCGTCCATCTTGCGAAGAAATTCTTGCTTATTTACTTCGCATCCTCTCAGTCTCTGGCCATCCTTTACATCATCCATTCGAAAAGTTCCTTCAAAATTAACTATTATGCTGCTCATCGGATGGAACAAAACATAGTTCGTTATGTTATATTTTATTTTTTCGCTTATTTCTCTTTTTGTCAGAAAAACAACCCCTTCTTTATACACATCATACGAATAAACATATGATGTGTATAATTGCTTAACCTGCAGGTCATCCCAGCGATATCTTTTTTTATAAAACAAAAATTTCTTAGTGCATCCCTCTTTATCAAAAATCAGTGTATAGTGGGATGTCCAGATGTAGATCAATAAAATCAAAAGTAATGGCCACAAAAAAAGTACAAATCTCCAATCCTCTTTCTGCATTTCTACACACGACCAAAGAAATAAAATTACACATGCAATTATTTCTTGCCACATACCACTCAACGCATAAGCCTGCATATTCACAATTATTTTATCTTCTACATAATCCATCTTTCCACCATCTAATCTTTCATTGCCAGATTTTTCTCTTCCAAAATATCTATGGGTTTTTCAGTGTTTCCGGCAATGGTATACCTATTATTTACGCGCATCCTCCAGTTCAATTCCCCATTCGGCTAAACATTGTAAGAGTAGTTCTTTATCTACACTGCATGCATCCAACGACCAATCACCATCTTTTCGTTCTCCCTTAAAATTAAACACAATACTGCTAAACGGATGTAGATAGTAATACCATTTCGGATCTTTTTCTCTAGGAAACTTCCAATCTGTTGCCAGAAGTATTCCTTCTTTGTAGATACCTATCGAAGCGTATATTCTTCGAACCGACAACTCTTCCCATGTATATTTTTTCTTATACTTCCACCAGATCTTTGTACAACCTTGTTCATCTATAATAACTTTACAAAAATTATACCAATCTAAAATCACAAAAAACAACAACGCTCCAAGAACTATTAACACCATAATAATTCCATCTTCTGTTGAATGTATTATCGAATCTACTACAGCTGCAATTTCACATATTGTCAATACTCCGAAACCACTCCACCTTATAATCAAAATGGTTTTTTCATATTTTTCATCAACCTGTGCGACAAGTTGGATAGGTACTTCCAGAGATTTCTCTACATTTACACGTTTTATACTCACTCCCCATTCATCCATTTTTTTGAAAAACTGTTCTTTATTTACCTCACTGCCTCTCTCCAGATAATTATATCCAAATATATATGTCCCTTTAAAATTCACCGCCATACTGCTAAATGGATGCAATGCAGTATACGTTCCTATCCCGTTTTTCCTCTTAGTAGTCTTTCTTTTGGTCAGGAAAACGACGCCTTCTTTATATGTATCACATACATAAGTGTCTTCTATTTTCTCTGAATATTCCTGTCTGACAATCAGTTCATCCCATCGGTATTTTCGCTTGTATAACATACACTTCTTCGTACATCCTTCTTTATCAAACACCAAAGAATAATGTTCTATTCCGGCATAGAGTATCAGCAATATCAGCAACGGCCATATAATAAACAATACTTTCCAGTTGGTTTGGGCAAATTTCCAGTAAGACCAGGCCATACCTATGATAGCCAAGATCACTTCTTTCCACATAAACAGGAACATATTGGCATCTAGTTCTGCAACTAATTTATCTTCTTGATCTTCCTTTTTACCCATCATATGCTCTCCTTTTTCTTGTCTACACTTCACTATTGCCCAACTGTATCAGCAACTCGCTGCCATTTACTCCCTTTTTACTATCGAAGGATGAAATTTATCATCCTCCGATAGTCACTTTAAGGCTTATTTCCAATGACGTACGAAATTCTTTCCCCAATTAACTAGATTTTTAATCCAGTTTCCAATACCTCTTGACGGTTTCGTTTTGGGTTTTCCTTTTGATTTACCTTTCGCTTTTGACTGGTAATTAATACTATTCTGCTGATATGTTCTTGCACCTTTTCGAACGCTACTTATAGCCATTTCTTCCTCTGATTGAAACACCAATTTCACTACAGTTTTGTTGGCAATTCCTACATTTTCAGACATATTCGCTTCTATATAAGCACTGCGAGTCCCATATACTCCTTTTCCAGAATAAGCTAAGCCTCCCGTTATCATACCATCTAGAACTGCTGTTTTTATAGATTTTCCTTGTAATCTTTCCCCTACTCCTGTCACAATTCCACTTATTACTGCTCCTCCTACGCCACCAAAAAGTGTTCCAAAGAATGCTGCTCCTCCTACTATAAGCGCGTCTGTTGCGGAAAATTCTTGTCCCGTAACGCTAGCCGCCAAAGCTGCTGTTGTAATACTAATTACTGCACTAACCGCTGCCCATGCTATTATTGGTGGTATCATTGGAAATGTTCCTTCTTTATCCAACAGCACCACCGGATTGTTATTGCAGTACACATACAGGTTCTTTCCGATCACTTTATCCGGGGTGATCTGAAGTGTAAACAGATCATCGGCATTGATAAATCGTTTTACTTCCGGATCGTAGTATCTACTGTTTACATAGTAGAATCCTGTTTCTTCATCATAGAAGTATTCACGGTAGCGGAATGGGTTTTTCTGTCCGATTCCTTCCTCTGTTTTATCTTCTATACTCAGAATTCTTCCCCAGCTGTCATACTTATAAGTTACCACCTGGCTGCCTGCACCGTCAAGCAATCCTACTACATCTCCCTGGACATTATGCAGGTAATAGTAGTTCTTTCCGTTGACTTTCATCAGCAGAAGCTGTCCCTTGTCATCGTATGCAAACTGTAACAGTTCCTCTTCTGTCTGAAGTCCCAGTACTTTTGTGCCATTCAGATAATAGGTGGTCTGTTTTCCATCTACCCGTTTTCCGGTCCGCACGCCGTCACTGTTATATACATACTGGATGTCCCGGTCTTCTTTCTGGATCTTTCTCAGCATACGTCCCTTTTTCCAGGTCAGATCCATCCCCTTATAGCTTAATGGATTTCCCATGGCATCATAGGTGATCGGCTGTCCGTCGTAGGTAGTCAGCTGGTCTTTCCAATTGTTGTTCTCATATCCGTAGACTACTTCTTTCTCCGGTACAAGGTCTTCTCCTATCTCCTGATCCGGTTCTACATATGCATAGACTCTGCTCATGGTCATATTGCCACCCACATCATATGTATAACAGATGCTCTGGTTCTCTTCTTTTCTGTCTTCTCGTACCAACTGTGCTAACTCATCGTAATGATAAGTGATTTTCTGTCCGGAAGATTCTGTAATGGTACGGATGTTTCCTACCTCGTCATAGATGTATTCTACCTCTACTCCGCCACTTCTGACTTTGCGGATCAGCGGTGTGGTTGTTCCCTCTTCTGCTCCGGCTTCATATTCATACTCCGTCTCGTAAGCATGCTCTTCGCCCAGATTTAATACACTCTTTCTGCATCTGGCCAGTTCGTCATACGCATAGGATACTCTCCTGGTTCCATCGAAACTCACCCCATAGATAAGGCTCGGTTTTTCAAGGTTCTTCGCCTCTCCATAGATATATCCGGTTTCCAGAGTCTGACCATTGATCTTCTGCATGGATCCTTTGACCCTGTTTTTATCGTCATACTGATTGCGCAGTCTCATTCCATTCGAACGATCTACTCCAAGGACTCTTCCGATCGTATCATACTGGTACCATGAATCTGTCTGATTCTGCAGATCTTTGTGTTGCACCGTCTTGCCGTAGGAATCACAGATGTCTTCGTATAACTTTTCTTCTGTTCCGTCCGGGTTGACCAGATACTGTGACTTTAATCTCTCTTCTGCATCATACTCATTACGGATAACTTCTCCTGTCGCATAGTGGTAAGTATCTTCCACTCCGTTATTCGCTTTATATGTCACATGCGCAAGTTCTACATCTCCTACAGATACTGACTCCTGGTTACCATACGCATCGTATCCATAAGTGTATACTGTTCCGGCATGCTCCATCGTCTTCATACGGTCATGTTCATAGCTGTAGGTTACTTTTGCTTCTTTTCCACCTGCCGTCTGTGTAACTTCCGTCAGTTTATCTGTAGCCGCATCATACTTGTAGTTTGTCGCATTGCCTTTTGCGTCTACTGTTCGGGTCAGTAATCGGTTCTGCTCATCATACTCGTACTTTGTAGTCTGTCCTTTGACATCTGTCACACTCGCGATATGTCGTCCGTCTGATGTATAAGCCATGGATGCCTGCATCCGGTCGCTGCACTCTTCTAAGAGCCACCATTTGTTCAGCTGTTTTGTTGCTTTATGTGTTGTCAGAATAATCTCTGCTCCATGAAGTCTTGAGTAGTTCTTTACATCAAAGGAAGTTCCATCTTTACACACAATCGCGTAACCCGTTCCTTTTCCTGCTTCTATTTCCTCAAAACGGAACATCTGATTTGTCGCATTCTCTTTTCGTTTTTCAATACAAAGCAATGCATAACCCTCGCTGTCTTTTCCATGTTTTGCCAGTACCATTCCCGGCGCATGCAGAGCTTCTAACTGATAATAGACTCCCTCTGCCTTGTGAAGACGGAACTGCTGATTTGGTCCGCCATGATAATGGCCCTGGATTGACGGTGATCCTTCTGCCGTTTTTATTCCGTGGATATCTACATATTTTCCGGACTGTCTTCCTCTGATACAGTACACTTTTCCGGCTTCCGGCGCGTCTGATAATTTACCTTCATCTGCCGGTTCAAAATACCAGTCCTGGTATGCCACACTATCGGATAATGTACAGTTATGTACCGGCTGACTGTTGGCAACACTTTTAGTCTCATTGGACAGACCTTTCTTGTTACCGGTTCCTTTATTACTGATCTGATAACTTCCGTCTTTCTTCGGATTCAATTTCCACATCTGTGCATCTGTTTTATTGGATGTATGCAGCTGGATCTTCGCATTTTCACTGGTAGAAATCTTCGCCAGATCCAGGCTGCTGCCCGGTGCATTCTGCGGAACCAGACGTACATATCCGTTTTCACAGTCTACCACTTTCCAACACTGTCCTTTTCCGCCATTGAACGGATATAACTGGATGATCGTTCCATCATCGGACTTGTTTCCTTTTACATCGAGATAATTTCCTGAATATTTCTCACGGACATAGTAGGTTCTTCCTGTTGTCACAGATCCCAGTGTCTTTCCACCTTCGATCCTCATGCCCACAGGCTGTCCTTTGGTATCATAATCAAAACTGTATCTCACACCTTCGGCTCCTGCCGCTCTTACCAGATGTTTTTTATCATCGTAACCGTAGTCAAATGCTGTTCCATCCACAGATCCCATACGGGTGAGCAGATCCTTTTTACTGTAAGTAAAGTAAGATTTATCTGCCACTGCAATACTGCTGACCAGATTTCCATTATTATCATACTGGTAGGTCTCTCCGTCATCTTTTAATAACTGGATTCCCTTGAACAGCACCTGATTGCTCTGATTGTCGTATTTCACATAGACTCTGATGTCTTTGTATTTCTTATTTGTTGTATCATCTCCGTCATCGGTTCTAAATGTACCATTAATAAACTGCCAGTCTTTGATATTTGGATTGGCCTTAAAATGATGCCATTTGGAAGTCTTGTCTGTGTAGATGACTTCTGCCGATAAGGAATACTGTTTGCCCGGGATCCCGAATCCTTTGACCCAGCCGCTCAACTGGTATACTTCACCTTCGCTTCCGGTCATTCCTGTATACTGGGCACAGTTCAGTGCTTTGTCCATATTTCCTTTGATACAGCCACAACGCCCCTTATCTGTGGTCACTGTACTTTTATCTCCGGTTACACCTCCGTTGTAACTCCAGTGATCCGGCACATTTCCTGTACATTTTTCAAAACTTGCATTCTGCACCAGGTTCAGTTTATTCACTACCTTTCCCTGCTCTAACTGCGCACCGCTGATATACAGATTTCCGGTCATTCCCTCAAAGACTGTACAAGCCGTAACTGTTTCTTTCTCAGTAAGTGTAAATCCTACGGATAATCTCTCCCATCCACTGTCGATCTTCGGATCGGTATCTCCCGTCAGCAGTCTGTCACTGCAAATTCTGGTCTTATCCCCGCGGATCACTGCCAGGCCTGCACCTCTTTGGGATTCTCCGGATTCGGTTTCTTTCACAGATTCCGTCTTTAAGTAAGCGGAAAATGTATAGGTACCTGCTTCCAGTGTTACATCCTGACAGATATTGTTCGCCGTACTTTCCGCTGTCACTTCTAACTTCGCACTCTTCATTCCCGAATAGCCTCCGGCCTGCGTGATCGTTCCCTTCGTCGGATTTTCTTCGGAAATATTTGCTGTGTACCAGTTTTTCGTACTGGTAAATAAGTGATTCTCTAACAGTCCGTATACGCTTTTCTGCATGGCACCTTCTTTGCTCAGCTTATGATTCTTCATTCCCGAAGTATAGTAAGTATAGTTATTCGCAAATCCGTCCGAATCTACGATATCAGATGGGCGTCCCATGTTGTCAAAATGCCAGATGGACGTCTTGTTGTCTGCTTTATTCTCAATATCTCCATCTAATCCGGGTTCTTCAAAAATGGTTGTATTTCCGTTTTCATAGGAAATTTTTAATTCCTGACCCTTTTCGCCGTTCTTTCCTTTTTCTGCGATTCTTCCTACACGGGGTACTTTGAAATCCATGACATAATCATAATGCACCTGATATCCGTCCGGCCCTGTGACATCCGTCAGTTTATGGGAACTGTCATAGGCAAATTTGGTCTCCTGACCGTCCGGGTAGGTGATAGTGGTAAGATTTCCTTTATCATCGTAATCATATTTGATCAGTCTTCCCTGTGAATCTTCAATGGATGTCATTCTTGATAATGTTGCATCATCCTTATAGTTGACTGTCATCTTCTCGCCTGTCGAGTCTGTGATATAAAGAAGGTAATTGGCTTTGGAATTCGGACGGTATTTGTATACGACCGTATTTCCGTCCGGATCTTTTATCGTTCTTAAGAATCCATCTTTTGCAAATGTATATTCCACATCATCTTTCGTCTTCATCACGAAATTCTCATCGTAGGTCGTTCCTGATGTCTTCGTGATCGTAAGTCCGAGTCCGTCTTCATCTTTCAGTTTGTTTCCGTCAGAAGTATCTTTGTAGAAATAGTGCTTTGTACCATCTTCGTCTGTATATACATACGGATAGTTTGAGTTGCCGCTGCTTGCCAGCTTCTCCTGGCAGCTCAGTCGCCAGCCATATCCAAATCTCGACTCTGTTCCTGCCTCACTTGAATTATATACATGTTTCACGAACGATCTCATTGGTCCGCCTGCTGATTCAAGATCCGGATGTATCCATACAACATTTCCTGTATAGTCGTTGGTATGTCCGTCTCCGGCACGTCCCGCTGACTGCTCATGATAGCTCTGATAATCCTCAAGTCCGTTAACATTTCGATAGTAGAATACACCGCTCGGATACTGGTCGGAAGAAATGCTCGGAGAATCTGAGGCATAAAACATTCCGCAGGCACGGTTCGCCAGATTGCTGTCCGCTTCATATCTGGAACGGATCACGATACCATAATTATTTCCCGTGTTATACCACTGACGCACCAGTCTTGTGACATCAAATCCGATCGGTGTGATTGTTATGGTATTTCCGTTTTTGACATTCCCGATCATCTTATAATCTAATACATTTCCATCATATTTCGGTTGGTTGGACCAACGGGCACTTTTCTCTGTCCAGCTGTTTTTAATCTCATGTGCCAGAAGTGGGATCTTCGCAATTCCATAGGAAGAATAACCCCACTGCCAGAGATACATCGTTGCTGCATAGATAATAGAACCTTTTCCTATAGACGGAAGACTTTTAAACCGGAGCAGTGACCGGACACTTCCATGGGTGTCGCTCTGTCCTACAACCAGTCCTCCATATGCATAGACCTGCGAAGGATCTTCGGCACTGTTTGGATTATTAAAAATATAAGTGTCCTCGATATTTGCCCTTGTTTTGCTGGTCTCAGTCATCGGATCAACGATGACCGGATAAACCCTGTCTTCGGCCTGCAGCCATTCCGCATCGGCCTGTACAGAAATGACTTCTTTCTCTCCCTGCATCTCTACTTTTAAGTACACATTCTGTGAACTTGCACCGGCACTGTCATACATATATGGTTTTACAAGCTGGAATGCACGCTCTTCTAATGCATCCTCCGGATACAGCCCCAGACTTCCATCTTCTTCCTCCACAAGGATCATTCCCGGATGCGAGATTGTAAACGACAATTTCTGTTCAGCTGCTTCTTTTGTCTGTAAGCGGATATTTTCCTTGATCCGCTCTCCCTGAAGCACGTAGTGTAAATCAACGCCTTCCAGAATATCTTCATAGACACCTTCACTCACCAGATTGGGTACCGACATCATTTTCTGAACGTCTTTATCATCCGGGATCGAAGTTGCCTCATCTGATTCTTCTTTTGACGTCTCTTCCATCGGCTCTTCCTCCGCAGGTTCTTTTTCCGAACCTGTATTGCCACCGATGATTTCCATATCATCTTCCGGGGAGTCTCCTTTCCCCATGTCTGGAGTTTCCGATTCCTGATTCCCCGGGTTCTGATCTTTTGGCACTTCATTTGGCGAGGCCTCTGGTTTCCAGTATTCCGATTCTTCCAGTACACGGAATTTTGAGTTCTTTTTTCTCACTCTCATTCTCTGAGTCTCTGGTACATCTTCAACCATCAGTCCCCATGTCACCTTATTTCCATTCTTCTCCAAACTTACAAGTCCATCTTCTCCTGCATCTTCGGCAAAGCTTACTTTTACGCTGGATGCTTTGTTCTGATATACCGGTTTTCCATCTTCTGTAACTTCTTCTAACCGGTTATCGATCTCCTGCCATACGCCGTCCTCTTCATAGTGTACCGGTGCCGGATAAATGGCTGCTGCCATTCCTTTTTCTGTTAATTCAAAATGCTTTACGCACTGTTCCCTTTTTTCCGGGATCTCTCTTAAAATCTGTTCTTTCATACTTCCTCCTGTTTGCAATTCTCTGCAATCGTTTTTTGTTATTCACATCTCGTGCACGTTCTGTGTACTTGCATAATACACGTTTCGTGTTTTCTTGTCAAGCACATTTTGTGAACTTTTTGAATTGACTTTTTCCACTTTTCGTGTATAATCAGAATTGTACTATTAATTGTTACAGGAATTTATTTCAGATAACAGCGGTACTTAGAAAGGGTATAATATAACGATGAATGAATTTGCAGATATTTTAAAAACGCTGCGCAAGTCCAATTCCTTATCCCAGACAGATCTTGCTTCCATGCTCGGCATCTCCAAGAGTGCCGTCAGTATGTATGAGCAGGGCAGGCGGGAGCCTGATTTTGAAGTTCTCGGGAAGATTGCCGATATATTTCAGGTAGATACTGACTATCTGCTCGGACGCGGCTCTACGGAATCCGATGATATGCCGATGACGATCGCGGCACATCTGGATACTTCAGATCTGACCCAGGATGAACTGGACGATGTGGCTGCATACATCGATTTTATACGTTCAAGAAGAAAATCTTAAAGCAAAGGGATGTTATCTTACAAAAGATGATAAGTAAATACGAAAAATTATTAGACGAAGCTGCTCGTGAGAAGATCACTGTTGATGAAGCAGTTCCATTTAAAAGTAATCTCAAAGGGCTCTATGTTGATAATAATATTGCGCTCTCAGATACGCTTGAGACTTCCGCGGAGAAACTCTGCGTCCTCGGCGAAGAACTCGGACATCATTTTACATCTGTAGGGAATATTTTAGATCCTTCTGATCCGGCGAATGCCAAGCAGGAACACCAGGCCAGATACTGGGCCTGCGAGAAACTTGTGGGACTTCATGGGATTATCCAGGCTTTTCTACATGGATGCCAGAATTATCACGATGCGGCTGAATATCTGGATGTGACTGAACAGCAGGTGCGTGACGCTGTCGAGAATTACCGCAAGAAATTCGGGATCCATGTAGAATATGAGGGATATGATATTACGTTCGAACCTTATCTGATCATCGGACGGTGTTCGGATTCGTTGTAGGTTCGGATTTTTCTACGCGATCGTCTGCTGCAGACAGGTCTTAATGTCATCCTCGGCATTGCTGATCGGATGCAATTCAAAGGTATCCACCAGATACTGCAGTACATTCGGGCTTAAAAATGCCGGGAGCACCGGTCCAAGGTAGATATTTTTTACGCCCAGGCTTAACAGGGCCAGCAGGTCTGCCACCGCTTTTTGTTCATACCACGACAGGATAATCGACAGCGGCAGTCCGTTGACATCCGTGTTAAATGCGTCTGCCAGTGCGGTTGCAATCCGGAGTGCCGAATATACGTCATTGCACTGTCCAACATCCAGAAGTCTCGGGATTCCGTCAATATCTCCAAAGTCTAATTTGTTAAACCGGTATTTTCCACAGGCGAGGGTCAGAATCACACAGTCCTTCGGCACCATTTTCGCAAATTCCGTGTAATAGTTTCGTCCCGGTCTTGCGCCGTCGCAGCCACCGATCAGGAAGAAACGGCGGATTTTTCCGCTTTTTACTGCTTCTACTATCTTATCTGCATACTGCAAGGTTGCATGATGACCGAACCCTACCAGAATTTCTTTTGGTTCTTCGTCTTCCGGGAATCCTCCAAGTTCAATTGCCTGACGGATGATCTCACTGAAATCTTTTTCTCCGTCCGGTCGTTTCCCTACGTGTTTCACGCCTTCCCAGCCAACTACATTTGTACTGTAAATACGGTCTTTGTAGGTCTCTCTCGGACGCATCAGACAGTTGGTCGTCATCAGGATACAGCCCGGCAGGGAATCAAACTGTTTCTGCTGATCCTGCCATGCGCCGCCGAAGTTTCCTACCAGATGCGGATATTTTTTCAGCCCCTCATAGCCATGACAAGGCAGCATTTCTCCGTGAGTATAGATATTCACGCCAGTCCCTTCGCTCTGCTCCAACAACATTTCCAAATCTTTCAAGTCATGCCCGGATACGATGATAAACGGACCTTTTTTGATGTGGACATTAACAGAATGTGGAGACGGGTTTCCATAAACCGCTGTGTTGGCATCGTCCAGAAGCCTCACGACTTCCACTGCCGCCTGTCCGGTGCGCATGGTCATCCGGATCAATTCTTCCACGGTCAGACGGTCATCTGTGATTGCATCCAGTCCCTGAATGTAAAATTCATCCACCTGTTTGTCTTTATAGCCAAGTTCTCTCGCCTGATGCCCGTATGCGCTGATTCCTTTCAGTCCATAGAGGATCGTCTGGCGCAGGGAACGGATATCCGGGTCCAACAATTTATCGTACATGATTCCCGCTTTCTGTGCGTCCCGCAGCATCTCCGTTCTGGTCTGTGGCAGGCAGTATGCCATGTACATGTTAGTTCCTTCCACTTCTCCAGCCAGCTCCTGCATCCGCTCTTTGATTCTCTGTGACTCCCGCAATAATTCTTCATGAACATTCGCATCAAAGTTTACATTTGTAAGCGTCGTAAACAAGCAGTTTTCAATAAAACTGATCACCGATTCATCCACAGTTTCTCCCTGATCCAACAGAATTTTCCCATAATTGCTAATTCCTTTGAGCTGAAACAATAATAAATCCTGAAGATTCGCGATTTCCGGTGTTTTTCCACACACACCTGATTTTGTACAGCCTTTTCCCCCGGCAGTCTGCTCGCACTGATAGCAGAACATTTCATAACCTAGCTCCATATTATTTGCCATCTTTTTACCTCCTTTTTTCCAAGTATTTGAAATAATTTTCCTAAATATTACAAAAGTATTTTCTGCAAAAAGGGCAAAAAAATTCCCGAAACCGCAAAGTTTCAGGAATTTTTATTAAACACAACCCCAGGTCTCCACTGCTTCCAGATTTGGATCGGAGTGTTCGATTTCTCTGGAATAACGGTACACGATCTCGGTCACATCCTCGATGGTCAGTGTCTTCTCGTTTTTCAAGAAACGCCCCAGCATTAACTCTTCTATCAGAGTGACACTGATCAGCGCAAGTTTTACTTTTTCGTAGGCCTCGCCGTCATAAACTGCCCCACAGAAATAGGTGGAGAGGAAATATACCAGAATCTGCTCACACTGGATCTCCCACTCCGGCATTTCTTCTTTCAGCCACGCCAAAAACTCACGTTTTTTCTTATCATAGGCCTCCCATCCCTCTTCGTAGAGCATCGCCTCTGTCTCATACACCAGTGCCTCCCAGTCTTCTCTCAAAAGTTCCAGTGTATGTAATTTCTTATATAGTTTTCTTGTTTTCTCATAGTTTCTTCGACGAATAAGTTTGTCAGCGGCATCCCGTTTACAGATCTTTGTAAAATGTACTGCTGCCCGATCATTCTGATATCGCTCTAAAACTTCCTCGCAGGAGAACAACTGGCTTTCATTAATCCTGATCTGGATATCATGTGCCAGCCCCTTTACCATCTTGATCCGGACTGCCATCGGAAGCTCCCGGTTCTGTGCGATTTCCACTAACACATCCCTTGTATCTGCCAGTACAGAATATAAGAACGGATCGTAATCTTCATATTCTTCCTCCCCCGGCTTTTCATATTCCAGGAAATGTACCGGTTCTTTTTTATACATTAAAATCCTTGCCACCTCCGGACAGGAAATGGACAGTGTCACTTCTCTGACATCTTCAAATTCTTCGATGTGTCTAGGATATAATCGGCATGTTTTACACAGTGAGTCTTTCCCCAGGGAAGTATACAGATCACACAGGTTCTGGTCATTTAAAAATGCGCATCGTTTGTTCTTATCCTGGCGAAACGTCCCCTGTACCCATTTCACTGAGGTCAGAAGTCTGCATCTTAAGGTTTTATCCGCTGTCTGTAGTGCTATTTTATATTTATTCAATGATTTCTTATCGATCACAATCTCCCAGCCCGCACAGCAGGTGTCCTCGCATTTGTCCGCAGTACAGGAAAATTCTTTATAATAATCCGGAAATGTATACAGCATATTTATCCCTCTTTCTTCAATGTCCCAATCAGTGCAAGCAGGCTTTTTTTGTACGGGTTGATGATAGTGTACGCCAGAAATCCCGCATTGTTCATGTTCCAGTCAATGTTCAAAGTTCCATAGAGCCATGCTTCCAATGAGAAGTTTCCTTCTTTATAACTCCATTTTAAATATTTAAATCCAAACATATTCGCAGTTTCGCTCCGGTATGTCTGTCCTCCATATTTCTTTGACACCACAAACTCCTGTTCTTTTAAATATTTTTCCATAATCTCTCTTACTTCTTCCTCGGATTTCTCGAGAGGAAATGATCGCTTAAAATGCTTTTCCTGCGTATTGGTGCCGTCTTTACCTGCCCCCGCTTTATTCGTGCCGGTCATTTTATTATTTAACATATTTTTGTTCAGCATGTTGTTCTTATTTAGCATTCTCGTCCTCCTGGTACTCATGCAGTGCCCGTCTTCCAAGTCTTACTTCTTTCAAATGTTTCGCCAGTCCTTCATCCATATGGTCAAACAGATAATTTCTGGCATTTCCCTTCTGCTTTTCTCCGTCTTCCCTGATCTGTCGGTTGACAATTTCTAATTCTTCCAGAAATTCTCTGGAAGAAATCAGTGTACCGCCCTGTCCTCTGGTGATCACCTGCTCCACGCCGTCCGATGTTACAACGGTGACATGATAGCGGTGTCCAATCTGGTGCACCACTTTTTCAATGTACTGGTCCGCCGTCTCTGCTTCCTTGGTAAATACCACATGGATGTTGTGATATTTATAAATCTCCATGCTATCGCCCTCGACTTTGTAAGCGTCAAATACCAGGATCAGCGCACATTTTTTATACCCCTGATAGTTGCATAAAATATCCATCAGCTTATTTCGCGCTGCTTCGATATTATCTTTTGCCAGTTCCTTCAGATCCTCCCATGCAAAAATGACGTTGTATCCATCCACCAGAAGATATTCCTGGATCGGTTCGTCCTCTTTTTTCGCCGATTGTTCTGTTCCTGCGGAAATCTTCGCTGCTTGCGTGGTCTTCCGCTCGATCTTACCGTAGGTTCTGATAAATATTTCTTCCAGTTCTTTATCTTCCGCATAGCTTAAAGATGATGGATAGCCACCCGATCGTTTCGGTTGGTTGATTTGCTCCGCGTCTTTGTGCTTTGCAAGTTTTCTGCTGCCAAGCTGGCGTTCAATATGCATCGTATCAAAAACTTCATTCCATGGAACCGCATATCCGGCCCCATGTGCACAGAACACAGAACCCGTTGGATTTTCCAGATCTCTTTCCGGATCGTAACTGTAACTTTCCACGATCTCGTCCTGATTATGGCATGGGAAATATCCTTTCAACGTACAACTAAGGCTGCCGGTTCCTCTGGTGTAACTCGTCACTTCCATCTGGTAGTCACGCATACACGCCACCGGTGCCTGTCCGGTGATGACTGCCCGCTCCCCTTCGGTCTCCGGCATCGTAAATTCTCCGTTCATCCGCTGAATATCGGTCATGGCCCGTCCCACACAGTCTGCCGGAATCTCCAGACGGAATGTATAGTATGGCTCTAAGAGTACATTTTCTGCCTGCATCAGTCCCTGTCTCACCGCCCGGTAAGTGGACTGTCTGAAGTCGCCGCCCTCGGTATGTTTCAAATGTGCCTTTCCTGCGATCAACGTGATCTTCACGTCCGTCAGCACGGAACCTGTCAGCACTCCCCGGTGGTCTTTTTCTGCCAGATGAGTAAGAATCAACCGCTGCCAGTTCTTATCCAGCATGTCCTCGCTACACTCACTGCCAAGGGTAATTCCACTTCCCGGCTCGCCCGGTTCCAGTTTCAGATGTACCTCTGCGTAATGTCTGAGCGGCTCAAAATGTCCGACACCTTCCACCACATTTCGAATTGTTTCTTTATATACAATGCTGCCTGCGCCAAATGTTACGTCCACACCAAACCGGTCTTTCATCAGACTTTTCAACACTTCTGTCTGCACTTCTCCCATGAGCTGCACATGAATCTCTTCCAGTTCTTCGTTCCAAACCACGCGGAGCATCGGGTCTTCTTCTTCCAGTTCTCTTAAGTATCCCAACATCTTATGTTCATCGGTGCCCTCCGGGATTTCCACCTGATAATTAATGACCGGTGCCAGAACCGGCATCTGGGACTCTGCCTCTGTACCCAGTCCTTCTCCCGGGTAAGTAGCTGTCAGCCCGGTCACTGCACAGATCATTCCCGCTTCTGCTTCCTGCACCATCTCATATTTTTCTCCGGAATAAATGCGGATCTGATTCACCTTTTCTTCCCAGTCTGTTCCGTCCGCGGTTCGGCCGGACAATACATCTTTGACTTTTAAAATGCCTTTCGTCACTTTCAGATGTGTCAGGCGGTTTCCCTGATTATCTCTGGAAATCTTGTAAACCTTTGCGCCAAAGAACTGTCCTTTCTCCTGACTCAACTTCACAGACGGACATCTCGCATATTTCTCTATCGCATCTAAGAGTTCCTGCACGCCCTGTACTTTTAACGCCGAACCAAAATAACATGGAAATGTCTTTCTCTCCGCAATCAGTTTTGTAATCGTCTCAGGTTTGATCTCTGCATTTTCCAGATATTCTTCCAGAACGGACTCATCGCAGGTCGCCAGTTCTTCCAGAAATTCCTCGGTCGGTTCATCTGTTACATTTTCCGGGAATGCAACGCACGCGCTGTCCAGATTCTTCTGGATATCTGCCAGCACTTTCGATTTATCGGTCCCATCCTGATCCATCTTATTGATAAATAAGAATACCGGAACTTCATAATATTTCAAAAGATTCCATAATGTCCTCGTATGTCCCTGCACGCCGTCCGCACCGTTCACCACCAGCACAGCGTAGTCCAGCACCTGAAGGGTACGCTCCATCTCCGCTGCAAAATCCACATGCCCCGGCGTATCTAAAAGTGTCACATGGAGATTTCCCAGGTCAAATACTGCCTGCTTTGAAAATATGGTAATTCCCCGTTCTCTTTCAAGATCATAAGTGTCCAGATAAGCATCCTTATGGTCCACACGACCCAATTTGCGGATGCGGCCTGCCAGATACAAAATACTTTCCGACAGCGTCGTCTTTCCAGAGTCAACATGCGCCACCAGCCCAATGCTGATATGCTTTCCCGGTTCTTTATATTTATTTTCAGGTGTAACGCCCATAAAAAACCCCCCGTTCTTGATACACAATCTACTGATTATCATATCACAGAACGAGGGATAAGTCGACAAATCAAACTTTCACTCGAGATTACTTCTCTTCTTCAGCATCTTTCATCTCAAGATATGTCTCGCGAAGTTCATCTACTTTCACGCGGTAAGCAACATTCTGTTTCTTATCCAGAAGTTCTTTTTTTGCTCTTTCTTTTACATCTTCAAACTCAGGGATCACTGCATCGTTCTTCTTCTCTACTTTGATCAGGTGATATCCGAACTGTGTCTTTACAGGTCCTACAAGTTCTCCGATCTCTGCGGCAAATGCTGCTTCTTCAAACTCAGGAACCATCTGACCTCTGCTGAATTCTCCGAGGTCTCCGCCGCGGGCATTTGACGGGCATGTTGAGAACTGTTTTGCTGCTTCTTCAAATGTCTTTATGCCATTCTCGATCACGTTCTTAACATTCTCGCATTCCTCTTCTGTCTCTGTCAGGATATGTTTTGCGCTGACGGTTGCAGGTGTTCCGAAATGCTCTTTATTTACCATAAAATACTCTAATGCTTCATCGTCATTTACTTCTGCTTCTTTTAATGTAACTGCTACTGCAAGCTGAGACAGGATATCTTTTTTTGCACTCTCTAAAATCTGCTTGTAATCTTCAGTCTCGTCCAGATGCAGGTCTTCTCCCAGTTTAGAGAACAATCTCATGTTGATCAACTGATCCAGATACTGCTGTCTGAGCTGCGGATTGTTCAGATATGGTTTGTGCTCCTGCGGTGCGTTGCGTAAGAGTGCATTTAACTGTGCCTCTGTAATCTCTTCTCCTGCTACTACTGCCAATACTTTATTGTCGCTCATAAATTTTCTCCTTAATCCTCTTTTGTTATATTTTCTAATGCTTCCGATATAATATCTTCCACATTATTGAACAAGTTTCAAAACATTGATGACCAGTACCCACACCATACTGTAGTAAATAACAACGGCTGTCAGGTCATTCACCGTTGAGATCAACGGACCGGACGCAACCGCCGGATCCACCTTGATCTTGGTAAAGAAAATCGGGACCACCGTACCGATCAGGCTCGACACCGTCATCGCTACTAAAAGTGCGATACCGACACATCCCGAAATCGCAAACGCATTTAACAGGATATGCACTTTAAACATATAAATATAAATTCCAATGGCGACAAAGGACAGTATGCCCAGTATCAGCCCATTACAAAAACCTACTTTTACTTCTTTCATGATCAGACGGAAAATTTCTTTTCCATCTAATTCTTCATCGATCAATACACGGATCGTGACAGCCAGTGACTGTGTTCCCACATTACCTGCCATACCAAGGATCATCGACTGGAAACATACAACCAATGCGATCCTCGATACAACGGATTCGAAAATACCTACTACAGAAGATACCCCCATCGCCAAAAACAACAGGACAACCAGCCACGGCAGACGCTTCTTGATACTGTCTGCCAGAGATTCTTCCAGATCTTCCTCTTCCGTCAAACCGGCCAACTTCGCATAGTCTTCTCCCATCTCATCATCGACTACCTCTACGATATCCTGGGATGTAATAACGCCGATGATCTCATCCTCGTTATTCAACACCGGGATGGAATCCTCCGCATAGTCTTTCAGACGTTCAATACAGTCGCTGATCTGCTCATGATCTCGCACATACGGATAAGATGTCGTGATCAGAGATTCCAGATCCACATAGGTTCTGGCAATGATCAGATCTTTCAGATCCAACGCACCGTAAAACTTCTCATTTTCATCGGTTACATATATAGTTGAAATGTTATCGTTATCTTCTGCCTGTGCGATCATGGACTTCATCGCTTCTTTGATCGTCAGATTCTTACTGATCTCGATAAAATTTGTCGTCATCTTGCTACCGATCTCGTCCTCTTCATAGGAAGTGATCAGTGCAATGTCTTCTCTACTCTCTCGATCCAACAATCGGAGAATATTCTTTCTTTCATCCTCGTCCAGCTCTTCCAGAACGTCAACCGCATCATCCGAATCCATGTTCTCAATGACTCTCGCCGCACTTTGGATATTCAACTCGCCGATATAATCATCTACATCATCAATGTAAGTAAAAATCTCAGATACTCTCTCTGCACCCAGTACATGGTACAGTCTCTTACGTTCCTCTACCGTAAGAAGTTCTAACGCACCGGCGATATCATTCTCATGGTAATTGTCTAATTGCTCTAATATCTCAGCATCTGAAAGATTACTCCTGAGTATCTCCGCAAGTTCCTCTTCATAATCGGGGATGATGATTTCTTCATTGTTTTCCATAACTTCTGTTCCTCCAGTCTGTATCTACTCTGTCCAGACACGATGAAACAGTCCGCAAATATCTTTATATAAGAAAGGCAGGTGTACGGAATGAACACACTACCGGGTAATAATACTTACTGACTCGGCCATCGCAGTCAATACTTCGCCCTTTACTATCACCACTGTCCATTCTTTTCACCTGCCTTTTGAATTGATTTCATAATAGTTTAAGTATACTACATTGTTACCTTACTGTCAAAAATCAATTCCTCAGTTTACAGTTATTTAACAGTCTATTCTTCAGTTATATGGAAGGACATCAACAGGTCATCCTGATGTACAGAATCTCCGGCATTTACATAAATCTTATCTACCGTACCGTTGATCTTGGATACAAATGTTGTCTCCATCTTCATTGCCTCTACTATCATCAGAGGCATGTTCTTCGTTACTTTATCTCCCTCTTTTACCAATACCTTTTCAACCACTCCAGGAATAGAAGAACCCAGATGTTTTGGATTGTTCTTATCTGCCTTTAATCTGAGGTCTGTCTTAACTTCCAGATTCTTATCCTGGATCTTCACATGACGGATAGATCCATTGACGCGGAACATCAATGTACGCACTCCCTTTTTATCCGGATCACTGGCCTCTAAGAATTTAATCAGAAGTTCTTTTCCTTCATCGATCTTCAAACGTGTCTCTTCACCTTTTCTCAGTCCATAGAAATACACATGACTTTCCAGACCGGAAACATCGTTGTATGCCTGCTTATGTTCGCAGTAATCTTCATATACCTTCGGATACAGTGCATAACTGATAGCTTTCTGCTCCATGACTTCTTCAGATGCACTTTCATAATGATACTGCTCGATCAGATGTTTCTTAATAGCATCGAAATCTACCGGCGGCAATAACAGTCCCGGACGCACCGTCAACGGCTCCACATCTTTCAGCACGATCTTCTGCAAATCTTTCGGGAATCCGCCGTACGGCTGCCCCATCATTCCCTGGAAATAAGATACTACGGAATCCGGATAAGATAAGGTTGCTCCCGTTGTCAGAATATTCTCTTTCGTCAGTCCGTTCTTGAACATGAAGATTGCCAGATCTCCCACCGCCTTGGAAGTCGGCGTTACTTTTACAATATTTCCAAGCAGATCATTAGCATCTTTGAACAACCCCTTGATTGTCTCAAAATCTTCTGCCGATCCCATGCTGGTTACCTGCGCAAGAAGGTTTGAATACTGGCCTCCCGGAATCTCGTATTTGTAAATTTCTGCATTCGGTGCTTTCATGTCACTTTCAAACTGTTCGTATACTTTACGGATTCTTCCATAATATCTGCTCAGTTCATCCAGTTCTTCAAATTCAAGTCCGGTATCTCTCTTTGTTCCTCGAAGTGCTTCTACAACTGCATTCATAGATGGCTGACTGGTCAGTGATGACATTGACTCAATCGCAAGGTCGACGATATCCACACCTGCCTCTGCTGCCATCAGTACCGTGCTCACACCGGCTCCTGTCGAATCGTGTGTGTGCAGATGTAACGGTACATGCAGTTCTTTCTTCAATGTACTTACCAGTTCTTTTGCTGCCAGAGGCTTCAGAAGACCTGCCATGTCTTTGATTGCAATAGAGTGGCATCCCAATGCTTCCAACTCTAATGCATGCTGTACATAGTAATCCAAGGTATATTTTACTTCATTTGGATTCGAAATATCACCGGTATAGCAAATCGCACCTTCGACGATCTTACCCGTCTTTAATGCCTCTTCTATCGGCATCTTCATATTCTCTACCCAGTTCAGGCTGTCAAATACTCGGAACACATCAATGCCGTGTTCTGCGGATACCTGGATAAATTTCTTAACCACATTATCCGGATAGTTGCTGTAGCCAACCGCATTTGATGCTCGAAGAAGCATCTGGATCAGTGAGTTCGGCATACGTTTTCTTAAGATATCCAGTCTCTCCCACGGAGATTCTTTCAAGAAACGGTAAGCAGTATCATAAGTCGCACCACCCCATGCTTCTACCGAAAATGCATTCTGCATGTATGCATTGGTCGCATATGCCGCACCACAGAGATCTTTACTTCTCATACGGGTTGCCATCAGAGACTGCTGTGCATCTCGCATGGAAGTATCTGTAACATACAGTTTATCTTCTTTCAGGATCTTCTGCATATATCCTTCCGCTCCCAGTTTCAAGAACTCGTCTCTGGCTCCGTAAACCGGTTTACTCTTATCCAGTGCCGGCAGAATCCGATCCTCATAATGTGATTTCTCACCCACATTTGAATTGACAATACGGTCTCCGATAAATTCAATAATCTTTGTTGCTCTGTCCTGGCTCGGAGTCAGTTCAAAAAGTTTCGGTGTATCTTCGATAAATGTGGTGTGTGTCTTTCCTGCCGCAAACTTCGGATGATTCAATACGTTGATCAGGAATGGAATATTTGTCTTCACACCTCGGATACGCATCTCCTGAAGCGCACGGATAGATTTTTTAATTGCTCCTGAAAATGTACGGTCAAAGGAAATCACTTTTACCAGCAGACTGTCATAGAATGGCAGGATCTGTGCGCCTGTATAAGCATTTCCACCATCTAAACGGATACCATTACCGGAACCGGAACGATATACTGTAATCTCACCGGTATCCGGGAGGAAATTATTGGCCGGATCTTCTGTTGTAACACGCGTCTGGATGGAATATCCCGTGCAGGCAATATCTTCCTGAGATGCAATTCCGATTTCTTCGGAATCCAACGGATACCCTTCCGCGATCATAATCTGAGACTGTACCAGGTCGACGCCTGTAACCATCTCACTGACAGTATGTTCCACCTGGATACGTGGATTCATCTCGATGAAGTACGGATGATTGTCTTCATCTACCAGAAATTCCAGGGTACCTGCATTACGATATCCTACCGTGTGACACAGGCGAATCGCCGACTCAAAGATAATCTGTCTGGTCTCATCCGGAATAGAGAACGCAGGCGCATACTCTACAACTTTCTGGTGACGTCTCTGTACAGAACAGTCTCTGTCATAGAGATGTACGACATTGCCGTAATTATCTCCTAACACCTGTACTTCTATATGTTTTGGTCCTTTCAAATATTTCTCGATGAAAATCTTATCTTCGCCGAAAGCTTTCTTGGACTCGTTCTTCGCTTCGTTAAATTCTTTCTCCAGTGTCTCCGGATCAGAAACAATACGCATGCCTCGTCCGCCTCCACCGTTTGACGCTTTTAACATGACCGGATAACCGATCTCGTCCGCAATCTTCTTTGCCTCATCGGCATATTTTATAGAATAATCTACACCCGGAATAATCGGGACCCCAGCTTCGATCGCCAGTTTTTTGGAAGAGATCTTATCTCCCATGGCGTTCATGATATCACTGGATGGTCCGATAAATACGATGCCGTTCTTCTCACAGGCATCTACAAACTCCGGGTTTTCAGAGAGGAAACCATATCCTGGATGAATCGCATCTACATGTGCTGCCAATGCGATCTTGATGATAGTGTCGATATCCAGATATGCGTCCACCGGACCAAGATCTGGATTCAGCGGATAAGATTCATCCGCTTTCAGACGGAAGAGTGCATAGCTGTCTTCCTTAGAATAAATACTTACAGTTGTAATCCCCAGCTCACTGAGTGCACGGAATACACGGATGGCAATTTCTCCACGGTTTGCCACCAAAACCTTTTTGAATGGTTTGATATGTACATCAGTCTTCATAACAATTCTCCTTCTTCCCCCAATTTCTGCAACATTAAAATTATTGCAGTCTACTTGAAAATTGTGCATCTGAGACTTAGTATATGTCAAACCATCCAAAAATGCAAGATAAATATATCAATTATTCATTTTTATTTGATTGTTAAACTTAAAACAGATTTTGCATTGATATTTTGCAAGTTCTTTACATTTAGACTTCATCCTGTTTTTATTCTTTATAGTTCTTATAAGCTTCAAATTCATCAAGGATTGACTGTTCCGGTGCTTTTGTCGCCAGGCTGACAACCACAATAAAGATTATACTCACAATGAACCCTACCAGAAGTGAATAAAGTCCTGTAGCTGTTCCGATGGTCTCTCCATGAACCAGCGGCAGGTAATCCCAGATAATAACTGTCGCTGCTCCGGATACCAGACCTGCAACCGCCCCCTGAAGATTGGTCCGCTTCCAGAACAGACTCATCACTACCAGTGGTCCGAATGCTGCTCCAAGACCTGCCCAGGCATCAGATACCAGACCCATAACAGAACTGTTAGGGTCCCACGCAATAATAAATGCCAGGACTGCAACTGCGATTGTTGTGATACGTCCTACTTTCAGGACTGCCTTATCGTCTGCATCCGGTTTTAAGATATTTTTGTAAATATCTGCAGATACAGAAGAAGAACAAACCAGAAGCTGCGAATCTGCCGTAGACATAATCGCTGCAAGGATACCACAGAGGAACAGTCCTCCGACAAATGCTAACGGAAGAAGCTCTGTAAATGTCTTCTGTATCATTTCGATAAACACAGATTCTGCCGATGCTGCCCCTTCTGTCTCTCCCAAGATTACCGGATATAAGAATGCGCGGCCTACCACTCCGATGATAACGGTTAACCCCAGTGATAATACCACCCATACAATGGCTATTACGGAAGATTTCTTTAATTCTTTTTCATTCTTGATCGCCATGAAACGTACCAGGATATGTGGCATTCCACAGTAGCCTAAGCCCCACGCAAGATTTGATAAAATCTCTACTGCTGTGATCGGATGATCTCCGTTGTACATCAGGCTCATATAATGTGCAGAATCCACACCGCTCTTTGCCAGAAGATTAGAAATATCTCCACTGACATACTGCCACGCAATGATCGGAACAACTAAGAGTGCGATCAGCATCATAGTTCCCTGGACAAAATCTGTCGTACATACTGCCAGGAATCCACCCATGAAAGTATAAACCAAAATAACCGCTGCTCCGATAAACAGTGCTACGTGGTAGTCAATTCCAAATACGGTATTAAATAATTTTCCTCCGGATGCAAGTGCAGATGCTGTATAGACTAAGAAGAAAATAACGATAATTACAGAAGAGATTCCAAGAAGAATCTTCTTCTCATCATGGTAACGATTTCCAAAAAATTCAGGTAATGTCATAGAGTTGTTGGCCACGATCGTATACGAACGAAGCGGCTTCGCAATCACCAGCCAGTTGATAATCGTTCCAAGGCCAAGGCCGATAGCGATCCATGCCTGACCGGTTCCTAACGCATAGATCGAACCCGGAAGTCCCATCAGAAGCCAGCCACTCATATCAGATGCCTGCGCCGACATTGCTGCCACCGGACCGGATAATCCACGTCCTCCTAAAAAGTAATCGTCTGCTCCCGTTGTCTGCTTCATGGACCATACGCCGATTCCGATCATAAGAAGCAGATATGCCGCGAACGCAACTAAAATTGCAATCGTTGTTCCTGTCATAAAAATTCCTCCATCCTTTTATAAGACTACAGCCTCTGCTCATTCACCGTATGTAATAGAAAATATAATCTGTATTCCGAACAGACCTCAGTCTCTTTCTTTATATACGAATATAACACTTGTATGCATGTATGTCAATATTGGTTGATGTATTTTTTTATTTCCACCACATTTTTGTCTTTTTTGTACAATTATTTTGCCGTGATATTTTCAGACTTTAGTCTGTTTCAAAAATCTAATCGTTGCACTTTCCTCTCAGCGACCTAAAAAAATCATCATATTTCATCCTGCTCTTCAGAAATTTTCAATCTGTGAATTCATATTTCTATGTATTTGCGGGAATACTGCAATATAAACAACAGACAGCACAAGTAACAGACAATTATCAAAAGTTATCGGGAGGTTAGCATGAAAAATCAAGATACCATTCATTTACTGCAAGAATGCGACGCCGGAACTAAAATGGCCGTTTCTTCCATTGACGAAGTACTGGATAAAGTCCGCAATCAAAAACTCAGGAAACTGTTAGAAGAAAGCCGGAATCATCATGAAAAATTAGGCGACGAAATACACATTTTACTTGGAGAAGCACACAGCGAGACCAAAGAACCCAACCCGCTCGCCAAAGGAATGTCTTGGATCAAAACTACCGTCAAGACCTCGCTTGATGACAGCGACCAGACCATCTCCGATCTGCTGACGGACGGCTGCAATATGGGGATCAAATCCCTGCTCCGCTATATGAACCAATATCCGGATGCCGACAACACATCCCGGGATGTATGCAAACGACTGGTGCGGATTGAAGAGAAATTAAGAGAAGACCTGAGAGAATATTTGTAGGCAGAAAATTTCACTCAATATTTTTTATTCTTATATCACTAAAGCCCCCGCGAGTTTCCTCACGGGGGCCTTCAAACAAGTATTTATATTTTTACTTTACTACATAGGTTCTGGTAGTTGCAGATTTGATTCCACCAAGGTTCGTGTTAATCTTTGCATCCTTTTCTACCACGATGAT
>CAKRJP010000027.1 GCA_934351835.1 uncultured Lachnospiraceae bacterium
CAGTTATCCGGATATGGCATTGGTACTGTATCACGGGTTATAAATAATCATCCGGATGTCAGCGACAAGGCACGACAGCGGATTATGGAGGTTATTGAGGAGACGAATTTCCAGCCTAATTCCAACGCCAAACACTTGAAGATGAGAGCCAGTTCTTCTATCGCCATTATTATTAAAGGAAATCAAAATATTCTGTTTAACGGAATCCTTGAGCAGATCCAACAGCTTCTTTTAAAGAACAATGAAGAGGCTGTCGTCAGCTATCTGGATGAAGATGCAAATGAAATTAATTATGCCATGAGTCTTTGTCGGGAAAAAAATCCCAAAGGGATCTTTTTTCTCGGCGGGGATCTGGAATATTTTAAAAGAGATTTCAAACATATACATGTACCTTGCGTTCTGCTTACTAACAGCGGAAAGGATCTGAAGTTCCCTAATCTTTCCTCCCTGACAACAGATGATGCGACAGCATCTGAAGCAGTGATTGACTATCTGGTAGACCAGGGACATACAAATATCGGAATCCTTGGAGGTAACCTTTCCGACACACAGGTCAGCTATAAACGTCTGACTGGCTGTATTGCCGGATTTAAAAAGCATCATCTGGATTTTCAACAGGATCTGCAATTTGAACCTTGTCGTTATTCTATTGAAGAGGGTTATGAAGCAACTCTCCAACTATTAAAACGTAACCCGTCATTGACTGCAATTTTTGCTTTTGGTGATATTATTGCATTTGGTGCAATGCGAGCTATTCGAGATCTTGGTAAAAGAATTCCGGAGGATATTTCTCTGGTAGGGTATGATGGCATTGACTTCTCCCGTTTTTCTATCCCAAGGCTCACAACGATCCGCCAGGATACCTCTCAGATGGCCAAACAAGGCGTTGATCTGATGTTACAGCGGATTCATTATCCCTATAAAGCAGTTCATAAGATTATCCCTTATGAATTGGTTAAATCAGAAAGTGTCAAAAAAATTAATGAGAACTGAAAGGAGGGTTCATGGTGAGAGCAGCAGGTATTTTAATGCCCATTACTTCTCTTCCTTCCCCTTATGGCATAGGGACTTTAGGTCAGACTGCACGTGATTTTATCCAGTTTCTTGAAAAATCCGGACAGACATACTGGCAGATCCTTCCTATTTGCCCAACCGGATATGGAGATTCTCCCTATCAGTCATCTTCGACCTTTGCAGGAAATCCTTATATGATTGATCTTGATGATCTTGTTTCCGAAGGATTACTGCTTAGCAGTGACTATGAAGATCTCTTCTGGGGAGACGAACCTACGAAAATAAATTATAAGCTACTATATGAACAGCGTTTTGTTGTTCTAAAAAAATCTGTTGGAAACGTTTCTACAAACATGGCTGACAGTCTGAATGCATTTTTGCAGACAGAATCTTACTGGTTAGATGATTATGCCTTATACATGGCTGTTAAGAATCATTTTGGTGGAACTGCATGGTCCCAATGGCCGGAACCAGTGAAACTCCGTGATCCAGATACATTACAAGAATTAAAAACAACTCTTGCGGAAGATATTTTATTCTGGAAAACCATTCAGTTTCTTTTCTTCCACCAATGGAGAAAAATAAAAGAATATGCCGGACAACATCACATTCAGATCATTGGGGATCTCCCTATCTACGTTTCTGATGACAGCGCAGATGTATGGGCTCATCCTGAACAATTTCAGCTGGATGAACATTTACGCCCGAAAGAATTTTCCGGCTGCCCTCCGGATGGATTCTCTGAAAATGGACAACTCTGGGGAAATCCATTATTTGATTGGGATTTCATGAAAGAAAATGATTATTCCTGGTGGATCATGAGAATTGCTCATCAGATGAAAATCTATGATGTATTGAGAATTGATCATTTTCGCGGGTTTGACTCCTATTTTGCAATTCCGTCCGGAGATAAAAATGCCAAAAACGGAGTCTGGCGAAAGGGACCGGGAATTGACTTCTTTCAGACAGTAAAAGAAAAACTCGGTGATCTTCCGATCATTGCTGAAGATCTTGGATTTTTAACAGATTCGGTCCACCAACTACTGCATGATACCGGATTCCCCGGAATGAAAGTATTGGAATTTGCCTTTGATACCCGCGACACCGGTTATGGCTATCTGCCTCATTGTTACACCAGAAACTGTATCGTATATACCGGCACCCATGACAACGAAACTATCAATGGCTGGTTTGAAACTGCACCTGAAGAGGACGCCGTCAATGCGATCCGTTACCTTCGCCTGACCAAAGAGGAAGGATATCATTGGGGCATGATGCGCAGTGCATGGGCAAGTGTTTCTGATACTGCAATCATGCAGATGCAGGATCTCCTTGGGCTCGGTCATGAAGCCCGGCTCAATACTCCATCTACACTGGGAGATAACTGGACCTGGCGATGCAGGCCTGAAGATATCTCAGACGAACTCGCTGAGCGATTATACGAAGAAATGAAAATATATGAGAGACTTCCTCGAATATAGTCTAAAAAATGGACACTCTGTCATTAATAACAAATCAGACAGTGTGTCCATTTTATTTATTACTCTTTTAGTAATTCAAATTAAATTACGTCAGCATCATACGATCATTCGCAAATTCCCCGCCACTAACTTCTTCGAACTTCGCCAGAAGATCTGCTACCTGAAGTTTCTTCTTTTCTTCACCGGATACATCGTAGATGATTTTTCCTTCATGCATCATAATCAGACGGTTTCCATGTGCGATAGCGTCTTTCATGTTGTGTGTTACCATCATTGCTGTAAGATTATTCTCCTGGATAATCTTATCCGAAAGTGCCAGCACCTTGGCTGCTGTCTTCGGATCAAGTGCCGCCGTATGCTCATCTAACAGCAGTAATTTCGGCTGCTTTAACGCTGCCATCAAAAGTGTAACTGCCTGTCTCTGACCACCGGATAACAGTCCTACGCGGCTGCTGAGTCTCTCTTCCAGTCCAAGATCCAGTTCTTTTAAACGTTCTCTGAAGTCTTCTCGTTCTTTCTTCGTGATTCCCCATCCGAAACCTCGTCTCTGTCCACGTCTGGCAGCAATTGCCATATTTTCTTCGATGGACATCGTTGCTGCTGTTCCTACCATCGGGTCCTGGAACACTCGTCCCAGATAGATAGCACGTTTATGCTCAGACAATCCGGTAATATCCACACCATCTACGATAATATTTCCTTCATCCACCGGCCATACACCTGCGATTGCATTCAGTGTCGTAGATTTTCCGGCACCGTTTCCTCCGATGATCGTTACAAAATCACCCGGATTAAGATTAAGATTCACCCCGTTTAAGGCAATCTTCTCATTAATCGTTCCTTTATTAAATGTCTTATGTAAATTTTTGATTTCAAGCATATATCCCATTATTTTGCAGACCTCCTTTTTACAGAATTCTTCTCTTTCAGATAAGGCACCGCAAGGAAGCATGCAACTACAACTGCAGAGAATAATTTCATATAATCAGAAGGCATCTTGAGCCACAATACCAACGTATATGCCACATAGTAAAGGATTGCTCCCACAAATACAGACGCCAGGGTATATGCAAATGCAATCTTCTTTCCTGCACAAAGTTTTCCGAAAATAACTTCGCTGATGATAACTGCTGCCAGTCCGATTACGATTGCGCCTCGTCCCGCATTAACATCCGCAGATCCCTGATACTGTGCATAAATTCCTCCACAAAGACCTACCAAGCCATTGGAGATCATAAGTGCGATTACTTTCATAAAGTTTGTATTGATTCCCTGTGCACGGGCCATCTGTGGATTACATCCTGTTGCACGGATAGATGCTCCGAGTTCTGTTCCGAACAGCCAGTACATCAGTGCCACGATCACCAGACAGAACAGGATAAATTTGATAAAAAATACGATTCTGTTGCTGGCGGTAACATAACGAAGAGATGCCACCAGATTCTGCTGTGCAATACCGATACTCTGGTTAGATTTTCCCATGATTCCCAGGTTTACAGAATACAGAGAAATCTGTGTCAGGATACTTGCCAGGATTCCAGGGATTCCCAGTGCCGTATGTAAGAGTCCGGTGACCATTCCTGCTGCCATTCCTGCCAGAAATGCAAACACCAGCGAAAGTGCCGGATGCATTCCTCCCTGAATCAACATAACCGCAACTGCGCCTCCAGTTGCCAGAGATCCATCTACTGTCAGATCCGCAAAATCCAGGATACGGAATGTAATGTACACACCAATCGCCATGATTCCCCAGATCAGCCCCTGTGCCACATTACCCGGAAGGGCACGGAGCAGAGCTGTCGGATCCAACGATGCAAAATAAGCTAACATAATACCTAATTCCTTTCATATTATTATATATGACAATACAGAGAAACAAATTTTTCCAATCTGTTTCCCTGTATGATCATTCATATTTTATTGTTTTCACCCAACTATGAAAATCTAAAAATTATTCAGACTCAATTGCCTGATAATCATCCGGAACCTTGATTCCAAGTGCTTCACAGTTTGTAGGATTGTATTCCTTTGTAAGATCTTTTGCAAATTCAATATCCATTGTCGTGATGTCTTTGCCATTTACCAGAACGTCGTAAGCCATCTCACCAGCTTTGTATCCGATATCATAGTAGCTGATAGATAATGTTGCGATACCACATCCTGAACAGATACCTTCCTCACCGGCGATTACCGGAACTTTTGCAGGTAAACATACGTTATTGATAATCTCGGTATTTGCTGCCATTGTGTTATCTGTCGGTACGTAAATAGCATCACACTCTTCTACTGCACTTGTTGTTACAGACTGGATCTCGTTAGAATCTGCTGCTGTAAATTCTTTGTACTCGATTCCGTCTTCTTTTAATGCTTTCTCAAATAACTCTGCCTGATATTTTGAGTTCGGCTCTGCTGAACAATAGAGGATACCTACTTTCTTAACATCCGGAAGTAACTCTACTAACATATCTTCCTGCTCATCGATCGGAGCCAGATCACTTGTACCGGATACGTTGATTCCTGTAGCACCTGTCCAGTCCTCGATGCCTAATGCTGTCGCATAGTCTGTGATAGATGTTCCTAAGATCGGGATATCTGCTGTTGCCTGAGAAGCTGTCTGTAATGGCAGTGTTGCATTTGCCAGGATCAGATCAACGTCTGATGATACAAAGTTGTTGATGATCGTACCACACTGGCTCTGCTCACCCTGTGCGTTCTCTACTTCGATTGAAACATTTCCTTCACCGAACTTCTCATTCACTGCATCCTGAAATCCTTCTGTAGCTGCATCTAATGCCGGATGCTCTAACATCTGGCAGATACCGATGCTGTACTTCTCTGATGATGATTTTGCTGATGTTGAACTGTCAGAATTATCTGATGATCCAGAACTTCCTCCACAGGCTGCTAACGATAATACCATGGCTGCACTCATACCTGCTGCCAATACCTTTTTCAATTTCATAATCTTTTTCCTCCCTGATACAACGAACTAACACTTCGCACCGTTACACTTTAACGTACGAAAGCTATGGGACTATTATACATTCCTTCTGCAGTTTCGTCAATTGTTTCTTGCAACTGAAATAAAAAAAAGTTATAGTGTAATATAGTATGAAGTTATAACCAGAATGGAGATTTACTTATGATATTAGAAAATAAAACCGTACTTTTGGGGGTCACTGGCGGGATCGCCGCTTACAAAAGTGCTTCTCTTGCCAGCAAGCTGGTGAAAGCCGGTGCGGAAGTACGTGTCATCATGACGGAAAATGCAACCAATTTTATTAATCCTATTACATTTGAATCTTTGACGGGGCATAAATGTGTAATAGATACTTTTGACCGTAATTTTGAATTTAAAGTAGAACATGTAGCTCTGGCACAGAAAGCTGATGTTATTATGATCGCACCGGCAACTGCAAATGTCATGGCAAAACTTGCCTACGGACTTGCAGATGACATGCTGACAACTACAGTCCTGGCCAGCAAGGCACCTAAGATCATCGCACCGGCCATGAATACAGGCATGTACGAGAATCCAGCCACCCAGCATAATATCGAAGTATTAAAAGATTATGGCATGGAAGTCATCACTCCTGCCTCCGGCTATCTCGCCTGTGGCGATGTCGGTGCCGGAAAGATGCCGGAACCGGAAGATCTCTATGAACATATTTTACGTGCCTGTGCTTATCCTAAGGACATGGCAGGATTGAAAGTCCTCGTCACCGCGGGACCGACACAGGAATCCATCGATCCGGTCCGCTACATTACGAATCATTCTTCCGGGAAAATGGGATACAGTATCGCAAAAGTCTGCATGCTGCGAGGAGCCGATGTCACTTTAGTATCCGGACCAACCTCACTGGCTTATCCGCCATTCGTAGAAGTCGTTCCGGTCACCACAGCGAAAGACATGTACGAGGCAGTTACTTCCAGAAGCAAAGATATGGATATCATCATCAAGGCAGCAGCTGTCGCTGATTATCGTCCAAGCCAGATCGCTGATGAAAAGGTAAAAAAATCCGACGATGCTATGTCCATTCCGTTGGAGCGTACCGACGATATTTTAAAATACCTCGGCGAACATAAGCCGGAAGGACAGTTTTTATGTGGATTCTCTATGGAGACCCAGAATATGCTGGAAAATTCCAGAAAAAAATTAGCAAAGAAGAATCTTGATATGATCGTCGCCAACAACTTAAAAGTCGCCGGTGCCGGATTCCAGACCGATACGAATGTGGTGACGCTCATCACTCAGGATACAGAACTGGAACTTCCGCTGATGAACAAAGAAGAAGTAGCACATTACCTGATGGACGAGATTCTTGCGAGAAGATAAAAAACAACCCGGAGCAGATCGATATACGATACGCCCCGGGTTATTCTTTTGCTTATTTCATTTAATTTATACCACTTCTTATTCTTTCGCTTTCAGCTCTTTTGTCTCTACGATGAACTTTACTTCCCCTTTCTGCCCCTCTTTGATTCCTGAATAATTGGTATATCTTCCGTCAGCCTCTTTTACAGCCTTGAAACGGTTGATCGTATTTACCAGATCATCTCCGGCGAGATCGGCAATCTTCTGGATGCCCTCTTTGTCGAAAGTATCGATTCCACTGCTCAGAGCGCTTCCCCCCTGTGCCAACGCACTGTATCCTGTAAATAACTGTGCTCCTGCGGTATTTAATGCGGTAGTTCCACTTTCCAACTGTGCGGAACCTTTATATGCCTGAGCAACTCCCAGACCGTAAGCATCCAGCCCTTTTGCCAACTGTTCACTACTATCACTTGCGTCCGTAAGTGCCTCTGTAATCTGCTGTAATCCGGTGCCTATATAACTGATTCCTCCGGCGTTTTTCTGTAAGATATTTACCTGTGTCTGCATATCATCGACGGTAGCTTTTACCGCGCTGATTGTAACTTCTTTAGATATTTCCGATGCATCTTTTAAAGAACCGGAAAGTTTATTCAAATGCTCTTTGGTAGCCTTAAAATCACCATCAAGATTAATATTTTTAATATCTACATTAATCTGTCCCTGTGACTCTAAATAACTCATGATCTGCTTTTTCTGGTCCGCTGTCAGGGAAGCTCCCGTGGCATCCAAACTATCCATCGCACTCTGCACTTTCTCCTGCATCTGTGTTGTCGCCGCTCCTGCAATCTGGCTTTCTGCCTGCGCCTCTGCGTCTTTCTCTGCATTCTCTATCGCAGTATCCAGTGCACCATTCACACCTGCCACAGACTGCTCTGCCGCGTCTAATTTGCCCTGCAGCGTAGTAAGCTGTGTTCCCAGAGTATCTGCATCTGCCTTCAATGCCTGCGCTGCAGTTTCCGCCTCGCTCATATCCTGCGGGATCTGCACATTGGCGATTGTGCTGTTCAAAAGTGTCAATGCCTGATTAAGCTGTGCGGCACCGTCTGAAAGATCTGATTTTCTTGCATCTAGTTCTTTTAGACCTGCAGTCAGAGCGTTCATACCTTCACTCAGTGCGCTCACTCCATTGTTGTATTCACTCAGATAACTCTGGAATGTGGTCAGTCCTTCTGACATTTGCGCAGCCCCTTCTTTCAAGGCACTGGAGGCGTCTGTCAGACTGTCCACGCCATCCACCAGGTCGTCAACATCATTCAGATCATCGGTATCCATCTCATCCAGACCAGGGGTCGTGATAATGGTGGCTGTATATTCCAGTTCAAAATTCTCCACATCTGCTGTAACTTCCACATAATCCGGGATATCCACGTCTTTTGTTTCTTCATAGTCTTCCAGTTTTAAACTATCACTAAGTCCCGGGAACGCCACACCCATAACGATATTATCGTTCTTGTCTGCCATGTTCTTTCCATTGGATACCTGTATATTTGAAAATGTATCCGCCGGCAGGGTCATCGCTGACAATGCCATAAATGGGACTTTTACGTCGATATTTTTTCCATCGACACTGACCGTCTCAGACGTCTTATTATCATAATCAAAACGAATCTTTACTTTTCCGCTCTTTCCGATCATGTCTTTCGGCGACATTTTCTTGCCGTCCAGATAGTAAGATACTTTTACATCCACCGGCAATTCCTTGTCGCTTTTCCCCTCATAGGAAATATTTTCGCCATGATTTTCCCAGATCACAGAACCATCCGCAGACTGCGTATATTCCTCATCACCTTCTTTATTCTTAATGTCTGTAAGAGTTGAATAATCTTCGATATCACCATCTTTTCCACTGATATCCAAAAGATCATTGACCTTTGTTTCTTTTACGGTTCCATCAGCCTTCGCCTTCACATAGACAGTCTCAGATTTATCTATTTTGTCATCCTTTGCATCTGCTGCCAGTACCGGTGTCACATAGCCAGTCGCCAAAGCACCTGCCAATAGCATAAGTACTACTTTTTTCTTCATAATTCCAGTCTCCTTATCCTTTACTCCACGTTTTTCAGTGCTTCGTCCATCGGAACTTTCTTAATCTTACGATATTCCAGTGCCGCAACGATTGCATAAGTTGCAAGTCCCAGTATAAACATCTCTACATATACTTTATTCGGGATGTACAATGGGAGCCATCCTGTAAAACTTTCCAACATCATCATATAAAAAATCTGCAATAATGCATTGTATACTAACGGCATGCTGACCAGCAAACTTAAGATAACCATGATTGATGTTGATAAAATATATAGCCTGCTGATTTCCAAATTGGTATAACCTAAAATCTTCGCCATTGAAATTGACTGTGCATTCTTCTCAATGATGATCTTTGACAGCAGATAGATCAGTACCAGGAAAATACCAATCGCAAATCCATCTACCAGATACATCATACTTCCCATAGATACATTCAGTTGTCTGCTGATCTTCGTCAGTGATTCCAGATCAATAACGGAACCAATATAATCAGACTTAATATCTGTGATTTTAGAATCTGAGAAATACCCACAGAAATAATCATCTCCAAGATCAAAGGTCTTATTCAACATCTTCTTACTCATGAATACGGTCAATGAACCGGAATAATTATAGATACCGCCCACCTTAAATGTATATTTTTTCTTTTCGTATTTTTCTTTTAATGTAATGCTGTCACCGGCTTTTAATTTATATTTTTCCGCGTACGCTGATGAAATATAAACCTCGGAGTCTTTAAAATCTAACGGCACGTATTTACTGTCGCTGTCAATTCCATAGAGTAAGATTTCCTCGCTCTTTGCCACATCACCCAACGTATCTAACGTATAGGCGCTGAATTTTTCCGCATCTTCATTCTCAGTTTCCACACCGTTAGAGAACTGCATCATGGAGATCATCGTCTCTAATTTGCTGTCACCGCTCATGGCACTGACCGGAACCTGTAACATATACTGATAATTACTGAGCATTCCGTTTTCAATTTCATGCTGATAGTGATTTAACACTTCCGGAAGTGCCATTCCAAACATCAATAACAGATTGGCAAACATGATTCCGATAAATAACACCAGATAGTTCTTCATATTCTGAAAAATAATACGCATCCGGAATCTCTGAAAAAACGGAATATGTTTATTCAAACGAACAGCATGTTTTTGTTTCTTTTTGCTCAAGTCTCTCCGAATAAATTTCAGTGGTGATAATTTCAGTTTTTGATGCAATACGAAGAATGTGATCACCAGCATGATCACCACCGGAACAATCGTCGTCAGCACAAATGCTTCCCCATTCCAGATTGTCACATACGTTGGAAGGCTGTAACTTCCATAGTACATTCCTGCACACACATCTTTCATCACCGTATATCCAAGAATGTTTCCGATCACTGCACCAATCACTGTTACAATCACCGGCATTGCCATGTAATGTCGGATCAGTTCTGCCCTGGTGTAACCGGACGCCCGCAGCGTTCCAATGACATTTGCCTCACTGCTGATCGTATTACTGATGGTAATTCCAAATACAAAAGCTACAATTACAATAACCATATACAATAAGACGATTATCATCGCGCGGTCACTTCCCATGTCCTCTCCGGTAAAATTGATCGCCTGGTTCATATATCTTGGAACATATTCTTCCATGGTCACTTCTTTATTGATATCTTCCATCAGATCTTCCGAAACTTCTTTTTCCTTCTTCTCATTCTTTGGCGGATTATCGTAAACCCATGCATAACTGTAAAATAAGTCATCCCTGGAAAATCCTTCAAAAGCTTCTTTCGTTACCACTGCCACTCCAAATTTAACAGAATCAAACATGGAATCGCTATTATTCGAAAAGAGGGCACTATAATCAGACAATGCCACCAGACCTGTAATCTTCCAGCTCTGCTTATCATTTCCGATTTTGTCACCGACTTTCAGATTGTTATTATCCGCATACATTCGGTCGATCGCAATCTCATCGGATTTTTCAGGCATCGTACCTTCCATCAGACACACCTTGTTTACCTGTTCACGATCTGCGAAAATCCGCATTGTACTGCCATTATCCAGTGCTTCTTCTACATAATAGTTATCATATAGTTTAATTCCATACTCTTCGATAGATTTTCGCTGAGCTTTGTTCATTTCATTTTCCAGGCGGAAATGCCCGTCTTCTATGTTATATTTCTCAAAACTTTCGTTGTATGACTGAAGCATACTTCCGTCTGCTACCAGAAATCCCGACACAAATGAAATCATTGCCACCAGCAATATTAAAATTACCAGATATTTTCCGATCTCATCTTTTAGTTCTCTTGGCAGACGCTTATTTAATGGATTTTTCATCTTCCACTCCTCCTGTTATCTCTTTTCAGATTACCATTCAAGCTCTTCTGCCGGAACTCTGTGCTCATTCACATAATTTTTACGGATCATTCCATCTCTCAGACGGATTACCCTGTCTGCCATATCTTTGACTGCGTCATTGTGGGTAACCATGATAACCGTATTGCCATACTTCTGATTGACCTTTTCGATCAACTGCAAAATGTCCTTCGAGGTCTTATAATCTAACGCACCTGTCGGCTCATCACATAATAAAATATCAGGGTTCTTAACGATGGCACGACCGATTGCAGTTCTCTGCTGCTGACCTCCGGATAACTGGTTCGGCAATTTATCCTTGTGATCCCACAGTCCCAGTGTATGTAATAATTCATCCACATCTAATGCCCGATTACTCAAATATGCACCTACTTCAATATTCTCTCTCACCGTCAGGTTTGGGATCAAATTGTACATCTGGAAAATATAACCCAAATGCTTTCTTCTATACAAAGTCAGCTTCTTCTCACTCATATCTCCGGTCTTCTCTCCGGCAATGGAAATATATCCGTCATCTGCACCATCAATTCCCCCGATAATATTCAAAAGCGTTGATTTACCGGAACCGGATGGTCCTAATAATACACAGATTTCGCCCTTTTCGATTTCGAAACTAATTCCTTTTAATACCTCTACTCGGTTTCCATCACTTCCAAAACCTTTTTTCAGATCTTTAATCTCTAAAAACATAACGTTTCCTCTCTGTTTCCTATTTTAACTTTTATAATTTTACCCTCAAAAAGTTAGATTTCTCTAACCTTTTCAAAAATATTATAACATCGTTATGTTTAGATTGTTAGATTGTTAATGAGAATTTTTATCATTTATATTTTTTATTTTTATACAATTCGTATGGAAAAAAAAGAAAAGATCCGGTCGCCATGACCGAATCTTTTCTTTTATCGTAATCTACTATTTAATTCTGTTCTAACTCCCGGATAAACCTCCGATTACTCAGCCTTTACTGCATTCGTAACACTTACTTTATGATCATACCATACACCTTTTGTTCCGATCAGTGCTACATCAAATTCCTCATCAAGAGCAGGAACCGGAATATCAAATGCATTTACATCTTCTTCTTTTCCGTTAAGCCCCGGTGCTTTCTCTACTGTTGGCTGTAACAGATCTGCCCCATCTTTTTTCGCATCTTCTGCTTTTCCAACGAAAAGATTTACAATATTGGTAGATGTTAATGCTACATGCATTGTCATCTTTCCATCTTTTACTGTCAGAGTTCCTTTTCCATCGTAAGCATCGTTTACATGAAACATTCCGCTGTCCGTCTTAAATTCTGCTGTATATGTACCATCTTCTAAAGTTGTAGCAGCTGCATCACTTGAAGAACTTGCAAGCCCCTCTGCATCCATAGCATCTTTTGTATGTGCTACATATAACTGCTGAACGTCTTCGATTTCTCCAAGACCTGCGATCTGAGTCTCCACCTTGTCAAATTCACCAGAAGCTTCAAACTGGCTCTTCCAAGAATCATCATCGTCTCCTGCCATATCGTTATTTGCATGATCTCCGGCAACAACCATTAATGGACGAAGGATCACATTCTTATATCCAGCTTCTTTTACTGCCTCGATCACGGATTCACAAGAAGTCTCTTCCGGCTCACCTTCTACAGTTCCGATAAATACATTCGAATATCCAAGATCATTCATCTGTGACTGCATCTGGGTATAACTGATCTTTGCTGTATGAGATGTTCCATGCCCCATGAATACAAATGCTGTATCTTCTTTTTCTGCGGCATCTAAGCTCTCATAATCAGCATCTTTCACTGCGGCTGCTGTGATTGCTTCTGCAACGGCTTTTTTGTCTGAGTTTACAGTTGTATCATCTTCTCCAACTTCTCCGAGAAGTGGCTCTGCAATCTTAACTGTTTCAAATTTATCCTGATATTTGGCAACTGCCTCGGAAAGTTCATCATACTCTGCACCGTGCATCAGGTGTGTCGGCTGTACCACCAGATTCTTAACTCCGTTATCCACTGCACGCTCTAATGCCTGATCCATATTATCGATCTTCTCATCATCACGAGACTGTACATGGTTGATGATAATCTGTGCAGTAAAGGCTCTTCTTACTGACCAGTCCGGGTATGCTTTCTGTAATGCTTTCTCAATTCCGCCGATATCTGCTACACGGCTGTCATTGAAAGAGGTACCAAAACTTACAACCAGGAGTTCATTTTCTCCGATCTCATCCCCATTTAACGGATCGTCCTTAGATGCATCTCCTGTATCTCTTCCGAAATAATCCGGATCTGCACTATCTCCTTCTACTAATGCTTTCTGAGTATCTGTAAGGGCATCCCATGCTTCTTTGGCTTCCTTACACTGCTCATCTGTCTTGTCAGTTCTCTCCTGCACATAAATGTCATCAATTAATTTTGCGACTTTATCTGCTGCTTTCTGATCGTCCTCTGTTGCTACTGATGATGTGCTGTCTGCTGTATTGCTCTTTCCTGAGCATCCACCGAGCAATGATACACTCATCGCTGCTGCCAGACATAAAACTACGAGTTTCTTCTTCATTGTACATCCTCCTTTTCGTACTGCCATTTTCTCGTGGCCTGAACTCTTTGTTCTTGTACTGTGAAAGGCAGGTCTCCCGGCTTATCACTCAAACGTATCTGACTCCCTTCCCAGTCTCCCAGTGGTTATTGCCGATACTCATGAAATACGGTGACGAGTTCGTACAGGATTCTCACCTGTTTCCCTTTTCACCAGTCACTAATCTGCGACTGACACCTTACACATCTTCGTTATATAATGAGGATTCTAAATAGTTTCCACTATATAACAAAGCGATATGATTTTATCATACCGCTTCGTTATCTGTCAATCTAATCGATAATTCCTCTTCCCTTTAATACTTCAATTTCCGCAGGAGTATACTCCAGTAATTTTGTCAGTACAGCGTCTGTATCCTGTCCCAGTCTCGGTGCACCTCTCCATACCTGACCAGGTGTCTCTGATAATTTTGGAGCAAACCCAAATGCCGTTACTTCTTTTTCCAGCGTCTGGTCTTCGTACTTCACCCAGTCGCCTCGTTCCTGCCAGTGCGGATCACTCATAACATCCTCACAATTGTTAATTACTGCTGCTCCAAGTTTCAGATCGATGATCATCTTGATTGCTTCTTTTGCAGTATGGGATTTAAAGTAATCTACAAACATCTTATTCAGTTCCTGACCGAGATTACCCATTACCGCTTCTTCACTGCCACCGGCTGCTTCGTAGCTGTATTTCTCCAGATCAAAGCCAAATCCTTTCATACATTTTTCATAAGCTGCCTTGCCATAAGCTCCCAAATTGATATATTTGCCATCTTTTGTTTCAAAGATTCCCGCCGGCTGATAGGTACGGTTCTGGATTCCCTGTCTCTGTTTCTGGATTCCCATCTCACTCCATAACGGGAAGTTGTCATCCATCACACGCATATAGGATTCAACCAGAGAACAGTCAATGATCTGTCCTTTCCCGGTTTTCTTCCGCTCAATATACGCCATCAGGATACCGTTCACTGCAAATAATGCCGACAAATAGTCTCCAATATATTGCTGCGCATAATATGGAGGTCTGTCCGGGAATCCCTGAAGCAGACACCATCCGGACTCTGCCTGCGCAAGGGGATCATAACATGCTCTGTTCAGATAGCTCTCTTCTCCGCCAAATTTAGGAGTTCCAAAGCCACTGATATGACAAATGATCAGTTGTGGGTTGACTTCCATTAACATCTCATCCGTGATTCCCAGTTTCTCGATCCAGACCATATTTTCGATCCAGACATCCACCTGTTTGATCAGTGATAAAAATATTTCTTTCGACTCCGGAACTTTCTTAAGATTCGTTTCCAGAGTCACGCTCAGCTTATTCCGGGAGTTCTGAAGCCAGGCTCCACTGATATGTTTTCCATTCTCTTCATTGATGATCTGCGGTTTCTGGTGCCTCGCAGTATCACCTTTTACTTTTGGACGCTCAAGGCTTATGACCTCTGCACCGAAATCACTTAACATGGTTGCTGTAAATGGTGCTGCAACTACGGTTCCGTTCAATAAGACTCTCATTCCGGATAATGGACCAAATTCCGGAATAAGCACCGGTTTTTCTTTTTTATCTAGCTTTTCCCATCTTTCCATACCAAGATCCTCTCGTATGTATTTCTATCTACAATTTATAAGTTCTTATTTACATCTATTCACTCTTTTTTGCCTGTACGGTTCTGTGAAAACGATCCAACATTGCTCTCGGAGTTGCTGTCTTACGTTCGTATCTCGGACACTCTACGCCCTCAAATCCTGCCAGATATTTTGCGATTTTCTTTAATTCTTCCAAATCGTAACGGCTCATCATCGTAATGGTCTCCATAAGCGGTGATCCACCGCCGTGAACTCCTGCAACTGCCTGTGATGCCTCGAAAGGATCACAAAGTTTATCTTCCATCATGCGCATAACTCTGTGGGTTTCCTCTGCTGTATATGCAGGATTACGCATAATATATTTGTTACACAGGTCTGCGGTCTCTGGATCATAGAAGCTCTCTTCTGTCGGAAGTGACGCACATACACCACCGGTAAGATCTGCAAGTGTCTCATATTCATGATAAATGTTATGACCTGCAATACGACGTCCCGCGTTTGTAAGAATCTCATCAGGTACATAGGAGCCGTTCGGGAATCTTACTGCACGATATGCGGAAGCCTGTCCTGCTGCAAACACCAGCTCTGCAACACCGATGATGTCACACAGTTTTTCTCTCACGTGGGATGCTGCTGCAATGTCATTTACATCAGCTACCAGAGCAGCCTGTGATGCAATAACTTCGGAAACGGCAGCTTTGCATCCCGTATAAGAGTGTCTGTGGTAATTTGCAAACATCAGTGCAAGATAGCCTGCATACTGAAGTACATCCGGATGATCCATTCCATTTAAGAAAATTCTCTCTTCCGGTACGAAAACATCGTCAAAAATTGTCATACACTCAACATCACCAATCTTAGCAAACGGTGCATCTAAGTGTTTTCTCTTATGATGAAGTCCCGGAAGTGCCATTAATTTAATCCCGTCCCAGTCTGCCGGAAGTGCAAATGCGATTGCATAGGCCTCATCTCCAGGTCCCATAAATTTCGTTGGTAATGCAATAATTTCATCTACATACGGAGCTGCTGAGTTGCAGATTTTAGCACCTCTTACGATTGCACCTTTACATGGTTTTCCGTCCAGTCCGATACCATCTACGTTATTCTCTACTACATGCAGGAACATATCCGGATCTGGCTGCTGATGTGCACGTTTATATTTGGAATTACGGCTTCCTTTTACATCTGTCTGTGCACAGTTGCAATACAGATCATTCTCCTGACAATATAATAAATATTTTTCAAAATTCTGCTGATAGTGTGTGCCACATGCCTCGTCACAGTCATAAGAAACGATTGCTACTGCGTTCAATGCATCTGTTCCCATACATCTCTGCATACATCCACCTACATGGTGACAGATCAGTCTTGTCATTAACTGTTTCTTCAACAGATCGTCCACGGAACGGTGAATATGTGTACAGCGGTTGATCGTCTCTCCGGTAATATGAGAAGTTGCGGTACAGACATCTGCGTATTCTGGATCATTTGCGATATCATAGCACTGTTTCATAACATAGCATCCGCCTTCTACCCAGTCACCGTTTCTGTCTACTTTTTCTCCGTGTAAATATACATTCGGTTTCATTTTACTGATTCGTTCACGATATGCCTCATAAGTTCCAATTCCCATTTTTCATCCTCCTGATTCTTCGTTTCCTATAAATTAGATAAATATTTCTCGCGGCCACATATTTATTCGTTAACTTGAAATCAGTATAGAATATCCACATCTGTTTTTTCTATTAATATTTTGTTGTTTTTATTAATATTTTGTCATTCTGTCAAACGTCAGATCTTTTACCGCATGTTGATCCTTGTATTGTTTCGGCGACATTCCTGTAATATCTTTAAAAACTTTTCCGAAATACGCCTGGGAACTAAATGCTAAATAATCGGAAACCGTTGTTACATCGAGATCCGAATATTTCAGAAAATCTTTCGCTGTTTTTATTTTTTCATGATTGATATACTCTATGAGCGTCTCCCCTGTTTTCCGGCGAAATGTTTTCGATACGTGACTTGGACTTCTTCCCACATAATCTGCAATATCATTTAATGTTATTTTTTCTTTACAATGCACAAGAATATATTGTTTACACTGCTCTACCAGATGATCATGAATCTCCGTTTTTCGTTCATCAATTACCATCTGTGTATATCGTTCTGTCAAACTACAGATCAATGAATAAATCTGGCTGACTGTCTTCATATCTTCAAGCAATTTTAATACAGTATGAGAAAACTCATATGCCCTTGCGGATGGGACGCCACCGCTGATCGCCGCTCTGCACGATAAGGCATTTACTACAATACAGACATTCCGATAATGCGTCTGAACATCAGAAGCGGATCTGTAAAAGGTCTGAATAAATCCCTTTTCCAAATACTCAAATACTTTCTTTTTATTTCCTTTTTCTATAGCCGAAATAAATTCCAATTCCTCATGATAAGAAGTATGTATCATTTTAGTCTTTCCGGTATCAATAGCATCCTGCACTTTCATCTCAATCTCATCATATTTAATATGATGTCTTGCCATAATTTCTTTCTGCCATCGTTTTCTTCCAAATAATATATTATCTGCCATCTCCAGAAATATTAAAAGCCTTGTCAGTTCTTCCGCCCCAAGCATAGAAGTTAAATAATAAGAATTATCCTCCTCTTCTATAATTCCAATCAGTTCGCCATTCTTACTCTCCCACACAACCGGAGCCTGAAAATGTTCTCCATGAACCAGTGCATGGATTTCCTTATTTTCTTCCGTGCTTAATTTTTTTGCATCTTTATATAGTTGAAACTTCTGCGTAATCTTTCCTTCTTTGTCCGTTCTATATAAATTAATCTGCGATAATGTAACCAGTTTCTGTAGTTGTTCTGATTTTGTTTCCGTCCGCATAAGATAAATCCTCCTGATGGATTTATTATAACATACTCCCAGAAATGCCAGAAACCAAAAAAAGAACAGCCTTCCGACTGTTCTTTACTCTATATACCTTCAAAACTGCATACAAGAAATATTTCCATCTTCTCTCCTAACCTACTTGGTCATGCCCTCGACCGATTAGTA
>CAKRJP010000028.1 GCA_934351835.1 uncultured Lachnospiraceae bacterium
TGAATGATTACAAGTTCACATAAGGAATCCAAGACATATGTATAGGAGAAACGACAGCAAAAATGCAATTATCGCATAGGGAAACTGTGTTTTCGCATGAAGCATACTATCAATATCACAGCAGCTTGAAGTCAAAACGGTAGCATCCGAATAAAAGCACGCATGGCTACAAAATACGCCACCTGACACGATTGCTGCCATCGTCAACAAGATATTGGCACCGCATGCTGCCCCCAAGGGGATAATGATCGGCACACAGATTGCAGGAACCCCCCAGCTGTCCCCCGTAACAAAAGCTAGCACACTGACTAGTGCAAAAGCGACTGCTGGAAAACTACGCTCGCCAACATATGGCAAGAGTCTTGACACCACATACTCTGGCAAGTGAATATCCGCACACGCCTGCTTCATAAAAAAAGCAAATAACAACACTGCCAGTGTGGGGACTAAATCTCCAAACCCTTTAATCCACAATTCGCAGAACTCAGAGAATGTTACAACTTTTCGTGGAATATACAACACAAAGCATACAAAAATCGATGCAAGCAATGCAATGAACATGTCATCCATAATGATTGTAGTAACAATCATTACACCGATTGGAGCAATAAAGTCCACCACCGCCCCTTTCTCTTCACCTACTGTTTCATTGATTTTTGCGGCTTTTGTTGCATTTTCGTACTCTTCCTTCATTCCTCCAATTGCCGGAACAATCCCGGCCGCAAACAGCATAACAATCGAAATAGAGATGATTGCATAGAACATAAAGGGAATAGCATGACAATATGCGCTCATAGCGGAACTATAACCCAGCCTCTTAACCGCTTCCTGCTCAAAAAAGCTTGACGCATAAAATATAGCCCACGTTGAGAACGGAATGAGAACGCAAGTAGGTGCACTAGTCGAATTAATCACATAAGCTAAAGCTGACATTGGAATGTTTTTTTTTCTGCATAATTTTTTTAGGCACGAACTGACAGTCATGATATTCATATAATCGTCAATGAATATAATCATTCCAAGTCCCCAAGCAGACAAGAGGACACTTCTATCGCTCTTACAGTGTTTCCCAATTGCGCGGGCAATCGCCAATGTACCATTTGACGCATTCAATAAAGCAATCAAACTGCCAAACAGCCCGCACACCATGATGATCCATACATTATTGTAATCTGTTGCAACAGAAAAGAATGCGTCTCTTGTCAATGTAATAACATTTTCCCCCGTATGAATAGCGATAATCAAATAAGCAGAAACGCAGCCAACGAGTAAAGACTCAATTGGTTTTTTAGTATAGATTGCTAATGCAATGACAACAATCGGTGGAACGATTGTCCATATGCCAAAATCGCTCATCAAGTTTCCTCTTTCCTTTGAAGTACTTTCTCCCCACCTATTTAGTAAAAGGTATTTGGTAGCATTTGTTATACACATTTTTTTGCCACATGAGCATATTTTTATTTCTCAAACGGCAATGTCATGAGCCTTCCAAGTTCAAGATCTGTCTTGTAATCATCAAATGGTGTCCAGCCAGCTCCATCAAAAAATGTCAGTTCGCCACTGTACAGCTTTTCTTCCGCGATGAACCAGTCCACTCTCAGATAATAAGTGTCTTTCGCCAGAATTTTCGACATTTCAAGCATCTCATCTAAAAATGCAGGTTTCGGATTTTCAATCGTTGAAACGGGAGCGTATACACTCTGCGAAATATCCATCCTATTCCATTTTGTATCATAAAAATCCTGTGAGTGTCTGTCTTGCCCAACATAGTTCAGCTGAATTGCTTGCGGATTTCCATTAAAGCACATAACTTTATAGTCAACGAGTGCATTTCCCATTTCAAGGAACTTCTCCGCAAAAATCTTTTTCTCGATGTCTTTATACGGCCACTCACGTGCATGTAAATAATAATTGTGGCTCATTGACCGGCTCAGGTTTTCTTTTGCCTTCTCAAAATCAAAGTTCTCTTTTTCACGGCAAATCTGAACGCTACCAGAATCGTGATTTGTTTTCAACACAAACTTTTCCGGCAAACTGTCCAAATTAATATCTTCAACAGAGTCCCATGTTTCCAGTACAGGAACCACATACTGTTTTCCAATTCTACTCGCCACGAAATCCTTTGCCCGGTACTTGTCGGCCATTATTGTGTAAACTGGCTTCCGATCGTTCAACTTCAGCCAGTTCAGCTTCTCATTATATGTTTTTGGAGCTTTCAAATTCAGCTGATAACCCGTTTGAACAGGAAATACCAGCTTCAAAAACATTGAATCGCTCAACCCATCAAGCATTCCTCTTCTTGCCATGGAACTAATTACTCTTTTATACATTATTCAATTCCTCTCTATAGCTATTGCTGTCAAGCTAAATATTATAATTTCATTTCAATTTAGAAATATGCTCTCGATGCTATTGCGGATGGTCCCGACCCAGTTCCGATAGTCAAATTTTGTTTCTGCGGTGCTCCGTGCGCTCTCCGACAGAACTGTATATTCCTCCTTTGACAACGCAAGCGCACGTTGAAATGCACTTTTGCACGCTTCAGCTGAACACCCATCAAATATTAGACTGTCCACTCCATCCTGAAGGTAAATCCGGGTGTAGTCACCGACCCTACTGACAACAGGAACCGTTCCATATGTCATTGCTTCGGGCACCTTGCTTGGAAAATTAGAAAGAGTCATCTGATTCGTGTCGCGAGCCAAAAAGAGAAAATGGACCGTTCGATACAAATCGATCAGTTCTTCATACTTCATCCATTTGTGTAGCACTAGACAATCACAGATCTTTTCGTATTCTTCCTCCCGCAGAATTTCTCGCACAGTTTCTTCCTTTGTCCCAGTCAAATGAAACTCAACTTTTCTTCTTTCCTCATCCGACAATAACGCCATTCCTTTAAGAATTTCTACAAGTGAATCCTTCATCCTTCCATTTGCAGTCAAGATAAATTTGTACCTTCCGGACAGCTCCTTTGGTCTATATTCTATCTCCATCGTGTCTGCCATAATTGGAAGAACCTGAATTTTGCATTTTCTATCGATAAAATGCTGTGCAATATGATTGCTGATTGGGAAGATTAAATCCTTGTCTCCCTCTCTTTCAAAGAAATAGTTGTCCTGCTTGGCCTTTGCCTCGGATTCAAAATCTTCTTTTCTGAACCACTCCAAAGGCCACCCAAGCACTTTCGCGCCTGTTTTATCCCTAATTCGAAATGCAATGTCACACATAGAATCGTCTAGCATCAAGACATCTTCAGCCGTAGGGTTCAGCTTGTTAACCATCCATTCAATTCGCTTCCAAAAAAGCAGCCCGTTCATTATCCGGTTATATACCTTACTCTTTGATCTGCACCATATATTTTTCACAGTGAAACCATGAAACCGTATCGTCTCCTCACTGCTATATTCCGGATTAATGCACGCAAGTAAAGTAACCTCATAGCCAGCGTCCGTCAGCGCATCGGCCAAATATTGCAGGTAATTTGCGGCAGCACCTCCTCTCGGAAAAGTATGAACTGAAGCAATCAATATTCGTCTCATAAATCACGCACCTCTGTTTCCGTTTCTTTAAATCCAAAACGCTTATTCATCTTATCCAGTTTCTTTATGATATGACTTCGCATGTTTACGCTAATTCTGCTGAAAACCTGGAACGCAGACGCTTCAATCGGGTCAAAAATCCATCCACGGATAATATCAATCAGCAAACAGATTAGCATCGAACCAATGCAATAAATCATGATCACGATACCAAATACCCATGTCGTTTCATAAGAAGTTATGTCCACAAAAAAATTCAAGATGCCTCTGGACGCCCCCCCAACAAGATACATTGCAAGAGAGTGCTTTGCAATTCGATTTATAACCGAACTTTGAAATTGAAAGCCGTTAAATAAAAGGAACAATGCAATCGAAAGTATAAGAATCGTTATAGAACAGTCTCGAGCGAACGGTGCATAGATTCCAATTGGTTTCATAAACGATAAAACAAAATTAGGAACCAAATTAATAATTATAGCAATCGCTAAAAACAGGAAGCACCAACCGCGGCTGATTTTTACATTAACTTTTCGCAAAAAGCGTCCAACACAGTAGGCAACAATCATATTTGCCAATCCTTTGCCGCTATCATTCATCACCCCATCGCCGAAAACTGTTGGCATAAGATAAAATAAACAAACAAGAACAGCCAGTATCTTCAAAAAATTCATCGCAGAAAGCTCTTCTGTAAGTTTATTGATAGTTGGTGCAAAGATCATCAAGACAAAATAACAAGTTGCAAACCAATACATCCTCGTTGGAATCGGGAATAGTGCCCTGAGTAGAGACATCGGCCCAACCGCATATCCTTCGATACAGCTAATCACCAATGCAAATAACGAACAAAAAGTGGCGACCCACCAAAAATGATGCAATTTGGAACTACTAGTCTTGATGCCAAAATAACCGGATATGATTTCAAAGACAGTCACTCCAGCATTAAAAATACTATTTGCTGCTACACCAAATACGAGATTCGTCCCGGTCGCTGTATCATAATATGGTCCAAAAGTATGTATAATTGCGATCCCCCATACCGCAAGTAACCGCAAGCACTCTATTCCCGAGTCCCTTTTCTGTTTTTCCATCATACACCTCCTCGAGATACTGTAAAAGGCTGTCATCTTCCACTCTTCTTGAGTTCTCCCTAACACCTCCAGATATCATATTGTTTCTTCTGCCCCAGTGATGTCAGAAACCTTTTTTATAAAGCGCGCAGGCGCCCCTCCCCAAATTTCACCATCTGGTATTATCCCGGATACAATAGAACCTGCACCGATGATGCTGTTTCTGCCAATAATACTTCCCTTCAAAACAACAGAACCGCCACCCACAAAGGCTCCTTGCTTGATGATAATGCTTTTCTTTTTTATATGCTTATCATCGCGGTGCTCCCCATAACGGTAAACACTATCTAGTGGGTGAAAATCAGTATCATAGATTTTGCAATCCGCACCAATCAAAACATTATCCTCAATTGTAACCCCCACTGCACACGTTATTGCGGAATTTGAGATACCAACATTATTACCGATTTCCAACTTTCCATCTTTCGTCGTTTGAAAATACGTTCTATTCATTCCTCCGATTGGATTCGCCCAGTCAGCAGAATTGATAACTGTACCGTTCCCTATGTTGATTTCTCCGTCATTTTTTACAAAAGGTTTCCCGACAAACCTGACATTCTCCCCACATTCAATTCTATTCAATCGGCACCATAGTGGGTAATGTTTCCCCTTTCTTCGAAAGAGATAGTACTTCCGTTTTGCTTTTCTCCACATCTCCGCTATGAAATCACGCTTTTCCATTAAGCATCACCCTTTTCTCGTTTGACGATTTTTAACAATTCGCCTAATGAATCATTATTCGTCAGCAGCGAAAGCCCCACATAAATTGCTGCGCCGCTAATAAGCTGAAGAATGAGAACGTAACCACTATTTCCAAGAAGCAGATATATTCCCCAAACCGCTGCTCCCATAACCGATGAAAGAAACAAAGCCGGAAAAACATCCTTGAATTGGTCGGTATAGCCATACCCAATAAGTTTCTTATTAGGATAGATATTCATAATTGCAGAAATTGCTGCCACAAGAAGATTTGAAAATACTACTGCCATTACGCCCATTCGCATCGTCACAAAAATTAAGCCTACACCTATTATTTTTTTTGCCGTTTCGAGCTTTAAATAAATATCACTTCGACCGCACGCCTTAATAGCTTGTGCGTTTGCTGTCTGCAATGGCTGAATCATCCAGTAAATGCAAGACAATCTCAAAAATGGGACACAGCCGATCCATTTGTCTGTCAACAGAAAACGAATCATAGTCTCTCCCACTGCACACATTCCCATCATCATTGGAAACACAACATACGAGGACATTCGCATACTCTTTCTCGTCAGTGCTCTCAAATGATTAGGGTCATTGTTTATGCTAGACATGGCTGGAAACAAAACGCTGCTAATGGAAGTATCAACATTTGTCACTGTCAGTGATGGAAAATGATTTCCTTTGTTATAAAAAGCCAAATCCTCCGTAGAATAGACCTTACCAATTACAAGGTTTCTTAATTCACCATACAGAGAGGAAATAAAACCGGCGGCCATCAGTTTCCAGCCGAAGGGCAATAGTTGTTTCACAGATAGCAGGCTAAACATCAGATGGGGTCGCCATTCAACTGTGAAGAATAAAACAATAGTATCAATAAAGCAATTGCTTAAATATTGACCTACTAACGCCCATATTCCAAACCCGTGATAAGCCATAGAAATGCCAACTATAGCAGATGCCAATGTACCTCCGAGCGTTGAGAAAAAGAATTTCTTGAATTGCATGTGCTTCGCAACATATGCATGCTGGATCGTGTTAATTGCTGCAAGCGGTAGCCGAAGTGCAAGCACCCTGAGAACACTTACAAGTGTTACATCTTGATAATAATTTGCTATTAAGGGTGCCGCAAAAAACATAACAGCATACAACACAATCGACAAGCCGAGACTGCAAAAAAACATTGTGCTAAAATCCGCATCATCGGCATTTTTCTTCTGTATTAATGCTTCTCCCAGTCCATCGCTCACAAATACATTGGCAAGATTAATAAAAACCAGCACGAGAGCCACGGTGCCGTATTCTGACGGCAATAACAGTCTGGCTAAAACCAGTGATACTAAAAACGAAATTCCTTGCGCCAGAATTCTTTCTCCAAATTTCCAGAATAAATTAGCAACTATGCCATTTCTTTGTTTTTTCATGTTAGCCTCATTTTCGAATATATTTCTTTGCCAATTTAATCAATTTGCTGGTAAAACTCAATCCGCCATACCGATTTACAATCTTGTTAAAGGGCAGCCGATAATAGTCTTGCCAGAACTTTGTATGAAATCTTGACAAACGCCCCTCTGCTTTTATTAGTGGAGGTTGCATTGCGTTAGCTAGAACAGTTTGCACACAGTCCAGTTGCTGTTCAGATTCTCTAAACAAGCGCTCCCCTTTTTCCGAATTCAGCATCACAAGTGATACACCTTTATTTTCTGTACTCCAGTCCGACCGCACATTTTCGATGCCCCAGAAATCTCCAATTGTAATGTCCGCTATGCGGTTTGGAGATTTGTACTTGCAGACTGCACAAGATTCTCGCAAAATAGTATGACTATAGAACAGCGTGGCAAAGACTCTGCTATCTACTGATTTATCATTAAAGGTCAGCGTTTCAACTGTCGCCCTCCAGCCAAACTTATTCTTATTCCTGAAGTTTACTTCCTGACAGGTTCCATGCTTATCCTCCTGCCACAGGATATAATTTTCCCAGATAAGCGGTGAAGGAACACCATGGCAAACAATATCAAGTGTAATCAAGCACGAGACATCCACTTCTTGCAAATATGACAGTAATCCCCCAACCTGACAGGGTGTTCCTGAGAATAAGACTGTCCTGCCATCTGTAAGATCCTTTTTCACATCAGCAAAACAGTTATTCATTTCGCTTTGAACATACTTCGAGCCACGCATTTTATCGCGGTCATGGCTGTTTACGACCCGAATGTGCTGAGCTTTAAAATGATCTGCAAGGACACATCCATATACCACCCCGCCAGACTGCAGAATCACATCAGATAACGCAGTAAATGCTCCCCCAGATCGGCTAAACATTCTTACATTGTCATCTCTGTGCTTAACTGCAAATACAACTTTATTCTCTTTTTGAGTTACTACATTCATATAATCAGTCGCTTTCCTTAAATGCACAGTGTGATTCACATTTTAGGCACCGTATACATAAGCTCGCATCAATAACCGGATACAGAAATCCTTCTTCATCTGGAAGCATCGTTATCGCGCCCGTATGCTCATAGCCGATCACCTTCTTCTGCGCACGATCATACACATCGATGACATACGGAAGTCCGTTGGCATATCTTCGAGCCCTAACAGGGCGGTCATTCCCAGACATAGGACATATGCTATAGCATGCCGTACAACCACAGCACTCATTTCTTGCACTATACAATAATGGAAGTCTTTTCCCTGAATTTTCAAGTTCACCGGTCTTAATGTTTTCTATCTTTGGAATACCGTTTGCCCCCAAATGAACATTTATATAGCGTTGCTGATCATGTGGTTTATAGTTTTTTAACTTACTCGGATTTGGTTGTTGCATATCCGGCAAATAGTTTCCGTTTTTATCCTGATATAACTCATTTTTTTTCATCACATAGTCCCCTCCGCTATCATACCGGTATCGCCTACTCGCTTATATGCTGTCTTTTTTCAATAGATGCATAAGCATGGCCAATCTTCGTCATAACAATAATATTGAGAATATCAAACTTATTGCCAAAATAGATTGAAATACCGCAAAGTGCTGCGATCCACATAAACACAACCATTCCAATGCCATCACCTTCTTCTTGACGCTTAAAGTTGAAGATAGAATTTATTAGGATTTTCAGCATTGGATATAGATACGCGGCCGTGGAAATCAAGCCATATCGAAACAGTATTAGGATTATTTGATTATCGATATATGCATACTGCTCTCCGTTGAGGGTATATGTCACATCCATGCCCTGTCCAATAAGTAAGTTGTAGATTGAAACTTCTTCAAAAAACTGCGTCAATTGACTGCTACGTGTGTCCTGATTAATCCGCCCAAGCATTGCCCCCATTGCGTTTCCAAAGAACCTTGTCAATACAAAATACACTAAAATACCCGCTATTATGACTGAAATAACATTGATAATCTTCTTATTCAACGATTCAGTTTTGCTGTACTTTATATAATATGTAATTAACAATGTGGCACCCTGCAGCATCCATCCCCTGCTCAGCGTCAATACGCCAATCAACAGCAGCAATCCGCTTGCAATTCCGAATAGGAGTCTGTTTTTGTTTGTATCAGAATTCTCACAAATCAATATAGCAAAGAAAAAAAGCGCACAAGAATAATAAGTGAAAATACTTCCCTGTGCCATTCGAACATTGCCATAGGACAAATAATACTTTGTAACCCCAATCAAAGCCATGCCAAGATATATACATCCTCCCGTCCAACACAGCCTTGTCGCAATTTTGTTGATTTCTTCAGATTCACCCAGATGAAATACCATTGCACACGCAATATATACAGCAGGGCTGCTCAAGAGTCTTAGAACACCCATTCCATATTGTTTCAAAGAACTAGCACTCCATAACAGCATCACAAGTATCATAATTACAACAGGTAAAATGAAGCGCACGGAGATTTTACCATGTTTCTGATAAAACAAGTAATATAACCATGAAATACTTAAGGATATGAATGCTACTAGGAGCATCATTCTCAGGTCATTACCCATAACAGGAAGTTGTTCACGCCCCAACTGGCCCTCTACAATTAAGTTCCAGCTAGAATTCTTATATTGCAGTACCGAAATAAGGGACAAAAGAACACACGCAACAACAAATAATCCAGTCGTTACGTTTATTCGAATACTCTTAGTTTTCATGGTACTTTACTCCTCCTTGCACACCTGTGAAATATTATGGAGGAATATTTCTGTCACGGCCGTTATACTGTTGTGTATACCTACATAATCTTTTGCAGCCTCGCCAAGGTCAAATGCTTCTTGACCCATTGAAATGACTTGAAGCATCCTCTCTGCAAGCTGGCATCTATCTCCAACGGGTACCAAGAATCCGGTCTTGCCATTAATTATCATGTCTTCAGGTCCAGTTTTACATCTTGTCGATATGCACGGAAGCCCTACAGCCATCGCTTCAAGGAGGGCATTGGGCATTCCCTCGAAATTCGATGAAAGCACAAATAAATCTGCGTTTCGATACACAGACAGAGCGTCCGTTGAGAAAGGTTTAATTCGAACTCGCTCTGTAAGTCCACTTACCTCAACTTGTTCCTGTAATTGTTCACGGAGAGGGCCGTTTCCATAAATGTCTAGCACAACATTTTTATCAATTTGAGGAATAATATCTCCGAATGCAGCAATCAGCAACTTGTGATTTTTTTGTTCACGGAGACGTCCCAATGTCACAATTTTTTGTATACTTTCGTGTGGGTGCTTTGTTGCCTTTAAATAGGCATCATCCACCGGGTTCGGAACAACAAACAGCTTTGAATGCATCCATTTAGGAAAGTACTCCAACTGACCCTTGTTCTGAACCATACATGCATCTGACAAAGACACCACCAAATTGCGGATCATCCGCTTATGTGGCTTAGCAGGACTAGACCACGGGCTATTTCTAATTGAAGTAATAAACTTTAATTTCATTCCCCGTGATGCAATGTATGCTTCATTTTCATAGCCTAGCAACGAAATCACCACATCAGGAGATTTTTCCTGAAAAATCTCGCGCAACTTTCGAATAATATACAGTTCTCTCTCCACAAATGAACGTCCGTTGTTTTCCTTCAGTTCCACCACCTCAACATTGGAATCCAGCGCATATTCATTTTCTTCACGTTGCGATACGATAATCATTACATCATGAAACTTGATCAGTTCATTGCTCAGAACTGACACAACTCTTTGCGCACCACCATTTATCAAATTGTAGCATAGAAAGCATATCTTCATGTCAATTCCCTCAAGATAAAAAGGTGTCAATATATTCAAGTGAGCGTTTCTTTTTTTCATTCACAAGTTTATCAAATGCAGCATAATCAACTGCCTGCTTAGAAATTTCAAATGCATCGCTTGAAGCATCCAAATTTCTCTGCTCCATGTGGAACTCTTCCAATGCTCGTAACACCTTTTTCTTTTGTGCAAAAACAAATAGTTCTTTATGTAATTGCATAGACAATACTGTTCCATGGAAAGTGTCAGTGAACACATAGCTGGCATGCTGAAGGTATCCAAGAAAACTAAAAGGGGTACAGGGGATTCCTTCATCGCACCAGGCAAACTTTTGTCCCAGCGAAACGATCTTCATGCCGACCCTTTGCGAGAATTCTTTAACAATTTTGATTTTTCTTTCATCAAAATGATATGTATACACAGCAATGTAAGGTTCCGTTGGATAATCAATTTGTGGAATGAACTCACTCACATCAACTAAGAATGTAGGATCAAGAACGATAGGAACATTCCCGACATACTTCGCATATGCCTCTTGTGTTTCTTTGTCTCTAACTGAAACAGCATCCAGCCCGCTCAATCCCCTTTTTACAAACTCAAACCTTTCAATATCTTCAGTTCGAGTATTATTGGAACAAGCTGCATAGACAATTTTCTTCGTTGCCTTAATTCCAATACCAAAAAAACAAGGTTTCGGCGATGCTGTTCGATTTCTCAATTGCCATACTTCGTCGCTTCCTATAATTGCCAAATCATACGGACCTTTTTTAAATGTCTTGTTTAAAAGCTTTTGTGCTTCCAAATATCCTTTTCTGAACACTCCCTTAAATTCCATCTTCTTACGATCATAGGTATATAAAGACCAAATCATCGTTTTCAGCATGGGAAAAGAGTAAGATTTCAAAAAAACAACGTCATGTCCCTTTTTCTCAAGAAAGCGCTTCATTGAATATGCCTGCAAAAAAGCACCATAATTTACCGCTTCACATAACGTAATCACGCAAACCCTCATTAGTTTGTATTCTCCCCTTCTCTATGATAGCAATCAGCGATTTTTTTTGCCCAAACTTCCAGATTATAATGGTTCACTACTATTTCTTTCTGATTTTTTAATGCCGATTCATCTTCCCCTCTGCTGCTGACCAATTCGTCCAAAATATGTGCCAATTCATCTGAATCTTCGTTCGAGAACCATCTGGCTGCAGGCAATTCCAAATCCTTCTGCGCAGGGATTTTACTGGCGATAATCGTTTTTTGGCAATACGCAGCTTCTATCAATGCATAGCAGAATCCTTCTTCTCTACTTGCTGAAATAAAGGCATCCACCTGACGGTAGTAAGTTCCGATCTCATTGCACGGAGGCAAAAGCGAGATCCATTCCGGTAGCTTCCCGTAGCGCTGCGTAATCTTGTCTTTCACGTATTGAAGATTGGAAGAAACACTAATAAACAGCTGTACTTTTTCACTTCCACTCTCCATTTTGTCTATTGCATCAAGTACGACATCCACGCCTTTTCTTTCGTAGTCAAAGCCAAACATGAGCAGTCTATACTTAGGTGTATCAAACAAGTTATTTAAATCAAATTTCTCGCTGTTTTCTTCCAAGCGTTCAAAGCAAATAGCATTCTCTACTACATGGATATTCTGTTTTGGAATCCCAATTGCACTTACTCCCTCCGCAACAGAATAGCTACAACAGAACATTTCTGCCTTTTTCATCAGCATTTTTCGTATCGTCGCACCATTTCGTGAAACGTGATTGTGCAAATGAATATAATATTGCACTTTTTTCATTCCCAACAGCGCCAATTCAAAAATCAGCAAAGTCCGAAGATTAACAAAATGCACATGCACAATATCAATCTTCTCATCTATGATTAATCTTCTCAGTTTCATTGCGCAAGCAATCGTATCTGAGTTTATGAAGCTTATTCTAACTCCCTTCCTCATCAACTTTTGAGGCCATGTCGCAGATTTGGCCCGTTCCTGAAGTACCAGTTGGAAACTGTCCCCCCGCGACAAAACTTCTTTTCGAAGTTGCATCAAGGACTGAATAAAATTCCCTTCATAAGGACTACCATAATTAGCATAATGTAGAATATTCATTTTGTCTCCTCACTGTATCTCAAGAACGACATAATCCGTACACCCAATAATTGCTGCATAATACGGAAATACAGAATTATAAAGAACATTCCCATGAATCGCATAAACCCTTGCTGCCCTAGAGATTGCAAAAAGATCCAAAAAAGTTTTATCATAGGTTTCTGTTTTTGTTTCAAAGCTTATGTGTCCTATATCGTTTGTACCTACCGTATTATAACCTTTTTCTTTCGCGATAGAAGAAAAAACTGCACTGTCCGTAAAAACATAAACATCTTTATTTTCTTTTATCTTTATTCCTTTAAGCGTTTCCAGACATTTATCAATCAGTATTCGCTGATCTTCCTTTGATACTGCGTTATCATATCCATCTTCAAAGTGCTCCAATGCATTCACAAAACGAAAATGAACCGCCACATACGGCTGAGATGGCAAATACTCCGTAAGCAAACTTTCCAGGCGCTTTGATGGCTTAAAAAGCATATGAAACATCTTCGCCCATTCTGTTTCCCAGTCACTGATGTTGTTTTTTTGAAGAAAATTGAATCCTTCATAAAAGTAACAATGGTATTGCTTTATATTATTCTTCAATGTTGGAAGAGAACCAAACGCATTATACTCTATTAACCTCGTATCAAATAAATCGCGGCTAATATCCTGTCTGTCGATTTTCCAGTCTACTAGATTTGGCTCAAGATATTCTTCCAAACAAAACGGTGTTGTAAAAACGAGTTTAAAATCCCATCCGTTTTTTTTTCGCAATATAGTACATACCTACAATTGCCTTAAAGCGGTCAACCAGTCCCGGATGTTGCTTATGGTAGCCATTTTCTATAAACATTACAACTGTCTTTGGAAGAGCATTATCCTTTCTCTCCAATTTGTAATATTTGACACGTATATAAAAATTTCGCAGAATTCTCTTGAATTGATTGATGTGTATATTACGCATATTACAGAATTTCCTTTAGACGATTTTTTGCCGCTTCGTAGCTATAGCAGCTCACACGTTGAACCGCTTTATCCGCATACATCTTCATCTTCTGTGGGTTCTCATAACTCCACTGCATTGTTTCTGCAAGAACAATTTCGGTTTGATCTACTGGAGAACTATCCCACTTTTCCTGTCTGGACAGCATCGGAATGATTATTCCATAATCGCATTCTTTTCTTTCAGAAATTGTTTCCTCAAAATTAGGAGTCTCCATCAAAATTTCCCGTGGTCCCGATTTACAATCCGTTGTTATCACAGGTGTTCCAGTTGCCATTGCCTCAACCAAAGCATTCGGAAAGCCCTCAAATAGTGAAGTCATCACATACACATCGGAGCGATTCACATATCTAAATGGGTCACTGCGGAATCCAGTCAGTAAAACAGCATCCTCTATTTGAAGCTCTCGAACCAGCTGTTTCATTTTATCCCCATATTCATCTTTTCCAACGATAACCAGCGCTGTATTTGGCTTTTTGCTGTGTACTTCCGCAAAGGCTCTAATCAAATGCCAAAAGCCTTTCTGATAAACATTTCGCCCAACTGAAATGTAAACATAATCATTCTTATGTTTCTCAAAGAAAGCCTCATGCTCTGAATCAACTTGTTCTTTTTCCAATCCCATAATTTCTTGCAGGTTATATGGATTATAAACCGTTACAATTTTTTCTTCAGGAAAATGATATTTACTGACAAGATCATTACCAAGTTGTCTAGTAACTGGCACGACACAATCCGCTTGATTGTATAAAAACCAATAAAATGCCGTCATAATGGCCTGTTTAATCCCACTGTAGTTATCAATCTCGTAATTCCGAACAGACACGATTGACTTGCACCCTTTTACTTTTCCCAAAATATTACAGAGATTCGGGCTGTCCATAAAACTTAAGACGGTTTCTAAATGATAACTCTTTTTTATTCTTTTTAGCATTCTGCTTCTTTCTAAAGCCAGCCAAACTTTCTTGGCTTTTCCCTTGGTGGCCTTAAGATCCATATTTAATAATGTTCCAGAGAATGGGTATAACTTATATGTATCTTCATACACAATCAAATACACCTCATAGTCTTCGCTAAGAATCGTGGAAAATCTCGTTGCTACGCGCTCCGCCCCTCCGCTATATATAGATGGAATTAATAAGCCTATTTTTTTCATACTGTCCCCTTATTCAATCACTTCTGCCATTCGATTTATAAACATTTCAATAGAATAGCTTTTCGACTCTTCATAGTTGTTTTTCATCTGTTTTACTCTGGTCTGCCGATCCTCATACATACGTTTGATACAATCTGCCAATTCCTTAATATTCCCAGGCTGAAAGAGGTAGCCATTGTCTGGATCCTTGAAAAATTCAGGAATTGCCCCAACTGGCGTAGTAATAACTGATCCGGCATACGCCATTTCTTCAATCACCGTCAATGGAAACCCTTCCCCGTATGTAGGCAACACCATACAGTCCGATGCTTTTAAGATATTTTTCTTTTCTTCAAATTCCACATATCCATGTTCTATCACCTGTTTGCCTAATTCACTCACTAAAAGCTGATACTCGTCCTTGACCTCATTATCATTGCAAATTCCACAGATATGCAAGACGAGAGGAAAATCACACAACTTTATCGACTTCAGCAAATCGAGAATTCCCTTTCTCTTGTCAATTGATGCCATGAACACCATATCTAAGCAGCTTTTTTCCACAGTTCTTTCTATCTTCTGACTATAATCATATGCGCTTATATAATCTGCACAAAAATTATAAATCACATGGCATTTTTTACACGGTATTCCATGAGCAACAAACTCATCCCTCGTTTTAAGTGATAAAAAAACAACTTTATCCGCTTTCTGCCCCAAGCCCCAAAGAACAATTTTCCTTAAAACTTGACTCGTCGGAAGAATCTTCTCTAAATCAGCAAAATGGATATGATATATCAATTTTATCTCCGGCCTGAGTTTTTTTAATAAAACACCTATGCAGACATCTTTCAACAATGCATTTTTTATCGATGTGTTATAGTATACGGTCGTTTTATCGTCTTTTTTTATTTCTCTCAACAGTTCTTTTAGCACATCAAAGAGGTTCAAGATATTGGTCATATCCAGCTTACCTATTGTTTCAGCTTTTCTAGGACGGATATATGTGTTAAATCCGCATAACTGGATTCCTTTCTCAGCAAACCTTTCCTTCTTATTCAAGAGAGCATTTGCCATGCTCATAATGCCCCCTTTATATCTTCCGTTGGCCTCAATCGGGGCTACCAACAACACCTTTTTCATATCCGCCACAATTTCCTCCATATTCTCTGTTTTCTACAAATATTCCTAACCGATAAGCATAAAACAATCATCGGCATTCAAAACGATTCCATTATTGTGTCGCAGTATCTCATTCAAAAACCATTTTCTTAAAGATGCATATGGCAGCAATTTTAATTCCTCGCTCTAATTACTAACCTATTCAAGAAATCAGCTTCCTAGTTTTCTTATTACCTTCGCCGGGTTACCAGCAATCACGCAATTGTCCTCGAATTTACCACTCACTACTGCGCCAGCACCGACCACACAATTATCACCCAGCACTGTGCCCTTCAATATTATCGAATTGCATCCGATAAAACAGTTTTTCCCGATGTGGATTTCTTTTGCCGGAATCAAATCCGCCATCTCCCCAGGATGTTCCGAATACATCTGTTGCAATCTCTGTTCCGGATCAATGGGGTGGAAATCGTTATCCAGAATCTTCGTGTTGCCGCCAATTGATGTATCATCACCAATGTAGATACCTTTTCGCGCATATATCGTTGCACCAGAGATTCCCACATGATCACCGATTTCAATTACCGCTCCCGGCGCACGGGTAACAATTATCGTTCTGGAATACAATCCAACCAAATTGCTCAGAAATCCGCTGTTTATACTCACATGCTTGCCAAGCTTAAGAGTAGCACCTTTTTTATTGAAGATGATTGGAAACCCTTTCAGCAGCAGATTATCCCCATACTGCACTTTGGTCATCTTCATCAGCACTTTGAACCAATTGCTGTTCATAATATCTCTCCCGGTCAGCTTCTGATAGAGAAATAGATAGCCTTAAACACTTCCCATCCATAGGACTCAAACCAGTAAAGTACAGAATATCCATTTCCACGATAAGCCTTATATTTTTCTTTTGCACGACCGAGCACTTTTTTCATATTCGTGTTTGTGCTTACACCGTCTGCAACGAAATTAGTAATCACCTTATCGATAACTCGAATCTTCACACCTTGCTTCCGCATTTTCAGATACAGGTTAAAATCTGCATACGCCGGGAAGGTTTCATCAAATCCGTTTTGCTTATACAACTCCGTCGACAGAAACATACTCGGATGATTCCAGTGGCGGCTGGTGACAATGCCGTGCTCATCATTCTTCGACATCTTATTTGTCACAGTTCCATTTGGATTGATATAGTGCAAACCGCCGTATGTCAATTCAAACGGTTCTTCCTGATAAAATGCATTGATGTTTTTCAGTGCATCAAGTTCATACCAATCGCCAGCATTCAGGAAGGAAATGAAATCACCTTTTGCTGCTTTCACACCTTTATTCATCGCATTGTAGATACCTGTATCCTTTTCACTGGTAACCACAAAGGAAATGCCTCTTTTCTCAAACTGCTCTTTATAGGAATCAATAATTTTCAGCGTATTATCCTTAGACTGACCATCAAAAATCAGATATTCATAAGGCGCATATTCCTGATTGAGAACTGATTCGATTGTCTTCCGAATGACAGCTTCACCATTAAACACAACCGTAACGACTGTAAATTTCAGATTCATTTGCGTCCTCCTCAATACAGTCCCTGCTTGTTGCAATCTTCAAACCAGTCTTTGAAGGTATCTTCAAAACTGTAGTGGAACTTATAACCACTTCCCGCCAGCTTCTTGCCACAGATATTTGTACTCACCATCAGCTTCTTAACCCGTGCCGGATGAATGCCAACCTTTTTTCCGCCAATCGGTCCAAGAATCGTCGCTGCCGTCATCAGCAGTCCACCGGGAACCAGCGGAATATGACGCTTCATACCAGTAGCAGCCTGCATGGTTTCACAAATCTGCTCGATGTTATAAGCGGGTTCAAACGTGCAGTTGTAGATACCTACGCCCGGGAAATCATTATCAATCATTCGATACTTAAAGAATCGCACAAGTTCTTTCACATAGATGCATGCCTTAACGGTATCCTTGCGACCAGCATAGAAGAAATACCGCTTTTTCTGACCGTTATAAAGACGAGTCATGTTGCC
>CAKRJP010000029.1 GCA_934351835.1 uncultured Lachnospiraceae bacterium
AAGATTAAACCGCCTCCAGCCCCTTATTTCCAAGGGCTGAAGACGGTTTCCATCAACACATTTTGTCCTATAACTCTCTTTTTAGATTCAATTGTTATTAACCGCGAAGTCTTGCAAAAAATCCCTTTTTCTGTGGTGTCTCAAGAGAACCTCTAACACCCTTTACACCAGTGATATAAATACCGCTTATTGTAGCTTTTACTTCTTTCTTAACAGGAATCAAAGGATATACCTGTGCATCACACATCAGTGTCATGATCTTCGGTCCAACTTTGGCTTTAACAACCGGTACTTTGGAACGACGAAGATACTTCGGTGTATTCTCAACTACAATACTTGGCAGACCGGCATCTTTTAATCTTAACTTGCCTTTATCGATGATCAGCATAGAAACTGTCTGGGAAACAGCATCTAACTGTTCCTGTTGTTCTGCCTGACGCTTCTCTGCTTTCTTACCCAAGAAATAAAATGCGATACCTGCGATGATTAATATAACCAATATAACAATCATTACAATTGTAAATGTACTCACAATAGCCCTCCTAAAATAGTATATTTGACGAATAACATTGTAACATTCTTTCTAATTAAGTGCAAGCATGAACTGTCGGTTCATAGTGCTGATTTTGTAAAATATCTATGAAAATACTAGGAAATTGGGACCGAATGTGCTATAACATAAAAAGAACTGCGTGTTACGCGCAGAATTAAGAAGGAGAATCGCATGAAAAAGAAAATAGCAATTTTATTAACGGGAACCATGATGCTGGCGACAGTATTATCCGGATGTTCCGCGAGCAAAGGATTAAAGACGGACAATCTGGAGATTTCACAGTATAAAGGTGTAGAAGTTGACGCAAAGGAAACGCCACAGGAAGTCACAGATGAAGATGTAGAAAGCACGATCAACAGCGCCAGACAGGCATATGCAGAGACGGCTGCGGATGGCTATACAGTTAAAGATGGCGATATCGTAATGATTGAGTATATAGGTAAAGTAGACGGAGAAGCATTTGATGGGGGATCTACAACTAAGCCGACATCTTTGACAATTGGTTCTAATACTTATATTGATGGATTTGAAGAAAGTATCATCGGACACAAAAAAGGGGACAAATTTGACTGGAACGGAAAATTCCCTGATGATTACAGAAGTACAGATCTTGCCGGCAAAGACGTAACATTTACAATTACTGTTGATGATGTTTATTCGGTGCCTGAACTGAATGACGAATTTGTTCAGAAGGTAACGACAGAAGCTAAGACAGTAGCCGAATATAAGAAAGCAGTTAAGAAATCATTAGAAAAACAGGCAGAGCAGAATGCAGAAGATACACTGAGCAATAATGTATGGCAGGCTGTACTTGATAATACGAAAGTAAAGAAATATCCATCAAAAGATGTGAATGAGCTTTATGATATGATTATCAAACAGTATAAATCAGCAGCGGAAGCAAGCGATTCAAGCTATGAAGACTATATCAAGGCACAGATGAACCAGTCTGTTGACGATTTTGAAAAAACTGTAAAGAAGCAGGTAAAGCAGAGTGTAAAGCAGGATATGGTGATCGATGCCATTGCAGATAAGGAGAAGATAGAGCCTACAGACAAAGAATATGAGGCAGAATATAAAAAGATGGCAGAAAGCTATGGTTATACAGATGTTGACACGATGAAATCAGTTGCAGATGAAGAAGATCTGAAACAGGTAGCACTTGGCAATATCGTAAAAGCATGGTTAGTGGATAATGCGGTACAGAAAGATTCATCTAAATAGACAACGAACGTTTATCGACGTTTGATCTGACAAAGCCCCCTTTTTACCGGGAAATCTGGTAAAGGGGGCTTATTTACATACATTTTCCCCAATAGCGGTAGCAGAGTTTACAAGAATTTAACATAAATATCCGCGTTCATTTTACATGTGTTTGTTAGAATCAAAACAGATAGAGAAGAGAGGATGCGATGATATGAAAAAATTATGGGATTTTTGTAAAGAAAAAAGAATGACAAGAGAGAATACTGTGCGAGTATTCCTGGTTTTAAATATAGCAGTGTGGTGTGTCATCGGAATAGTTGTCTGGGGCGTAATCAGTTTGGCAGCATTGAAAAGTGTGGCATGGCTTCTGACAATCGTAGGATATCTCGGGTTCTTCCCTGGATTTGTCGGCGGAATGTTATTTGTGATGAATAAAAGCTTGGATCAGTATGCCAAGGAATCTCTGACAGCAGTTTAAATGAAGTATAGATAAGATTAAGGATGTAATCTCTTGGAAAGAAAAGCCAACAGTAATCGGTGAAGATTGCTGTTGGTTTTTTGTGATTATGTCGGAAAAATTTCTTTCCACTCCCCGGGCAGCAGTGACTCATCTAATAGAATATCTCCAACAGAAATCCGTTTGAGTTCGATGACGCAGCAGTGGACGGATTTCATCATGCGCCGGATTTGGCGTTTTTTTCCCTCGCAAATCGTAATTTTCCCATAGGTAACAGGATATTCCGGTCGGTTTTTGTGGATATCTTGTTGGATTTCTTCCGGTAATGTGGACAAGATGTCAGACATGACGGCATGCCCGGTTACAGAAATCTTAGCCGGAGCAGTGGGTGTGGAAGCACCTTTTAAAATGACGCCGTTTTCCAGTTGGTGCACCAGTTCTGGAGTCAGATCACCCAGAACCGTAAACTCATAAGTTTTTTCTCTGTGGAAATCCGGATGAGTAAGCTTCTGGTTAAAGACACCGTCATCTGTGATTAGAAGTAGCCCGGTAGTTTCCCGGTCCAGACGTCCCACCGGTGACAGATTCTCGTTATGCAGTTCTTTAAAATAGTCCATAACCGTCGGGTAGCGGTCGTCGCGGCGGGCGGTGACGCAGCCGAAAGGTTTGTGGAACATGTAATAGTGATACATGGGGAACTCCTTGAAATAATTTCTGACAGGTATCATAGCAGAAAAGAGGCGAGAGGGCAATGGATATGACCATGACAAAAGATAATTTACATGGCATAATAGAAAATAGATGTGGGAGGGACGGATTATGGCATACACAGAGCTGATAAAAAATTTTAATCGAATTCGTGAATATATGCGTGAGTTTTATGTTTATGGCTTTAAAAGCCGCGAAGATTTCGATAAAAAAAGTACGAGATCCTATGACAATGAACGGAGAAGAATCGAAAGCTGGCTAGGAGATTATATGCGGTTTCGAAAAACGGCAGATGGGAAAAATATATTTCTGTCCATTGACAGTCGAACATCTAAGCATAATCCTTTGTATAAGGCCTGGAAAACAAAAAGTTTTACAGATGGAGATATTACACTGTATTTTATTTTGATGGATATATTAGAATCGCCTAAGGAAGCTTTGCCAGTAAATATAATTGCCGAAAAAATAGATGAATATCTTCAGCGGTTCGATACATCAAAAGTATTTGATGAATCCACGATCCGCAAAAAGTTAAATGAATATGTGGATGAAGGCATTTTGAATATTGAAAAGCGTGGAAAAATATTGTATTACAAAAAAAGTAAGGATTTAGACTGGAATAATACGGATGCGCTGGATTTTTTCTCAGAAATAGCACCATGCGGCGTTGTTGGTTCATTTCTGTTAGATCAGAGTGAGCCACATAAGGAAAACTTTGCATTTAAACATCATTATATAACCGGAGCATTGGATAGTGAAATTGTATGTCAATTATTTCAGGCATTACATGAAAAACGTAATGTCGTACTTCGGACAATCAATAGAGGAACGGGAAAAGTCTCTGAAAATCAGGTGTTACCTTTGCAAATATTTTTCAGTGTACAGAATGGAAGACAATATCTAATGGCATATATGCCAAGATTTAAGAGGATTTCAGCGGTCAGAATTGATAATATAGAATCCGTAGAATTTGGGGATGTGAATGTGCGCTTCGATGAATTACGTGAACGGCTGGAGAAAATGAAATCCCATATCTGGGGAGTGGGTACGCAGGGGAGAGCAAATCAGAGGATGGAGCATGTTGAATTTATTGTTCGTTATGAGACTGGAGAACAACATATCCATCAAAGATTGGAGCGGGAAAAACGATGTGGAATTGTAGAAAAACTGGATGATAACACAAGCCGGTTTGCAGCAGATGTATATGATGCAAATGAGTTGGTTCCATGGATACGGACCTTTATTTGCCGGATTACGGAAATTCATTTTTCCAATGTAATATTGGAAGCACAGTTTAAAAATGATATTGAAAATATGTATAAGCTGTATGGGATAGAAGGTGGTGAGCAGAAATGATTTTTAGTGAACTCTATGGAATATACTATAAGACTGTTGCAGAAGTTTTGAAAACAGCGATAGACCATCCTCTCCAAGACAGTGAACTACATAAAATTATAGAGAAAAATGCATTTGAAGAAAGTGTTTTAAATATAGAACCTGCTTTGAAAAATGGAAAATGGAAGTTAATCCTTCCAGATGGAACAACAATTATAAAGAATGAACCATCGATGCCGATGACTAAAGTTCAGAAACAGTGGCTGAAAGCAATTTCACTGGATCCAAGAATCCGTTTATTTCGAGATATAACTACAGAGTTTGAAGGGATAGAACCATTATTTACACCAGAGGATTATTATATATTTGATCAATATTCAGATGGGGATCCCTATACAGATGAGAATTATATTAAAAATTTCAGGTTAATTCTTGATGCGATAAAAAATAAATATCCACTAAGTATCGAATATTATAATCATAAGGGAAAACAGATGAACATGGTATTATTGCCAAAATATCTGGAATATTCCGAGAAAGATGATAAATTCAGAGTGATAGGACTGGGGCGCCGTCTGGGTGGAACGGTGAATCTTGGAAGAATTATAAGTTGTGAGCAATATGTAAAAGAAGATAAATTAAAATTGTCACATAAAGTTCTGCCAAGAAAAAGGAGTGTCATTTTTGAATTAAAGGATGACAGAAATGCATTAGAAAGAGTACTTGTACATTTCGCACATTTCGAAAAGCAGGCAGAAAAAATAGAAAATAACCGTTATAAGATTACGGTAAATTATGACAAAGATGATGAGACAGAGCTTGTAATCCGAGTGTTGGCGTTTGGCCCTATGATAAAGGTGATTGCGCCAATACACTTTGAAAATCTGATAAAAGAACGTTTGATAAGACAAAAAAGTTGTGGACTATGAAAATAGTTCGCAACTTTTTTTCCATGATAATGGGATCCCTCTTTTATAAAATAAGGTCATAAATAAAATCATGAAAGGGATGAATAAAAATGTTAGAGATAAAAGGTAAGAAAAACACAGCACTTTGCTATACAAAGGTAATTGAGGATGAGGCCATAGATCAGATACGAAGAATGTGTGATTATAAACTGACAGAAGGAAGCAAAATCAGGATTATGCCGGATGTCCATGTGGGAAAAGGATGTACGATTGGAACTACAATGACGATTACGGATAAAGCTTGTCCCAATATAGTGGGCGTTGATATAGGATGCGGCATGTATACGGTGAAATTGACGGATACCATGTTAGATTATCAGAAAATTGATGAGGTCTGTCATTACATCCCATCAGGAATGAATGTGTGGGAAGGACGTCAGGAAAGATTTGATCTTACAAATCTCAGATGTTATAGATCACTCAGGGATACGAAACGCTTAGAAAGATCTTTGGGTACATTAGGTGGTGGAAATCATTTTATCGAAATTGATAGATCTACAGATGGTACCCATTATCTGATCATACATTCGGGTAGCCGTAACCTTGGAAAACAGGTCGCTAATCTGTATCAGCAGCTGGCAGTCAATTTACATATGGGAAAAGAAGAATATTTTAAGCAGCGTGATGAGATCATTCGAACTTACAAAGCTGATGGACGTAGAAAAGAAATTCAGGAGGCTTTAAAAGAGTTAGAAAAGAACTATCAGACACAGGCATTAAATGTACCAGAAGATATCTGTTGGTTATATGGTTCATTTTTAGAGGATTACCTTCATGATGTGGAAATTTGCCAGAAATTTGCAAAGAGAAGCAGAGAGAGGATGGCGGAGATAATTTTAGAAAGAACCGGGATGCAGATGGTGGAGTCGTTTCATACAATCCATAATTATATTGATGTGGATGAAATGATTCTAAGAAAGGGAGCAATTGCAGCACATAGCGGAGAAAAGTTATTGATTCCGATTAATATGAGAGATGGATCGGTAATTGGAATTGGGAAAGGAAATCCGGAATGGAATTATTCTGCTCCACATGGTGCAGGAAGAGTGATGTCTAGAGCAAAGGCAAAAGAAACTTTAAATGTAGAGGCATATGAGGCTGCAATGAAAGGCATTTATACGACATCTGTAAATGAGAAAACTATAGATGAGGCACCTATGGCGTATAAATCTTTGGAGGATATTATAGATGTGATCCGGGAGTCTGTGGATATTGTAGATATCATGAAGCCAGTATACAATTTCAAAGCATCAGATGATGAGGGACCTTGGAAGAAGAGAAAGGGGATAGGAAATGAAACAACTGATCATTGAAAAACTTCAGGAGATAGAGAAAGAAGAAAATGTAAGGATATTATTGGCGGTTGAGTCAGGGAGCAGAGCCTGGGGCTTTGCTTCTCCGGATAGTGATTATGATGTACGATTCATTTATATCAGGTCGCAGGAAGATTATTTGCGCTTAGATTCGGTGAGGGATGTTATTGAACGGCCGATCAATGAACTATTGGATATCAACGGATGGGATTTACAGAAAGCATTACGATTGATGTATAAATCAAATCCTACATTATTTGAATGGTTAATGTCACCGGTTATCTATATAGAAACAGAATTTGCTGATCAAATAAGAAAAGAGATTGGAAAATATTTTTCAATAAAAAGAAGCTTGTATCATTATCTTAGCATGGCAGAGGGAAACTATAGAAAATATTTGAAAGGAGATTTGGTAAAGGCAAAAAAATATTTTTATGTATTGCGTCCACTATTAGCAAGTCGTTGGATACTGGAAAAAGAAACCCCACCGCCGATGTTATTTTCAGAGTTGGCGAAAGCTGAATTACCAGAAGAACTAAAGGAAGAAGTTGAAAGGCTTCTGGAGATAAAGTTACATTCACCAGAGGTGAAAAAAATTCCGAAAGTAGAAAAGCTAAATAAGTACTTTGATGATTCATTGATTGAGATTAAGGAGAAGGTGAAAAGCATGGAAGATGAGAAAGCAGGATGGGAAGAGTTAAATAAGCTGTTCCTGAAGGCAGTATAAAAATTCTTTATAAAGGTTTGGAAGCAAATATTATAATAAGTTGATAAATACCAACCCGACTCCAATGATTCCGGTGGCGATATATTGTTTTTTACTCAGTGTTTCTTTGAAAGCAAGATAATTTATAATATTTACTATAATAATCAGTCCGGCGCTGTATGTCGGATAGACAATATATGCCGGCAGAAAAGCTGCAGCGCGGAGAAGTAAAAGCGTAGTCAGCTGATTGGGAATGCCGACGCCGATACCAATCAGAACATCTTGGACAGACATTTTGTGCCCATCCTTTATGAAGAGGAAAATACTGACGACCAGTGCAGAAAGAAACGTGTACATTACGAAACAAGTCTGACTGTCAGCATCATAATATAAACTGTAAACACGGGAAATAAAATCAAGCATTCCGCCGAAAATAAATATCAGAATGAGACCTGCCATAAAGGTAGGTCTGTCTTTTTTATCCCCGGTATTCATAATAATAATCGCAAAAATGCATAAAAAGAGACCAAACATTTTCAGTGGCGCAGGAATCTCATTAAAAAGAAAAGCCGAAAGAATAGTCGGAATCAAAATACCAAGCCGATTAAAAGTGGTTGTCAGCGGAGCACCATTTCTTCGGATACTGAGCTGGATCAGCACAAGGGCGCTGACAAAACCAATTCCGTTAATGATACCGAGAAGAACAGTAATCAGATCACCGGAAAAAATAGCGGATTTATCTTCAAGAAAAAGAATGCTGATTAAAGCACCGGCAAGATAATTCCATATATTCAAAGCATAGCGGTTGCCATCGTGGTGCTCAGAATAACGCATGAGAAAAGTCATGATCAGGTTTGCACCGATGGCGGATAATAAGTAAGTCATAAAAAGCTCCGTGTAGTAAAGTATTTTGGTTGTTTTGTAAAATGCATGTAAGAATACTATAGCGAAAAAAGGGGGAGATGGCAAGATGTGAAAGATAATGAGTTAAGTAAAGATATGATGTATAATAAATCAGACATACATCAATTCTCCCCTGCATAGATTGTAAAAAACAATGATGCAGGGGCTTTTTATGAGAGATTATATTGAGGAGCGAAAAGAAAACATGATATTTATAATAAAATAAATATCATGTTTTCTTGTTTAGCTTTTCATGTACTTTTTTTGTCCCATTAGATTTCCTAAAATAAAGTCAGCAAAAAAATAAGTAGTGGAGGAATAGCACATGGGAAATAATACGAAAAGTGAGCAGGACAATCTTTGTTTAGCACTTATCCTGTTATGCCGGATTATACAAGATTATAGAGTCGAAAATTAAGTATAAGAGTTGAGGGGCTGAATGGTATTTTGCTGTTCGGTCTTTTTATGCCCATTGAAATCTGTGAGGTGCAGGCATACAATGAAACTATATGAAATGCACAGAACGGAGAGAAAAGTATGAGTGATGTACGTCCAAAAAAATTGCTGATCTTGTATATTTTGGATATCTTACAGAAATATACGGATGAAGAGCACAGACTGAACCAGAAAGAGATACAGGATATTTTGAAAAGAGAGTACGAAATGACGGTTGACAGGAAAGCTGTGAAAAGAAATCTCTTAAACCTTATGGAATATGGCAGCGATATTGAATATAGAGAAGTACCTCGGAAAGAAATATTCAGAAAAAAAGATTCCACATCAGATGAAGATGCTGCAGATTTTATGGAGAAAGAAAGTTCAGAAGACAATCTGTTATGGACGGATTTTTACCTGAAGCAGAAATTCACGAATGAAGAACTAAGATTATTGATAGACAGTCTGTTGTTTTCGAAACATATACCATATAGCCAGACAAAAGATTTGATTACAAAATTAGAATCGTTATCTAATATATATTTTAAATCACGTTCACAGTATATTTATCCGTTACCGGTTGACCGGACGGACAATAAGCAGGTGTTTTACAATATTGGTATATTGGATGAAGCAATCCGTAAAAAGAAGAAGGTATTATTTGAATATACAGAATACCATATGGATAAGAAAATGCATTTGAAAAAGCGGGAAGATGGAAGTGTACGGGAATATATCGTGACGCCATATCAAATGGCTGCACAAGGGGGAAAGTATTATCTGATCTGCAATTATGATAAATATGATGATATCTCGAATTACCGTGTGGACAGAATTCGAAATATACAGGTTCTTGAGGAAAAGGGAAAGCCATTTGAAACTTTGAAATGGTCTGGGCATCAACCAATGAATCTGAATGAGTATATGAAAGAACATGTGTATATGTATTCCAGTGAAAATGCATTTGTCAAGTTTCGAATCGTAAAAGCGATGATTTCAGATGTGATTGATCTATTTGGAAAAGATGTGAAATTTTCGGAAGAAACGGATACGCATGTATCAGTGAGTGTGCATGTAAATGAACGGGCAGCAGAACAGTTTGCAAAAAATTATGCACCGGATGTGGTGATATTGCAGCCAAAGAGATTAAGAGATAAAATACGGGACGATTTGAAAAAATCATGGGAAGCATATGAAGATTAGGAGAAAGTAGGCGAGAGGAGATACTGAAGATGGACAATGAGGAAATATTAAAGGAATTTCGAGGAGTAATAAGAAAGGATTATGAGGGATGTCTTGATAATAATCTTTCTGAGGAAAAAGATATAGAAGTTTACGTTGAAGCATTGTACCAGGGATATCTTGATGCATGTAGGACTTTCAAATGGTTACCAGAGTCGAAGGTCAAGAAATGTAAAAAAGATGATAAGAAAAGAGAGATAATCAAAGGTATCTTGCAAGGAGAAGAAACGGAAGGCGTTGCATATAGAATAAAAAATTATTTGGAGAAAGGGTCTCCAGATGGATACAGTGAATTTGATGATATACATAGAGAGTTGTGTGAAAATTTAATCTGTGATTTTAGTAGCAAAAATAAAAATGCCGATATATCTTATGGACAGGCACAAAAAATTATAAATATGGCTTTTAAATATTTATACTGTTGTAAGTGCGATGATGAAATGAAAGAACGGTTTGATGCTTGTCATATGCCTTTGGATAGTTTTAGCCTGGAATGGTTTAAAAGACATTTTAAAGAATATGATTTCACGAAGGAGAAGGTTGCTTCTAAACTGGAAGAAAAGCTTTTCAAAGGAGATAAGAATAAGTCTCTTTTGTTGAAAATGGACTCTATAGGTTCTTGGAGCTCGATGGAGTCAATAGGAAACATGAAGAAAAATGAGGTTTATCAAGGAGAAAAGTATCCATATGAATTTTATAGAGATATGATAAAGGCATATTGTAAAGATTATAATATAAATTCACCTTTAGAACTGGATTTTATTGTCTGGCCTAAGATGCAAAAAATTATGGCAGCAGAGGCGTTTATAAAAGCTTTTGAGGAAGATGATGATAACTGGGTTAAAAATGCTATAAAGAATGAAACATATGATATAAAAAATTTGGATGAAATATTGAAAAAGAGACTACATAAAATCAGACCTTTAATATGCGATGGGATCGATTCCCAAATATGTAAAAAGAAATAAATCGAAAAACAGTGTTTCGGCACTGTTTTTTTGTGCAATAAACTACTGTGCAGAAAATTAATGTACCATTTTTATCCCATGTAATCCTATATCCTATTACTTATCAAGTACAGACAGGAGCGAAAAGAGTTGAAGATATTCATTTATTCAAGAAAAGCAATAGAAGAATTATTGGAAAGAGATTTCCCGGAAAATACAGCGGTAATCAGTTTTTACGATCCACCGGGGAAATTTCGAGAGGCAGGATACAAACCAGTAGACTATTCGGCGAAGACAGATTGCGTATTTCAGGTGGCGCTACACGACATTGATCTGGCGGTACTGCCAAAATATCATTTGACTTACGAGACGTATTTCCCGGAAGTAGATGATCTTGCAGAATTTATCTTTACTGCGAAAGCGGAAGGAAAAGATATTATCTGTCAATGTGAATATGGTGAAAGCAGAAGTTCTGGATGTGCGGCGGCTATCCATGAATATTTCTATAAAGATGGCATTAATATATTTGCAGATTACAGATATTATCCCAATCAGATGGTGTACCACAAGGTTTATGATGCTCTTGAAAAATACGGTACTGAAAAAGGTATGATAAAAGAACGGGAGGAGCAGATTTAACATGACCATAGAATTAAAAAGAGAGATTTTGGATTTTATCGAATCGCCAGAATTGCATGCATATTTAATAGAGCATACAGAACGACTGCGGTTAAGGGATTATGTGTCAATAATAGCCGGAGCGCCAGTTGGTTTGGAAAGAAAAAAGGAATTGTTGCATGGTTTGAAAGCCATGTCTGATTTAAAGCAGAAGGATACAGATTATTTGAAATTATGTTGTGAGTGTATGGATCAGGCAGTAAGACATTTGACTATGGAAAGTGGAATGATTTTTCTTATACAACTGATGGGTTATGATGATAATAATAGAAGTGATATTGTGGACGGACCATATGTTGCGACGTCTCTTGCAGATGCCAAAAGAGCAACACGTAAATATTATGATGATGAACCAGGCACAGAGTGGCAGACTTTATACTGGCGAATGGAATTATATGTCGATGGTCAGAATGAAATCAGGGAAAATGAATTTTTATCACCGAAGTACACGTACATCATGGATAAAAATGGAGAGATTCAATATTTTATACATGAAAGGAAGACATCAAATTATTTAAAGGGTCCATTAGGCAGTATGGTAGAGCGCCAGTTTTATTCTGTATGTCCCGATTTAAATCTGCCTGTTCCGTATCAGCCGGGAGATGTCCTGTTTATAGACTGCAGACCATATGCACCGGGTGCTTTTTATTGTTTGCTTAAAGAAGTTGGGGATGATTGCTGTGGAATACAATGTGAATATGTGAATCTGGAAGGTGAGGTTGAAACAGGTGCGTTGAAACATGGAGATTATTTCTTTAATCATAGAGAAGTGTATCAATATTTATCACCTCTATATAAGGCAAAGATTGTTACGAAAGATGAGTTGGATTGGGATAATTATGTCAAAGGAAAACGAAAATGTTAGCAAGACCACATAAAGGAGTGTTCTGGCTAATAGACGGAGAAATCTGGGCAGTTCCATTTGATGAGCAAAAATATGAATGTGGGATTTCAAAGTCGGGAGATTCTTATGTACATAGGAAAATCTGGAAGGAAATAAGACCCAGAAAGTGCCGGTATCCATACAATTATTATCCTCGCGGGCGGGTTGAAATTACATCCAAAGGCACCTGCATTATATATATGAATCCTAATATAGGCGAAGAATACATAGATGAAATAATGAAGAAATTTGGACTGATTTCCGTATCAAAAATAATTTATGATAACAGTAGCCATTATAAATCATATTTGGATGCGGGATGGAAGGCAGATAAAAACTGACTGTTGTAAGGAGAATGAAAATATATGAAAATATGGCTGGATGATATACGACCGGCTCCCGAAGGATATGTATGGTGCAAAAGTGTGAATAGTGCAAAAAGAATAATTGAATCGGCCGGGGAACCGATTTTACTAATTGACTGTGATCATGATCTGGGAGATTATGCTTACGATGGTGGAGATGGAATTAAATTATTGGATTGGCTGGTGGAAAATGAATGTTTTTATCCCATTAGGCTTCATACGATGAATCCCGTTGGCAGAGAAAATATGTTGCGGATGATTCGAAGATATTGGTAGGAGCAGAGGAAAGAGATATTTGAAAATGTAAGCAGGTAAAAATTGATGGAGTCAGCAGACGTGAAGTCATGGCAAATGACAATATGCAGACTATGAAAAACATTCTGAAAATCTAGGACTATTTCGGAAGAGATTTTCATAGTA
>CAKRJP010000030.1 GCA_934351835.1 uncultured Lachnospiraceae bacterium
GCAGAGCAGAATCTGGTAAGTATTTCGGCGGGACTTGCAAAATGCGGTAAGAAACCATATGCAGCATCTCCGGCGTGTTTCTTATCAACAAGAAGTTACGAGCAGTGTAAAGTAGATGTGGCATATTCTAATACAAATGTAAAATTGATCGGTATCAGCGGCGGTGTAAGCTACGGAGCATTGGGAATGAGTCATCATTCCGCACAGGATATCGCAGCGATGTCTGCAGTGCCGAATATGAGAGTGTATCTTCCTAGTGACAGATTCCAGACAGAGTGTCTGATGCGTGAGATGGTAAAAGACAGTAAGCCGGCATATATCCGTGTAGGAAGAAATGCTGTAGACGATGTTTACGAAGAAGGTAATGTGCCATTTGAAATGGACAAAGCAACTGTGATCACAGAAGGAACGGATGTGGCGATCATTGCATGTGGCGAGATGGTAAAACCGTCAGTAGATGCAGCGGCGCTTCTGAAAGAACAGGGAATCAGCGCAACAGTTGTTGATATGTACTGTGTAAAACCATTGGATACAGAGACGATTGTAAAAGTTGCAGAGAAAGTAAAAGCAGTAATTACAGTAGAAGAGCATGCACCGTTTGGCGGACTTGGCTCTATGGTCAGCCAGGTAGTCGGAAGTGAATGCCCGAGAAAAATAGTGAACATGGCACTTCCGGATGCACCGGTAATCACAGGTACATCAAAAGAAGTATTTGATTATTATGGATTAAATGCAGAAGGCATTGCAAAGAAAGCAAAAGCAATTTTGAAATAATAAACATGCTCCCTATGAAAAATATAATAGATTTCGCGTTTTGAACAGGAACGTACAAATCAAAAAAGAAGACTTCGGTGTCTGCGAAGTCTTCTTTTTTGATGGTAACGGGTTAAAGCCCGTGTTTTTTATAGTTATTTTGTCAGTACTTCCACACCTTTTTCGGTGATAAGTACCATGTATTCGATCTGTGCAGACAAGCCGTCATCAATGGTGTACACGGTCCATCCGTTATCTTCATCGACGAAGAAATCAGGGCTTCCCTCGTTGATCATTGGTTCGATGGTAAACATCATACCAGGAACTAAGACCATCTCGCTGCCCTTAGGTGTTACATAACTTACGAAAGGATCTTCGTGAAATTCCAGACCAATTCCGTGTCCGCCGATCTCTTCAACGACAGAGTAACCATTCTCCTGGGCGTGGCGGTTGATCGCATAAGCGATATCTCCGAGATGTCCCCATGGTTTTGCGGCTTTTAATCCGAGTTCTACACACTCTTTTGTGACACGCACGATTTTCTCTGCTTCCGGAGAAATATCTCCGATCGTAAACATACGGGATGCATCCGAAAAATATCCATTTAAAATAGTAGAAACGTCTACATTGATGATGTCTCCGTCTTCCAGGATTTCATCTTCCGAAGGAATACCGTGGCATATTACATTATTAATAGAAGTGCACACACTCTTTGGGAAACCTTCATAATTCAATGGCGCCGGAATGCCTCCGTGGGAAACGGTGAAATCATACACCAGTTTGTCAATCTCGGCGGTGCTCATACCGGCATGGATGTGTTCCGCTACATGATCCAAAACAGCTGTGTTCAGTTCCGCACTTTTTTTAATGGCTGCGATTTGTTCCGGAGTCTTTAAAAGTGAGCGGTCTGGAACAATCTGTCCCTTGGAAGCCAAAGACCACAATTTAATATCCAGTTTATCCATATTATTACCTACTTTCTATACATGTTCGCTATCAGTATAGCACTGCCTAACTGGTTTGTGCAATTCTTTCTGATTCTGAATTCTATCCATTGTATGAAAAATGAAAATAAGGTATAATTCTAATGTATGTTTTTATATAAGATAAAGACACTGTTATAATCTTTTTTTGAAAGGAGAGCGCATATGTTACGAATTGGGATGCTTACAAGCGGTGGAGACTGTCAGGCTTTGAATGCGGCCATGAGAGGTGTTGTAAAATGTGTATGTTCACATCGGGACGATGTAGAGATATATGGATTTCAGGATGGATATAAAGGATTAATTTATTCCGACTTTAAGATTATGTCGCCAAATGATTTTTCGGGAATCCTGACAAGAGGAGGTACGATTCTCGGAACATCCAGACAGCCGTTTAAGTTGATGCGTGTTCCGGATGCAAATGGTCTTGATAAGGTGGAGTCTATGAAACAGACCTATCATAAGTTGAATCTGGATTGTCTGGTAGTTCTTGGCGGTAACGGAACTCATAAGACAGCAAACCTTTTGAGGGAAGAAGGATTAAATGTGATCACATTGCCGAAGACTATAGATAATGACCTCTGGGGAACAGAGATGACTTTCGGTTTTCAGAGTGCCGTAGATATTGCAACAGATACGATCGACCGTATCCATTCAACTGCCACTTCCCACAGTCGTGTATTTATCGTGGAAGTTATGGGGCACAAAGTTGGTTGGGTAACATTGCATGCAGGAATTGCAGGTGGAGCAGACATTGTTTTGCTGCCGGAGATTCCGTATGATACAGATGCGATCGTAGAATATATCAACAGACGCAAGAAAGCCGGTAAGAATTTTACGATCATAGCAGTAGCAGAGGGAGCTGTATCAAAAGATGATGCAAAGCTTTCTAAGAAGGAACTTGCAAAGAAGACTGCAAAATACCCATCGGTTGCATATCATCTGGCTGATCGTATCCAGAATCGTATGGAGCAGGAAGTCCGCATTACGGTTCCGGGACATACACAGAGGGGTGGAGAACCATGTGCTTATGACCGCGTGATCGCCACAAGATTAGGTGCAGAAGCAGGAAATGCAATTCTGCGTGGAGAATATGGATTTATGGTAGGACTCTGTCATGATGAGATTATCCATGTTCCGCTGGAAGATGTAGCCGGCAAATTGAAATACGTTGATCCGGATTCTGAGATCATTGCAGAAGCAAGAAGTATTGGTATCAGTTTCGGAGAGAGATGTGATCTTGGACTGGAAGAAGAAGACGAGGTAATCATTGTGGCAGATGAGAAGACCAAGAAAGAAAAGAAGTCCAAAAAAGAAAAGAAAGACAAAGAATAAGGGAGTGTGACAGATGTCATATACGGCATTATACCGTAAATTTCGTCCTGACGAATTTGAGGATGTAAAAGGACAGGATGCGATCGTTAAGACTTTGAAGAACCAGATCAAGGCAGATCGTATCGGTCATGCATATCTGTTTTGCGGAACGAGAGGAACCGGTAAGACGACCGTGGCGAAGATATTTGCCAAAGCAGTAAACTGTGAACATCCGATAGATGGAAGTCCGTGTGGAGAGTGTGCAATGTGCAAAGCCATCGCAGCAGGAACTTCTATGAATGTGATAGAGATTGATGCGGCATCGAATAACGGTGTTGATAATATTCGTGAGATCAGAGAAGAGGTTGCATACAGGCCTGCAGAAGGCAGATATAAAGTTTATATCATAGACGAGGTGCATATGCTTTCTATAGGAGCATTTAATGCCTTGTTAAAAACCTTGGAAGAACCGCCGGAGTATGTTATCTTTATTCTGGCGACAACAGAAGCACACAAGATCCCAATCACGATCTTGAGCCGTTGCCAGCGATATGATTTCAAACGTATTTCCATCGACACGATCGCGGCAAGGCTCAGAGAGTTGATCGATAAAGAAGGATGGGATGTAGAAGAGAAAGCTGTCCGTTATATTGCAAGGATGGCAGATGGATCCATGAGAGATTCCTTAAGTCTTTTGGATCAGTGTGTTGCTTTCTATCTCGGAGAGAGACTGACCTATGATCATGTCCTGGAAGTTCTTGGAGCTGTGGATACGGAGGTGTTCAGCCGACTGTTCAGGGAACTTCTGAACCTTGATGTGCGGAAAGTGATCGAGACGGTGGATGAACTGGTGATGCAGGGAAGAGAATTGTCGCAGCTGGCAGCGGATTTTACCTGGTATCTCCGTAATCTGATGCTGGTTCGAAGTTCTGAGGATATGGAAGATGTACTGGATGTATCGACAGAGAATCTTGCGCGTTTAAAAGAAGAGGCGCAGATGGCAGATGATGATACCCTGATGCGGTACATCAGAGTATTTGCAGATTTGACGAATCAGTTAAAATACGCAACACAGAAGAGGGTGCTTCTGGAAGTAACTTTGATCAAGTTGTGCCGTCCGGCAATGGATCAGAATTTAGATGCATTATCTGACAGAATACGTGCAATTGAGAAACAGATTGAACAGGGAGCCTTCCAGGTGACACAGACGACACCGGCAGCTTATGCGCAGACGACCGAAGTACCGGTAAGCAGGAAGAAACCGGAACTTCCGGCAGCGTTATCTGAAGATTTGAAAGCTGTGGTAAAGGATTTTCGAATGATTATGAATGATACATCGGGAATGCTTAAGAATTATTTGAAAATGGCGAGATTGAGTGCCGGAGAAGGAAATCGACTGATGATCGTAGTACCGGATGAAATCAGTGCCGGAGTGATAGGGTCGGATGCACATCTGGCCGAGATCAAAGAGCTGATTGAAAATAAAATCGGCAAGAAAGTCGAATTAGAAGTCCGTCAGATGGAAGCGGGACAGAGATTCGAAGATCAATATGTAGATATTGAAGGTCTGATCAATATGGATATCACCATAGAAGATGAATAGGACCGTAAATATAAATCAGGAGGATATTTTATTATGGCAAAAAGAGGTGGATTTTCAGGAGGAATGCCTGGAAATATGGCAAATTTAATGAAACAGGCTCAGAAGATGCAGCGTCAGATGGAAGAGCAGGCAAAAGAAATGGAGACCAAAGAATTTTCTGCGACAGCAGGCGGCGGAGCTGTAGAGGCTACAGTATCCGGAACTAAGAAATTAGTAAAGCTTTCTATCGATGAAGATGCGGTAGATCCTGAAGATGTTGAGATGTTAGAAGATATGATCGTGGCGGCCGTAAATGAGGCTCTGGAAAAAGTAGATGAAGAATCCGCATCTGCAATGGCCAAGTTTACAGGTGGAGCAGGAATGCCGGGGTTATTTTAATGGATTATTACAGTAGTCAGATTACGAAGCTGATCGAAGAGCTTTCCTGTCTTCCGGGTATCGGCTCGAAGTCGGCGGCAAGACTGGCCTTTCATATTATACACATGCCGATGGAGGATGTGAAACGGCTGGCAACTACGCTGGTAGAGGCCAGAGAGAATGTAAGATATTGTAAAGAGTGTTTTACACTGACAGACCAGGAACTTTGCCCAATCTGTGCCAGCAGTAACAGAGACCATAAGACGATCATGGTGGTTGAGAATACCAGAGATCTTGCAGCTTATGAGAAAACGGGTAAATATAACGGTGTCTATCATGTGCTTCACGGTGCAATCTCCCCAATGCTTGGGATCGGACCGGAGGACATTAAATTGAAAGAACTGATCACTCGTCTGCAGGGGGATGTGAATGAAGTGATCATTGCGACCAATTCCAGCCTGGAGGGGGAGACGACTGCGATGTATATCAGCAAATTGATCAAACCGACAGGAATCAAAGTCAGCAGGATTGCCAGTGGAGTTCCGGTAGGCGGAGATTTGGAATATATTGACGAAGTGACGCTTTTGCGTGCTTTGGAAGGAAGAACTGCATTATAGAAGTATTGACCGGCATTGGGTCTTACGTTATAATTTAAACAAACCAATAAGGAGGCTATTTACATGAACAAGTTAGAGTTAATGAAGACGGCAAATGAGATCCGTAAGGGTGTTATTACCGCTGTTCACAGTGCAAAGTCCGGACATCCGGGCGGATCATTATCCGCAGCAGACATTTATACATATCTGTACTTTGAAGAGATGAATATTGATCCGGCAGATCCGAAGAAAGCGGATCGTGACCGTTTTGTATTATCCAAAGGACATACTGCACCGGGATATTATGCAACACTGGCAAACAGAGGATTCTTCCCGGTAGAAGATCTTAAGACTCTGCGTAAAGTAGGATCTTACCTTCAGGGACATCCGGATATGAAGCACATTCCGGGCGTTGATATGTCAAGTGGTTCTCTCGGACAGGGAATTTCAGCGGCAGTAGGTATGGCTATTTCTGCGAAATTATCCGGAGATGATTACAGAGTATACACACTTCTTGGTGATGGAGAAATCCAGGAGGGAGAAGTTTGGGAAGCTTCTATGTTAGCAGCACACAGAAAGCTGGACAACCTGGTGGTGATCGTTGACAATAACAACCTTCAGATCGATGGAGAGATCTGTGAGGTTAACTCACCATATCCGATCGATAAGAAATTTGAAGCCTTCAACTTCCATGTAATTAATATAGACGGACATGACTTTGATCAGATCGATGCAGCTTTTAAAGAGGCAAGAGAGACAAAGGGACAGCCGACAGCAATTATCGCTAAGACTGTAAAAGGTAAAGGAGTTTCATTTATGGAGAACCAGGCTTCATGGCATGGATCAGCTCCGAATGATGAACAGTATGAGATCGCGATGGCAGATTTAGAGAAAGCAGGTGAAGCATTATGTCAGAAGTAAAGAAGATTGCAACAAGAGAAAGCTACGGTAATGCTTTGGTTGAATTAGGTAAAAAACATGATGATTTGGTCGTTTTAGATGCCGATCTTGCAGGAGCAACTAAGACAGCTACATTCAAAAAAGCTTTCCCGGAGCGTCACATTGACTGCGGTATCGCTGAGTGTAATATGGTAGGTGTTGCAGCAGGTCTTGCAACAACAGGTAAAGTTCCGTTTGCAAGTTCATTTGCAATGTTTGCAGCAGGTCGTGCATTTGAGCAGATCCGTAACTCTGTAGGATATCCAAAACTGAACGTTAAGATCGGTGCTACTCATGCAGGTATCTCTGTAGGAGAAGATGGTGCTACTCATCAGTGTAATGAGGATATCGCTCTTATGAGAACAATCCCGGGTATGGTAGTTCTTAACCCATCCGATGATATCGAAGCAAAGGCAGCAGTAGAGGCTGCATACGAGCATGTAGGACCTGTATATCTTCGTTTCGGAAGACTTGCAGTACCTGTAATCAATGACAGACCTGATTATAAGTTTGAGATTGGTAAAGCAATCACACTCCGCGAGGGTAAAGATGTAACCATCATCGCAACAGGACTTACAGTAGCTGAATCACTGGCGGCAGCAGAGAAGTTAGAGGCTGACGGAATCAGTGCGGAAGTAATCAACATGCATACGATCAAACCATTGGATGAGGAAGCTGTTATTGCGGCAGCAGCTAAGACAGGTAAGATTGTAACTGTAGAAGAGCACTCTGTTATCGGAGGACTCGGAAGTGCAGTTTGTGATGTAGTTGCGGAGAAGGCACCGGCCAAAGTTAAGAAGATCGGTATCAACGATACATACGGTGAATCTGGACCGGCAGTAGAACTGATCAAGAAATACGGACTGGATGCAGACAGCATTTACGCGGCAGTTAAAGCATTCGTATAAGTACTATAGATAAATACAGACAGATCCGACAGGTATTCCTAAAGATAGGGGTACCTGTCTTTTGTTGTCGTAATTTTCTTGGGACAGGTCCCTTTAATTGATAAAATCCGCATTTTTCATATGCTATCATATCCAAAAATATTTTTGATGAGGTGAGGAGTATATGGAAAAACAATTCCCAAAAAATGTAAAACAGATTGGAAACGTGAGTGATGAACCGAAGATTTATGTGGAAGATTATGTGACTACATATCTGGACCAGTTACAGGAAACAGTGGGGGAGGAACCTGTGGCGTCGGTGCTGATTGGCGAATGGGTTACGGTCAAAGAACAGAAAGCAGTGTATATATCCGGCGCAATTCGGCTGGAGGGCATTGAATTAAAGGGGAGAGAATTGCAATTAGAAGACGAGGCATTTGAAAAAATAGAAGAAGAGCGGGAAAAATATTTCCCGAAGGAAACGGTTGTGGGCTGGTGTTTGATTTTTGAAGGACATCCATTGGGGATGATCCGGGAGACATCGAGGATACATGAAAAATATTTTAAGAAGGATCATTCGGTATTTATATGGAAAGATATCTTAAATGAAGAAGAAGTTTATTATGCATACAAATATGGTGAACTGATGCAGATGGGAGGCTATTATATATATTATGATAGAAATCCGGAAATGCAGAATTATATGATCGGAACACGGAGACAGATTGGCGTGACTCCCAGTGAAGTGGTTGAGGATCGAGCTGCAAAGGATTTTCGTGTTGCAGTAAGAGACCAGATGCAGGTGAAAAAGAAAAAAGAGCGGAAGGGGACCGGCCGGGTGGCGAGCATAGCGCTAGCACTCTTGGTGCTGGTGATGGGTGTTTTGATGCTGAACAATTTTGACAAAATGAAGAGACTGCAGAGTTCACTGGAGACTGTGTCGAAAAATGTGACAGGTGAAACGTCTGCGAGTGTAAACCGCACAGAAGAAAAAAATACCTCTGGCATGAAAACGGCAGGTGGGGATCAGTCAGTGGATACAGAACAGTTGAAGAACAATATGGCTACAAAAGACAGCGGTGACGGGCAGTCTTTGGGAGCGACAACAGAAGAAAGCACAGAAGAGGCATCGGAGACAATGTTGGAACAGAATACAGATGACAATGCAAAAACTGATGAAACGAAAAATGAAAGTCAGGGTGACAGTGAGGAGTATTATTATGTAGAGCGCGGGGATACACTGGATAGCATCAGCAGAAAATTGTATGGAGATAATTCGGGTATAGAATCAATTTGCAAAATGAACGGACTGTCGGATGGGAACCTCATTTATGTAGGACAAAAATTACTATTACCTTAGTAAAAAATATGCTATACTAAAATCTATATTCTATATAAATAAAATTAAATAACAGAGGAACAAATGAAACGAAAAAAAAACAAAGATCTTCATGTGGTACAGGAAGTGGAAGATCCAACTGATAAATTAGTAGAAGAATTAATCAAAGAATTAAATGATGAGGATAATCCGGAAGCGGAGATGATCGAGGCGGCGAAAAGATTGAGGCACGAACAGAGACGTAATCTCATCATTGGGGTGTTCGTACTGTTGCTTGCTGTAATAGGAATTTATCTGCTGATTAACCTGCAGACATACACAACCGCGAGGGTATCGGAGGTATATCCTATCAGCGGTGCCGGAAACAACAATTATCTTCAGTTTGAAGATGGTGTGCTGAAGTATAGCAGAGATGGTATTTCTTATCTGAATAAAAAAGGGGAAGAAGAGTGGAACCAGTCTTATCAGATTAAAACACCGGATGTGGTTCTGGGACATTCATCGGCTGTGGTGTATGATCGAAGTGGCAATGACATTATGGTACTTCAGAAAGATGGCGTTAAAGGTGAGTTTGAGACGAATATGCCGATAGAACGTATTTCTGTATCCGGTCAGGGAATTGTAGGTGCAATCCTGAAAAACGGTGAATCTGCAATGGTCATGTGCTATGATGCAAAAGGAAATATAATCGTAGAGCACAAGACATCTCTGTCAGGGACGGGATATCCTATGGACGTTGCGATGTCGGATGATGGAAAAACTATGCAGGTACTGTATCTTTATACACAGGAAGGAAAGATTACATCTAAAGTAATTTATTATAATTTCGGTGAGGCAGGAGAAGAAGAAACAGATCATCAGGTTATAGAAAAGCAGTATGAGAATACCATCATGGCCAGTGGATTTTATATGGATGATATGACTTCTGTAGCAATCGGCGATAATCAGATGAGTATTTTCCAGGGTAATGATAAGCCGAAGGAAACAGCCAGTGTAAAGATCGATAAAGAGATAAAAAGTGTATTTCATAGTGACCAGTATATTGGATTTGTATTGAAGAATAAGAATAGCAGTGGATATGAATTGCGGCTGTATAATACCAATGGGAAACAGGTGATGTCAGAGAAGTTTGATGGAACCTATGATCATGTTAAATATGCTGATGACCAGATTATTATGTATGATGGCAAGAAATGTAGTATATATAAGAAAAACGGTATTCATAAATTCGAAGGCAGCATGGATAATAAGATATTGGAGATACTTCCGGTACCAGGAGTAAACAAATACATTGTGATAAGTACAGACGGAATGGAGAAGGTTCGTCTTGTAAAGTAAGGAGAATATATGGATTGGTTAGTATATGTAGTAGGCGCTATATTTGTGATAGGGATTATTACTGGTTTTTGCAGAGGTGCTATTAAAATAACAGTATCTCTGGCAACAACGATTGTGACATTGGCAATTGTCTTTTTTGCAACACCTGTAGTTGCCAATCTGATTACAGACTTTACGCCAATGGATGAGGTGATAGAAGAAAAAGTTGCTTCGACAATATCGGATATTGCACTTTCGCAGTTGGGAATAGATTCATCAGATACGTCGGATGGAGAAAAAGCGTCCGGACTGACAGAAGAAACTGTAAAGAAAGTTCTGGATGCAGCCGGTGTAAGTGAAAGTACACTGGAACAGTATGGAATTTCGGTAAAGGATATTGTTGAAGGAAAAGTGAACAGTGAAGATCTGTCAAAGTATGGGATTTCAAGTAATTTACTGGATGGATTAACGAACGGCAGTAAGGCTGAAGATGCAGATGGTACATCTGTGGAAGATGTGATTAACAATGCAGAGATTCCGCGGGATGTACAGATGACGGCTATAGAAAATGCAGATATGCCGCAGATTTTTAAGGATCTTCTGCGAGAGAATAACAATAGTGAAACATATGAAGAACTGGGAGTAGATACATTTGCTCAGTATGTCGGAAAATTTCTGGCAAAAGCAATCGTGCATGTGGTGGCATTTCTTATTACATTTTTAATAGTAACGATTATATTAAGGGCGATTATATTTGCGTTAGATTTCATAGCGGACCTGCCGGGAGTTGGAATTTTAAATCGTCTTGCAGGTGGTGTGATCGGAATTGCAGGAGCAGCAATCGTAGTGTGGGTTCTGTTTATGATAATTACATTGTTATATACAACATCTGTAGGTAAGAGCGTGTATGATGCGATTCAGGCGCAGCCATATCTTCGGGTATTATATGAATATAATCCGATTATGAAATTAGCAACAATATTTAGATAATGATAATATGGAATATTATAAGAACAGCAGACATTGGGGTGTCTGCTGTTTGGCGTTTAAGAAGGCATTTATTCAATGAAGTAATGCTATTGATGCGTGTTGAGAAAAGTGTGAAAAATCTCCGTGAAAAATATCTCATGAAAAATTTGAAAAAGTTCTTGACAATTCCTGTCGAGACATGATAATATATACAAGCTGTCGCGTGAGACAAGTCTGGAAAGCACTGTGGCTCACAACTGACAACAAATTAGAATAAAAAAGTTGTTGACAA
>CAKRJP010000031.1 GCA_934351835.1 uncultured Lachnospiraceae bacterium
TTCGTCATCTAGTGATGTCAAGGAACAAGGCGAAGCCGATACGCCGTCAGGGCAGTCCTTGACAGAACGGACGGTATCCAATTCAACCATGCTATATAGAGGACTTGAAAGGTCACGAACCTTGCAAGTCCTCTTGTCTGTTATCTGGAAACTTTCCGGAGATAAAGCACTTCCTTTTCGATTTCACGGACAAATTCATCACACAAGACAGGCTGACAATCACTCGCTACATAGCAATTTTTTTCGGACGAATAGGCAAACGAAAAGATTTCCGTTTCCAATGTCTTTTCATTGATTCCATAATAATATATCTGAGAAGTGGCAAGTGTCATATGAATACTGGAAAAATCCCTTGTAAATATCTCATATGATTCTGGTTGAGTAAGTTCTTTTGGATATTGATAATACTCTTTTGAATCTTCCCGTAAGAAAATAGGTACGATATGCATTTCATTTAAACTGACATTTACATATATTTGATATCTTGGGATTAATGCCCCATACTGTGTCTGAAATCCGATATATGCCGTGTCGGTGTTATTCAATAAGTATTCCATTTCTTTGTAAAATACATACCCCATAGTCTGATTATCTGTAGCACTGATATTTTCCATAGGCACATTTTCACCCATTAACCAGTTAATATTGATATCCAGTGCGTCAGCAATCAGTTCCAATTTATCCTTTTTGGGATTGTAATTTCCAGAAAGATAAGAACTAAACGCACCCTTTGTAATTCCTGTTCGCTGTACCATTTCCACTTGCTTTACATTTCTTACATTCATCGCAAATCTGATTCGTTCTGCAATCGTGTTCATTTCGATATCCTCTACTTTCTCTGTGTGGCTGATTCATTTATTCTGTACTCACTATATCATAAATACTCTGCAAAGAAAATAAAAAGTTTATAAATTTCTAAACTTTATATTGATTTTCGTTTTGCTCAATGTTATGATTTAAATAGTTCAGAAATAACTAAACTTCAAATATCAATGGATTTCAATACTTATTAAGACGACTGTCCTATCGGTGATACGGGGAGAAAGGATAATGCTTATGCAGATTACATTAACAAAAGAACAGATCAAAGAGGTATTCGGGGAACTTCGTTATATGGGAGCTGATTATTGCTACCGCTATGACAAAGATACCAGAAAGAAAACCGAAGATATCGAAGCGGTCAAACTTCATCTTGGAAGTATGAAACTTGGTAACAGTGTTGATATTCGACTGGAAATGACAGAAATCCCAACTATCGAACCATATTCTGTAGTGGAACTGGATACACCGGTCTATGCTCCATATGTTCAGAGAGGAAATTATCCTACATTGGTAGAACGAGTGACCTGTAAAGGGATTCGTTGTATTTCCCAGAAAAATGCATAGTAACCAATGAACTTCCTGTCTCTTGCTGTCCGTACCAAACGGACAGTAAAAGAGACAGGGATAGTGGCTCTGCCACTATCGGCAAAGGAGGAGTATTATTTGGAAGAAAGAAGTAAATCAGTTCTTTCAGAACCCTCCTATACTAACAGGAGGGTAACACGACAAAAAAACAATCTGACAGCCTTAATTGACTGGTGTCAGATTACAGTGAAAGATGTAGATTTATTCACTGTCATAACGGATATCCTAAAAATTCCTCTTTCACTTATGGAACTTCAGAATAAAGGGAAAGGAATTGCCGGACATGAACTGGTTGCCGGATTTGATAATATCAAGATTCTAAAACCGACTGGCAAAATACAGTACAATGGATTTCAGATATTAATGAGTGGCTCTGGCTGTAGAAATTATGAAAATTTCCTTGTGATAAACAAAGAAACATGGTTTGATTTCTTCGCAAGGGTATGTCAGTATCATGTGAATTTTCCACGAATTGATTTGGCAATAGATGACCATAAACCTTATCTTAACATTCCAGAACTGATACGTTTAACAAAGCAAGGATTAATATCTAGTCAGTTACGTAATTATTCTGAAAATGCTTCTGGTGAATTAAGTGAATCAATACCTGTTCATAAAGGAAACACGCTTTATCTTGGGAGTAGCAACAGTGATTTCCGAATCGTTTTCTATGAAAAAGGGTACGAACAGGTAGAAAAATTTGGCAAAGAATTAGACCGGAACTGGAACAGATATGAACTGCGATTCCGACAGGAACGGGCAAATAAAGTTGCACAGGAATTAATCGCCAGACGTGATGTTGCAGAGATTGCATTGTCTGTACTAAATGGTAAAATCCGTTTTCTTGAACAGCCGGAAAACAAATCCACTTCACGGAAAAGACTTTATCCTACTTATCCCCCTTGGGAATTATTTATGCAAGATATAGAGAAAATAAAGCTAACAATTCAACCGCAGAAAAAGACACTTGATAGTATCTGGAACTGGTTAGAAAGTTCCGTTGCTCCGTCTTTAAAATTATTTTCAAAAATCGGAGAACTGGATAACTGCGATTATATACAGGTATTAATCGAACAGGCAAAGATGAATGATACCCAGATAAAAATTTATGAAGATTACAAAAAATCTTCCAAACTACCAATAACAGAAAGGAGTTATTCTGATAATGAGTAAGCGAAATATCTGAATGATTCGCCCATAATACCAGATAAATGACAATATAAATTTAAAATTAAAAAATACAGGGCATTAACTATACATAGAAAAAATTAAAGAGAAAAAGATATTTTGAGACAATACCCTTATCATATTGATGTAATTTATGACTGAACCCAACGCTTATGACGATACAGATTTATTGAATTACGCAATCCAAACAGGTATAATCTCTTTAGATACCATGCTGAATGATATAGCAGATATGGAAAGAAAGGAAATACTTGCACAGCATGTTTACGCAATTACAGTAACAACAGACAAATCGGGAAAAGAAATTTATTCCACGTATCTTCCACAACAAGACGGAAACCGACTTTACAGACGTAGAAATACCCATGAAGAACTGGAAAATGTCATTGTGGAGTTCTATAAGGCTCTACAGGAAGAAATTTATATTGATGATGTTTTCTATGAATGGATAAACCGCAAACTGGATTTCGGCGAGATACAGAAAGCGTCTTATGACAGATACGTGAACGATTACAAAAGATTTTTCCATTACACTTCTGTTTCAATTACCAAAAAGAAATTTAAAAATATCACGGAGGACGATTTGGAAGTATTTATCAAATGTACCATTCGTGACCTTACACTTACCAGAAAGGCATATGCCGGATTACGGACATTAATTCGTGGTATATTCAAATACGGTAAGAAGAAAAAGTATACTGCAATCAGTATCACTGAATTTTTTGGAGATTTGGAACTGCCGAATAATCTTTTTAAACGGAAGATTATAGACAAGCAGAAAGAAGTGTTTATGGAAGATGAAATTCCCGTAGTTATTCAACGTCTGAAAGCAAAGCCGGATATTTATAATCTTGGTATTCTGCTTACATTTCAGACAGGTTTACGTGTCGGTGAACTAAGCACTCTAAAGAAAGAAGACTTACACGGACGTATTATTAAAATCAGACGTACCGAAGATAAATACCGAGACAAAAACAATAAATGGATTGTAGCTGTAAAAGAACACGCTAAAACAGACGCTGGTAATCGGGATTTAATCATATCCTCTACCGCACTGGATACGTTGAATCAAATATTGAAACTGAATACATCGGGAACATATTTATTTGAGCATAACGGAAAACGTATCAGAGGAAATACTTTTAATAAAAGACTGTCCAGAATATGTAATGAATTACATATCCCACATCGTACCATGCACAAGATACGAAAGACTTACGGAACAACCTTAATAGACAGTGATGTAGATGAGGGATTTATTACAGAACAAATGGGACACAGTGATATCAGTACAACAAAAAAATTATATTATTTCAGCAATAAAACAACGAAAAATAAAGAAAAACAGATTGAAAATGCTATCTCATTTTAGGAATGATTCCTGTTTGACTACATACTTGACTACATTGGAATTATCCAGAAAATGAAAAAGCCAGAAGCCTTGGAAAATTCAAGGTTTCTGACTCTTCGGTCAACAGGGGATGAGAGAATCGAACTCCCGCCAAAGGTTTTGGAGACCCCTATCATACCACTTGACCAATCCCCTATAGATTGCTTTCGTGTCCGTGACACTAGATATTTATACCACGAAACCATATTCATTGTCAAGCAAATTTCTAAAAAAGGCAAAAAAATTCCTCCGTTCTTTTACAAACGAAGGAATTTTTCATTATGAGATTTATGGTAATGGTATCTTTATGCCTCTGTCTCCTCTGTTTCTTCTCCATCGTCAGCTGCACTGTTACGTGACTCTGTAACGGTAACAACTACTGCTTCCGGATCTGTCATCAGATGGATTTTCTCGTTTTTCGCGATTGCAAGGTCGCCGACTTTGATGGTATCGCCAACACGAAGTGTAGAAGCGTCAATCTCAATCTTATCTACCAGGTCTACCGGAAGTGCTTTGTAAGATACTTCCTCTAACTGCTGCTGTAATACACCTGTTGTAACTGCCTCGATATTCTCTAATACAATCTCTGCTACAGAATGTACAACTTCGTCTTTTACCAGTGCCTGGAAGTCGATCTCATCGATTTTCCCCTTTAATGGGTTGAAATCAACGTCCTTAATCAGTACATTGTGTGATTCGCCGTCGATGTCCAGCATAATCTGACTACCTTTGTTGCAAGTCTTAAGCAGACGATCTACTTCAGATGCGTCCATCTTAATCGGAACAGATTCTTTCATCTCTTTGCCGAACACATTGCCGGTAACATATCCTTCTCTCCTTAATCTTTTTGCCTTAATGTCTAATGATCTTTTTTCAGCTTTTAAAGTATTCATTTATCTTTTCCTCCAAATTCTGAATGCTATATGAGTTCTATATGTTACAAGCATATTATAACACCCACCCTGTAGTATGATTAACCAAAATCGCAAAAAATATGAGAGAAAAATTGTGCACATTTACAATTCTTCTCTCATATACTTTGTTCGTAATCTTTTATTCTATATTTATCCAGAGTTTATTCTGCCATACCCATACGCTTAAACATCTGGATCAGTACTTTTCCAAGTGCCAGTACAAGAATCGCTGCTGCAATTGCCTCCGGAATCCCTGACGCTGTCACTGTTCCTATAACCAGCCCCCAGACTGCTGTAACTGCCACGTCTTTTGCTTCCGCATACTGCTGGGCAAATAAAAAATAAATACTTCCCATAACCGTAATCGTATTTACCATTGAGCCTGCAAATCCAACAATTGGAAGTGCAACTACATCATTTAATCTCACTTTCTTTAATAAAATCCATAACCATCCTGCTGCAATACCTATCAGCATACGGCATCCCACAGATACCCAGATTGCTTTGATTGCTCCCGGGATTCCTGTTGTACTCATAAACGGTGAAAATGCAAAAGACAATAATGTCGGTGCCATCGTGTTACTGATCAGTGAACATACACCGAATACAAATCCAAGGATCGCTCCTGCAGAAGGTCCTAATAAAATTGCTCCGATAATAACCGGAATATGTACTGTTGTAGCCTTAATGATCGGAAGCTGGATCATCCCAAGCGGTGTATTCGCCAATACGATTACAATTGCTGCCATAAGTGCCACACATACCATCCAACGAGTGTCATGCTTTCTTTCTTTCATTCTCTTTTCTCCTCCTTGTTATCATTCCAGACGACCTGGATACAATACAATATCGGAGATATTATACCATCTACAATATGCTTCTACAAGATTCTATTTTTCACATCTGCCTATAATCCGGAGAGCTCAGCTATTGTATTTCAAAGGATTCATCTATCCCTCATATTCAAAAATATAAGACTGATAGCCGTTAATAATCGTCGTGTCCTTATATTGGACAACTCTTGGATTTCTTCCGTAATTTAAATGTACATGTCCATGAAGATGATATTTCGGTGAATATTTTTCCAAAAGTTCCTGAAACACTTCAAATCCCTGATGTGCAGTTGTTTCTTCATCATTAATCCCTCTGGTCGGTGCGTGGGTCAGCAAAATATCAAATCCTTTTTTTTGCCTCAGTTTCAGCCACATTTTCTGCACTCTGTGTTTCATTTCTTTTTGGGTATATTGATGGGCTCCGCCGCTGTACCAGCAAGATCCTCCAAGTCCCAGAATCCGTATACCTTTGTATTCATAAATTTGATTTTCAATACAAATACAGCCTTCCGGTTTCTTTCTTTCATATATTCCATCATGATTCCCATGGACATATAATAACGGACAATGAGCCATTGTCACTAAAAAGGTGAGATACTCTGGTTTCAGATCTCCACAAGACAGGATCAGTTCAATATCTCTTAATTTATCCGGCGTGTAATAATCCCAGAGGCTTCTGGATTCTTCATCTGCTATTACAAGTATTTTCATATGCTTTTTATAACCCCTGTAATTTCAGAAGTTCTCCCGCTCCTTCCTCTAATTCTGACTGTTCGGGGATACGTCCTATCACATTCTCATAGAGCCAGTCCATCGTAACCAACTCCTCTACCTCCAATGTTTCTCCATCAGTTCCATGGATTTTTCCATTCTGATCACGCATTTTCCCTTCAAATGGATGAAAGCTCCCTTCTGCAATAAACCGGGCAAAACTTTCTGCCATACGTTTTACTCCGCCCGGAACCCTTTCTGAACAGATTAATTCTACAACTCCTGCGGATAATCCCCACCAGTAGTTTAATGTTTTCTTGTCACCGTATGCCATTGGTTTCCAGGCACCATCCAGGATGTACTGCATGATCCGTTCATAAAATTTCCCCCAGTTTATAATGCTGGTCGCAATCCTTGTGATTCCTCCATTTTCCTGAAAATATAATCCGTATGGGCTTTCTGTTCCTTTTTTACTGATCATTTCTTTTGCTGAAATAATCTTCAAATTTTTCTTTTCTTCTTCAGATTTGGAATTTTTTACCCCTGTCCAGATTAATTTCACCTGTGCTCCCGGCTGCATCATCTGAACGCCAATCGAAAATGCATTGATATTCGCAATTGTTCCATACATTGGATAATCCTCTTCATATCCAATAATACTTTCTTTGTCTGCCGCTGCTCCTGCTATAAGTCCCAGCAGAAATTTCATCTCATAATTTCTTGTCAGATATGTTCTTACGGATTTATACGGAAAATTCAGAGAGCAATTAAAAATGTAAATCTCCGGATGTTTTAAAGCAATCTGCACAGATGCCTGCATCAACGTTGCGGTTGTAGTAAAAATCACTGCATTTCCATCTTCGATAGCTGCCTCAAGAACTTCACTTCTTGGTGTCTGGGGTTGGATATTTTCATATACACTGGTAATTACCCTTCCGCCAAACGAATCCTCCAACTGTTGTCTTCCAAGCTCATGTGCATAATTCCATTCGCTGGAATTGGTACTCCCTTCATAAATAAAAGCAACCTTGATAATTCTCTTCGGTGGTGCCAGAAACCTGGTCAAAATCGGAGTTTTTTCTGTCTCCGGCTCCATCACACGCTCCACCTCTGCCTCCAGGGCTTCCGGTTCTATCTCTTCGCGGATCGTTTCCAGTTTCTCGCGGATTTCTACAGAAGTTTTTTCTTTCAATTCCTCATATGGAAAAATTTCAAGGCAACGCAAAAAAGCTGTCCCTATATGTTCCGGTACAAAATCTCCGGTCATAGATTCATACATAATTTCAAAATGGTAGAAGACACTTGATAATCTCCGGATTTCTTCTTCATTCCATTTACTGTTCCAGTCTTTTCCCATTGCCTGCAACAGACTCTCATAATTCCCCGGCTCCGGGAATATAATCATATTCAGACCGGTCCTTTTATAAAATTCCACAAATTCATAGTATACTACATTTTCTTTTTTACTGTCATGCACCGGAAGTATTCTTGTAACATTTGCAAGTATTGTCGGCATTTTTAAATATTTCATAATGCTGACTCTTTTATTTCCCTCCTGCACGTAAAATCTGTTCCTATATTCATATACAGTTACCGGGTCTCTCAATCCTTCTTCCATCTGAGATTGAAAAAGGGACAACCACTTTGTCGCAAATTCTGATGTTTCATCTAAAAGAGGGAGGAAATCCGGACTAAATGCATTGCTTCTTCCGGCTTCTTTTGTTCCGATAACCAACGATAATGGAATCTCCATCATTCCCAGATACTGATTTCCGGCAGTCTCCTGCCCCTCCAAAATGGTATCCAGTACTTTGGGGTATGGTGATTCTCCCCTGGCACTCGCCCGTCTGGACTGACGCTGTGCAAGCTTTCTTGCTTTTTTATAATCATCCAATGACATTTCCTCACCCCCCTTTTCTGATCTTCAATATCCTTTTCTACTGTAACTTCCAGATATCTTTATTATACTGTGCAATTGTCCGGTCAGAAGAAAAGAATCCTGCTTTGCTGATATTAATCAGAGTTTTCTTCGCCCATTTCATACGGTCTTTATAATCTCCGTATGCTTTCTCCCGTGTTTTCTTGTAAGATTCGAAATCCGGGAATGTCATAAACCAGTCTTTATTCAGTAATTCCTGATACAGACGCAGAAGATTTTCTTTGTTTCCGACTTTCATCACCGTATCACTGACAATAAAATCTACAGCTCTTTTTATTGCCGGATTTTTTTCATAATAAGAGTGTGAAGAGTAATCCCCTTTTGCATAGCGTTCGATCACAACATCGGAAGAGTCTCCAAATGTATAAATATTATCCGCTCCTACCAGCTCTTCAATCTCAACATTTGCTCCATCCATCGTTCCAAGCGTCAGGGCTCCATTCAACATAAACTTCATATTTCCGGTACCGGACGCCTCTTTGGATGCAAGAGAAATCTGTTCCGAAATGTCACACGCCGGGATTAACTTTTCAGCAAGTGTTACATTATAATTCTCTACCATTACAACTTGAAGATATGGATTTACTTGCGGATCATTGTTTACAATCTCCTGCACACATAATATTAAATGTATGATATCCTTTGCAATTATGTAAGCCGGTGCTGCCTTCGCACCAAAAAATACTGTGATCGGCGTCTCTGGTATCTTACCTTCTTTAATCTCAAGATATTTATCTATCACAAATAAAATGTTCATCTGCTGACGTTTATATTCATGTAGTCTCTTAATCTGAATATCAAAAATAGAATCCGGATGAATCTCCTGTCCCTGCGTTTTTCTTATATACTCAGCCAGTGCAGATTTATTCTCCTGCTTTACTTCCAGAAGTTGTTTCAGAACTTCTTCGTTTTCTATATACTGTCCTAATTTTTGCAACTCTTCTGCATCCTTTTTCCAGCCCTCCCCGATCAATTCCGTGATGAGTGCTGCCAGTTTCGGATTGCAGGATATCAGCCAGCGTCTGAACGTAATTCCATTTGTCTTATTGTTAAATTTCTCCGGATAAAGTTTATAAAAATTATGCAATTCTGTATTTTTCAATATTTCTGTATGGAGATATGCCACTCCATTGACACTGAAACCATAATGGATATCCATGTGCGCCATATGCACCAGTCCATCTTTGATAATATATGTACTTTCATCACTGACTTTCAGACGGATCCGATTATCCAATTCTCTAATGATCGGCATCAATTGAGGAACAACTTTTTCCAGATAGTTTACCGGCCACTTTTCCAAAGCTTCTGCCAGAATTGTGTGATTCGTATATGCACAGACTTTTGATACGATGTCAATCGCTTCTTCCATCAAAATTCCACGTTCCTGAAGAAGTCTGATCAACTCCGGGATCACCATTGATGGATGCGTATCATTAATCTGGACAACTGCATATTCTGCCAGATCATGGAGATTACTTCCCCTCTCAACGCTCTCATCTAACAATAGTCTTGCTGCATTGCTTACCATAAAATACTGCTGATAAACTCTGAGCAGTCTTCCTTTTTCATCAGAATCATCGGGATATAAAAATAGTGTCAGATTCTTTCGGATATCTTCTTTATCAAAATCTATCGTCTCGCCCACAATTCCATCATCCACGGTCTCAATATCAAACAAATGTAGCTTTGTTGTGCGGTTCTCATATCCCAAAACGTCTATATCATATAGTCTTGACTGTACGCGGAAACCTCCAAAGTCAACCGGATAAGTTACATCTGTTCTGGTCAGCCAGCTATTTTCTGTCATCCACGGATTTGGTGTCTCTTTCTGTAGATTATTTTCAAACACCTGTTTAAACAGGCCATAATGATAATTTAATCCCACACCATCTCCATGAAGTCCCAGAGTGGCAATGGAATCCAGAAAGCATGCAGCCAGACGTCCCAGACCTCCATTTCCCAGAGACGGTTCCGGCTCTATCTCTTCCAACACCTCTAAAGATTTACCTTCTTCTTCCAGAAGTTGTTTTACTTCCTCATAGATTCCGAGATTGATCAGGTTATTAGACAACAATTTTCCGATCAGAAATTCCGCCGAAATATAATAAAGCTTTTTCTTTCCTTTTTCAGTTATCTTTTTTTCACCCTGATCTTTTACCAACTGAAGCAATGCCACATATAATTCTTCATTACTACTTTCTGCAATTGGATTTTGAAGTTTCTTTTCTAATTCTTTTTTCAGGTTCATCAGCTTTCATCCTTTCCATTTTATATAGCATGCTATTTTAATTTTTATGTATTTTCACAAAAAGGGGCGAGTATTCCCGCCCCTTACTCATTAATCTTATACTTCCAGATTAAATCCATTCTGATCAAATACATGTGCTTCACTTCCGCGGAATGTAAAAGATACTTCTTTTCCGATTGCAAGATCCGAAAGATTTCTTCCATTCAGATCCATTGTCTGCACGATGATGATCGTATCCTTTCCTGCTGCTGTAGCATGCAGATGAATTGCACTTCCCATCATCTCAGATACTTCGATCTTACCTGTAACTGACTGTGTTCCAGGCTTTGCCAGAGAAATATGCTCCGGACGTATACCAAGCGTAACCTTCTGTGACTTTACACCTTTGGCTGCCAGATTCTTCTCCTTTTCTTCTGACAATTCCACTTCGATTTCATCAACTTTCACCTGATATTTTCCCGCATTCTCGATCAATTCTGCATCAAAAAAATTCATCTGTGGCATACCGATAAATCCTGCCACAAACAGATTCACCGGATGTTCAAATACTTCCTGCGGAGTTCCGATCTGCTGAACAAC
>CAKRJP010000032.1 GCA_934351835.1 uncultured Lachnospiraceae bacterium
GAATATGATGAGGCTTACACAGAATCAAAGAAGATTATGTATGCAGGCTTATTTGGTGCAGTAACGGTATCGGCTTTACTTATCCTTTTGGCTGGAGTATATACCGGATTATATCGTGTTGATGACAGCGTAAAAGAGCTTGGAAAAATACTGCTTATCATATTTGCCTTGTATGCTCCGGTCAAGGTAGAAAATATGATACTCAGCGGTGGCATTATAAGAAGTGGCGGCAACACCAAAATCATTATGATTATTGATATTGTTGGCACATGGTGTATCGGGATTCCACTGTGTCTGCTTGCGGCATATGTATTCAAGTGGGGAATTGTCGGCGTGTATACATTGCTTACCACGGAAGAATTATTCAGGCTTGCTGTATCGTTAATTATCTTTAGAAGGCGTAAATGGATAATTAGTCTATGCTGAAATTATAAGACTGGATATTCCTCTTGAAAATCCCTGTAAAGCATAACAGGTCATAACAGAAATTCCTCCGAATACAAAACTAAGTCCCAAAATACGCAGTGCACCCACACCAAGTGAAAACATTTCTTCTGATGGTGCAAATACTGATATCAACTGTACCGGCAACATCTCCATAATGATCAGACCAATCAGTCCGATCAAAGCATTATTCAATCCAAAAATAGCCATATACACAAATGTCTGCAATTTAAAGTATGCTCCAAATACTGCGGTTGAAGTAGTTGAAAAATTGAGAAGGAGTTTATTAATACCAAAACACATAACGCTGGACATCGATTGCATGATAATCGTTGGAATTCCAACTGTACAGATTCCCTTCAAATAATAACCTTCAAATTCAAAAGATTTAAAAGTAAGCTGAACATCTTTATTTTTGGTTAAATTAAAATATAAGCCCAGCAGCATTGCTACGATCTGACCTGTCACTGTGGCAATTGCCGCACCTCTGGTTCCCATTGCCGGGAAACCAAAATATCCGAAAATAAAAATGGGATCTAAAATGATATTAATCACCGCACCTACGATCTGCATCACCATTGTATAGGAAGTCCGACCTGTTGACTGCAATATTTTTTCAAATATCAACTGAAACATCTGCCCGAATCCAAATACACAGATAACCGTAAGATAATCAATTCCCATTAAGACGATTTCTGCATCGTTGGTTTGAACCACATAAAAACTTCTCACACAAAAAATACCAAATAATAAAATTAACACATAAAACCCAATGCCTATGATGATGCCATGCATAGCTGTCTGGTTGACCGACTTTTGTCTCTTCTCTCCTAAATATCGTGATAATAATGCATTGATTCCTACACCGATTCCTGTTCCGGATGCAATAATAATATTTTGTATCGGAAATGCCAAAGACACTGCCGACAATGCATTCTCCCCATAGTGGCTTACAAACAAACTATCCACCACATTATACAATGCACCTATCAGCATGGATAAAACCATCGGTGCCGCCATTGTAAGCAAAAGCTTATTGACCGGCATGACTCCCATTTTATTTTCGTTCATTATTTCCTCCTTTAAGTAGTGTACTACCTATATATTTTTATTAAAAGTGTACCTTATAGCAGGTACACTATTTTTCAATGTTTTCAAGCATTTTTTCTGATGACTTCAAAAATATTTCCACATGTTCTTTTGAAATACCTTCACAGATTTTGTTAAAAATCTCCCAGTCCATTTCCTTAAGCTCCAGGTGGATATTCTTATATTCATCTGTACAATTAATCTTTTTGTATCGTTTATCGATTTTACTCTGTGTACAGATAACAGCATTTTTCTTTTCCAGTCTTTTAATAATTTCTGTCATTGTCGGATGTGTGACCGCTAGTGCTTTTTCCAGATCTTTCTGATTAATTTCTTCAACTCCCAGTGACTCTGAACGACTTATTTCGCCCAGTACTCTCAACTGTACCGCCGTTAGACCCATCCGATTTGCGCGTTCTTCCAGTTTTTTCTTAAATTCTCTGTCTAATATAGAAAATCGAAGTCCCGGAGCAATATTCGTTTCCATAAGCGCCTCCTAATTAAGTAGTGCGCTACTTATTATAATCGTTTTTCACCTTTTGTCAATACATATTTTTTCTTGTATTTTCTATTCTCTTTCGTTTATAATAAGTCCGAAGAAAAAATAATTGTAATAAAAGCCGATAAGTGAAAGGGCATGAATCCGTCTATAGATTCATGCCCTATTTCAGAACAAATTTACGACATTTCATAATAATGTGCATAAATTCCACCTTGTTCTAATAATTCTTCATGTGTTCCACGCTCTGCAATTCCCGTATCAGCCACTACCAATATCTCATCTGCATTGCGAACGGTGGATAATCTATGGGCGATCGTAATCGTTGTACGGTCCTTTGCCAGCTCATCCAGACTCTTCTGGATAAATCTCTCGCTCTCATTATCCAGAGCACTGGTAGCCTCATCTAAGATCAGAATAGAAGGATTCTTTAAAAATACCCGGGCAATAGAAATTCTCTGTTTCTGCCCACCAGATAATCTTGTTCCTCGTTCTCCCACATAGGTTTCATATCCATCCGGTAATTCCATAATAAATTCATGAATATTTGCTTTCTTTGCTGCGTCTATAATTTCTTCCATAGACGCTCCCGGCTTGCCGTATGCAATATTCTCACGAATGCTTCCACTGAACAGATATACATCCTGTTGTACCAATCCAATCTGATTACGAAGACTCTGCAAAGTTATCTTTCTCACATCTTGTCCATCGATCGTAATACGCCCACCGGTTACATCATAAAACCTTGGAAGCAAGGAACAGATTGTTGTCTTTCCACTTCCTGACGGGCCCACAAGGGCAATCGATTTTCCAGCCGGAATATCAATAGCCACATTATCAAGCACCAGTGTATCGTCATCACTATAATGGAAAGAAACATCTTCATAACGGACATGTCCTTTTATATTATCGATTGACTTTGCATCTTCCGCATCCACAATCTCAGGCTCTGTCTCAATCACATCCAGAAATCTTCTAAATCCAGACAGACCTTTTTGCATCATCTCTGTAAGTTCTACCAGAATCTGGATCGGACTGATAAAGATTCCGATATAAAGAGCATACATCGCAAGATCAGCAACTTCCATCTGACCATGGGCAATCAGCCATCCACCAAATACCAACGTCATCAGATACATCATTCCCTGGAAAAACAAATTTCCACTCATGAAACTTCCCATACAGCGATAATTTGCATCTTTCGAAATTAAAAATGCCTGATTACTCTTTTTAAACTTTTCCCGCTCAATATCCTCATTTGCAAACGACTGTACCACACGGATTCCTGCCAGGGTGTCCTGAAGACTTGAATTAAGGTCTCCGATCTTACGTCTGTTATCCATAAATGTTGCCTGCATCTTACGGTTCTGTCCATAAGAAAAGAACACCATAAATACCACCAGTACCAAAAGCGGAATTGCTAGTTTCCAGTTAATCAAAAATAAAAATACAAATGATCCAATAATCTTTATTAATGAAATAAATAAATTCTCCGGTCCGTGGTGAGCAAATTCCGCAATATCAAATAAATCCGACACCAGTTTACTCATCATCTGCCCGGAATTATTCTGATTATAGTAAGAAAATGACAATTTCTCATAATGATCAAATAATTGCTGACGCATATCACGCTCCATGTTCGCACCCATCATATGTCCCTGATAGCTGACGTAATATTTACATCCTGTCTGGAGCAGATACATCACCAGTAATACGGCTGCGATTGGCAATAATGCACGCATGATTGTCCCGGAACTCTCTGTAAATAATGTCTTCGTAAGTGTCCGTAAAATTTGTGGAAATGCCAGATCCACCAGACTGATCACCGCCGCACAGATTAAATCAAAAAAGAATACACCTTTATACGGTGCATAATATTGAATAAATTTTTTTAATGTATACATATTAATTCCTCATTTCTTTCAAATCAATTGGCTACATTATAGCACAAAACTCTGGATTTAGCGCATCACAGACAAAAAATATTCCGTGAGAAAACTCCCACAGAATATTTCTAATTCATAACCTTGTGCTGAAACACTATCATTATTCTATTGTAACCTTGTAAATCTAAAGATTAACTTTCATATTCCTGAATCGCATTGATCACTCTGTGATACTGCTCTTCTACAGCCTTATAAAGATCTTCGTAATCTTTCAGTTCACGCCCTCTTAACTTTTCCGTCAGTTCCGCGCTTGCCTGATATAAACTTTCAAATCCCAGATTCAGACAGACTCCTTTTAAAGTATGTGCTCCGCGGAATGCCTTCTCTGCGTCCCCTGATTCGATTCCATCTTTTAAATCTCCAAAACTGGAATCTTTTAAAAATTTTATGGCAAATCTCTGAATGAGAGCCTCACTTCCAAGGCGTTTTAATACACCTTCATAATCCCCACCCATTTTTTCATAACATTCTTTGATCGTCACTGTTTCTTGCTCCTTATACCTTACTTTAAATTATTTTATCTTCTTTGCCGGATTCCACAACATCTCCAGAAAATCTTGACCACTTATCGTAGTTTTCTTTGCACCATACCCCCCCCCGGGAAATTTCAGGGAGATCTTCGCCCGCTGTACCATATTCTTTCTGGATTTCCTGCGAGATCGTACCAAAAAAACGACCCTGTGAATCATCATACTTCTCGAATTTCTTAATTCCGCTCACTGCAACATCACTCTGATTATTCCTTGTAAATTTCTGAAGTTCTGTTTTTATCTTATCCTGGATATCACACATGGTCTCCAAAAGTAATGGATTGAACGCTCCGCATTCTCCGTTTTTGATCATCTCGATGGATTTCTCATGAGAAAATGCTTTCTTATAAACACGTTCACTGGTAAGTGCATCATATACATCCGCCAGAGCCACAACCTGTGCAGCAATTGGTATCTCTTCACCCACCAGACCGTCCGGATATCCTTTGCCATCATAGCGTTCATGGTGCCATCGACAGATCTGCCATGCCGTCTTCATCAATGGTTCATCCTCATACATCTTCAGATTCGCCAGCAAATCTGCACCAATCACAGTATGTTTCTCCATGATCTTGCGTTCTTCCGGTGTCAGTCTTCCCTTTTTATTTAGAATTTTCTCATCAATACCGATTTTTCCAATATCATGAAGAGAGGACGCATTACTGATCATTATTCGATCCATCCAGGTCAGATTGTACTTATCCGTATTCTTTATCAACTGCTCTAAAAGCATACTCGTCAATGTATTAATATTCAGTACATGAAGTCCACTCTCTCCATTACGGAACTCTACAATCTGGCTTAAAACACTGGTCAGCATCCGGTTGTTCTTCTCTTTCTCATAGACCTGGTTTGTAACAAGGGCTACCAGACGTCTCTGTTTCGCGTATAACTTGATCGTGTTCACCACACGACGGTGCACAACTTCCGCATCAAAGGGACGATTAATGTAATCTGAAACACCCAGTTCATATGCCTGTCGAATCGTATCAGCAGAATCCTCACTGGATATCATAATAACCGGTATATCATTAATCAGCTCATTTCTGTTCATATAAGACAATACATCAAATCCATCTATTCCCGGCATAACAATGTCTAATAAGATCAATGTGATCTTCGTTTCATATCGATAAAGCATCTCAAGACAGGTCTCCCCATCCTCAGCTTCCAAAATTTCGAATTCATCTTTCAGCATCTCCGCCAGCATCGCACGGTTGATTTCTGAATCATCCACGATCAGGATTCGATACTTTTTTTTTCCTGTTCCACCGGCAACTGCCTCAATCTTCACCGCTTCTTCATCCACTTCTGTCACTACATTGTTCTTCGTGACCTTGGCCTGATACATATACTCATCTGCGCGGTGCACTGCCTGCTCGATCGTCATACCATTGGTTAAAGTTCCACCGATACTGACAGTCATCTTAAGCTGTAAATAACCATCTACTTTCGTATGATTAATCAGGTCCTGTATCATATGAAGCTTACCTGCAAATACTTCCATATCGATCCCAGGCATGACTAACAAAAACTCATCTCCGCCGAATCGCACCAGACGGTCCGTCTTACGTATACACTGGGTGATTGCTCTCACCACTGCAAGGAGCGCCTTATCACCGACTCCATGACCATAAGTATCATTATACAACTTAAAGTCATCCATATCGATCATTGCAACGCCTGCTTCTATTTTGGTATCCTTCAATTTTTCTTCAAAGTATCTCCGATTGTAAACTCCCGTTAACGCATCCGTGTAAAGTTCTTTTTTATAATCCGATAACTTCTTGAGCAGTTCCTCGCGACCTTCTGTATCCAACAAAAAGTCATTATCCAAACAGGTGATAAGTTCCAAAATATATGGTTTTCCATCGACTTCCAGATACTTTGCGATCACCTGGTAAATCTTTGAATCTATAAATTCTAACTTTGTACACTGTCCTTTTTCTGCATAAGCCTGTGCGGAAACACAGTTCTCACATCTCTCTCCACGATTCCAAAACGCATAGCACTGACAAGTCTGTGGCTGTAACTCATCATTCTCACCTATCATAATCTGATGCAGTCGATCCACCGCAAGCAGACGTACCACAGAAAAGACCCTCTCCATCTGCTCTATCATGTCTTTTAACTCTTGTGTTGTCATTACTACTTTGGATTTCATTCTTTTTCCTTCTTCATCTTCTAATAATTTATACATTTCTAGTTTAACATACCATATACTATTTTTCTATCTTTTACTTCACCTGTTCTTAATATCCTACGTCCAGATCCACTGAATTTTTTAAAAAGATTCCTTTCTCATATCGCTCCAGATTCTCTGTACACAACTGCCAGATTTTTGCCTCTGTTTCCGGTGCATAACCAAGCCCTTTTCCGGAAATGTGCGGCGTGATAAATACGTTCTGCAACTCCCATAATGCGGAGGTTTCCGATAACGGCTCCCTCTCTTCCACATCCAGGATTACATCAGATAATCTTCCTTCTTTTAAAATCCTGATCAGATCTTCCGTCACGATCAAGTTGCCTCTTCCTACATTTACCAGCATTGCCTCTTTCTTCATCAATGACAGATGCTCATAATTCAGGATTCTTTCTGTCTCTTTTGTCCCCGGTAAACAGCCGATTACAATATCTGCTTCCGGCAGACGTTCCTTTAAATGCTCCAGTGTATCAACTTCCTGAAAATACTCAATCGACTCACAGCATGTTCTCTTAAGCCCAACCACATAAGAATCAAATGCCTGTAATTTTTTTGCAATATTCTTACCAATATCTCCTGTTCCGAGTATCAATACATTTTTTCCTTCCAAGGATCGTTCTGCACCTGCACTCTTCCAGAGATGCTGCTTTTGTAGTTCAATATACTCCGGGAATCTTCGATACCTCATCAATATCGCCCCTAATACATACTCGGAAATAATTTTTCCATACACACCGGTTGCATTCGTCAGCATAACTTCTCTCGGAAATTGCTTTGTCTTCGCATACATATCTATCCCAGCACTCGTTGTCTGCAACCATTTTAATTTCGAAGCAGCCGTCAATAGTTCTACAGGTGGTTCTCCGATGATAATATCCGCCTCTGCAATCGCACTGCCTCTGCCCTTTTCTTCTTTTAATTCATCCACACTTTTATAGACAAATCGATAGTTCTCCCGAAATTTTTTATTCCATTCTGTCCTTATCGGCTCTCCACAAGGCACTGTCACCAACACCTGCAACATTCAAAAATCCCCTTTCATTTCCTTTAAATTCAGCATATCATCACGGATTTTATTTGTAAATACGCAGATATACCTTCTTTTTCGAAAAGTTTGACAAGTTCATTTCATTTTTTTATAATGTTATATATAAACGCTGTTATCTTATATATTAGGTGATAAATAATGAATAAAAACGGAAAAAATCTTACAGATCTTCTGGACTTGAATCGTTCAGAAGTTTTACATTATCTGATCAGACATCCCGGCTGTTCCCGAGCCGAACTTGGAGTCTCCACGGGTTTGACACTTCCTTCTATCAGCAAGACGATTCGTTCTCTGATCGAATGTGGAGTGGTTTACGAGACAGGTTACTCAGAGGGGAAAAAGGGGCGCCGTTCTGTCGGTCTTTCATTCCCTTATGAAAAATATAAAATACTGGGAATCCGACTTTCCTGGGAAAAACTTGAAGTACGTCCATATGATTTTCTCGGAAATTCCTATGGAGATGTTTTTACAGCCTCTTTCGATAATATTTCAACAGATAATATTGACAGTGTAATTTCCATCATTGCCGATAAAATTTCGTATTTTTGTGAAAAATATCCGGAGATTGCCTCCATTGGAGTTGCTGTGCCGGGTCCTTATTATCGTGATACAGGTACGGTCCTATTACCGCCATATCATCCGAACCCTGACCAGCGCCTCTATTATCCGCTGAAAGATTCTCTGGAACGTTGTACAACTCTTCCTATTTTTATGGAACATGATGCAGATGCCGGAGCACTGGCTTATTGGTGGGAAAATTTTGCAGCTAAACCAGATATTGCTGTTATGAATATTCTCGCTGATGATGGCCTCGGAATTGGGCTGATCGACCATGGAAAAGTATTCACCGGTACCAGTAATTGTTCTTGTGAACTTGGTCACATGACAATTAACTACAAAGGACGAATTTGCACCCGCTGTGGCGGAAATGGATGCATTAACGCTTATTGCAGTGCCCAATCATTGGAGCAGATTGCCCAAGAGCAACTTAAAGAATATCCTGAAAGTCTTCTGAATCAGGTGTCCAGAATTTCTTTTCATGATATTTTAATGGCTACTTACCATCAGGATCCACTTGCCACCAAACTTGTCTCGGAGTGTGGAGAATATCTGGGGTACGCAATTTCATCACTACTTCATGTTTTTAACCCGGAGATTATCATTATCAGTGGATCCGTAAGTCATTCCGGTTCTTTACTTTTATCCGGAATCCAAGATACCTTAAATAAGATTCCATCCAACTATACGATAATCCCGGAAATCCGTCTTAATACAGTTGGTCATAATCTGACTCTTCTTGGAGCAGCAATTTTTGCAATGAATCGTATGCTGGATAAACCGACTCGTTATTTTAAGTTACCGGTAAATAATTAAATTAAAAACGGGCGCGCATTTTATGAATAAAATGTCACCCGTTTTTCTACTATCATGCATGACTATAACTATTCTTTGTTGCTTCTTCAAATTCCTGCAATTTCTTTTTTGCCTCCGCATTCAGATTCTTTGGTACCTGTATCTGGACTGTTACATACTGATCTCCATGTACATTCGGATCTTTCATGGCAACAATTCCTTTTCCACGCAATCTGATCTTAGTCCCGGACTGCGTACCTGCAACAATCTTACAAAGAACATTACCATATAATGTCTCTACCTTTGTCTCACCGCCAAAAACAGCAGTTGTAAATGGTATCTGAATAGTTGTATACACATCCTGTCCTTTTCGTTCATATCCCATTTTCTCTCCCACTGTTACTTTTAACAGCAAATCTCCAGCTACTCCACCATTTACTCCAGGTTTTCCTTTTCCACGCAGTCTTATACTCTTACCGGTGTCAATTCCTGCCGGAATATGGACCTTCAAAGATTTTGGCACACTGCCGACGCCATCAGTATTTGTAAGATTAATGATCTTGTCACAACCATGTACAGCTTCATCAAACGTTACAGAAATATTGGCATGCAAATCGGATCCTTTTTTCTTTCTGTATGTGGAACGATATCCACTTCCACCAAATCCACTTTCAAAGTTGCTTTCATTAAAACTTCTGCCACTGAAACCCTTACCGAAATCACTACTATGGAAACTTCCGCTTCCAAAGCCTCCACCTCCAAAGATATTCTTTAAGATATCATCCATATCTCCACCTTCAAAATGGAACTCCTGATATCCGCCATTTGGTCCGGTATAGCGATAAGTTCCACCATCGGATCCTCCATTCGGTCCGGCTCCGGCAGCTCCACTTTCAAATGCCGCATGGCCCCATTGATCATATAACTTCTTTTTTTCAGGATCACTTAAAATATTATAGGCTTCCGTAACTTCTTTAAAGCATTCTTCCGCTTCTGCATTGCCTGCATTGGTATCCGGATGATACTTCTTTGCCAGTTTTCTGTATGCTTTTTTGATTGTCTTCTCATCAGCGCTCCGATCAATGCCAAGCACTTCATAATAATCTCTCTTTGTACTCATGTTCATCCCTCCCATTGCCACAAATCTTCTATATAAATGATACCCCGCATGAATCATCCAGCGGGGTACTTTTCATTCAGACTTTTACATCCTCTTTGTTCTATTTGTAATATAACATTTATTTTATCTATCGTCAACATGATGTTCAAAATAATTTGTGAAATTTTTGTGTCTCATTCCATAAGCGGGAACAAATATGAAACAAAAAAAAATCTCAATTCTTTAAAAATAAAGAATTGAGATAAAATAAAAATGCCGCAGACCGGAATCGAACCGTTTTACTTAATCTCAAATACTGATAGAAAGGGGCTTTGAAGACTTCATCACGGTCGCGGTGTTCAAAAAGTGTTCAAACGTTTGTCGCATACAAACTAAAAAGTTGTTACTTTCTGCATAGTGTATTTCCTAAAATGATAATTACTACGACATCAACCAAAATAATCCCCAATGCAATATATACAAAAAATGCAGGCAAAATATTTTCAAGCAAGCCCATTGTCAATGCAAGAATTGCTATAATAGACATTCCAATTCCCATTGTTCTGCATAACTTCTTTTCATCATATTTTTCCTTTTCTTCTTTTGAAGCCGTATTATATCCGGAAATAAACCAACTCCCGTGTCCAGAAAGTAAAATAATAGAAAATACAGCAAATATCACAAAGACAATCCACACTATCCAATCAGAACCTGTTGCTAAATCTACTAATTTCATTTATAAGCACCTCCTTAAATTCCGTTTTTCTTAATTCGATAAACTGGAATTGCTCTACTTCGATACCGTTGCCTTAATCGCACCCAAGCAGTGAATTCTTACAACACGGTTACCATC
>CAKRJP010000033.1 GCA_934351835.1 uncultured Lachnospiraceae bacterium
TCGACTATATCCTTCCCACTACCGGGCGGATTTGGGACTTTAACCCGTTAGAAACGTGCGCCGCTAGGCGCACTCATAAAAAATCCCAGCCAATTGACATTAATTGGCCGGGATTTTTATTTGACAAGTAAAGTTGTCATTTTGTGTTGACAAATATAGTTGTCAATGTTATATTTATTTTGACAAATAAAGTTGTCAAAACATAGGATTCATTAAGGAGGTTTTCAGATTGCCACTATTGAACCAATTAAAGGTCTATCGCTCTAAACTTGGCATCAATCAGACCGAGCTTGGGAAACTTGCAGGTGTTTCCCGTCAGACTATCAGTCTGATTGAACGCGGAGATTACTCTCCATCTGTAACGCTGGCATTGAAGTTGGCGAAGATATGTCAGGTCAGTGTCGAAGATATATTTGAATATGAGGAGGATGACACAGAATGAAAAAAAGAGAGACTATAAAAACAAGCAGCGTAAAAAAGAGCCTGTTAAAAATGCTTGCCGGAGCAGTCGTTGGTGCCATACTCGGTGGATTTCTTGGATTTGCACATTTTGCCCTTCCTGCAGAATCAAGTGCCACTATAAGCACCCAATTGCGTTCATCCCTACATCCGCTCATTTTCCCCGGACTAGTGACTATTACCTTAATTTCTGTTATATCACAGGAAATCTATTTTGCCAGGCTCAAAAAGATTTGCTTTAGCCTCATAGATGCAGATGATGAAGAATTTGACCTGTTAGATTACGAAGAAGAGCAAAACGGTGCTATTTTACAGACAATCAACACCTTATCACAAATCGCTTGCATCATATTACTCTCCTTTGGATATTCCTTTGATTATTTATCACAGAGTATTGTCGCACTCGGCTCCTGCCTTGTATTTTTGATCTGCTTCTTTTATGATGGATTTATCCAGACTCGTTATGTAAAACTACTGCAAAATGTCCATCCTGAGAAACAAGGAGATGCTTCATCCTTTAATTTCCAGAAACAATGGCTGGCCAGCTGTGACGAAGCAGAGAAAGAAATTATTTACCAAAGCGCATACGAAGTATTTACATTTAACAATAAAATAATCCCTATATTACTTCTTTTGACCATGCTTGGTCATCTGTTCTTACAGACCGGAATTATGGCAATTATTGTTGTAGGAATAATTAATCTCACACAGTCACTGATATATTACAGATCTTGCGTGAGATTGAAAAAAATGAAAGTAAGCAGATGACTTCTTTTTACTAATCATTCAAAATATTAATTTTTACATGGCGTGGGTATACATTTTTGTATCGGTAGATACTCAGCACAATCCCCATCAGTCCATAAGACATGATCACATAGCTTCCGCCGGCGGATATAAATGGCAGAAATGTCACCGTTGGCGGAAATGCTCCTATATTTTCCATTACATTAATCAGAGTGCTTATAAGAAATACCATTCCGCATCCACACCCCATCATCATACCCAACTGATTCTTTTGTTTGATCGCTGTATGAAAAACTACGAAAATCAGGACAGCCAGAACACAGCAGACTATGATTGCTGCGATCATCCCATACATGGATGACAGACAGGTAAGTATATAATCTGTATTAAAGCCCGGCAGATTTTCTGCTACATCCAGCCCATTACTTCCTACAATTTTATTCGATGATAAAAGTGCGCGTACACTTTCCGTAAGATAACTTTCGGTTCCACTATTTGGCAGAAATGCCTGTATCCTTTCTTTCTGATAAGAGGCGAAAACATTTCCCCAGTACATGATAAAGATCATTATGATCGGGAATCCCAGAAATGTTCCCCAAAGTACACCGATTGTTTTTCGTTTTGCTACACGAAACCAGTCTTTCCAAACCGCAATCGTCAGCATGACCAGCATGGAAATCAGCATCGGACCCGCTGTCATGATTGCCGGAAGACGCAGAACCAGAAATACCGGAAGAACCATCCAGGCAATCGATCTGAGTAATCCCTGGTATCCAAAGCCCCGGTATTTATAAATAATCCCTCCATAAATCGGAACATAAAATAGCATTAACGCCTGGACAGAAATACTGTTTCCGGCAAAGACCAGGAAAACTCGCATTCCATTTACCGGATTTCCAAACAACAATGTAATCACACAGATTCCTATCAGCGCAACCGCGATTATCTTAGAAAATCTGGCTAACAACGTATAATCTAAAAAATACAGGATTATCATCAAAGCAAGTCCCAACATTACATGAAGCGCATATCTTCCAGATGCAGATGCATCGGCACCGACAACCCGGCTGCTGATCACTGCATGGATCAAAATTCCTGCGATACTGAGCAGGATCACCAGAAAAAGAAGTTTCCATGCGACCTGAGGTCTGTGAATACGGTCAAGCGAAATCCCGGTTTCTATGGGATCCCCCATATCTCTGACCGCTTCTTTTTCCGCATACTCATAACTCATCCCTGCCTGCACATTTGCCTCAATCTGATCCTCAATGTGATCCTGCAATTCCTGACGTATATAAGGATGAGCCTTTTTGCATCGGATCTGCTCAAGCAATACCTTTAAATATTCATTCATAAATCACACCTCCAATGCCAGAACATTTGCTACCGCCGCCGAATATTCCTGCCATTCTTCGGTCTTCTTTTCCAGAAGTCCTCTGCCTTCCTTCGTCAGACTGTAATACTTTCTTGTCTTACCGCCGGCCTCCTGTTCGTATACAGTCAGCATCCCTTTGTCCTCCAGACTGTGAAGCAGCGGATATAACGTTCCCGCTTTCAATTCGAATACATTCTGGGATTTCTGACGTAATGTATCGATCATCTCATAGCCATACATATCCTTCTCAGATAATAATTTTAAAATCAACATCGTCATACTGCCGGAAACTAATGATTTTTCAATAGCCATACGCACACCTCCTTCGTGATATAGTTCATTATTATGAAAATTATTCATATAGATCATTGTATAGGCAATCTATATATCGGTTATCTATATAATAATTGAAAAATATTTCCATGTCAAGTTCCTATACCAACAAACAACGAAAAGCTCCCTTATTCTTCACTTTTTGCTACTTTATTCTGTTCATACTCATACGCCCGCGTATCTTGCTGTCTGAGCCAGATACAGAATGCTTTTGTATAATTTTCCTCCGTCGGCTGTTCCAAAAACAGCTTTCCGCCATGCATTTCGATCACTTTCTTTGAGACACTGAGTCCCAGTCCGCTTCCGCCACGACTGTTTCTCGACTCGTCTCCCATAACAAACGGATCAAACAACTGTGTAACCAGCACCGGATCTATTTTCTCACCTGAATCCATCACTTTTATCACCCAGTCTCCCAGGTTCTTTTTCATACTGATTCTAATATTGGTTCCTGCTTCGTTGTGCTTGATCGCATTTGTAATCAGATTCATAAATGCACGGCTAAACTGTACCCGATCAATTTCTGCATAACCTGCTTCTTCCGGAATATCGATATCAAGCTTCATTCCCGCCGCTTCTATGTCCGCATATGCTCCTGCCACAATCTGAAGGATGAGTTCGGTGATATTGGTCCGCTCCTTTTTCAGCTCAAATCCCTCACTGTCCAGTTTTACATAATTAAAAAGCAACGTGATCAACTCACTCATTTCTAACGACTTTCGCCGAATTGCATTCAGATATTGTTTTTGTTTCTCCGGATCTTTCACCATACCATCATTAATTGCCTGTACATATCCGGCAATCGTTGTGATCGGAGTCTTCAGATCGTGTGTAATATCGGATAACAAAAGATTTCTCTTTCTGGTAAATTCCTCTCTCTGCTTCCTGTCATATTCGCGTACTTCTTCCATTTTCTTCATAACGACACCGCTATAATAAATTATCCCCGCAACATACGGCAGCAGATAAATACATAAAAACCCAAACATAATTACAAATATCAGCACCTGATCTGCCACTGACATCTTAGTCAAAAGAGCACTATTCTTCCATAAATTTGCCGATACATATGGAAAAATGCCTGATAACACTCCTGGAAGCAATGCCTCAATTCCAGACAGAATCAATAGTGCAACAACGCGCAGTAGCAAAAACAAAGTGTCCCCTGATGACTTACCGGCAAGAAATAATTCTGTCTTTAATGCAGAATTTAATATCGGAAATACCACCTGATTTGCAATCAGATTTATGATACTTTCACTGATAAAGATAAATATCATCACACCCAGCAGACGAGTGATCAGGAATCGTTTCAGATGTTCAATTTTCTGCGGCATCTCTGTCTGAGTCATCCTGCTCATCCTCCATCTATCGTTTATTTTTCCAGTCGATACCCAAGTCCACGAATAGTTTTAATATACTTATTTCCATCATCCGACAATTTTGCCCTGAGTTTGCTGATGCATACCATGACATTATTATCATCTTCCATATACTCTTCCTTCCATCCGGCCCGAAAGATCTGCCCCTTGGTGAATACCTTCCCCGGATGTTCCATGAACAGATGCAAGATCCTGTACTCAACCGATGACAATTCTATCTTTTCTTCTTCTCTGTACAAAATGCAGCTCTCTGTATCCAGTTCCAGATCTTTTACTTTCAAATTCAAGTGTTTCCCATCACCATTTCCATTGTGTCCGCCAAGGGAATAGAACCTTCGTATATTAGACTGGATCCTTGCCACCGCTTCCAGTGGATTGAAGGGTTTCGCCAGATAATCATCAGCTCCCAGATTTAATCCCAGGATCTTATCCGCGTCTGTATCTTTCGCCGACAGCATCAGAACCGGAATATTATTTGTTTGCCGAAGTTTTTTCAACACATGAAGTCCGTCCATTCGAGGCATCATAATATCCAACACTGCCAGATCTACGTGTTCTTTTTCAAGAATCGCCAATGCCTCGAGACCATCTGCGGCCTCGAGGACATCATATCCATTATTTTCTAAATATAATCTCAGTAAATCTCTGATCTCTGCTTCATCATCAGCAATTAAAATCACATATTTCATAGGGATCCTTCCTTACTGTCCGTCTGTGATATTTTCTGTTCTTACAAACATCTGCTCTTCTTTCAGTGCCTGATAAAGTCCGGCTCTCGTAAGTCTCCTATATGGTTCAACATAAAAGATATTAAGAATTCCCAGTGTGCATGCTCCAAGAATGTCCCACAGGAAAAACGAAAGATCGAGCACAAAAGTATCCCATTTGTTGCCATCCATCATCTGTTTGCTCAGTGCAAATACCTGTTCTTTATCCATATCCGGATTTTCACCCAAAATGTATGGGATCATACGGTATTCATAAGATTTGATGATTCCCGGAATAACAAATAACAGTGACCACAGGAATACATACAAATCACGGAAAAACATTACTTTTACACTATTTTTATAACCTCTGTCAAATGCGTAGCATACTTCTTTGATATCCGCATTTTCTTCTAAATTAATATGGAAAAAGCGGTTACTTCCAATTTCCAATGGGTTAAACAACAATATCTGTGCAACAAATGTAATTACCAATACAATAAGTACAAATGCTAAAACAAACATCGCAATTAAAATAGCCTCTGCTGTTGAAATATGTCCTATTCCATGTGAAACTGCACTACCCGCCGCATCCGATATTTCAGATGTTCCTATATCAGATGTCACGCCTGATGCGGAGGATGCGACTGAACTTCCCCCGCCGATGACTAGCGCCAGCATCCCAACAAGTACTGCTTTCCAATAATTTGCTTTCAGTCTGAGCTTTGCTTTTTCTTTTAGTGCTTTACGACTCCATGTTTCCATTATGATTCCTCCTGTCTCTTTCCTTTTATATCCCAGAAAGTTGTTCTTTGTTTTCTATGCTCTGAGTATAGCAAATAAATCTTAATGTACAATGGTATTAACCTTAACGTAACCTTAAATCCATTATACCATATCGTAAATGATAATTTTTATTGACAAAACAATTTTCATTCGCTATAGTATAAAACAGTGTATCGATGAGATACTAAACAGATCTGAATAAATTCCGTGAGGGAGTAGTTCGCATGAAAATGTGATTTGTCAACATACCGGTGAAATGGGCATTTAATCCTAATCTGCTGCAGGACAGCATAGTCACCTGGCAAATCTTAAAGAATGAGACTCATGTATGTTCTTGAACGAAAGAACTATCTTGTTGAAATACAAGATGTGTATTCCTTTCGTCCACTGAACATACGTGGGTCTCTTTTTTTCAGATCAACAACAAGTGAAACGAGGGAAAAATTATGGCATTATTTATTGAATTGTTTCTAATGGGAGTAGGGCTTTCCATGGATGCATTTGCGGTATCTGTCTGTAAGGGCCTTGGTATGAAAAAGCTGAACAAGAAACAGGCCCTTGTGATTGGTCTGTATTTTGGTGGATTTCAGGCATTGATGCCGTTCATCGGCTGGGTGCTCGGAAGCCAGTTTCAAAAGTATATTACAAGTATCGATCACTGGATCGCATTTATTCTTCTGGGCTTCATCGGTGGAAAGATGATCATAGAAGCGATAAAAGAATGGAAAGAAGAAGATGTTGTAGAAGTGAAAGACCAGCCACTAGATCACAAAAATATGTTTATGCTGGCAATTGCGACAAGTATTGATGCACTGGCAGTCGGTATTACATTTGCATTCCTGGAGACACCAATCGTTGAAGCGATCACAATTATCGGATTTACGACGATGATCATCTCAATCGCAGGAGTGGTAGTCGGGAACTTCTTCGGCGGCAAATACAAGCATAAAGCTGAATTAGCAGGAGGCATAATTCTTGTACTTCTTGGTCTGAAGATTCTGATTGAGCATCTCAGCGGAATGGCTTAATATAAAAAGGGAAAAATGAATCGGCACAGAAATTTTTAAACATTAATGGAAAGGAAATGAATTATGAGTGATTTTGTTCAAAGTGTACCATTTGCAGTGGTACTTTTGATTTTAGGTTTTGTATTTCTTGTAAAAGGAGCAGATGCTTTTGTAGAAGGATGCAGCAGCATTGCCAAAAGATACCATGTTCCATCATTGATCATCGGAATGACAATCGTTGCCATGGGGACAAGTCTTCCGGAGGCAGCCGTCAGTATTACAGCGTCTGTTACCGGAAATAATGAGCTCGCGATCAGCAATGCTGTTGGATCAAACATCTTTAACCTGATGGTCGTGATCGGAGTCTGTACACTTTTTACCACAGTGGCAGTACAGATAAACACCTTAAAGAAAGATTTCCCCATCTCTATTGCATGTGCAATACTGCTCTTACTCCTGTGTGCAATCGGTATGAATCTTGGACATGTTGACGGTATTATTTTTATTGTTTTATTTGCGCTGTTTATTATGTATATGATCCGTTCAGCACAGACTTCACTCAATAAAAAGGAAGAGCCAGACGTTGAAGAAGCAGATTATCTGCTGGAGGCAGAAGAAATCCAGGAGATGTCGGTTGCAAAGAGTCTGATCTACATCATCCTCGGAGGGATCGCTATAACCCTGGGAAGTGACTGGGTCGTTGACGGATCTTGCACTGTCGCAACAGCCTTCGGAGTCAGCCAGACACTGATCGGACTCACGATCGTAGCGTTTGGAACAAGTCTCCCGGAACTTGTCACCTCCATTGTAGCAGCCAGAAAAGGTGAAGTAGATATGGCCCTTGGAAATGTCATTGGTTCAAATATTTTTAACATTCTGATGGTCCTTGGAATTGCCGCAGCAATTTCTCCGGTTGCATTCTTAACGGAAAATATCATTGATATTGTAGTTTTACTCGTATTCAGTGTCATCGTATGGATTATGGCATGGACCCAAAAAGCACTCGATAAAAAGGAAGGAATCCTAATGCTGATCCTCTATGCCGTTTATGTTGTATATATCTGTATACGATAAATATGAAAAATGATTCACTGATGTGATAAAATTCTACCTTTATATTGGAAACAGAAAACAGAAAAATCACTTGCCGGCAGATAAATTTCTGCCGGCAAGCGATTTTTATTTTTTCAATTAAAATCCTGTCAATCTGAAAAACATCAATTCATTTGCTGATCCGTCGTCTCGTTCCTGTGTCAGCATAATTAACAGAGAGCCGTCATCTAAAAGCTGCATATCTTCCAGCCATGGATAACTGACACCAAATATGTCCTCTGTAGAAATTGCACCTATGTGCGTTCCATCTTTTGCCCAAAATTGTATTTCGCGCATATTTCCATCTGTAGCCACAAAACCATTTTCTGTTTCCGCCATGCCCGTAATGGAACCAAGCTTGTCCGGAGAACTGATATCTTCTCCACCTAATTTCAAAAGCTGATTGCCATCATAATCATAGACAACAATTTTTGTGCCTTCGTCTTCCGCAGCCATGGAGCCGGCAACCATAATATGACTATTCGTGATCTGTACGTCATCTATCATGGAAAACAGTCCCTTGCGTTCTTCATCGTTATTTAATCCGGTCAGTATCCACGGTTCTGCCGTCAGGTTACCGCCTTGATTCGCAATCTTCTGAGTATCACTGTTCACCCAGAAACTGATTCCCCATTCTCCGGATGGATGCATATTCAGATCTCCGTCTACTGTTGTCTGAAGTGCCTTTTTCCCATCTTTTACGCCAATTACATCTCCAATTCCAGGTGAAAGATATAACATTCCACTGCTGTCCCCAGACAAATATTCAAAATCATCGTCTAATTCCATCGAAGATACGAATTCAAGTCCACTTTCTGAATATTCATAAGTATCCAGTTTGTTCTCCAGCAAATGGAATACCTGATTGCCCTGTTTTACAAACTGATGATCCATAATCTGCATAACGCCCTGTGCTTCTTTAAATGGGATATATTCCGGAACGATTGTATAAGAACCTACCATCTGCTCTGCCAATACAGGTTCAAAAGGCTCTCCCTCCCATGGCCATGGTGCGTCTTTATTTCCTTCATCCTCTAATTTCAGCACAATTCCTTCCAACAATTCCTTATCAGAATCATCTATTTCCTGTCCTTTTACTCTGATATCATAGGATGTGCCAGACTGTTCATAGCGATACATATACGTTTTCTCTATGGAATTACCTCCCGGCATTGCTGCATATTCTGCATTTCCTATTGTTACAGTGTCCATTTTTCCTTCAGCATATGCCTCTAAATCCACTCCAAAGGCAACTAAACTCTTTCGATATGCATATGAATCCTCCTTGGTTGCTTCTATAGAAATGACATTCTCGGATCCATCTGCTGTATCTCCATCAAAAAACCTAACATAAGAGTATTCTTCATCTTTCTTCATATTCTCTTTATCGTAGTTCCATGCCTTCGGATAATACACTGTGAATAAACTTAATTTAAGACTTTCTCTGTCTTTAAATTCTGTTTCTTCCTGCTCTGATTTCTCCGATTTTTTCTTCTCCGGATCCTTTTTTTGTCCACATGCCGCTATCATCATCATGCATATCATGATACACAGCACACACCACAGTTTCTTTTTCATGGTGTCTTCCCTCCCTTCATGATTTCCACATCCTTTTCAGTTATTCACTGTCACTTTTTACACAGTGGAATGTGTAGTAGTCATCATCATCACTGTAGTCTACTTTCAAAGTACCATCCTCATTTATCATCACTGTAAGAGATGGATTTTCTGATTCAATCGAACAATATCCCAGTGCAACTGACCATGGGAAAGTTCCAATCTCCTCGCCTTTATAAATAACTGTTACATTACGGTCACTTTTGAAATCAAGACGCAGTGCATCATTGATGTTGTCTACTCCTTCCATAGAAGTCTGCGGTCCGTCTCCTAAAAGTTCTTCTACGCTTTCAGCGGCCCACTCACCTACGACTTCATTTTCCTCCTCTGTCAGATAGAGTGCAGGATCCATTGCATCCGTTCCATCCTTTGCAAAAATCACCTTTACTCCCATCTCGAGCATATTATCAAAAGAAATAATATCTTTTCCGATGATTCCCACCATTTCTTCTCCTTCGATGCTCAAGATAAACTGATCATCTTCGACAGACCATTTTCCATTCCCGGTAGTGTCTCCAGCTGTAAAGGAAACTTTTCCGCCATTTTTCACTTCAAATTCAAAATCGCCTCCGAAAACTTCATCCATACTGACAGACATTCCCATCATCTGAGCGGACACCGCTACCCATTTTCCTTCATACGGGTTCTTCTCTCCTGTTTTTCCGGAGCCTCCACAACCGGTCAGTGCTAACATACTGATAATAAGCACCAGTCCAAATAACAAATTCAACTTTTTTTTCATAATCTTCTCCCCTTCCAATTACTTATTATCTGCAAAAAATGGAGTCAGCAATTCTGCTACCTTACTGATTGGCATTGTCTGCAAGATTACCTTTCCCGGTCCTTTAACGACGGTATTAAAAATACCTTCTCCTCCAATCAGCATATTTTTTACTCCTTTTACAGTTACAACATCCATAGTGCAGGTTTCTTCCATTGCCGCTAAGTACCCCGTACTGATCACTATTTCCTGTCCGGCACTCAAATCATACTCCACTGCATGTCCGTCAATTTCTACAAATGCAGTTCCATTTCCGCTCAATCTCTGCATAATGAAACCTTCTCCGCCAAACAATCCTTTTCCTAATTTTTTCTGGAAATGCATGGACAGTTCCACTCCTTCTTCTGAAGCAAGGAATGCGCTTTTCTGCAC
>CAKRJP010000034.1 GCA_934351835.1 uncultured Lachnospiraceae bacterium
CGATATAGGTAAGGATATCTACCGGATTAGAGACGATCAGTAAAATTCCATGGAATTCCCGTTTTTTTATTTCGCCTACGATGGAACGCATAATCGCGCTGTTTTTCTTGACCAGATCCAGTCTTGTTTCATCTGGCTTCTGGTTTGCTCCGGCAGTAATGACAATTACTGCTGCATCCGTGATATCGTCATATGTACCTGCGTATATCTTCATGGGACTGGCGAAAGCCATGCCGTGTCCGATGTCCAGTGCCTCGCCTTCTGCCCGGTTCTGGTCTGCATCAATTAAGACTATCTCCGAAAAGAGCTTGCTCTGCATCAGTGCAAATGCGGACGCGGAACCTACGAAGCCACAACCTACGATTACTACTTTTCTGCTGTTTACTGACATATGTGTCTCCTTTTCTAAGCGTGTGCTCTGAAAAAATATTATGTGCTTGTTTCTTACTGGCATTATATGGTATGGACTTTCATTTGTCAATATTAGTAATTATTTCTATTTTATAAATCCATTTTTGCCTGTTCTCCGCTATATCTATAAGGCTGTCCAGTGTAGATTTCTTAATTTAGGGGATTTGGTAACAAAAAAAGACCCACTCAAAATGAAGTGTGTCTTTCTTTGTTTATACTAAAAATATCCGAATACTGCTCCCAAACTGCCTCTTGATTAATACGCAATTTGGATATTTCTGGCACAATTACCTCCCAGAATATGCCGAATCCAAACGGGACCTGCAAAAGTTCTGGTTCTATTTCTGGAATTGGTATTACTTTTTCCTCAAAAGTTCTATCAATTCCCACAAATTTGATCCTAACTGTTCTAACAACTGTTCACTCGGAGCAAAACCTTTTGCGCGCTCTACTGCCTGATCTATATTGGGCAAATAGAACTTTTCAAATGTTTTTACCTGAATTGCTTTTCGCTTCCCTGTTTTTTCATACAGCAAATTGCTGACAAAAGAGTTTCCCTTCCCATCTAACTCATTTTTAAGAATATCATCTAATAATTCTGCGTATTCCTTCGCAACATCTGAAACATGTAATAGTTGCCAAAATTCAATGCAGGGATTAGTAATATAACACAAATAATGATTATTCCTACACTTATCTACAACCGCCTTCATCTGCTCAACAGAATGGCTGCCGCAATCACGATCTATGACAATCCCGAATTTGTCATCTTTCCCATGATACTTGCTTAAAAAATCCAGATACAAAAGATCAAGGTGTTCCTCTCTCAAAACCGCTTTAAATTTATTGCTGTCTTTTTGAGACAGAGCAGAAGGATTTTCCAGATAAGATCTTATAAACTCTGTTGAATAATTTTTTATACTGAGCGAGTCAATGATTCGTTCAAACATTTTATTTTCTCTAAATTGAATATATTCCTCCAATAGAGCTAGTACATTTTCCGGATCACTGTTTGTATCATATCTTTGCAGTACCTCAACATGAACGATTGCATCAATCCCAAGTCGTTCTCTGTATTTTTCAATAAAATTAAAATATTGTACTTCCGTCTTTGTTCCCTCTGTTGAGAGAAAAACAACTCGCTTTGGTTCTATGGAATTCTCATTAGTGCGATCAAAGAGTGATCTGGTGCCTAATCGGTAGGGCAAACTCATTCATTGCTCACCTCCCATTCGTCGTCCTGAAAGCACGGAATAGCACCATATCTGCCAATCAAGTAGTCATTTAATACGTTTTTGTCAAACCTCTGCTTGAAATCACTCAACGAATAAATTCTTGTACTGTGATCTTCTTCACGTTCAACAAACCAAATTTCATCCTGACGAAGTAAACGTAAATCCATCAGATTCAGATCATGGGTTGTACAAATTAATTGGCACGCATTTTCTTTCGTAATTTCAAAAAATCGTCTGATATATTCCTCTGTAAGTTTCGAATGAAAGCTGCGATCCAGTTCATCAATAATAATGATTTTTCCTTTTTCCCCAAACTCGTACAATGGAAGCAGGTCAAACAGGCGTTTTGTTCCGTCGGATTCATCCGAAAGTTCAAATAATTCCTCTGGATTTCCATGATCTAACATAATTTTCTCTGCAAAGATTTCTCCATCTTCAATAGAGATTTCAAACTGATAATTTCCAATTTCAATTTTGCAGCGTTCTCCAGTTTGAAGAGTACTCCTCATGTTTTGCTCTATATCATTCAAAATATCCTTTTTAAGTTCCTCAGGCAAAAATGCAAATGCCTTTTCTGCTGGCTGCTTCCCTTTCGTGATTTTTTCTATTCCTGTATCAAAATTTCTAAGCATATTAACCATAGAATCTGTGTTACATGAAGAATTTAAGAAAAAATCATTTTTATTGAGCGCATAAGAACCCGGATGTACGACTATAAGATTTTTGAACCATTCATACGCAACAATAAAATCATATAAAATCGAATCTTCATCAAGATTTTTATTGCCAATTTCATTCAGAAGCAATTCATCCGCTTTTAAATCTTCACAATAAATATTGAATCGAAGTTCAGAATTCTTATCCAACCGTAAACCGGTTGTAATCTGCTTTCCTTGTTCCCGCTCAAAAATACAAATTTCTTTCCCCGTGGAATCTAAACGATAAAGCCATTCAGCACAAAACTCATGTGTCAGATAGTTTATTGCGAAACCATATGAGAAAATAATGTTGGAGACAATAAAATCAATCTGGAAAACACCTGGTTTTTCTTTATATGCTGAATCAATACGGAAAAAGCGATCATTATATCGCATTGCCCCCACGCCTGCCAAAGTCACTCGCCGCATAAAATCCAATGCACGCACAAAATTTGATTTTCCCGAAGCATTTGCCCCAAAGAAGAAACTGCTCTTTAACAACCGTTTTCCATTGACTGCAAAACAATGTGAAGGATGTCTTGTCTGTTTTCCGGCAGCCATACTAAATACCTGCTGTTCTTTAAAAGAATTATAATTTTCAACGGCAAATCTAATCAGCATTCTTACTCCTCCTAATCTCTATGCAAATAGTATATGTGATAAATTTTGTTTTTTCAATTACTATTTTGCATTATTTTATTATTTTATAATTATAACTTGTTGAATTTATCACAAGTTATAATTATAAAATAATATTAATGAAATATTATTCTATATGCGTTACAATATAAATTATACTGATTAACTATTTGCGGAAAGGATTATACCTTCATGAACAACACGATTACCCCCGATACAGAATCAATACTTCAGATTATTCAAAGAATTGATAATGAAACCATAGCTTTACCAGAATTTCAAAGAGACTTTGTGTGGGATATTTCCAGAACCTTTGATTTATTCGATTCTTTGGCTAAAAATGTATTTATAGGATCTATAATTTATGGCATACCATCCTTTGGATTAACTGTTAGAGAATTAGATACTCGTCCCCGTAAAGGTGTTGGTAGTAGAAAAAAGCTCAAAACTTCATTCATTTCCGAAGATGAAATAAAAATTAAAACCAGCACCTACAATTATAAAATCGTTTTGGATGGTCAACAACGTATTACATCCATTTATAGGGCATTAAAGGGACTCGATGAAGTATGGTTTTCTTTTAAAAGCGCAGATGAACTTGACGAACCATACGCCGATAAAAAAATATCTGATATTCCCCTGGAAGCTTTGTTGTATGAAATCACTGGTTGTGAAGATACTGACCATTTATCTATTCAATTATCAACCGTATATAAAAAAATATCCGAATCTTTAATGGAAGATGATTTAAAAGAATACTACAATAAATTAGGCTATGTTTCAAACCGAGACTATGAGAAAATCTCTGTAAATTAGATTCTTCTATGATAATGAAGGGTGAGAAGCTTACAAATCAGGCTTTTCACCCTTGTTTTATATATAACAGTTACTGCCAGGCATGTCAAGAGCAGGCGGCTGGCCGCCTGTCTTAAGATACATTTTTACTTATTCTGGAAGTCGTCCTTCGTACATGATACTCAACTCTCCATAGACCTGACCCCAGTCTCGGATGGTAGTTGTCCATTTCTTAGTAGCCTCGAAAGTGGCCAGATATAAGGCTTTTAACAGGGCTGTATCACTTGGAAATACGCTTCTCTGGCGATTCAGTTTCCGGTATGTGGAGTTCAGTGATTCTATCGCATTTGTTGTATAAATGACCTTTCGGACAGTGGTTGAAAACTTAAAAATTGGGGAAACAGCATCCCAGTTGTCCTTCCAGCGTTTCATGGAATTCGGGTATTTCGGACTCCATTTTTCTGTCACACGGTCTAAAGCAGCCAGAGCCTTCTGCTCATCAGCGGCCTGATAGATGGTTTTTAAATCCGTAGCGAAAGCCTTCCTGTCTTTATCCGGCACGTATTTCAGGGTGTTTCTTACCTGATGGACAATACATCTCTGATATTCTGTCTTTGGAAATGCCGCTGAAATCGCTTCCTTAATGCCTGTAAGGCCGTCTGCACAGATAATCAGGATATCTTTAACCCCTCGATTTTTTAGCTCATTTAAGACAGAAAGCCAGTATTTCGCACTTTCATTGTCACCAATCGTGATGGTCAATACTTCCTTTTTGCCCTCTGTGTTAATGCCTAGAATTACATAAGCTGCAAGTTTACGAATCACTCCATTGTCCCGCACAGAATAGTGGATAGCATCAATGTAAAGAATCGGATACACGTCGTCTAGCGGTCGATTCTGCCAGTCTTCAATCTGCGGAAGTATCTTATCTGTTACATCAGAAATAAAACTCTCAGATGTTTCGAAGCCATAGATATCTTCAATCGTTTCCGAAATTTGGCGTGTAGTCATTCCTTTGGCATACATGGAGATAATCTTCTGGTCAATGTCAGAAATATCCTTCTGACGCTTTTTGACAACCTGTGGTTCAAAGGTGGACTTTCGATCTTGTGGTACTTCGATTTCCATAGAACCATACCGACTGTTTACCTGCTTGCGTTTATAGCCGTTTCGATAATCGTCGTTGTCAGAACGCTCGGATTTCTCATATCCGAGATGGTCATCCATTTCTGCCTCCATCATTTCCTTGATGGTGCCGCCCAGAAGATCCTTGAGGGCATCCTGGATATCTTCTGCAGTTTCGATATCGTATTCCTCAAGAAGCTGCCGGATGATGTTTCTTTTTCCTTCTGTCATTTCAACTCTGTGAACAGGTTTCTTTTGTCTTGCCATAATAAAAGGCCCTCCTAATGATATTTATTTTATCATAGAAGGACCTTGTGATGGTTATTTTACAGAAAAAGTTTCACAGGCTCTTTAATACTGTCATTGTAGGATTGCCGCCAATAGTAATTTCTCCACTGATCAGCGGGGTGTTAGAGGATAAATCATATTCTGTCTTTTCTACTAATGTCAGAATTTCCTCTGCACGTTTCCTGAGTATAATTCCATCTTCTGTCAATGTAACTTTACGCTTGCCACGAATAAGCAGTTTCTTTCCAAATTCATTTTCCAGATCCATAAGCTGCTTGGAAAGATACGGCTGTGAGATGTGCAGGCTCTCAGCAGCTCTTGTAATATTCTCTTCTTTGGTTACAGCAAGAAAATATTGTAATGTTCGTAATTCCATCATCATCACCTCGGTTTTAGGATAATCCTTCTTATCATTCCTGTCAATTATGATAAATCATTCTATATAAGTATTTGTTGTTTTAATCAGGGAAGATTATACTTTTCACTGACAGAATACAGATAAGAGGATTGAGAAAAATGATGGAAAATAAAAAACGAAAACCATTGGATATGTTACATGGCTCCATCTGGAATAAATTGCCGTTATTTGCACTCCCAGTGGCGGCAACCGCTATTTTAGAGCAGCTTTTTAATGCTTCTGATATTGCGGTCGTCGGGAATTTTACCGGAGCCGGAAAAACAATCGCAGTGGCGGCAGTTGGCGCAAACAGTTCGATTATTTCACTGATCGTTAATCTGTTTGTTGGTATTGCACTTGGAGCAAATGTTGTCATTGCCAATGCCATCGGAAGAAAAGATAAAGATACTGTTACAAAGGCAGTTCATACTTCGATTATTATTGCAATACTGGCAGGAATCGGTGTTGCCATTGCCGGTGAATTGGCTGCAAAGCCCTTGCTGTCAGTTCTTCAGGTACCTGGGGATGTCTTCCCGGAAGCGCTGCTTTATCTTAGAATCTATCTGATCGGAATGCCGGTTATATTGCTCTATAACTTTGAAGCAGCTATTTTCAGAAGTACAGGAGACACCAAAACTCCGCTTGTTATATTGACAATATCAGGAATTCTGAATGTACTGCTGAATCTGTTCTTTGTAGCTGTCTTACACATGACAGTCAATGGCGTTGCTATCGCAACAGTTGTTTCCAATGCGGTAAGTTCCGTTTTACTGTTTTATCGTCTTGTAAAAACAAAAGAACTGATTCATGTAGAATGGAAGAAACTGAGAATTGACCGGAAAATATTAAGACAGATTATGAGGATTGGTTTGCCGGCAGGAATCCAGAGTGCGGTATTTGCAGTAGCGAATATCGTGATACAGTCAGCAATCAACAGTCTTGGAACAGTCGTTATGGCAGCATCGTCAGCAGCCTACAATATAGAGATTTTTGCGTATGATATATTGAACTCTTTCAGTCAGGCATGTACGACTTTTGTGGGACAAAATTATGGTGCTGGACAGATCAGAAGATGCAGAAAAGTTTTGATTTTATGTATTGTAGAGGATACGGTTGCAACTGCGTGTGCCATTGTATTGATCCTGTTGACAGGAAAGGCATTGCTCTCTATTTTTAATAATGATCCAGAGGTTATTTCTGTAGGATACACGAGACTTATTATGGTATTCTCTGCATACACCTTCAGTATGTTGTATGAAAATATGTCCGGTTATATGAGAGGATTTGGCTTTTCTCTGATACCGGCTATAGTGACAACACTGGGAATATGCGGAGTAAGAATTTTCTGGATCATGTCAGTTTTCCCTTCGCACAGGACATTTACCGGAATATTGACTGCTTACCCAGTCAGCCTTTCGGTAACGGCACTGCTGATTTTTATGGTATTAGTAATCTATCATCCATCGAAAAGATTTCAAACAGATAAAGGAGAAATGTAATTATGGAAAGAAAAGAGATTGTATTAAATAATGGTGTAACGATGCCTCTAATCGGTTACGGAGTATTCCGCATGACGAATCCGGAAGAATGTGAAAATGCTGTTGTACAGGCAGTTAAAACAGGTTATCGCCTGATTGATACTGCGGCTGCTTATGAAAATGAAACTGCTGTTGGAAAAGCAATCAAACGTGTTATTACAGAAGGAATTGTTAAAAGAGAAGACTTATTTGTGACAACAAAGCTTTGGATCACGGATACTACTTACGAAAAAGCAAAAGAAGGATTCCGGCGTTCCCTTGATCGTCTTGGGCTGGATTACGTGGATTTATATCTGATTCATCAGCCATACAATGATTATTACGGCGCATGGCGTGCTTTAGAAGAATTGTATGAAGATGGAAAAGTAAAATCCATCGGAGTGGATAACTTCACGCAGGACAGGATGGCTGATTTTCTGTTTTTTAACAAGGTAAAACCGGCAGTAAACATGATCGAGTGCAATGCGTATTTCCAGAGAGAGGACGAGCGTAAGTATCTGAAAGAACAAAACATACTGATGCAGGCATGGTCGCCTCTTGCTGCCGGAAAAGAAGATCTTTTTACGAATGAAATATTATGTGAAATTGCACAGAAGCATGATAAATCAGTGGCACAGATTGTTTTAAGATGGCTTGTGCAGAGAGGAATCATTCCTGTTGTGAAGTCGGCAAATCCGATACGAATGAAAGAAAATCTGGATATCTTTGATTTTGTCCTGTCTGAAGAAGAGATGAAACAGATTGCGACACTGGATACCGGACACACTTATGCAACCGCACGTAATACAGGAAA
>CAKRJP010000035.1 GCA_934351835.1 uncultured Lachnospiraceae bacterium
ATAGCGATCTGTTGGCGCAATGATTCCAGGGTGGCGGTTTGAGTATCAATGCCGTCGATCTCGATGGTACCGGAGGACGGATTCCAGAAGCGGGGGAGGAGATTGACGAGACTCGTTTTGCCGGAACCGGAAGTTCCGACTAGGGCAACGGTCTCTCCGGGTTTCACGGAAAGATTGAAGTTGTGTACTGCATCATGGTCGGTGTTCGGATAGCGGAGACAGACATTGTGGAATGACACCTCACCGCGGACACGGTTTAATTTCTCAGTGCCGTTGTCGGGTTCCAGAGGCGTGTCTAAGGTAGCAAAGATGGACTCAGCGGCAACTGACATGGCGACAAAGGCTGTATTGATGCCCGTGATGCGACGCAAAGGGGGCATCAGGAGCAACATGGCCGTGATGAAGGTTATGAAATCCCCAAGAGTAAGAAGGCCTGCCTGAGTTTGAATCATGGCAACCGTCAGCACGACAGCGACCCCGGCCATTCCAATAAGTTGGGTAGCTGGGGTTGCCATGGAGCTGATTTTTGTCATGCGCAAGGCAAGTTTTTTGACTCCTTGATTGATAGTGTTGAAGCGCGAGAGTTCATGATCGTAGCTATCGGCGATTTTGATGACTTTACGGGCTTCACAGCATTCCTTTACATGAATCAGCAAGGAAGCAATATTTTGTTGAGAATTTTGCAATACCGTTTTAATTTTTCTTGAGATAGTTTTTAGAAGCCAAACGATTGCTGGTGCGATTACAAAAGTTACCAAAGCTAAAGTAATGTTGTGCCAAACGAGGACACCAATCAGAAAAACTAGTTGGAGAGAATCTCGTATAAGAATGATGGATGACTTTGAGGTCTGAGAAAGACTGACATTGGCTTCATTGACAAACTTCGCTGCAATCATGCCAGTTTGGTTATTTTGATAGGTAGCGCAAGGAAAATGAATAATTTTTTTGAATAATTCGTGACGTAGTTCTTTCAAAAGTGACTGACTTACCTTTGCAAGAAGGTAATTACTCATGAACATGCTTCCCCCATTCAGGGCTGCAATAAGCATAAGTCCTAAGGGAGCTCCGAGGATGACCCAATTTTCCTGGTTATAGAAACCTATATCTGTGAGTTTGCCGATTAGAAGAGCGATAAGCGAAGAAGATGTTGCTGCCGATAGCATGAAAAAAATAGCTAACAGTATCCATATGCGGTATGAGGGAAGATAGGAAAAAAGTCGTCTCAAATTTGGATCTAAACGACGGCAAAGTTTTTGAAAAAATAAAGACATTAGAATAATTTAATAAATTCGCTACTTTAATGAATTACAGAATGGATGTTGTTGTGTTGAGATGTGAATAAAATGCTGTGAATTGAAAACTTTGTGAATGATAGAGTAGATCAAGCAAGTTTAAATAACGATAACTTTTAATATCTTCTTGTTTTGGTTGTTAGCTAATAACGAAAGGGATTTTTTTTGTTGCGATTAGCAAAATTTACTGTCCGCGTCAGGTTTGCCTTTTGGTTAAAAAATTTTATGTAATTATTAATTCTTATTTGAATTATTGATTAAAATTTTTTATTAACTAATTTTTTAATTAGATCTAAGAGTACGTCTACCTCTTTGTAATCATCATACAGAATTTCAATTACTTTGTTGGAATTTTGAATGGGCATTTTTCTTAGACTAAACCCGTTCAAAGCTTGCTTGCTTGTTAGTTTTGTCACACAAGAATCCCGAAAAGCATTGTAAATGACAATTGACTTTGGCGAATTCATAAAAAGTGCAAGCTCTAGAAACCCACTGCGAAGCCCCAATAGCAAGTCTGATTGACTACATAATTCCAATGCTTCTTGGTAAGAAAGATCTTTTGTTGAAGCTGCGTTAATATCATCATATTTGTTATTAATTGCATTTATGAATACTTTATACCCAGTATTTTTTAAGTCTGATACAACTTTTTGCCAATATTCAACAGGTAATTCTTTTAGGGTGTCGGCTTCGGGGCTTATAAAGGCAATTCTTGTATATTTGTTTCGAATATCTTTTACTTTATTGCTTATGTTTTTGATGATGGGGTGTGATTCCTTGGATAATTTATTTAAATGCGGCAACAAAGAATCAAAATAGTGATAATTCCCGGAAAGAATTTTTTGTTCTACTGATGTGAAGTAAGTTCGATTTAATGGAACATAAATAGTTTTTTTATTTATCTCAAATGGTTTTTCTATAAATTGACACCTTAAGTCGGGCAAAACATAGAGCGGAAATTTATCACCAATAGCCATCCTGAAAACTTGTTCAAGTTTCTTATTTGTGCAGACTATGCAAGGATTTTTTTTCTGAGAATTTTTAATATATTTAGGTAATCTTAAGGCTAGTTGAAAGACTTCTCCTGCGCCTGAATAGCAACAAATATAAAGATCATGGTTTGGAAAAAAATGACAAACTGATTTTGCATATTTTTCGATGGTTTTTGCCGTGACGTTTAAAAATAACACAGGAATCCCAAATATATGAAAAACACCTTTTTGTTTTTCAAAGTTAATTCGAAACTTGAGAATACTTATGCTTATAAATCTAATTTCCCATTCTCTGGTGTATGAGTTTTTGTTATATGAAATTAATGCCATTTTTTTTATCCTTTATTAACTAGACCTACAGTATTTCTCAGATATAACTCAGAGTCTTGCAATGTATCGTTTTTATAAATACAAGGAATATTTCCCGGGACATTCCAGGTCTGCGATTGGCTATTAAATAATCTTTCGTGAAGAATGTCGTGTAATTTCTTATCGTTAAAATACGAAATGTTACTAGCAAAATTATTTCTAAAAAAATCTCCCCAGTGAATAAGAATTAAATCTTCCGCATAAAAAGAGTCACACTTAAGAATATTTTTTTCTTTGGCGAAGGTAAAAAACCAATCGACATTGAATTCGACATTGTATTTTTGATAATCTTTTTGCCAGTTTTTATTTGAATAAGATTTGACCCATTTTAAAAAATTTGTCATGGTTTTTGTAAATGTAATTCCAAAAGACCAATGTGTACCAAGGCTCCGTGTCCACCACATATCATAGGAAAAAGCATTTAAGCCATGTTCAAAAGAATATTGTTCTGCAATTTTTAATAACGTACATCGCTTTTCAATATCGCAGCAAAAGGTTGTGTCATCGGCATCTATATTCCAAAAGAAATCATATTCATTTCTTTCGGCATGGAGGAAGGTTGTGAAATGTGCAATACCGGCTTTTAACCAACATTTTGAAATCATCTGTCTAAGAGGCTTGTCAAAGGTAGTTGTTTGACTTCTAATTATTTCAAATTTTTTTGAAGGAAAAATAATCTTTTTCGCAATAATTTTATATAGATCTGGATTGTCGCATACAATATAGCAATCATAATTAAGCCGATGGAATGTTTCTATCCATTCTTGAAGACAAAATATAGAATATGGATCTTTTCTATTAATTTTTAGATAAGCTGCAATATTTGAGCGTCGTTTGTGTTCTCCAAATCCAGGTAAAAGCTCAGTTAATCCGCTCTCCTTTAGAAAGATGGGGTATTGTCCGACTCGATATTCTTTTCCAAGTCTGTTATCGTTTGTTTTGTAGACGTATTTCTGGATAAACATAATATTTTTATAAATTAACCTAAATTTTGATTAAAATTTTTTATTGTCTTTTTTTAAGACTTTGAAATTGAATTCATCCAATCAGAGAGCTTGTTCAAATTAACATGCGGTTCAATCAGCACTTCTGTTATGCGGTGTTTACATTCCGGACAACAGAGCGAAAACATTTTAAGTACTACACTTGCCTCGCAGGCTGGTGTGTTGAAACCTCTATCTGGGAAGTTTCGGTAACAGACGAACATTGGAACGTCAGTGCAGTTGAGATAGTCAATCAGTCCACTTCTAATTCCGATGATTCCGGCTGCGTGCCGAGCTTTGGACAGGAGTTCTGGAAAAGTAAGTGTTTTGTTGCCTGATACTTGATTGAAGATGACATCAAAACCTCTTTCCACTGCCATATCATGTATAGTTGCTATGTCCTCTGCAGAAAGACTTCCGCATGAAAATGAGACCGGTGAAATTAGAATAGTATTTGACCAATCGGTGTTGCTCCCAAGCTTGCGATCTGCAGCTTTTTCGAATTCGTCGAGTCGTTTATGTAGTTCTGGGGTGAGTGTTCCTGGAATAGGACTCAGTTTGAGGTAGTGAGCCATCCAGTCGATGCAGTTGCGGGGAGTGTTGCTATTTTTAGCTTGACGCTCGAATTCGCAAAAGTATGCACCAGAGAAGAAGACGTTAACATCCCATGTCTTAGTCTTTAAGTCCTGTGTAACGTGACGAAGGATCTTTGGCTTGGCAACAACGGTCTTGATTTCAGGAAAGTAGAGTGCGGCCATGTCGGCGTGATACTGCTTCGTGCATAAGAAAACCACATCTTGGGATGAGAGCCCCATCCTAGCTAGTAGTCTGGGCATGAAGATCGAAAACAGCATGGCAATCTCGCCGGAATTGGCCCATAGCACGAAAACATGGCGCCGCTCGCCACTATTGGCTAAATGTGAACCAAAGCGATGATTTAGCTCATTTTCGAGCGCTTCGGCGATGTTTAGTTTCGAAACCTCGGTATTGCGTCCTAGATGCCAGAAAAGTGTATTGTTATTGATGCGTCGCCCCCACAGAGGAATTCCGCAGAAATACACTTGCCGACTGGATTCGCCATAGGAAGAAAAGTTGACATCTTCACGCCAAAAACCACCAGCAAAAAGACGAACCAATTGGTCATCTGTACGATATTTTTCGTACAGAGATATACCCAAAAAAGTCTTCTTCCGAACGCATGCCATGTTCTGCTTTTGCATCATAAAGTTTCATCAATGACAATGTTCAGATCGAGCGGAGCATCGCGTTCCTTATTCACCGCATATGCTGTTACAAGTCCGGACGGTTTCTTGTCGTTTACAAGAATTCTTTCTCCCATAGGTATACCATAGAGAATCGTATCAAAACGAATTCCATTCCTATTCAGGAATACTTCAAGCTGCTCGCGGAAAACCTCTTTTCGGGCAGTCATCAAAACGACTTTATCACCAGGGGAAATCTGAGAGAAAAGTTTCTTTACTCCCGGCAATACCTCATCTCCCTGTTCTCGCAAATGACCGTTATGTACTAGCAACGTGCCGTCAACATCAAAAACCCATGTCTTAGGAAGAGGCGAAAGCTTAAGAGTAGTCATATATTTCGTTTGCAGAGAAAAGTGCCTGAGACAAATCTCGGACACTTTCAGAAAATGTCAAAGAAAATCAGCAGATTTCAATATGCCATTGTAGAAGGCTCCACAAATGGAGTCATAATCTTCCCAGGCATACGTTGTTAACGAAAGCCAGATGACGGCATGAAGTGCTCTGATTTTCGTTTTGCTAACGCCATCAATGCGTTCAAAAAAGTAGTCTTCCATATCAGCCCAATTGTTGGGTCTGACTGCGAGTTCTACACCACGATCATCTATTGCAAGAGCGAATTTCTTTTGGTTGAACTGGTCGTAATTTCCAACAAGTGAGTAATAGACTTTGGCCCAGTCGTAATCGACGTCGCCATAAAGCTTGGTCTTCCCGAAATATCCACGCGGATCGATGAAATACACCTTTCCATGAATGCGGTCATAAAGCATATTGGAGAATGTACAATCACCATGAATTAGGCGGAATTCGGAAGGGTAGTGCTTTTTCAGAACAGTCTTAAGAGCATTACGGTCGAAGAAAATATTTTTATAGTAACGACCATTAATACGAATATATTCATCTTTAGCAAACGGAACGAGGTCTTCTACCTTTTCCAGACGATTGAATGTTTTCGTAATGTAGTTTTCATCGAGATCACTTTCAATTGCTGGACGCGCAGGCTCTAGGTTGTGGAGTTCGTTCAAACCGTTTACGATCGAATCAATGACACGTCGTTTCTCGGAAATTGGAAGAACATCGTAGGCGAAAATGTTGCGGCCCTTGATTCGTTCCATTACCAAAGGTTCATAGGAGTAGATCTTCGGCATAGCCGTGAAGCCCAGGTCGGCGACATGCTTGTACCATGCGATTTCGTCAACTGCAATCTTCTTGCCTTGTTCGTCGATACCACGCTTCGTGACAGTTTCTTCTGTCAGTCGAACATCGTTAAAGGGACGGCAGATAGCTGGCCTTGTTAAATTTTCAAAGGCCTTGACCGTCCCTACTTCTGTAACATTCTCGAGGTAGAAGGGCGAGAAGGATTTACCGGAAGACTGTAGCCAAGGTACGAGCGCTCCGTTTTCAGGTACGTCGATTAACTCATCCTTGTTCTTAAAGGCAAAAAATCCGGCCACACCTGTACTGGCAGAGGCCTCGTGCTTAAATTGACCTTCAAGGAAAGACCAACGGCAGGGGAAAGTACCAGAAAGACCAACAAAGTTG
>CAKRJP010000036.1 GCA_934351835.1 uncultured Lachnospiraceae bacterium
CAATGATCCAGAGGATCTGCCTTATCCGCTTTTTTCTACTCATAAGAATACAAAAACCTTTCCATATCATCGCCAGAAAACAAATCTTCCTTATGGATTACTTTTAACGCTGTCTCATGGCTCTTAATCTCGTAAAATCTATAATTCAGCTTCTTCGTGATCTCCTCGATACTTTCATACCCCATCTCATAGCCATCCGGAGCTACAAGTCCCTGGATTCTTCCATAATCCAAGAGTGCAATGGATTTTACACTGCTGCCGATTCCATATATTTTTGCGCCGTGATACAGTCCATCTTCTGCCTGTTCACCAATCTCATCCAGTGCTCCTGAATCCAGGACCATCAGCACATCCACCGTTTCTTTGCGGTTTATCTGATCACAGATATCCTCGCCTTTTTTCCGATAGCAATGCCAGACGATCTGACTTCCGGTTCCTTTTAATGCATCCGACAATCCTTCCAGAGAATCTCTGGCAGCTTCTGATTCCTTCCATCCAGCCACGATCCCTATCTTTTTCTCGCCTTTTTCTAACTGTTTCCCCAGTTCTTTTCCCATCTTATAGTGATCTGTCTGAATCACCGGAAAACCGGATATTCCCTGCTTTTCTCCACTATAAATATCTTCCGTGATCAGCATGACCGGAATATCACTACAGGTTCTCTTAAGCATCTCTTTCGTCTCACTTCCGGGTGCCGGACACACAATAAAGGCATCCACATTGTTATGGAGCTGTTCTTTGATCACTTCTTTTTCATCTTCTGCATTTCCGATCTCATCCGTATTACAGATGATCAGGTGCAGGCCATTCATCTTTGCCGACTGCTTCATTCCCTTGATCAGTGAATCCCAGCGCTTATCTCCGGATTCCGGCAGAATTACTGCCACTCTTTTTTCCGGCACATCCTGGGCAAATATCTTCTGCATAAAAAATAGCGCCAGTAAAAACAGAAGTAACTCTATGACAAGGAATGACATTTTATTTTTCTTCATTTTCCACCATCCCCCGTCTGTATTTTTGTGTTTCCAGCATCTCTGCGTTATCTTTTGTATAAGGAATTGCCGGTATATGGATCACAACTTTTGTACCCTCGTCCGGTTCACTATATACAGAAAGTCCGTATTCCGCACCAAACATAAGCTTGATCCTGGAATGCACATTGATCACGCCCACACCAGAGCCATGCTTCGGCACCTTGCTGTTATCTGTCAGGATATTTTCCAGTACCTCTTCTCTCATTCCCATTCCATTATCTTCTATAGAAATATAAATATCGTCGCCTTTTTTCTCACCGCGCACAATGATTTTGCCATCATCATCCTCATCCATATGCCCCACGCCATAGTAGATTGCATTTTCCAGGATTGGCTGGATGACCAGCTTGACGATACAATAATCCCCTATCTCATCATCCATAATAAATTCCGTCTTGAAACGTTCTTTATAACGGACAAGCTGAATACTCATATAACTCCTGCCATGCTGCAGCTCATCTGCGATTGGAATAATTGTCTTTCCCCGCGACAGACTAACGCGAAGAAGCTTCGCAAGTTCCGAGATCATCACAACGGCCTCACTGTTTCGCTGTGCCTCAACCATCCAGGTAATAGATTCCAGTGTATTATAGAGGAAATGTGGATTAATCTGGCTCTGCAGTGCATCCAGTTCACTTTTTCTGCGCTCATTCTGTTGTCTGATGATCTCATCCATCAGGTTTTCGATCTGCTCGTAAGATTTCTGGACCGAATGACCCAGATGCCGGATTTCCGAAGAACCTCCGATATAAATATCCGGTTTTCCTCCTGCCTCATATGCTTTTACCGACTCGTCCAATTCCCGGATCGGCTTGGATATTTTTCTGGATATCAGACGGTTTCCCTCTAAAAGCATCATCAAGAGTACGATGATAGTTGTAAAAATATAGTATCTGAAATTGTTGATATTCGTCGTCTGCACACTCTCCGGCACTACCCCCACCAGTTTCCAACCGGTATAAGAAATACTTCCCACGACAATATTTTCTTTCTTTCCATCAACGGACAGTTCATAAGTACCATCCTCGTAATTGGCAGCTTCGATATTCTTCTCTGTAAACATTCCTCTGTCAATCTCTGTCCACCGGGGATGATAGATGATTTCTCCATCCCTGCTGCACAGATAATAATAAATCCCATTGGAAGATTCATTGATCCGTTCCAGCACATCCTCAATAACAGAGTACTTCATGTCCACCAAAAGGACTCCGATCCCCGGTCTCTCGCCGTCGTTAATATCTACCGATTGACTTAAAGAGATCACTCGGTGATATCTGAACGAGCCATCCGCAAAAAGATTTTGCGTATGTGGTGTAGAAAAATGGACATTTTCAATGTCATTTTCTGCATTACGATACCAGCGCTGCTTCGTCACTTCAACATTCTCTTTCTCTGCAGCCACAGGTTCCGATGCGATCAGCCTGCCGTCACTTCCATACAATGCCAGACTCTGGATTTTATCCGCGTTCGTCTCATACAGCAGACTGAACTGTTTGGAGAACTCCTGACTGGAAATATCAAACTCCTGGATGATATTGTAATTCGCCGCATTGGAAATCTGTCGGATATTTAAAAGATCCGAGTTCACACGATCAATCGTGCTTTCTACTGTCGACTCTGTATTTGATATCGCTGTCTTGTCAAGTGCCAGTTTAAAGCGGTGATAAAGCAAAAATCCCATAAGAGCAATAGTTATGAACGTCAGTGCCATCAATACAGACATAATGATTGTCTGTATATTAAATCCCATATACTCTTTGCCGTTTTTCTTCCTGATCTTCAATGTTTCCTGTTCCCCTCATGCAGATTACTTCTGTAAATGTTCTGCTCTATATTTTGATGGTGAGACTCCGAATCTTTTTTTGAATACATAACTGAAATAATTCGCATCCTGATAGCCCACTTTTTCTGCGATCGTATAACTCTTATCGTTGGTGTTCAGCATTAACTCTGCTGCAATATCCATTCGATAATCTGTCAGATAAGAAATAAACGCTTTTCCTGTCTCTTTCTTAAATACCGATGAAAAATAAGAATTGGATACCCCCAGTTCCGAACAAACAGTGTCTAATGATATCTCTGAATCCATATATTTATTTCTCACGATCATCTGCGCCTCTGTCACTAATCTCTGAGATGTACTATTTCTTGCAGTCTTCAAACTCTCACTGATCGTCTCCGCTGTTTCAATGATCCAGGCAGTCAACGAACTCTCATCCATCTTAGCCACCTTTTCATAAGGATTCTGTGCGTTTCCCATAATCTCATTAAAATCTGTGGAATTATGTGCACAAAACCGATAAAAACTGCTCACAAGCTCCATAATTGCCAGATTGTACTGACTGATCGTTCCCGCCGTGCTGTGGAGTTTCTCGATCTCTTTTTTGGCAGCTTTCTCAATCTCATTTCTGTCTCCCAACTGGATTGCACGCAAAAGCCCATGCATCCTTGCCTCTTCCGGAAGTTCTGTCTCTTTCTGCTCTTTGGGCACAACCTCACCGATATTAATTGCACGTTTTGTTCCGTATAATACCCGGTAAGAGACTGCTTCTCTTGCACCTCCGTAAGAAAGATGAATGTTGAACAGATTGTCGCAGGTTCTTCCAACTCCCGCAGTGACCACTGCTCCCATAATCCTGTATGCCCATCTACAGAATCTGTCACAGCTGTCGGTAATCTCCACAATCCGGCTTTCAGAATCCAGTTCCAGTATCAATACGGTATTCCCCAAATAAATAAACTCCTGACAGTCCCATTCTCGCACCAGACGCTGTTTGATCTCTCGTTCCACTGACATTGAAAGCAACAATGGATCCATCTCATCCGGCACATGATTTGATGATGTATGAAATACCACACAGCAATAGAGCGGACCTCTCATATCCACCTGATATGCCTTCAAAAATTTCTTATAGTCTTCTTCACTTACCCGCCCTTCGATCAAAGAAACAAACAAGTTAGAACGAAGTGCCGGTAATACCTCCCGGAAATAGTCTTCCAGTTTTCTGACATTTAATTTTTCTTCTCGTTCTTTATCTAAAGTCTCTTTTAAACCAGTCAGACATTCCGATAGTTCTGCCGCACTGATCGGCTTCAGCATGTATTCTTTGATTTCAAGATGTACTGCCTCTTTTGCATATTCAAATTCATCAAATCCTGTGCAAAGCAGAATATAAATATTGGGATAATCCTGATTTAGTCTCCGCGACAATTCCAAGCCATCCATGTATGGCATCTTGATATCTGTCAGAACTACATCCGGTTGAAGCTTCTCTACAAGTTCCAATGCTTTCACACCATTTGTCGCGCTTCCGACCACCTCAAATCCCAACTCATTCCAATGGATCTTCTGTTCCATCACATCAATTACTTCTGCCTCATCATCCACCAGAATTACCTTGTATTTTTCCATTTTACTCTTCCTCTGCTATTTCTGTCATATTCTGTCTCTCATTATACCAGAGAACACCTGCTTACTAAATGTCAATATCATCTTTTATATTATTTTAGCCGCCCTTTGTCATCAGACGTGCAGGGCGGCCTTTGTCTTACAGGTTACCTGCGCAAACAGGTATTTATCAATTATTTCTTCTGTACATATTTTAAGCAGTCAAGTGTTACTGCTGCAAGAATGATGATACCTTCAAAAATGAACTGAAGGTTTGTATCGATACCAAGGATCGTCAGAGAGTATGTCAAAGATGTGAAAATCAACACACCAGTTACTACACCTGAGATTTTACCGATACCACCGGTAAATGAAACACCACCAACTACGCAGGCTGCGATGGCATCCATATCCCATCCTTGTCCATACGCTGCACTACCGGAACCGATCATTCGGTTACACTCTAACCATGAACCACATCCATAAAGAATACCGGCCAGAATGAAAGCTCCCATTGTTACCTTAAATACAGAAATTCCTGATACAGCAGCTGCTTCCGGGTTTCCACCTACAGCGTACAGGTTCTTACCAAAAATTGTCTTGTTCCAGATAAACCATACGATAATGATCGCTGCCACTGCCCACAGGATGATCGTAGGGAATCCTCCGATCTGTGGAATAAACATATTCGGAATTGCAGAATCAATCGCACCGAAAGAAACTCCCTTTGTTGCATAAGTTACAAGACCGAAGATAATCAACATGTTCGCCATCGTTGAAATAAACGGATGCATTTTAAACTTCGCCATAAAGAATCCTGCAACCATTGCAAATGCTGTAGTCAGGATAATACATACTGCCAATGCCAACAACGCTTTTTGTACCGGAGCCATACTTGAAAAATCAAAAATATGTCCGAATACGCTACCGGTATTGATACCATTGTGCATGATAATGGTCGCTGTAACCATACCCATACCAACCATACGTCCTACCGAAAGGTCTGTACCAGTTAAAAGGATCAGTCCTGCAACTCCCAGTGCCAGGAACATTCGAGGCGATGCCTGCTGCAAGATGTTCAGGATGTTCGTCACTGTAAGCAACTGTGCATTCTTAACTACCGGTGTAATGATACACAACGCAATAAAGATCAGGATGATTACAATATACAATCCATTTCTATATAAGTACTGTGTCAAATTAAATGAATATTTGTAGTTTTCCCACTTCTGTGCCTGTTTTTGGGCAAACGTATATTTTGACATACGCAAAAGATCAATCAAATGATATTTGTGCATGTATGCGTCATGCTTTCTGTCCTTAATCTCCTGAAGTCTGGATTCGTGTGTCATCTGTGCATCAAAGAGTTTGTTTTTATATGTATATTTTTCTGCTTTGATATCATCAGAATTTGACAATTTGCTGATTGCCTTCTTCTCCTCTGCCTGAATTTCGGCTTTTAATTTTTCATAATTACTATTCTCTGCAATCTTCTCAGCCTCACAGCTTTTTGCAACAATATCATAGTATTCTGTCTTATAATGTTTCGCAAGATACCCTTCTGCATCAGCGATCAGACTTGCGATTTTCTGTTTGTTCGCATCTTCTACAGCCTTCGCTTTCTCCAGTTCTTTTTTGCAATCTGCAATGATCTGATTCTGCTGCTCTTTGGATAAATTCTTATCCTCTTTTGTAACTGCGATCTGATTTTTTAAACTATTTACTTTGTCAGATCCATCCAAACGCAAAGCGTCAATCTGGCTCTGTATTTTTCCAACATATTCATCAATCGGTTTTAAAAGTCTCGCCTCTTCTTCA
>CAKRJP010000037.1 GCA_934351835.1 uncultured Lachnospiraceae bacterium
TTCCAAGAGCTATTTGCACCCTCGGTGATTTTATATTCAGGTGTTGTGCCGGATGCCTGTGGTGTTATGGTCAAATCTGTGTCAACCCACATCGTTGCATATCCGCCATTAGGATATTGTAACATTGGGTCATAATCAGTAATGTCATAATCGTAATATTTACCATTTATTTTTAATTTTGTATCCGTTGTAAAACAATATCCTTCTTTTGCCTTGAAATAAATTCCATAAGTGTAAGTTTTACCGCTTTCAAATTCGGTAAATAAATCATCTGGATTGTTGTCGTTCCAAAAATCGGCTGAGTAATGGTATTTTTTACCTCCATCTGTACTCCAAAATTCAGATTGATAAATATACGGAACATTCTCAGCTGTTTTTCCAGTGAATACAGGCTTATCTCCGACCTTAAAGCTGATTGTTGCATTATTTATTTCGACAATACTAATATTTTGTAACTGAACAGTTTCAGGTTTTATTGTTCTTACAGCAACTACAAAAAGTCCTGTTCCAGTATTTGTTACATTTGCATTATTTACATTTGTGCCATTCACCATTACTTTACTATTAGCTGCAAATGTATTTCCGTCTCTCGCTTTAAGGGAAATACTGTACATATAGTTTTTACCATCCTCAAAGGTCGTTATTTTTTTATCTTGTGCAAGTGCATTATTCTTGCTTTCATCAGAATACCAGAATTTTACCGGTACAGATTCACCATTTGCATTCGTTTCCATTTCTTCCCAATATTCGTATTCTATATCATATTGTTCATCCCATGGATCACATTTATAAGCAGTCGCTTTTGGAACATCTCCCGGCTCATAATTAAAAGTTACACCCTCAATATCCACATCGCCAATGCCGTGCTGAGAACCTCCGTCAGTAGCTGTCACCTTAATGTTGTTAAGCCAGAGTGTCAACTGTTTTCTGTCAGCGGAGAGTGTGCCTGAAAACGCCGTTATAGTGGATCCATCGCATATTACATCACATCCGACTCCGCTGCCTTTGAATCCGTCATGGAAGTAGTAACCGTCCTTCGCTGTTAATTTTACTGCATAACTGTAGGTTTCCCCTGCAATTGGGTTTTGTGGGTTGGATTTTGCGATTCTGCTGCCATCAATAGCCACTTGCTGCCAATACTCGTCCGTAAGCGTCATCTGGTTTACACATTCCGAGTTTGGATTGACTTCTGCTGTAAACGCAACAGGCTGCGAAGAATCAAGATTCTTCCAAACATTGCCAATGTCAACCGTGGTAATAACTTCATCCACAGAATCTGATTCCTGCACAATCAGGTCATAGGTATAATCATATATTTGATATTCGTGAACATCCCGAATCACTGTGAAAGTACCGGTCGCATCCGGGTGCTCATTGAAATACTGCTTCGCCGCTTCTAAATCCGAACTAAAATCAACCGGATTGCCGGATGTGGGAGTAAAAGTATAAAGAGATGCGCTCTCAAAATGATCAATAATCGGTCCCTTACTCTCATTTTCACTTGTAACGGTTCCCCTGGCTTTGTACGGTGTCTCAATCTCGGTCTGAAGATTTTTCACTGCAGTCTGCAACACTTCGGCACTTGGGAATTCTTCTGTGATAAAATTAAACTCTCCGCTACTTTTACTTACTTGTGTGGATTCGACCACCGTACCGGTCGGATCCTTAACGGAAACATTGGCAGTTACATCAACTCGTGTGTGATATGCGTGCTTGTAGCCATCAGTAACATACGTTACTCCCTGAGGGAGATAATCCGGCTTGGGTTGCTCGAAGGCAAGCGTCGCAACTTCCGCAGATGATTTTTCATTGGATTTATCGGTCTGTTCATCCTTATTTTCTGTATTTGCATCTTCCGATGTATTTTCAATTACACTATTTGATGTATCCTCTGTTGCATTTTGCTGTTTTGGCATCTGAGTTTCTTCTCCAGCAGCGTTCTCACTTTTTGCCGGAGCTGTATCTTCAGCCGCAAATGCTGTTGCAGGTATGATAGATAGTAACAGGCAGCCTGTAAGCAGAACAGACAACCACCTGACTTTTCCCTTTCTTCTTTTTTTCATAATCATCCTCCATTCTTGCTTTCATCTATAGCTAAAACTATTTGTAACACTTTAAATATACTATACATCCTGTCCTTTACCCTTTTTATTTCCTGATTGTCAGTGACATTTTGGAAATTGCAATATTGTAATTCCCTGAGGATATTATATACTACAGGAAAGAACACCTGTATCATTAGGAAGGAGAACATATCTCAATGGATTTTAAGAAATTATTAGATGACTACATGAAGCAGTTGGACTGTACTGCCAAAGATTTAGCAGAAAATTCCGGTCTTTCTGCTGCTACGATCAGCCGTTACAGATCCGGTGACCGTATTCCAGAAGATGGATCCGAAAATTTGGGCAGACTTATAAATGGGATTGTTTCTATTGCAGAGAGCAAAAAAATACCTGATATTACAGTACAATCTGTCTCTGAAGTATTTTCTCCATATGTAAGAAATAACGTGGATATTGCTCATTTACAGAAAAATTTTCATACATTGCTGACTGTTGTACCGATAAACATTTCCGACCTGGCCCGTTTTCTGAACTTTGACCCATCCTATATTTCCCGTATCCGGAATGGACAAAGGCAACCTGCTAACCCTACGGAGTTTGCCAGAAAGATTTCAGTTTTTGTTGTCAGGCATTTCCAGACTGCGGAACAGAAAGCTATCATATCCAGCTTAATCAATTGTCCTGTAGAAGACTTCTCTAACTACACTGATTTTCAGGAACGACTGACAGACTGGTTGCTTGCCGGAGCAGGAGCTGTCAAAGACTCAATGACCGTTTTTTTAGAAAAGCTCGATGAATTTAATCTGGATGAATATATCCATATCATCCACTTCGACGAATTGAAAGTTCCCTCAGCTCCATTTCAAATCCCAACATCTAAGACCTATTGGGGAATAAATGAGATGATGGAAAGTGAATTGGATTTTCTGAAAGCAACTGTACTTTCCAAATCCACTGCTCCGGTAATTATGTATAGCGATATGCCAATGAAGGAAATGGCAAAAGATCCTGAATTTCCAAAAAAATGGATGTTTGGCATGGCTCTGATGCTCAAGAAAGGATTGCACCTCTATCAGATTCATAATCTTGACCGTTCCTTTGATGAAATGATGCTGGGGTTGGAAAGTTGGATTCCGATGTATATGACCGGACTAATCTCACCATACTATTTAAAAAATGCGCCAAACAACACATTCCTGCACTTGTTAAAGGTTTCCGGTTCTGCTGCACTTTCAGGCGAAGCAATTACCGGATACCATGAAAATGGGAAATACTATCTGACAAAGTCCAGGCGAGAAGTTGAATACTATCAAAGACGCGCAGATGAACTATTAAAAAATGCTGATTCTTTGATGGATATTTACCGCAGTGAACGTGAAGCTGAGCTGAACACTTTTCTAATCTCTGACACCAGAAAATCTGGAAAACGCCGGGGTATCCGATCCACATTGCCGTTATACACAATAAGCGAAGAACTTCTCGAACGAATTCTTATTCGGCACGGCATGGACAGCGAACAAAAACAGCGGATAAAAAAGCATGTTAAAATGCAAAAGGAAAGAATTATATCCATTCTTGCGTCTGAAACGCTTGAAGACGAAGTCCCTGATCTGACACCAGAAGATTTCAGCAAAAATCCGCCCGTTCTGGATCTTTCTGGAATTTTTTGTGAAACCAATCTTCCATACAGCGAAGAAGAATACAGGATGCACATGAATGATACGAAAGCTTTTGCCCGAAAAAATCCTAATTATATATTGAGGATAAGTACAAACTCTGTTTTTCATAATCTGCAGATATTGATTCATGAAGGACAATGGGCTATGGTTTCAAAAGAAAAAGCTCCAACGATACATTTTGTCATCCACCATCCAAAGCTGCGCAATGCAATTGAAAACTTTATTCCACCAATAGTGGAATAATATTATAGTGAAGCGGTCAGTCTTCTAATTAGGCAGTCCGCTTCTTCTTTACTTCATATTTGTATTCTTATAAAAAAATAAAATATGGCTTGGTGCAAACAAGATTGATGCGATAATCAACAAAATTATTGCTCTATATATTCCGATTTTTTAATTCTATCGGTGGGAATCTATACCAATTTCAAGATTCGTTTTATATCGTTGAGATTCTCGGCAAAATAGATTCCCTCCTGTCGCTCATTGGAGGACAGCCCTTTTTCAATCATATGATTCAGAAGTGCTTTCAAGTCATTGTAGTAACCATTCAGGTTATAAAGAATGCAAGGTTCATCCAGCTGTTTCAATGACACCTTCGACATTACTTCTGCAATTTCTTCTAATGTTCCCGTACCTCCTGGGAAAGCAATAAAGGCTTCACCCAACTCAATCATTTTGTTTTTACGCTCCGTCATATCCTTGGTCACAATCAACTTGGTTAACCCGTCATGCTGAACTTCATTTTCGATAAAAAACTTCGGCTCTACACCTGTTACTTCGCCTCCTGCTTTCAAAACACTGTCAGCAATCGCACCCATCAGACCGGATTTGGAACCGCCATAGACTAGTGCGTTTCCACTGTTTCCAATCCATGTCCCCAATTCCTCAACTGCTTTTCGTAAACTTGAGTCATTTCCTTCGTTTGCCCCAAGATAAACTGTAATATTCATAAAAAATTTTCTCCCGCAACTTCCAGCTGCTTACGGACACACTTGCCCTCTTTATCTTTATCAAATCATACTATCTTAGCAATAAAAACTCCAATTTTGCTTATCTCATTTTACCAGAAAATTTACTGCAATGCCATGAATGTATCTATATTCTTTTTACTTATATGTCTTACGTGTTGACGCTTCCGTAAGAATCTGAGCCAGTTTTTCTGTTTCACTAAGACTTAAATTCATATGAATCAGAGCTTCCCGTACAATTTCGCCTACCGTTGCTTTTCGTTTTTTCTTCCAGAAGCTTGCAAGTTCTGCTGTAGAGTTCAGCAGTTCATCAGCTTGTTTTTTTAACATAAATATACCCTCCTGTTCTATATTCATTTTCCATGGAAAATATTTGTGTCTCTTTGTTTATGTTTCTATCTTACCACACCACAAATTCACATCTGTAATTCCGGAGGATAACGAATAACGAAGGTGTCATGCTGTCCAGAATCGTAGGTTTCATCTGTTCCACCTTATTTTGCATTTTCTCTGAAATTCAGTAAAGAAAAAGAGCATATAGAATTGAATCCATACACTCTATATTTTCTAAAACTTAAAATCTAATTTAATTTATCTATAACCGATGTCAAAACTCTAAACTATCTGCGTTCAAAAGGAAATACTTCATTCCCATGATAACAAATTCCTCATCATTTCTCCAAGGTTTCTTTTTTATCCTTAATATAATCCAATAAAAGCTTACCTATGCCATATGACTGCATTTCATCAGAGACAAAAATACCTTCGATATATTCATCATTTAGTCCTACAAATCCTTGTATCATTTTATCCGCTTCAAACACATAGACTTCGGATTGTGACATCATTTCTTTCACTAATTCATAATTACCTTAAAAGGTTATAAATAGTAGGTCTGCTGACTCCTAAGATTTCCTGTAACTCCTGAACTGTATAACATCTTTTCTCTGTCATTTCTTTATCCTCTTTTCTTTGAAATATGAAAGAAAAATTATTCCTTCATATAACGAAACGCTCAGAGCATGTTTTACAGTGGTCAAAAGCAATCTTTTTGAAATTTTTGCATTTTCCCTGAAATTAAGTAAAGAACCGAGTTGCCTTTACATAGTTTCCACTTTCAAAAAATAAAAAAATTTGTGTTTTTGAAAGTGACATCTTGCATATACTATTAGCAGACAGTATACTAAGTACAACAAAGCAGTTTCGAAAAATGAAAAAACTTCAATTTTTGAAAGTGGGTGACTATATGAAAACAATCACGAGAGCAAAATATCTCGATAGAATCATTGAACTGAATGGCACTCCTGACATCAAGATCATCACGGGTATTC
>CAKRJP010000038.1 GCA_934351835.1 uncultured Lachnospiraceae bacterium
CCGAAAGTTCCATATACAAAGGCTGATCTTGACTGGATGAATAAAAAATCCAGAAGCAGTGTGGAAATGAGTGATAAGAAATACAGACCGGAGATTATGAAAAAAGAGATGGATATGAGTTCTTATGACGAGATCCTTTTGGGATTTCCTATCTGGTGGTATGTGGCTCCGACAATTATCAATACATTTTTGGAAGCCTATGAGTTCAGTGGTAAAAAGATCGTGCTGTTTGCAACATCCGGTGGAAGTGGATTCGGTAATACTATAAAGGAATTGCAACCGTCCGCACCAGATGCAGTTATCACAGAAGGCAGTCTGTTAAACCGCGGAACAAAACAGGAAATCAGTGAGTGGGTAAAATCTTTATAAATAACAGTGTTATGGAGGGATACAGAATATGGGAAAAATAATACAGACAGCAGGAAAAAATGCACTTGGTGAATTTGCACCGGAGTTTGCACGTTTTAACGATGATGTACTTTTCGGTGAAAACTGGAACAACCAGGATATCGATATAAAAACAAGAAGTATTATCACTGTGGTTACGCTGATGTCTTCCGGAATTACGGATTCTTCTTTAAAATATCATCTTCAAAATACAAAAAATCATGGTGTGACACAAAAAGAGATTGCTGCAGTGATTACACATGTCGCATTTTATGCAGGATGGCCAAAAGCATGGGCTGTTTTCAATCTTGCAAAAGAAGTGTGGGAAGCAGGCGAAGGAGATTTGCCATATGAAGAGGAAGCAATGCGTGCGCATGCTAAAGAGATGGTATTTCCAATCGGCGCACCAAACGATGGTTTTGCACAGTATTTTTCTGGCAGAAGTTTTCTTGCACCGATTTCTACTTCTCAGGTTGGAATTTTCAATGTGACATTTGAACCTGGATGCAGAAATAACTGGCATATCCATCATGCAAAAAGTGGAGGTGGACAGATTCTGGTATGCGTTGCCGGAAGAGGATATTATCAGGAAGAAGGCAAAGATGCTGTAGAAATGAAGCCAGGTGACTGCATTAATATTCCGGCAGAAGTGAAACACTGGCACGGTGCTGCACCGGATGAATGGTTTTCGCATCTGGCAATAGAGGTTCCAGGCGAAAATGGTTCTAACGAATGGCTTGAACCAGTAAGTGATGAAGAATATGGAAAATTGTGAACGACAGTGACAGTGTAAACTTTCCTGTTTATATCGGAATGGACTGACAATATTTGGTGGAAAATGGAAATCTCGCCAAGGGTAGAGAATATGCTTATATATACAGAAGAAAAAAAGTTTACGAAAGAACAGGATCAAAAGTTATTTCTATCTATTTCTGTTAATGAGATGTTGGAGGAATATGTATGGTCAAAGGATTAGATACATTTCAGAAGTACTTTGCAGATTATGAAAGAGGATAGATAAGCATTTGTTAGGAGTTATTCGACAACTAAAACGGAAGAAAAATAGGAAATAGCCATAAAACAATCGTAAAAATTTACGATTGTTTTTTCGCGCATTTATACATATAATATAATCAATGAAGTTGGAAAGGATGCAATCATTATGCGTGAAACGAGAATATTAGAGTTCAAAGAAATGATTACGAATACTTTTTTAAAAACAGTCAGTGCCTTTTCGAATTACGATGGTGGAACAATTCTTTTTGGAGTAGATGATGATGGAAATGTAAAAGGCTTGCCGGATGTAAAGCAGGCGTGTCTGGATATCGAAAATAAAATCAATGACAGTATTTCGCCTCAACCGAACTATACACTTGAAATACAGAATAATGATCAGATGATAAAACTCACTGTAACCAGTGGCCTTCAGAAACCATATTTATATAAATCAAAAGCATACAAACGAAATGATACAGCGACGATAGAGGTAGATACTCTGGAATTTTCAAGACTTGTATTAGACGGCAAAAATATTAGATTTGAAGAATTGCCTTGTAAAGATCAGGATTTGTCTTTCGAAGTTTTACAGTGTAAGCTGAAGGAAAGTATTCAGATTGAAACTTTTAATCAAGATACATTGAGAACATTGAACTTGTATGACAATGTAAATGGTTTTAATAATGCAGCAGGGCTTTTGGCGGATAAAAATCATTTTCCGGGAATTGATATTGTCAAGTTCGGGGAAAATATCAGCATTATTCAAAAGAGAACAACGGTTGAAAATATATCCATTTTGGATGCGTATGAAAAGATACTTGCTGTATTTAGGGACTACTATCAGTATGAAGTAATACAAGGTGCTGACAGAAAGAAGATGGAGAAGATACCAGAAGCAGCCTTCAGAGAAGCAATTGCGAATGCTCTGATCCATAGGGTATGGGATGTGGATTCACACATCAGAGTTTCCATGTTTGATGACAGAATAGAAGTTGTATCTCCAGGTGGATTGCCGTCCGGAATAACAGCAGAAGAATATTTGTCAGGTAAACTTTCCGTTTTAAGAAACAGAAATCTTGCAAATGTGTTTTATAGATTAGGATTTGTCGAGATATTTGGAACCGGAATTACAAGAATAAAACAACTGTATGCAGAAGGTCTGATGAAGCCGGATTTTGAAGTGTCAGAGAATGCTATAAAAATGGTGCTTCCTTTATTTGAAAAGGATGCTAATTTAACCGAAGACGAAAAAGTAATTTATAAACTCTTAAGCAAGACTATGCTGAAACCAATAAGTGAAATTGCACCATATACACCTTTTGGAAAATCAAAGACAACAAAGTTGCTGAAAGATATGGGCGAAAAAGGTGTGATAGCAATTGAAGGTAAAGGCAGAGGCACGAAATATATAATTAAGTAATTGGGGATATAGGGGATTTTAAATTTATAAGATATTAAAGAATAGTAAAAAATTAAAACATTTTGAGGTGCCAAAAAAGATGCACTTAAAGTAATACATTGATGATAAAAAAACTTAGTAGATGATATAATTGTTATATCGGCTAAAAAAGTATTGAAATAGATGGAACAAATGGTATTTTTGCCGATGATGTGATATACTAGTCAGTAGATTAGTACGTTTTGGATTTGGGTTATGGTTTGTGATGGAGGATTGTAGATGAAATACCTTTTAGTTGCTGATATAGCAAAAAAATGGAATATGTCAGAGCGCAGTGTTAGAAATTACTGTGCTCAGGGACGTGTGAACGGTGCGTTTCTTACTGGTAAGACATGGAATATTCCAGAAAACGCAGAGAAACCAGAACGCACCAACAAAAGAAAAGAAGAACCGATTACTCTGTTGGATATTCTGAAAGAGCAGAAGACAAGTAAATACTCCGGTGGGATTTATCATAAGACACAGATTGATCTGACCTATAACTCTAACCATATGGAGGGAAGCCGTCTGACACACGATCAAACTAGATATATCTTTGAAACCAATACTATTGGCGTAGAAAAAGAAGTGCTGAATGTGGATGATGTGATTGAAACAGCAAATCACTTTCGTTGCATTGACATGATTATTGATCATGCAAAAGCTGCTTTGACGGAGAAGTTCATCAAAGAACTTCATTTGGTTTTGAAGAATGGCACCAGCGATTCCAGAAAAGATTGGTTTGCTGTTGGTAATTATAAGAAACTTCCGAATGAAGTCGGTGGCAGGGATACAGCCCTTCCAGAAGAAGTTGCCGATAAAATGAAGGTCTTGCTGGCGGAATACAACGCCAAAGAAGAAAAGACCTTTGCGGATATTCTGGACTTCCATGTGAAATTTGAGCGGATTCATCCGTTCCAGGACGGCAACGGTCGTGTGGGCAGGTTGATTATGTTTAAGGAGTGTCTGAAATATAATATTGTTCCGTTCATTATTGAGGACAATTTGAAGATGTTCTATTATCGCGGATTGAAGGAATGGGACAACGAAAAAGGATATCTGACAGATACCTGCCTGACAGCACAAGATAAATATAAAGCATATTTGGATTATTTTAGGATTGAATATTAAACAAGCTGATTTCCAAAGTATCGAATATAGTTGTGATAGCTTTTTGGATATTTCCATTGTCTACCATATGGGGAGCATATCATTTACAAGGCTTTGAGAAGATATAAGGAGATAAAATGAGTAAGATAAAAGTATTATTCATCTGCCACGGCAGTGTTTAAGGGACGGGATGAAAGGCCTTGATTTTATTGGATTTCTTGTATGAAAGTGTAGGATTTACACCTTTGGAAGATCGGATCGGTATAGTTAGAACAGGGAAGGCGTGAGATGAATCTTACGTCTTTTTTTCTTGGATTTAATGTAAGCATATATTACTTGAAAAATCAAATAACATATGATAAATTATAAATGTGACGTAAAAAGAGTCACATTTGTAAAAAGGTGATTAATATGAAAGAATTTTTGGAAAAAGCATTACGGCAAAATGTAATAATGACGGAGAATAAAGAGGTTTATAAAAAGCTCCCGTTAGCATATCGTGGAAGATATGATATTTTTACAGTAGAGACGAATGGTGTATTATGGATGGCTATTCACCCCAAAGATGATGTCGGACTTGTTATGTTACGTAGAGACAGAGCGGGCGTAGAAAAAATGACAGGATTAAACTGTGCAATCTTTCTTAATCGAACTACATTTTATATAAAAGAAAAATTGATAGAAGAAGGAATTCCTTTTGTAATAGACGGAAAGCAAGTATTTCTCCCGTTTATTGGATATTTACTAAGTAAGGAAAATGAAAGAGAATTGGCACCAGTTCATTTGATTTCGTTTTTGACGCAAAAAATGCTTCTGATGGCTATTTATGAACGATGGAATGAAGTGAAAGTATCTGATGCAGCGAAACGAATAGGAGTGTCAACAAAATCTGCAAGCCGGTGTTTTGATGAACTGGAATATTTAAATATTGATGTGTTGGGCATGAAAGGTAAATCAAGAGTTATCAATATTCCGGATGACCGAGAACAATTATGGCAACAGATTGAAAATGTATTAAGAAATCCGGTGATTCGAAGATTTGTTCTGAGAGAAGATATGAAACTAGAAAAGAAAGCAGGTATTTCTGCTTTGTGTGAGTATTCTCTTTTGTCAGATAATGTTTATCCTACTTATGCAGTAACAAAGAAAGAACTGAAAGATAGTGGGTTGAAAGTGGAAAAACAAGTGAGTGAATTGGAAGAAATTGGCTGTGTTGTTTTGGAACTGGGATATTTTATTGATTTTTTAGGAAAAGGATTTCAAGATCCCTTGAGCGTAGTATTGTCATTTACAGGAGAAGAGCAAGAAGAGGAGCGGGTTGATATTTCTATTAATGAGATGTTGGAGGAATATGTATGGTCAAAGGATTAGATATATTTCAGAAGTACTTTGCAGATTATGAAGAACAGTATGTTTTAATAGGCGGCGTAGCCTGTGATATTCTGTTTGAAAGCAATGAAGTAAATTTCAGGGCTACAAGAGATCTGGACATGGTTTTGATTGTTGAAGCATTAACTCCGGAGTTTGGAGAAAAATTTTGGAAGTTTATCGTTGATGGAAAATATAGAAACAAAGCGA
>CAKRJP010000039.1 GCA_934351835.1 uncultured Lachnospiraceae bacterium
TCCAGATTGATGGATTCATCACTAAAAACCACTGTATCCGATTCTAACTTTGCCATATCTAAAACATCATTTACCAACGATAATAGCAGTTTTGAAGACTCCTTTATTTTATTCAGACAATCTTTTGCCCGCTCACCATCATTTCCGCTTTTTTCAAGAATTGTAAGCATACCAATAATGCCATTGATCGGTGTCCTGATATCATGAGACATATTATTTAAAAAGGAAGTCTTAGCCTTATTGGCACTCTGTGCTTCTACAAGTGCATTATGTAATTCCCGCTGTTTTTCTTCAAGTTCCTGATTCAGCTTCAATGCCTGCTCAGCAGACTTCTTGGATTGTTCTTCCGCACGTTTTGACTTTTTTAAAGAATCAAGAATGATACACAGAACAACGAAAAAAGAAATTCCAACTATAAGTGAGACTGTCAGTAAATTATCCTGAATAAAATCCCTCGCTGTAACTTTGCGTGAGGAAGCATTATACGAAACTACTGCACCCGAAAATTGAGTTGTAGGCATAGATGTCAGTGTTTTATTCAGAATGGACAAAAGAACCGGTTCTCCCTGCTGAACAGCAAATGAAACATCCGCTTCTTTTGTCAGGAAAACGCTATGAAGTTTATTATCTTTCAAATAGTCAGAAACCGTATCTGAATTGCTTACAATACAATCTGCCACCCCTTTCTGCATTGCTTTTACTGCTGCATCTGATGTCTCATATTCCACGATCTCCCATTGCGGATAATTGTACGAAAGATATGCTTTCAATGCAAAATTGTCTTTTTCAACGGCAACTATATTCTCTTTATTTTCATCAAAAGAATCCTTTGCCGTAATTGCTGCCATATTGAGAGCCAATAGTGTATCTGACAAAGCAAATCCATTTGTTTCCGCAAAGTATGGATTCTGGTTTGCATGAAAAATCAGGTCTATTTTTCCATCCTGCAATGCCTGAAGCAGTTCACTTCTTGTCTCATATCCATTTAATTCAAATTCCAGAGTCTGACCTTGCAGACAATTTTCTGCAAGATCCACATAATCTGTAATAACACCTGTCAGTTTACCTGTTGATGGATCTACACTGCTGATACCTCCATCCTGATTCAGATACCCTATCCGGATTGCACCATGCTGCCTGATCCACTCACTTTCTTCTTTTGAAAGAAAGGAGCTGCTCTGTGCAGAAAGATAACGCCTGTAGAGATCATCTGTGTAAAATGGGTTGTCATCCTTGATTCTGCGCATAGCACTATCCAATGCTTCTTTGATATCCGGACGTTCTGGATTTATAGCGAAATAGATTTCTGTCTCTCCAATACTTGTAAGCGGTGAAATATCCGATTCTTCCCAACGGGATTCTTCTACCGAAACGAAGCAGTCAATTTCATGTTTCGACAGTTTGTCCATAATTTCTGTGGTTGTAGAAACATTGATATGCTTCGTATGCAGACCATATTTTGATTCCCATTCATTAAGCACATCCTCCTCTATATTATCTTTAGACACACCAATATTTTTTCCCTCAAAAGAATCCAAATTTCCTGCTGTAAGATCCATATTGGATGCATCCGTATAGATGTAATATTTCTCTTCCCCCATAGGCATATCGGAAAAAAGCATATTTTCAGCACGTTCGTCTGTATAGGAAATGTCACCAAGAATATCAATCTCTCCATTTTCCAACTGTGTAAAGCAGTTTTTCCAATCACTTGTTATGTATTTATATGTCCATCCTGCATAACCTGCAATATCTTGAAGATACTCATAACCATAGCCGCTTCTTTCTCCATTTTCATTGACTACATTATAAGTTTCCTCAAAAGATCCTACCCGGATAACATTGTCAGAGTTTTCTTTGGCAGATGCAGGAACGGATAAAACAATAAAACATATAATTGTGCAAAATTTAAAGTAGCAAAATTTAAAATTCCTTATATTCTGTACTAATTTGCACTTCTTCATCTTTCTCCCACCCTCCAGGCTACAGTCGCTTGCTTGTTAAATTCCCCATCATCTATAATGAGTATTTTTTGTCTTTTATCCATATTTTTAATTTCCTTTATATATGCGGTTTTTATGATTTTGCCAGCAGTTTTATGATTGCGCTTTTTAATAACGGAATATCAATCGGCTTTCCGATATGTTCATCCATCCCAGCATCCAGACAAGCTTTTCGGTCTTCCTCAAAAGCATTTGCCGTCATGGCAATGATCGGGATCTTTTTGGCATCTTCACGTTCCAACTCACGGATTGCTTTTGTTGCTTCCAGTCCATCCATGACCGGCATCATCACATCCATGATGATAAAATCATACTCACCCGTCTTAGAATTTCGGAATATTTCAAGTGCTTCTTTTCCGTTTTTTGCTTCAGCAATATCTAGGTGCTCTTCTTCCAGTATTGCATGGGCGATCTCCATATTGATGGCATTATCTTCAACAAGAAGCACACGCTTTCCTGACAGATTCATGCTCAGTGGACAATTATCCTTCTGCGGATCATTCTTTTCAGCCAGATGCTCTATCTCAAATGGAACCGTAAACGTAAACGTGCTTCCAATATTTTCTTCGCTTTCCAGTTCTATTGTTCCACCCATCAGTTCAACTATATCTCTCACGATTGAAAGCCCCAGACCGGAGCCACTGAATGTCGTAGTTGACCGTTTGCCTTCCTGCGCAAAAGCATCAAACGCATGTTTTTGAAATTCCTCACTCATTCCAAGGCCGGTATCTGAACATACAAACTGAAAAACCGCCGTATCCCCATCATCCGATAATTCTTCGCAATGAACATTCACTGTTCCATGAAAATGATTGTATTTAATCGCATTAGAAGAAAGATTCATTAAAATCCTGCTCAGATGTACCGGACTTCCAATCAAATGTCTGTGGCGGATTGTGCTTGCGTCCACGCCGCCTTCAAATCTTACACCATTCTCATAAGCACTCATTGCAACAACCGTCAGATTATTACTTAACAGTTCTGCCAGATCAAAGGATTTATGTTCCAACACAAGGGAGCCGGATTCCAGTTTGCTGATATCCAGGACATTGTTGATCAGATTTTGCAGATAATCTGTGGACTGAAGTACCTTCTGCCTGCATTCCTGTAACTTGGCCACATCATTGTTATATTTTTCAGCGATATGGATCATCCCCACGATTCCGTTTAGCGGTGTACGGATATCGTGGCTCATACGCCGGAGAAAGGCTGTTTTTGAAAGATTCGCACGATGAGCATCTTCCATGCTCGCCTTAAGCTGTTTCTGATACATGAGTTCTCGTGATTTTTCTTCCGTAATATCCCGTGCGACATAAAGCACATCCACAGCGTTTCCCTGTGCATCTCTGCTCTTTACAATAAATCTGGACAGCCGCCATTCTCCATTTGCTCCCATAAATTCAATCGAAATAGAATTTGTATTCCGGAGTCTCTCGGTCAATGTATCAAATTCAAGAAACTTTCGGTACTTTTCTCTCTCTTCAAGACCAGCAAATGCTGTTGGAAGCTGTTCCATAACATCATCAATTTTTCCCTTTTGACCAAGTATTTTTCGCACAAGGTCATAGCCCTCCAGAAGCTCATATGTCCGTTCCTTAATATTAGCATACACAATCGTTACATACAATGTGGCAATTGCAGAAATAATCTCTGCCTTTTTTGTTGCCTCATCAAAAGCCTTTTTCAACAGTACCGTATTTTTCAGATTTTCCCTCACACATCCAAGATGCCCGCCAACGTCAGACAGCAGTGTAATGGAAATCTCATTCTGTCTCAAATCAGGATTATCTACTCCGATGAATCCATTCATCTGATGATTGGCATAAATCGGCACTGCAATCAATGAACATATTTCCTGTGTTTTTAACAATTCATATTCTTCCGGTTCAGAATATTTTGTCGCTTCCAGATCATCGATCACGATTACTTCCTTGTTTTCAAATCGTTTCATCCAGTTTGGCATTAGACTGACTGGGATTGCCTGAAGATTATCTATCTCTGGTATCACTCCATCAGCACACCATTCAAACGTATTACTCAGGCTGTCCTTCTGATCGGTTTCCCAGTCAAAAACATATACCCGGTCTGCCCCTGTATAATTTCCGATTGCCTGCAGCAAAGATGGTATGACTTCTGACACCCCCTGCTCATTTTCCACCTGATCCATGAGTGATATCTGATGCAGAATCGTATCCATGCTATGTAATTTTATCTGATAGAATTCCTGAATATCTTTTGTTCCCATTTTTTATCCCCCTGTGCCCCCAATTGTATTCCAAAGAACGATCTCCTAATCATTATGTACATATCTTAAAATCGTTTTTATAACTTCATCAATCACAATCGGCTTTGACAAATGTGCATTCATTCCTGCATCCAGTGATGCCTGAACATCTTCAACAAATGAATTGGCTGTCATTGCTATAATAGGAATGTTTTTTCCATCCGGTCTGTCATTCATCGCCCTGATTGCTTTTGCCGCTTCATAACCATTCATTTCAGGCATCATGATATCCATCAGGATTACATCAAATGTACCTTCCGGATGATCTCTGAAAATCCCAACAGCATTCTTTCCATCTACAGCTCTTGCTACATTCATTCCAAACGCTTCCAGCTGCACGGCAGCAATCTCTGCGTTCAGTTCATTATCCTCTGCCAGAAGAACATTGACACCTGTGAGATTTACTTTTTCAGAAAAAACTGTGTCTGACTTATTGCATTCCTTATCTGTAATTTCCAGAGGAATATCCACGGTAAATGTGCTTCCCTCATTCTTTTTGCTCTGTACGGAAATGGTTCCACCCATCATATCCACATACTTCTTTACAATAGCCATCCCCATTCCTGCTCCATGGTACTGCGTTCTCACATCAGAATCTTCCTGTGCAAATTCTTTGAAAACTTCTTTTATAAATTCCTCACTCATTCCAATACCGGTATCAGAGATGCGGTAACGCATATTTATATATCCATTCCCGTCATTTTCCTGATAACAGGCTTCAAAGGTAATCGTCCCTCCATCCGGAGTGAACTTCACAGCATTACTCAGAATATTGACCAGCACATCACGCAGGCGCACAGG
>CAKRJP010000040.1 GCA_934351835.1 uncultured Lachnospiraceae bacterium
GGGTATTCCTTGCTGATATCATAGAAGATATCACGGAACATTCCGTCTGCCATTTTCATGATGTTTGCCTTATGAACGCAGGTCACCTTCTTACGGTTATGGCTTACTGCATAGTCGAAGGCAGCGCGGATGATACGCTCGCAGCATCTTCTGGTAATGATCTTAATCGAATGCACGGTATCCTGATCGATCATCTCTTCTACGCCTGCATACAGATCCTCTGTGTTTTCACGGAAGATAACGATATCTACATTTTCAAATGCAGTTTTTACAGCAGAGTTTGTCTTTGCAGGACGGATATTTGCGTAAAGATCATATTTCTTTCTTAAAGTAACATTTAAAGAGCGGAAGCCCTTTCCCAAAGGAGTTGTGATCGGGGATTTTAATAAAACATGGGTCTTTTCCATGGAAGCATAGCCCTCTTTCGGGATCAGCTCACCGTGTGCTTCGTATTCTGCAGCACCTACATTAAAAACCTCATAATTTAAATCTGCTCCTGCTGCATCTAAGATTCTTAAAACGCTGTCTGTGATCTCCGGTCCGATTCCGTCGCCTTTAAATACCGTAATTGTATCCATCATCATTATCTCTCCTCCATGACTGTGTATTCTTTATTATCTCCTACATATTTTGTTGCAGGACGCATGATCCTTCCATCATAAAGCTTATTTTCAATATTGTGGGCAACCCAGCCAACCATACGGCTGCACACGAACAATGGTGTATAGAGGTCTCTTGGGATGCCCAGCATTTCATAAGCGAAACCGCTGTAATAATCTACATTAGTAGGAAGTGCAACTCCCTTGCGCTCCTTCATAGTTTCCAGCGCAATACGTTCAAACCTCTGACGGAAATCAAATTCCGTCATCATCTTCTTTTCCTTTGCCACTTCCAGGCAGCGGGCTCTTAACATCTCTGCCCGCGGATCGGAGATGGTATAAACCGCATGGCCAAATCCGTATACAAGACCGGTGCGGTCATATAATTCACCGTCCATCAGCTTGTTTACTGCAGCCCTGATCTTCTTGTCATCTGCCGTATATCCGCCGGTTTCTTCCAGGACTGCATCCATCATTTCAGCAACCTTAATGTTTGCACCTCCGTGTCTTGGTCCCTTCATGGAGCCAATGCTTCCGGAAACTGTAGAATAAATATCGGTACCGGTAGAAGCGATCACTACATTCGTAAAGGTGGAGTTGTTGCCGCCGCCGTGATCTGCATGAAGGATGAGGATGGTGTCTAACAGTCTTGCCTCTTTATCAGAAAATGTCTGATCCTTTCTTAAAAGGCTTAAGAAGTTTTCTGCAATGGAATAATTGGGATTCGCATAATGGATAAACAGGCTGTCTCTGTTATAATAATGTACCTTGCTCTGATATGCATAGCAGGCAATTGACGGAAGCTTTGCCATTAAATTAATGCCCTTTACCAGAGTTTCATACACATCGATGTTGTCCGGATCCTCATCGTAATTATATAAAGTAAGAACAGCATTCTGAAGCTTGTTCATCAGGTTTTTGCCCGGCATACGCAGCAGGTTCATTTCCACGAACTCATCCGGGATCTCATAACAGCCGGTCAGGATATTCCGGAAATGTTCCAGTTCTGCTTTCTTTGGCAGGTAACCAAACAGCAGAAGGAAACAAACTTCTTCATAACCAAAATGGCTGTCTCCTTTTCCCTTTACCAGGTCTTCCACATCATAGCCTCTGTAATACAGCTTTCCCGGAATAGCCTGGATCCCGCCTTCCGGGTTCTCCTCATAGCCTACAACGTCTGCCACTCGGGTAAGACCCACTCTTACGCCGGTTCCGTCTTCATTCCGAAGACCTTTCTTTACATTATATTCTTTATACCATTTATTCGGGATATCTGTATAATTCTGTGATTTTCCATAAAATTGTGCAAGATAATTGTCGTTCATGATCTGCTCTCCTCTCCGGCGTAGTCTTCATGCTGCTAACCTTTACCGTCAGCTTAATGTCTGCTTCTGTTGTAATTGATCAGGCATCCGGCCTTAACAATGGCTCTTTCTTCCGGTGTCATATCTGCAATATACAGGTCTAATTCTTTAATCTGATCCTTTACGGCTTTTCCATTTCCAAGAACATATGCCTTGATCGAGCTTAAATCCCCGTCCAGTGCTTTTCTCACACCCGGAACGTAGATATAATCGCCCACTTCAAAATCAGGTTCTGCTTCCATCTGGAATGGCAGCATGCCCCAGTTCATTACATTGGAACGATATCTCTTGGTTGCATATTCCTTACAGATATTTGCAAGTCCGCCGATCACTCTCTGGCAGCTGGCTGCCTGCTCTCTTGCGGAGCCGTCACCGGGCTTTACTGCATATACCATGCTTCCGACTTCTGTATCTTTTACAGAAACATGTTCATTTCCGGCAATTGTCCTGATCGCTGCAAATACATTTGCAAGATCCGGTTCTAAGGCCAGCTCTTTTTCTTCTCCAGCAGCAACTCTTGCCTTTTCTAACTGATCTACTTTTTTCGTCCGTCCCACATACTCCGGATCTCTTCTGGATAAGGTAAATTCTGCCAGTCCCAGTGGATTGGAACGATAGGAAGAGGTTTCACCAGACGGGATCAGTTCATCCGTAGTAGTGACCGGATCCATGATCTTCGAGCATACCTTTAAGAGGATATTGTCTGTTAACGGGCTCATTTCCGGCCAGTCTTTAATATTTGGTCCATATACCAGGGCTCTCTCCTCTTCTGCCTTTCCAAAGCCCTGATATACACGGTTTTTATAGGACTTATCATCAAACTCATATTCCGGAATATCATTCCAGCAGTCTAACTCCCATGCTGAAGTAAGCTTTCCGCCATTTGCTGCTGTCGCGGCAATGGAACGTGCGTCCATCAGCGCTACGGCTGCCATCTGTCCGTTTCCCGGCTTACTGCCTTCACGGTTCGGGAAGTTTCTCGTAGTATGACGGATACTCAAACCATTGTTGCAGGGTGTATCTCCTGCACCAAAGCAGGGTCCGCAGAAAGCGGTGCGGATGATAGCGCCTGCATCCATCAGGTCTGAAACAGCTCCCTTCTTTACCAGGTCTGAGAAGACCGGCTGGGAAGATGGATAAACCGCCAGTGAAAATTCATCACAGCCACAGTTTTTTCCGCGAAGTGCATGTGCTGCTTCGATCACATTAGTGTAAGTTCCTCCTGCACAGCCTGCGATAATTCCCTGCTGTACCATCAGGTCATTTCCGGCTATTTTATCAAGAAGTGTAAAATGCGCCTTGCCACCGGCAACCTTTTCTGCGTCCATTTCTACCATATGAAGGATATCCTTCATATTTGCCTTTAATTCATCAATCTCAAAGGCATTGCTTGGATGGAACGGAAGAGCGATCATCGGTTTTACTTTACTCAGGTCAACATAGACACAACCATCATAGTAAGCAACATCTGCAGGATCCAGCTTCTTGTAATCCTCTTCTCTGTGATGCTTTGCCAGATAATTTCTGGTATCCTCATCCGTTCTCCAGATAGAGGTTAAACAGGTGGTCTCTGTTGTCATGACATCGACACCGTTTCTGTAATCGGTAGTCATAGAAGCGACACCGGGACCAACAAATTCCATTACTTTATTCTTGACATAGCCATTTTTAAATACCGCGCGGATAATTGCCAGCGCAATATCCTGAGGTCCGGTACCCGGCTTTGGGGATCCGTCTAAGTAAACCGCGATCACTCCCGGATAAGCTACATCATATGTATCGCGCAGCAGCTGTTTTACCAGTTCGCCTCCGCCTTCGCCGATAGCCATGGTTCCTAATGCACCGTATCTGGTGTGGCTGTCAGATCCAAGGATCATCCTGCCGCAGCCTGCCATCATTTCTCTCATGTACTGATGAATGACTGCAATATGCGGCGGAACGTAGATGCCGCCGTATTTCTTTGCCGCGGAAAGACCGAACATGTGGTCATCCTCGTTAATCGTACCACCTACTGCACAAAGTGTATTGTGGCAGTTTGTCAGGACGTAAGGAATCGGGAACTTTTCCATACCGGATGCCTTGGCTGTCTGGACAATCCCTACAAAGGTAATATCATGGGATGCCATGCTGTCAAAACGGAGTTTTAATTGTTCCATATTATCAGCTGTATTATGGGCACTTAAAATAGAATAAGCAATGGTTCCCTTTTTCGCAGCTTCTTTGTCGGCTTTCTTTCCGGTAAGGGATTCAACCTTTGCGCTTTCCTGCTCCGGAATGATATCTTTTCCATTCACAAGATAAATTCCACCATCATATAATGATACCATTTTTTACCTCCTGATTTCCGGCCACAAAGGGGCTTTGCATCTGCCTTCTATATGGCGCTTTTCGTGATTGGTTCATACTATAAACTAATTTTTTCGTTTTGTCCAGTCTATATATTGTTATTATAACAGCTTTTTAGTTGTGAAAAAGGAGTAAGATGTAGCTTTCACTGTTGTGTTGTATCACTTTAACGTACAATAGTGTCGGAAATGATGTCTGTTTTTCATGATTTTCATTTTTATAAAATATGATTTTCATTTTGCACACTTCATGCTAGAATAAAAACATTCATACAAAAGAAAGGAATTCACGCATCATGTTCAGAAAAAAAAACACCGGCTACGTCTTAAAGCTCAGCCCGCAGGGTCCAAAGATGCGCTTCAAATCCGAAAAGGAAGCTAATGAGTACCTGGCAAAGCTGAAAGAAAAGAACGCAAAGTACCGCAAGAACGAAAATTAAAACCGTCTTTTATAACAAAAATGGGGCGAACAATCCATGATGGATCGTTCGCCCCTGCTGCATCTCGTACAGGCTTATTACCGTTTGATATTGAATGCCTTCACGCCCGGAAACTGTGCTGCCACACCCAGCTCTTCTTCAATGCGGAGCAGCTGGTTGTATTTCGCAACACGCTCACTCCTGCTCGGCGCACCGGTCTTGATCTGGCAGGTATTCAGAGCCACTGCCAGGTCTGCGATGGTGGTATCCTCGGTCTC
>CAKRJP010000041.1 GCA_934351835.1 uncultured Lachnospiraceae bacterium
AAATAAAAGGCCTTAAAAGGTGACAAATAGATTGCAGATAAGGATTGGTAAAGGACACATAATGAAGCAGAACTGCCACACCTACGCATAGTACCACACTTCCGACGTATACTGTAAACTTCTTTTTCTCTGACACGGTGCGTACTCCTTCCTGTTATATTTTGCACTATATCTTGTTTACAGTATATCACATTCTCCATTCCGAATTATATCTTTTATTCTTCTAATGCAATGCTTTGGTTGGACAGACCTTCGTGCATTCGTAACAGAGTATACACTCCGTTCCTCTCTTTCGCTTGCGGGATTCCTTATTAACCTCCACATTCATTGGGCAGACACACAGACATTTCCCACAATGAACACATTTGCTTTCATCGCAGTGAACACGCAGGATTGAAAAATAGCTCATTGGCTTGAGAAATACCGTAACCGGACACAGATACTTGCAGAATGCACGATTATCTTTGAATATAAAAGCCAACACAATGCCCACAATGTAGTAAAGTGCGTTTCCTACAAGGAACATCCAAAACATGATTTCCTCCAGATTTGCGACATTCATCAAAAACAGTCCGGAAACCAACGTCAGGGATAATGCAAACATCACATATCGCAGAACGCCTAGCTTTTCCTTTCGCGGTTTTTCCGGCTGTTTGTAAGGCAGAAAATCCAGCACCATAGCTGTCCAACAGGCATAGCCGCACCAGCCGCGCCCGAAAAACAGTGGACCGAATATCTTCGCGACTGCGTAGTGGATTGTTGCCGCCTCAAAAACGCCAAGAAACAGATAGTACCAGAAACCCTCGATCTGCATATTTTCACAGGAGATCACACCTAAGTACAACAGCATATAACTTCCGACTGCCAGCTGCACGAAATGTCTGGCATAGCGTTTTCCTGCAGTAAAAAGTGCTGTTCCCAACGCAAGGCATCCTCCAATGTAGCTGAAATTCAACAGATAAAACAAGTTCCCTTTAGCCTTCCACAACGTGATCGCCACTGTCTCAAATAACAAAAATAATAGAAGTGATGCTATATATTTGCGAAACACATTATTATTTCTCATCATTATCCTCTTGCTCCTCTGATTTCTTATTTTTTCTTATCTTCTTCCGTTATTTTACGAATCACCTTACAAGGAACTCCAGCAGCAATTACTCCTTCAGGTATGTCTTTATTAACAACGCTTCCTGCTCCTATTATTGTGTTGCTTCCAATAGAAACTCCCGGTAATACTGCTACATTTGCACCGATCCATACATTGTCACCTACCGTAATTGGAAGTGCGATTTCCAATCCTTTTGCCCTTTGTTCGGCATCTATGGCATGACCGGCTGTAGAAAAGACAACATTCGGAGCTATAAATACATTATCACCAAAGGTAACTTTAGCCCCATCCAATATTGTACAGTTGTGATTTGTGTAAAAATTATTTCCAATTGTTATATTGCTTCCATAATCGCAATAAAAGGGTGCTGTAATTACAAAGTTTCCTTTAACACATCCAATTATTTTCTTTATAATTTCTATCTGTTTTTCAGTATCAGATGGTTTGCACTGATTAAATTCATAGCACAAATCAGCACATTTCGTTCGATTCTCTACGATTTCCTTATCATAGTTGGCATCATATAAATAACCTGCCTGAGCTTTATTCCACTCGTTCATTTCATTTCCTCCAAATTACGAATTTTCTTCGTTTTATCTCCGGCTTTACTTCGGCTTTTATCCAGAAACACTGCACGATCTGTTCCTTTGAATACCGCACATTGTATTTTTGAAAACGGAAAATAATCCGATATCAGCAATGCATAGGCATTCCGGAATTTTTCAATATCCTGGCAAAGCTTCTCCTTAGCGTCTTCTGAGACTAAATAACCCACATAGGTAAGTTCATCCCATGAAATTCTGGCACCCTTCATTTCCAGAGTAAATATCTCTGAATCATTAACACTATTATACGTTCTATCCTTCTTTTCTAGCAAGTAAGAAAACAAAACGGTTCATTTTTTCTTACCATTTATACCATCGAAAAAAGGGGACAAAAAACAGTCTGCCTTGACGAAAATCACTTCAATCAAAACAAACTGTTCTTTATTCACGCTAATTATATTTTATGAGAATAACTAATTTCACGAAATTTGCAGGTGAATCTGGAATATAAACAAAAGAAAAAAAATTTTTAACTCCATTTTACTCTTTATTATTTTGTTGTTCTTCTCTTGCGTACAAGAAATCTAATGCCTGACATACAACACCACTCATGCTCTGATAGTGTCTTTCTGTATACTCAACAAGTCTCTGCTTTTGCTCTGGAGTCACCCGTACTCGTATGTTTTCTTCTTTACCATCTTTTGCATAGTTTAACACGAATTAATACAAGTGTTAATCTCATTTTGTTAATATCACCCATTTTCCTTTTTGGCTACTTCCCTGCCTCGTCAAATATTTCTTTTCCTTCAATTTGGTTATATAATACTTTACACTAGCAAGATTCCAATCTAACACATTAGCCATTTCTTTCTGTGTGATTGAAGGTTGCATACGTACAAGATTCAGAATTTCTATTTCTTTCTCACTCAGTACATTTTCATCTTCCACTTGGTCTAATCTCTCTAAATCTTGGTTAGCTTGGTTAGCAGCTTGGTTAGCTTGGTCAGTTATTGGATTAACTCGGAACAGCTCTACTCGAAACATATTATCGAATTCCTGAAATCTCGGCTTCGGAAGTCCATACGCTTCTGCTGCATTAAGGATTCTTTTTATTCCGCTTCCCCATGCTTCTACGAGTCCCATCTGGTTGAATATGTTGGCAATTCCTTTATTCCGAATCTTAGAATGACCATTCATGACTTCCTCATAAGTTAATCCGTTATATAAGCCACCCGGAGAAGTCACCTCCAGTCTATCATCATAAACTGCGACCTGAATACAGGATTCATCTAACAGGTTACGGTGACAATGGGCGTTAATGATCATTTCCCTGATTGCTTCCGGCGGTAGCTCATATTTCTCTTTTCGCACCAATCCGTCAATTGTTGCTCCAAGCCGAATATTTCTCAATACAAAATCTACTGCTTCTTCGATTTGTGTATAGATTGGTCCTGTAAATTCTCTCTTATCCAGAAACACTGCACGATCTGCTCCCTTGAATACTGCACATTGTGTTTTAGAGAATGAAAAATAATCCGACGTCAGCAATGCATAGGCATTCGTTGCCAGAAGCTGTCCCTCGCTCTGCTTCAAGATTTTCCAGTTTATTAGCTGCTCTTTCTTTACAGAATGTTCTGACATTCCTGCTTTCTTCCGGAACTTTTCAATATCCTGGCAAAGCTTCTCCGTAGCGTCTTCTGAAACAGGATAACCCACACAGGTCAGCTCATCCCATGAGATTCTGGCACCTTCCATTTCCAGTTCTTTTATCTTCTCAGGAAATGCCTGTCTTGAGGTACCTGCCACACGAATATAAGTGCCATTATCTTTTCCCTTTGATTTCAGATAATACGGTCTATTCTTTCCTGCTTCTACTGATACAACAATAACCGTTTTCCCGTCTACCGTCTGCGGCTCAATATCAGGAATAATCTGTGGCACACAGGAATCAGAAACTGCATTGGAAATTCCGTCCATCAGCTGAAACAACACATCATTTTCCACACCAACAATCTGGTGTGTTTTATCATCTACTCCAACGATCAGCTTGCCACCCTGTGTATTGGCAAAAGCTACGATCGTCTTCATGTACTTTTCACTTTTATCAGGTAAGGATACCTTGTACTCAATATTTTTCGATTCCCCTGAAAACATAGTATCTTCTACCATTCTTTCACTCCTAATCTATGCTCGCACCACTGGTACGAGTAACTCTATTTCCAGAGTAAATATCTCTGGATCATTAACACTATTATACGTTCTATCCTTCTTTTCTAGCAAGTAAGAAAACAAAACGGTTCATTTTTTCTTACCATTTTCTTCTGTTCTTTTTGGATTCCAGATAAAGTCTCATCATCTCATCCATGAATCTTCCTGTGGAATCTCACAAGTATCTTCTACTCCGTAAAAACACTTCACAAAATACTTCGTCGGAACCTTTCCTCTAAGCGTCAGATATCCCTGTTCTTCCAGTTCCTTGTTCAGATTTTCGATGATCTCATAAGCCGATGTCTGTTTTACTTCCAGAAGTTCACATATATCAGCTGCCTTTAAAAATAATTTGTTCTGCATAATCAGTACCTCCTGTGTTTTAAATATTTATCTCTTCATATACTCTGTACTGGCAGATACAAAATCGGACATCATTTTCCGAAATTTATCAAATTTTCTTGTTTTTTAATTCTCCATCAGTGTGATTTCTGTGTCATGGAGTTTAGCTCATCGAAAATAAAGAATCTTTCTTTGGTATCTGTTTTCTAAATGCAGGCAAAAAAAAACAGTCTGCCTTGACGAAAATCACTTCAATCAAAACAAACTGTTCTTCATATTTACTCTAATTTTATTTTATGAGAATAACTGATTTCACGAAATTTGCAGGTAAATCTGAAATATAAACAAGAGAAAAAAATAATTTTTAAACTCCATTTGCACTCCATTTGGTCTTTTCGACGCCCCGCAAAGCCTTTATTTATGGGCTTTTTCGCAATTTTTCAAGCTACTCAAACTCGCAAATAAAATCTCACCACTATACTTTTTAGTATTAGTATTATGGTTCTATTTGGTTTTATATGTGTTCAACTGTCCTAAATCCATAGGCTGTACTGAATGGTGTTATCAATTTGTTATCACTATTGTGTTATCAACTATTACGTTATACAAAATTTCTTTCTAAA
>CAKRJP010000042.1 GCA_934351835.1 uncultured Lachnospiraceae bacterium
TTAGATGAACCAACTTGAAAGATACGTTCTTTATCTGGAAATCCATATTGGCGTAAGATATTTTTCACATCGCTTCCTGTGAAGTGAATCCAGTATACTTCTGTCTTATCTTCTCCATAATATTCATATTTCTGAAGTTCTTTCGGTCTGTAAAGTACAAAGTTACCGGCAGGAACAATCGTTTCGTTATCTATATTATCAAAATGAAAATGTCCACAACCAGCAGTGATATATATAATCTGATAATCCAGACGTCCTCTTGGACGGTAGGTGGGAAGCTTGGGAAGGCTTGAAAGACGATAAGTACCACAGCTTCCTACAATCAGTGGACGACTTTTGTCTTTAAAATCCATATGTGAGTGGTTCAAATAACCGGCGTTCATATACATAGGACGGCACCTCTTTTCATACTTTTTATTATTGTATCATTTAGTGTATATTTTGTCCAATCTAATTCATAGACATATTTTGCGGATTAGGATAATCTATATTTAGAAAACAAAGAAACGTAAGCATAAAAGGAAAGGATAAGATTTTCTGTGGGAGAACAAAGAGCAAAAAAGTATATGTATTGGAGGAGAGCGATTTATGATTGTACCGCGTTATTATGAGAATTTAAGTGTATTGCATGAAAACACAATGCCAGCCAGAGCCTATTATATTCCGGCATCCAAAAGAATGGATAACCTGGTGGAACACAGAGAAGAATCAGATCGTATGCAGTTATTGAATGGAACTTGGAAATTCCAGTATTTTAACAGCATTTATAACATTCAGGATTCTTTCTTTGAGAAGGATTATGATACGGAACATTTTGATGAGATTCAGGTTCCGAGTGTATGGCAGATGGCAGGATATGATGTGCATCAGTATACAAACATCCGGTATCCGTTTCCGTTTGATCCACCATACGTGCCGCAGGATATTCCGTGTGGAGCTTATGTACGTACGTTTGATTACAGCAGAGATGAGAAAGCTTCAAGATCCTTTTTGAACTTTGAAGGAGTGGACAGTTGCTTTTATGTATGGATCAATGGCTCTTACGTAGGATACAGTCAGGTTTCACATATGACCAGTGAGTTTGACATTACCGATGTACTTCAGGATGGAACGAATACCGTGGCAGTTTTAGTAATGAAGTGGTGTGATGGTTCTTATCTGGAAGATCAAGACAAATTCCGTATGAGTGGTATTTTCCGGGATGTGTACATTTTAAAACGTCCGGAACAGGCAATCAGCGATTATCATATAAAAACAAAAATTGAGGATATGATTGCAAAAGTAGAACTTGACATGAAGTTTTACTTCCCAGTAAATGTAAAGATTTCGATTGAAGACAGAAACGGAGCAGTTGTAGCAGTAGGAAGTATTGCCGAAGAAGGAGCTGCTGTTTTAGAAATTGCAAGTCCGGAACTTTGGAATACAGAAAATCCATATCTGTATAAATTGATTCTTGAGACAGAAAATGAAGTAATCGTAGATCATATTGCACTCAGAAAGATAGAGATTAAAGATCAGGTTATTTACTTAAATGGACAGAAGATTAAATTCCGTGGAGTCAATCGTCATGATTCTGATCCGGTTACTGGGTTTACGATCAGCCGGGAACAGATTATAACGGATCTTACGTTAATGAAACAGCATAATTTTAATGCGATCCGTTCCAGCCACTATCCGAATGTACCATTTTTCTATGAAATGTGTGACAAGTATGGATTTATGGTGATAGATGAAGCAGATATTGAGGCTCATGGACCATTTATGCTCTACAGAAAAGAAGACACCGATTATAACCGGTTCAAGCGGTGGAATGAAAAGATTGCTGACAACCCGGTATGGGAAGAGGCAATCGTTGATCGTGTAAAACTCATGGTGGAACGTGATAAAAACCGTTTTTGTATTGTCATGTGGTCAATGGGAAATGAGAGCGCATATGGTTGTAACTTTGAAAAAGCATTGGAATGGACAAAAAAATTTGATCCAGACCGTATCACCCAATATGAGAGTGCAAGATATCGTAATTACGATAAAACATATGATTACAGCAATCTGGATGTGTACAGCCGTATGTATCCAGCTCTTTCTGAGATTCAGGAATATCTGGACAAGGATGGAAGCAAACCATTCCTTTTGGTAGAGTACTGTCACAGTATGGGAAATGGTCCTGGAGATTTTGAAGATTATTTCCAGATGATCCAGAATAACGATAAAATGTGCGGCGGCTTTGTTTGGGAATGGTGTGACCATGCGATTGCTCATGGGACTGCTGAGAATGGAAAGGCAATCTACGCTTACGGAGGTGATCATGGCGAAGAAATCCATGATGGTAATTTCTGCATGGATGGATTAGTATATCCGGACAGAACGGTGCACACAGGGCTTTTGGAATACAAGAATGTTTATCGTCCGGCAAGAGTTATTTCCTATAACAAAGAAAGCGGAGAACTGGTGCTTCATAACTACATGGATTTTGATGACTTGAAAGATTATGTGAAGATCAATTATGAACTGACACAGGACGGGCTTGTAATCAGCAAAGGTAAACTTTCAGAAGTTTCAGCGGCACCACACAGTGAAGGAAAAATAGACCTTAAAATCAATGTGCCAGAGAGTGGAAAATGTTATTTAAAATTTATTTACCATCTGAAAAAGAAATTGCCACTGCTGGATGAAAACTATATTCTTGGATTTGATGAAATTGAGGTAAGCAAAGATGATGCAAAATGTAAACTTGCAGAGAAATGGCTACAAAAAACAGCAGTGGACTCTGAACTACAGGTAAATGAAAATGATACACAGATTCATATCAAGGGGCGTGAATTTGCTTATACCATAGACAAACGTACTGCACTCTTTACAGAGATGAAATTCGCAGGGCGGGAATACCTGAACCATCCGATGGAATTAAATATTTGGAGAGCTCCAACAGATAACGATATGTACATTAAGTCTGAATGGAAGAAAGCACATTATGATAGGGCTTATACAAGAGCCTATACGACAGAGGTCGTGCAGGGAAGACATGGGGTAAAGATTATAAGCCATGCTTCTGTTGTGGCAAAAACAGTACAGAAGATTCTTGACGTGATGATTGCATGGAAAATTGATGACATTGGACGGATTGATGCAGATATTGCAGTAACAAAAGATGATGAGTTCCCGGATCTGCCGAGATTTGGTGTGAGAATGTTTCTGGACAAGAAACTTACAGATGCCAGATACTTTGGAATGGGACCACAGGAAAGCTATCGAGATAAGCATCAGGCTGCGAGTCATGGCCTGTATCGGGCAAATGTAGGTGATCTGCATGAGGATTATATCCGCCCACAGGAAAATGGTAGTCATTATGATTGTGAATATGTAGAACTTAACAACAGCCGATATGGCATTGTGGTATCTGCGGAAAACGCTTTCTCATTCAATGCTTCTTATTATACACAGGAAGAACTTGAGAAGAAAACGCATAATTATGAATTGACAGAATCAGATAGTGTAGTATTTTGTGTTGATTATGCATTAAATGGAATTGGCTCTAATAGTTGTGGCCCGGTTGTATTGGATCAGTACCGATTTGATGATGTATTGTTCCGGTTCCAGTTTACTCTGGTACCGTATGTAAAGGGGTAATAAAATTTCAGGTGACCTGTAAACAAGGAAGGAGAGTATGGTTGTCCTATGGGAGAAAAAAAGTATTTAAAATGGTATAACAAAATTGGATATGGTTCGGGTGATATTGCAGGTAATGTAGTCTATGCATTTCTGACATCTTTTATGATGGTTTATCTGACGGATTCAGTAGGACTTGCTGCAGGTGTAGTAGGTTCTCTGATCGCCGTATCAAAATTACTTGATGGTTTTACGGATATATTCTTTGGATCAATGATCGACAAAACACATAGCAAAATGGGAAAAGCAAAGCCTTGGATGCTGTATGGATATATTGGCTGCGCCATTACATTAGTCTGCTGTTTTGCGGTACCAGTCAGCTTGGGGACGACTGCTAAATATGCATGGTTCTTTATCTCTTATACACTGTTAAATGGTGTGTTTTATACAGCAAACAATATTGCGTACTCAGCACTTACGTCACTGATCACAAAGAACAGCAAAGAGCGTGTGCAGATGGGGTCTTACCGTTTTATCTTTGCGTTTTCAACAAGTCTTCTGATCCAGGCGATTACAGTTGGATTTGTAGATAAATGTGGTGGAGATGCTGCGGCATGGAGAACGGTTGCTATTATCTATGC
>CAKRJP010000043.1 GCA_934351835.1 uncultured Lachnospiraceae bacterium
GTTTCCAGATAGCTGTACCTGCCGTCATGTACAAGATGCTTTATTGCCTGTCTGGCCTTTGGAAACAACTGTACTTCATCAAAAATAATGAGGGAATTATGTTCATACAATGTGATTCCGGTTTCTGCCTGCAACCTCAGAAAAAAAATATTTAAATTCCCTATATCATCAAAGCATTCCAGAATATTACTTGTTGTTTTAGAAAAATCAATCATAATATAAGATCTATACTCATTTTTTGCAAAAGTCTCCGCAATGGTCGACTTGCCAACTCGCCTTGCGCCTTCCAGCAATACAGCGTATTTTTCTGAATATAGCTTTTTCCATTCCAATAATTTATCGTATGCTTTTCTTTTAAAATACATAATTACCTCCATCTATATAAACATATCATACTACAAAGCATGCATTTCTTCAATATACATAGAATCTATTATGTGCATTTCTTCAATATTATATGCGTCATATTTGTACTTAAATTCAAAAAAATAATGCCTGCACTGGAATTATTAAGGTTATAATTATTTTATTATTTTTACTCAAATGAAGCGAATATTATCTCTGCAAACTGGAAATTGAATAACAATTATCCTACGACTCATATACATCCACATTCTGATACACATAGTCCGAAAAACGTTCTAATGCGGGACTCTTTGGATGATCCTTTTTCACACAGTAAAATAGTTCAACAAAACTCTCCTCTTTGACAGGAATAACCGTCAGACCCGGATCCAGATCATTGCAAAGAAAGCGAAATGTGAGTGCAATCCCATCGTTACTTTTAGGCAGATCGCGATAAAAAGATTCATATTCGTTAGTAGAAAAATCTATAATAACTGACTTATAAAATTCAGGCCAGTGTTGGATAAAGCGTTGGGTCATGCGATGGCTGTCATCTGGTATATAAACATTCATCCCGGCAAGTTCTTTCATGCTGATGGATTCATTCCGGCTTAGTATATGATCTGTTCTCATTACTGCAACAAGAGGACTTTTCACAACAAGATACGTATCATAATCCTCGGAATATTCCGGCCAATCCAGAAATGCCGCATCTGTTTTTCCGTGATACAATGCTTCTTCACATTCAATATCAGAATGAAATTCTGTTTTTAAACGTATTCCGGGATTATGGATCTGAAATTCTTTAAAAAATTCAAGACCAAGAAGTTGTTTAATTCCAGGACAGACAGAAATCCGGAGTGTCTCCTGATGGTTTTTCTGATAATCTTTCAGTTCGCGCAGACTTTGGTTATATTGTTCCAGAGTCTTTTTTAATCCGGGAAGAAGCAAAGAACACTCTTCCGTCAACTCCACACCTTTTGTTGTACGAATAAAAAGAGTAGTCCCCAGTTCCCGTTCCATCGCTTTCATCTGCCGGCTTAATCCCTGCTGACTAATATGAAGTTTTTGGCTGCATTTGGAGATATTTTTTTCCTGGCAAAGCAAAACAAAAGACTGCAAATGTTGCATCTGCATAATAGCTTCCTCCTTAATTTTCTTTTTATTTTTATTATATGTGATGCCGGAAAATGATACAACATTATGTTGTGGACTTAGGTACGTTTTATTCATTTTGTTTTTTATTAGATAATCTATAATGAAGGTAGATAGAAGAAAAAAGAAGGAGGTATTTCAGTGAATAAAGAATATGAAGTAATCGTAATCGGTGCCGGAAATGGCGGTCTTTCTGCTGCTGCCACAACATCTCGTGGTGGCTTAAAGACACTGGTATTAGAAAGACATAATCTTCCGGGTGGTTCTGCAACAAGTTTTGTTCGTGGTCGTTTTGAATTTGAATCCGCCCTGCATGAATTGTGCGATCTTGGCACAGCAAAGAGGCCGGGATCTGTTAGAAGATTATTTCAGGAATATGATGCGAAGATGAAATGGCATGTAGAAAAGAACCTGTTTCATCTGATTGTTCCGGGAAAAACAGATCTTGTACTCCCGACCGGTTTGAAAGCATTTACAAATAAGATGGAAGAATTAGTTCCAGGCTGCGGGGAAAGCGTAAAGGAAATGCTCAGACTGGGAGCACTGGCAGGGGAAGCACAGAAGTATGCTATGAGCCCACAGAAAAAGAATCTGGTAATGTTTACAAAATATGCTGACTTCTTGAGACTTGCATCCCTTTCCACAAGAGCAGGATTTGAAGCGATTGGCATGCCAAAAAAAGCACAGGATATCTTAAATACTTACTGGTGCTATCTTGGAGCACCACCGGATAAACTTGATTTCTTAACGACCGTACAGATGATTTATAAATATGTATATTTCTATCCGGGACAGCCTGATAAGAAATCGCATAATCTTTCCTTGTCATTGGTAGATGTAATTCGCCGAAACGGCGGAGATGTATGGTACAACTGTGAAGTTGATAAAATTTTATTTGATGGAGACAGAGCCTGTGGTGTCAGACTCACAAATGGAAAAAAATACTATGCAGACCACATTATCGCAAACTGTTCCCCGTCAACAGTAATTGGAAAGATGTTACCGGATGGAGTAAAAGCTCCTCAAAAATCAGTTAAGCTGGCAAATGCAAGGAACATTGCACTTGAATTAGAGACTATGTATGTTGGATTGAACCGAAGTGCAGAAGAACTTGGAATCACAGAATATTCAACATTAGTAATGTCAGATCCAGATCCGGATGACCAGTTCAAGAAGGCAAATGGAACAGAAAAAGGGGTCTTCATCGCAAACTGTCTGAATGTTATAATACCGGATTCTTCCCCAAAAGGAACCTGTACTTTATTCTTTACCACATTTGGAGACTCGAACTTCTGGAGTAATGTAAAGCCGGAAGAATATTATAAGATTAAAGATCAACGTATGAAAGACTGGGTAGATTACTATGAAAAAACAACCGGAATAAAGATCAAACCATATATTGAGGAAATTGCATTTGCGACACCGGCAACATTCTGTCGTTATCTGAATACACCAAACGGAACGCCATATGGTTATCAGGTGCATAAATAGCACGCTATTGATATATTTAAAAACTAAGCACGCCTATGCGCACTTAATTCTAATCAAAAGATTTTCTTACCTTCAAAAGTAATCTGTTAAATTCCTTTTTTTCATCATCAGTCAGGCTTTTAAGGAGCTGCTCCTCAGCTGAGTTCATATGTTTATATCCCTCTTTACATTTATCTGCTCCTTTTTGTGTAAGATGGGCCTTCCTTATCCGTTTATCTTCGGAATCAGTCAGAACTTCTACGAAATCCTTTTGCACCAGACGATTAAGGATTCCAACCATGGTAGGTTGTGATACACCAAACTCCTTCTCAAGCTCTTTAAATGATGCCGTTTTCCCCTCTTTTTCATCCAGCAGTACAAGAACTCCGGACTGGGAAATTGTGAGCTTCTGTTCTCTGAGAACATTATTTGCATTCTTTTCCATGATGTCATGGATCTGTTTTAATAATGTACCACATGAATAATTCTTTGACATATATAGTCTCCTTTACCAACTCACTATCATTACTGCAACAGCCACAAAAGACTTACTGTACAGTTTATTTCAACTTCATGTTCAGAATAATAGCATACTATTATTCAATTGTCAATAGTGTGCTATTATTCTGGTGTTTGTCTCCACTGTCGGATTACTCAGATAAATTATATAATAAAAAATAACGACGACCACCGTTCTCGATAGTCGCCGCATAAATTAACCTGTTCTGTTATCTATTATACTGTTTCTTTCGATGTACCATCATCGTACCAATAGTTACGCTTCCACTGACAAGAAGTATGATAAACCACAAAAACATATTGTTTGTATCACCGGTTTTAGGACTTGTTGTTTCGCTTGTATCCGGTTTGTTTACTTTTGATGAAGTGCTACCCGAATTATTACCAGTATTGCCAGTACTTGAAGCGATGCTTGCCGCCTTGATTTCAAACTCCGTGCTACACTCGCCATCGTTGTAAACAATAGTCAGGGTGTGCTTGCCGACATAAAGAGTTCTGAGATAATCTTTTTTCAGTGTGATCACCGTAGAACCGGATACGGCAGTGTAGTTATCTGCTGCAACAGGCGTACCGTCAACCTTAATGCCGGTGAACTTAGAGAAATCTCCGTTTGCAACAAATTTCAGCGTGCCGTCGCTGTTTTGTTTCCAAGAGCTATTTGCACCCTCGGTGATTTTATATTCAGGTGTTGTGCCGGATGCCTGTGGTGTTATGGTCAAATC
>CAKRJP010000044.1 GCA_934351835.1 uncultured Lachnospiraceae bacterium
TGCGTTCTTCTATTGTGAACTTTGCGAATTTATTTTTCGCAGTCATATCCTGTATCCTTTCGTCGTAAAGTGCATCGCCTAATAAAAATTGTTTGATATATATTTTGTATTATACTTTGAAGCGGGGAATTGTCAATAAGGTACGGAATAAGCTTTCGAACAGAGTGACATTGGGAAGGTAACTGTTCAAGATTTCCTATGGCACCAGTCAGTTCCATCCATTTTTAATGGCTCATCGGCACCAGCATTGTTTCCGCCATACCCACCTCTTCCTATAGTGGGTAGATGCGGAAGATTCTTTAAAATTATAATAATTTATACCTCGAAGAAGACTCTTTGGATTATCAGCATCTTGATATTTTAGAGAGTCTTCTATCCATTATCCTTTTGTAACACCCATTTTTCGCCTGCGAACTAAGAGGATGTGCATACTGTACATGCTCCTTTAAGAGACTTCTGCTGTTAGGATATGCAGAAGTGATGAATTGCGTTCGCAATATAATCTTTATTTTTTTCGATATTCAGTCGGTGTAAGATGATAGTGCTTTTTGAATAATTTGCAAAAATAATCAACATTATTAAACCCGGTTTCATTTGAAACTGTAATAATTTTCTTTTCTGTTTTCCTGAGCAGTACTGCTGCCTCATTTAGTCGATAGTTTATCAAATAATTTATCGGCGTCGTATGTAAATATTTTCGAAAATAATTCAGAACTGTACTTTTGCTCAACATTGCATAATCTGCAATATTATCTAATGAAATATTACTGCGATAATTTTGTTGAATATACTGCATCATCAATTGTAATCTTGCCTGCGAAGAAGCCGAAGAGTGTGAATAAGTATCCGTATTTTTGATATTTACATGTTCACATAAATTCAGCCATATTTCTTGCATCAAAGCCGATGTTTCCAGTTCACGAACAGTCTCCTGAGCTTGAACAGAAATAATTTTTTTTATAATTTCCAGTATCTCTGCCTGCCAGAAAATTTCTTTATAAAAAACTTGAAAAGTGAGCGAAGACGAAATAACCGGTTGGATATATTTTGAATAAATCAGACTGTCCTCAGGAGAAATGAAACAGGGCATGCATAAAAAATTGGGAATAATTGCCCCATCAGGAGAATGAAATCGATGCAGAATTTTCGAATTAATGAACACTCCATTTCCTTCTGAAAGGACAAAACGTTTCTCTCCAATCCAGAAAGTTACAGTTCCAGATTCAACATATACAAATTCCAGTTCTGTGTGCCAGTGCCATTCAATACAATTAAAATCAAATAATGCCAGATCATCATAGAAAAAATCAAACGGATATCTGTTTGTACCGTGAGTAATCGATTCCATCCGATTTTCATCTGTCAGGATCTTGTTATAGACTTGCTCTATTGTTTCCATTTTTGACTCCTTTTTGTATGATTTACGATATTATACAATAAAAATCAGATATAAAGCAATGAAAATACACTATTTATACTTTATAATTCAATAAAAGTTACAGATCACCATCTATTACAGAAAGGTTTGGGCTTATGAATGCAACAATAACAACTCAACCATATAAATCAGGAAAAAGCCTGACTATATATGTAGATAGTAAAAACATGGTTAATGAATTGATGATAACCTTGATGGATGCTGGATTTATTGTTAATTATGAACCATGTTACATATCTGAAAGCTATGAAGGCTGCTTTTTGTATGATGACAAAAATGCAATAAAGATCTGTTACAAATCACAGGAAAGGACTTTTTAACCATCATGACAGCGCTAAACTATCAAAAAACAAAAATTGCATGTTATCTTGGGTTTATCACTCAGGCTATTGCAGCTAATTTTTCACCCCTGTTATTTTTAAAATTTCATCATGATTATCAGATTTCGCTGGGAAATATTGCGTGGATATCTACCTGTTTCTTTTTTACACAGCTTCTGATCGATCTGTTCTGTGCTAAATTTGTTGACAAAATCGGATATCGTGTCTGTGTTGTAGCTTCTGAAGTGTGTTCTGCTGCAGGATTAATCGGACTGACATTTTTACCGGAGATTCTCCCGAATCCTTTTGCAGGAATCCTATGCAGCGTTATTTTATATGCAATGGGGAGCGGACTGATTGAAGTGCTTTGCAGTCCTATTATAGAAGCATGCCCATTTGATAACAAAGAAGCAACCATGAGTCTTCTTCATTCTTTTTATTGCTGGGGGGCTGTAGGAACCATATTGATCTCAACCATATTTTTCCTGATATTTGGAATCGAAAATTGGAAATGGCTCGCTGTATTATGGGCACTTATTCCAATTGTCAATATCTATAATTTTGCAACCTGTCCCATTGAATATCTGGTAAATGAAGAAAGCGGAATGAAAGTAACTGAACTATTTAGGAAACCTTTATTCTGGCTTGCCATTTGCCTGATGATCTGTTCCGGTGCATCGGAACTTGCAATGGCACAATGGGCTTCTGCCTATGCCGAAGCAGCACTTGGTTTATCAAAAACAATAGGTGATCTGGCTGGTCCATGCATGTTTGCTGTCGCAATGGGTATAAGTCGTGTAATTTTCGGGAAATATGGAGAACAAATAGATTTAATGAAATTTATGACAAGTTCCGGAATCTTATGTGTAATCTGTTACTTGCTTACTGCATTATCATTGAATCCAATACTTGGTTTGATTGGTTGTATTGTATGTGGGTTTTCTGTAGGAATTATGTGGCCTGGAACAATAAGCATTTCATCTAAAGAATTCCCTATGGGAGGAACCGCAATGTTTGCATTGCTTGCTATGGCTGGCGATTTGGGCGGTAGTATTGGACCAGGTATTGTAGGTCATGTCACTCAGAGTGCTGACAATAATATTCAGGTCGGAATGGGAGTTGGTCTTATTTTTCCAGCTATTTTATTGATTATGCTATTCATTTTATATACAAAGAAAAAATTTTAGGAGGACTATTTTTATATTTAAAGGAAACTGTGAGTACAACATTCAGAAGGATGTGATTGAGATAACCTCAATTTCAGGCGCAGATTATTTTGTTGATCCTTTTACATCTGTTGTAAAAACAGGATATACATTCAGGATGACAGACATTGAATTAAGGCTTGTCTGGAACAGGGCAATTGGGAATTTGCCTCTGTCTGCACTGTGGTGACTAATACATATTCTGATGATGCGAATGTGATTACCGTAAACGGAAATGAGATATGGTTACGTTTAGTAAGAACGGACGATACCTTTTCTGTTCATTATTCATATGATGGAAAAGAATTCGTCTCACGCGGGTACCTATGGCTTCAAAGATCCACAGATGGCAGTCTGGAATTGCCGAGTACACTCAGCATTGTATGCAGGTCAGTGTCAAAGGAGCTGGAAGTATTTGAAGATTTCCACTTTCACCAGTTGCGACACACCTACACAAGCAACCTCCTCTCAAACGGAGTTGCTTCAAAAGATGTGCAGGAACTGTTAGGACACTCTGATGCCAGTACCACAATGAATGTCTATGCCCACTCTACAAGAACGGCAGAACGGAATTCTGCCAGACTTCTTGATAAAGTAGCAGGCAACGACTAAATAAAAACTTTCCTTATTTCCCTTGTGGATTCCGCATAAAGGCAAAAGACAAGGGAAAATACATATCATTTCACTGTCTAAGGGGCTGGAAAGCCCCTAAAATAAGGAAAGTTCAGAAAATCTCTCCACAAATTTCGACTTCTATTGCCATATCATTACATACTCTTTTTCTCCAGTAGCTTCATCCAAGCCTTCACGCTGGATTTCAAATCCTACTCTTTCATAAAAATGTATTGCCCGCGTATTCTTCTGGTACACGTTTAAAAGTAATTTAACTTTTCTATTCTTTATATAATTCAGCAGCAGTCTGCCTATACCCTGCGACTGCATTTCTTCAGGAACAAAAATGCCTTCAATATATTCTCCGCTCAGTCCTATAAAACCCTGTATTTCGTGGTCATTCTCATACACATAGACTTCTGCCTGCAACAACATTTTTTTCACTAATTCAAAATTATCTTTCCAGTATTGCTCAGAAATAAAATAATGTGCCTTTAGATTGGTGTTTAACCATATATCAGCGACTCTATTTATATCTG
>CAKRJP010000045.1 GCA_934351835.1 uncultured Lachnospiraceae bacterium
GACGACTATGCATCCGTAAGATAGATTGCCGGCAAATGGCTTTCTATGCCAGGATGATGAGGCCGAAGGGAAGTGAACGGCATGGTCAACGATGAAGAATGAAGAACTTTTAGTCGTAGCATTCGATATCTAGCTCCAATATGGGTTTGAATCTGCGTGGGAGTGTTTGATGTTGATTGTATTTTTTCTGGAGTGTGGTCATGAAAACCAGGAAGGAGGCCACATTAATTTTCAAGCAGAACATCGGTCAATATCCGTAGCCGGACTAAAAAATCCAGAAATAATAAAAGTAGCTGTATAGCCGAAAGGCAAGCAATAGTGGTGTCATGGACGCACCCTGAAAAAAGGCGGTATCCCGCCAGATTTCAGATGCTCTGGTAACTTAGTTACCGAGTAGTTCACATTCAGAATCGCCATAGACCGGCATTTTATCCTGATTCAAGAAGGTATAGCTTTCTTCCTGTTCCACATAACGTATACCATGGGTTTGTCAAGTTTTTTGTGTAAGTTTAAAAAATTTTTTGGGGAGGGAAAACTCCCCGTTTTTATACCGGAACTCTTTCGAAAGTTAATTCGTTAAAGTATCCTTTAAAAGCTCTTCCAGTTCATCGTTTATTTCACGCGCTTTCTGATAAGCGGAATCAAGCATTCATATACAACATAAAAAAGCACAAATCTTCAGTAAATGAATTATTTCTGATCAAGTATGGACTGAATTTGTTTCATTAATTGCTCGTAGTTTGCTTGATCATCGATTCCGCCCATGAAAGGTTCGCTAATGATATTTCCGCTTTTATCTACGAGAACTGTTGTTGGAAATGCTATAATGTTTCCTGCATATTTTCCAACTGTTGAATCGGAAGCGAAAGTCAAGTTTTTGTAGGAAACTCCTTGGGACTTGAGGATGTCTTTCGCTTCTTTGATTCCATCCTGATTATCATCTAATGTGTCTGTATTGATACCAACAACTTCGCCGCCCATTTTTTTAATTTTATCATTTAATTCATTCAGTTTAGAAAGTTCTTCAACGCAAGGCTTGCATCCGCTGAACCAGAAGTTTACAACCGTAACTTTATTTTTGGAGAATAGGCTTTCATCTACATCGAAAAGTTCCATCAGGTAGTAGATGCATTCCTGCGCGAGGTAAAACTCAAAAAAGTCTGTACCCTTGAAGAACTTAATGCTCTCTGGAGTGTTTACCTGGACGAGTATTATCACAAGGATAGTCATGCTGCCATTGCCGAATACTACGCCAGCATGGGAGTAGAAATTCCTCCAGAAGGTATTACTCCTTTGCAGGAATTCAACCGGGATACCAGACCACTGACCTTCCTTGATGCGTCTGTTGTTGCGGAAGCTTTTTTGCATCACACAAACCGAAAAGTTGACAAAGGCGGATGTATCAGCTTCCATGGACGGAAGTATGAAACAACCCCAGCTTTGATTGGACATACCGTAGAGATTTCTTATGATCCAGTATCTCCGGATACGCTGACAATACGGTATCCCGGCATTGTGCCATTTACCGCCACTCCGCTGCAGATAAGTTCTTATTGCAATCAGGAACAGGTAATACCAGCAAGTATGCTTCCAGTACAGCCGGAAACATCGCGCCTTCTGGATGCGCTGGAAAAGAAACATCAGGAATCGAAAGAACGACTGGCTGATGCCATTTCCTATGCATCACTGAGGAAGGAGAAGGCAAGCCATGTATGAACAGTTCTTTGATATGAAGCATACCCCCTTCACCAGAAATGTGCCAGCGGATCAGCTGTTCGAAAGCCAGGCCATGAGAGAAACTCTTGGCAGGCTCTGTTACGCTGCGGACCGACAACTCTTTGCCGTAGTAACAGCAGAACCCGGATGTGGAAAATCCACTTTGATCCGACGGTTTTACGAAGAACTTCCTAAAGAAAAGTATATCGTACTGTATCTGTCAGATTCAAAGCTGACACCCAGAGGGTTCTACAAAGGTCTGTTGGATCAGCTTGGCCTGGAATCCCGCTTTTACCGCGGTGATTCCAAACGGCAACTTCAACAGGAGATTGAAATCATTCGTGGTGTCCGTCATCAAAAGGTAGTCTGCATTCTTGATGAGGCACATCTGTTAGAAAAAGAAACGCTGGAAGAATTCCGTTTTCTGCTGAATTACCGTTTTGATTCCATGAGTCCGATGGTTGTGGTGCTGGTCGGTCAGACAGAACTCTGGGACAACAAGCTGAAACTTCAAAAGTACTCCGCAATCCGGCAACGAATTGACATGTACTGTACACTGCCGCATCTGGATCGCGCTGAAACAGAACAGTACGTAAACAGCTATCTGGAGTATGCAGGATGTTCGCAAACGATATTTACTGAGAAAGCACTTGATGAGATCTATCGCATTTCAACCGGTATCCCAAGAATGATTAACCGTGTTTGCGAAAAGACGCTCATGTATGCTTTTCAAAAGCAAAATCGCCTGATTGATGATTACATGGTGAAATATGTTGCAGAGCATGAACTCATCAACGGGTAGGTTCTGGCCGGGGCATGTGCCCCGGCTTCCAGTAAAAAGGAGAAGCGGAAAATGATGTATTTACAATTATTCTTGAGCTTTATTCAGGTCGGAATATTCAGTTTTGGCGGTGGATATGCAGCTATGCCGTTGATTCAGAGTCAGGTAGTTACTAACCATAGGTGGCTTACCATGTCAGAATTTACAGATCTTATTACAATATCGCAGATGACCCCCGGACCTATTGCAGTTAATTCGGCAATTTTTGTAGGACTCAAGATTGCAGGTGTACTCGGGGCAGTGGTCGTTACGTTTGGATGCATTTTGCCGTCCTGTATTATTGTAACCGTGTTAGCAAAATTGTATCTAAAGTATAGAAGCGTGGATATGATGCAGGAGGTATTGCATTCACTTCGCCCTGCAGTAGTAGCAATGATAGCGTCAGCGGGAATTTTGATTCTTATGACGGCTTTTTGGGGAAATGGTACGGTTACCTTTGTTAAAACAAAATGGGTTATGGTTTTAATTTTTATTATATGTGTAGCTTTATTGCGGAAAACAAGAATGAATCCTATTTGGGTCATGGTATACCCATTTTATTTCTGATGAAATTTGAAGTGGGGGCTTCTGAGGAGTTTTTTGACTCCCGTTTGCAGAGAAAAAAGCCTACTATGAGAAAATGGGAAAAAACTTAAGCGTGACACCGGCCAGGTATAAGTCGGAGTTTCCGTGGCTGAAGGAAGTAGACAGTCTGGCATTGTGTAATGCACAGATGCATCATTTCTTTCATGATGTTTCTGTAGGCTTTCCAAAGTTCAGATCAAAAAAGAAGCCAGTAAAAAGCTATACAACCAATTGTGTGAATGGAAACACCGTCTTACAGAATGGAAGGTTAAAACTTCCAAAAGCTGGCTGGGTCCGCATCAGACAGCATCGGAAGATTGAGGAAGGTTACCAGTTGAAAGGTGCAACCATCACTCAGGAAGCAGATGAACGATACTATGTTGCTTTGTTATATTCCTGCGAGGAACCGGTGAACGAAATCAGGAAAGCAGAATCCGCGATTGGTCTTGATTTTTCCATGAAGGAGTTATATGTGGATTCCAATGGAAATCATGCGGCATATCCTCATTTTTTCTCAAAAGCTCAGAAGAAGCTGGCAAGGGAACAGCGTAAACTGAGCCACTGCGAACAGGGGAGTAACCGTTATAAAAAGCAAAAGAAGAAAGTGGCACGGATCCATACCCATATCGCACATCAGCGAAAGGATTTTTTGCATAAGGAGTCGAGGAAGATAGCCAATTCCTATGATATCGTGTGCATGGAAGATCTGAATATGAAAGAAATAAGCCAGGATATGTGTTTTGGAAAGAGTGTTCATGACAATAGCCGGGGAATGTCCACGGATTTTTTGGCATATAAAATGGAACGTGCCGGGAAGAAACGGGTCCGTATTGACCGCTGGTATCCCAGTTCCAAAACCTGCAGCTGCTGTGGAAACATAAAAGAAGATCTGCAGCTGAGTGATCGCATTTATGAGTGTGCATG
>CAKRJP010000046.1 GCA_934351835.1 uncultured Lachnospiraceae bacterium
ATACCGATAAATCCTGCCACAAACAGATTCACCGGATGTTCAAATACTTCCTGCGGAGTTCCGATCTGCTGAACAACCCCGTCTTTCATGATCACAATACGATCTCCCAACGTCATGGCTTCTGTCTGATCATGCGTTACATACATGAATGTCGTATCAATCCCCTGACGCAACTTGATGAGTTCTGCACGCATCTGATTACGCAGTTTTGCATCCAGATTGGATAACGGCTCATCCATCAAAAGTACTTTTGGCTCTCGCACGATCGCACGTCCAATTGCAACACGCTGACGCTGTCCTCCTGATAAAGCTTTTGGTTTACGGTCCAGATACTGTGTGATTCCAAGGATTTCTGCTGCCTGATCTACTTTCTTGTTAATTTCATCCTTTGGCATCTTCCTGAGTTTTAATGGGAATTCCAGATTCTCACGGACAGTCATATGTGGATACAGAGCATAACTCTGAAATACCATTGCGATATCTCTGTCCTTAGGTTCCACATCATTCATTTTCTTGCCATCGATAAAGAGCTCACCGTCTGTGATTTCTTCCAGTCCTGCTACCATACGCAGGGTGGTTGACTTTCCACATCCGGAAGGACCAACAAGGACAATAAATTCTTTATCCTTGATATCCAGATTGAAGTCCTGGACAGCTACTACACCTTCCTCGGTCACTAAAAGATTGCTCTTCTTCTCGGATGAACCCTTTTTTCTCTTTTTCTCTGTGTTCGGGTAAACTTTTTTAATGTGCTTTAAACTTACCTCTGCCATAAACTAAGACTTTAATGACACTGCCTCCGCAACGTATCATCTCGTGACCGGCGATTTCTTCCGCGTCACATTACGACAGGTCTCCACACTGCCGCACCGCAAGCCTGACGGATCTCCTCCTTTTCTTTCCCTGAAATGCAACAATGAGTGGAGTGTTGCACCCGGGCGGAATTATAGATTGATTTTTCTGGAAGTATAAACGAGAACTTTCATTTTCGCAATCCATTTTCCAAAATTCGTCTATTATTGTGCGAATTGCACAATAATTATACTCCATTCTATGTATTTTCTTACAAACTTCCTAGTATTTGGCTGTTTCATATTGTATTTTATTATTTCCGGTGCTATGATGAGTCTAACAAATGGAAACGTTTTCGGAAACAGTTCCGAAATTTGGGCTTTTCAAAAAACTCCCATTTCAATCAACCATATTATATTTAAGGAGGATCAATTTTATGAAAAAGAAAAGATTGATGGCAGCTGGACTGGCAGTTCTGATGACTGCATCCATGATAACCGGATGTGGCAGTTCTGACAGCAAGAAAGAAGCAAAAAGTGATGCAAAAGGTTCTGTTTACTATCTGAATTTCAAACCGGAAGCAGATGCACAGTGGCAGGAACTTGCTGAAGAGTACACAAAGGAGACAGGAGTGCCGGTAGAAGTTGTTACTGCTGCTTCCAACCAGTACGAAACTACATTAAAGAGTGAGATGGGTAAATCAAAATCCCCTACATTATTCCAGGTAAATGGACCTGTTGGTCTGTCCTCATGGAAAGATTACTGCTATGATCTCTCTGGTTCAGATGTTTATAAAGAACTTACTTCTGATGATTTTGCATTAAAGGAGGGAGATGCAGTATACGGTATCGGATACGCCGTTGAATCTTACGGTATCATCTATAACAAAGAATTACTGAAAAAAGCAGGATATTCACAGGATGATATCAAAGGATTTGATGACCTTAAAAAGGTTGCAGAAGATATCACAAACAGAAAAGATGAGTTAGGATTCTCAGCATTTACATCTGCCGGTATGGATGGTTCTTCTGACTGGAGATTTAAAACACATCTTGCTAACCTTCCTATCTACTATGAATACAAAGCAGACGGAATTGATAATACAGACGCGATCAAAGGTACTTACCTTGATAACTACCGTAACATCTGGGATCTGTACATCAATAATGCAACATGCAGTCCAAAACAGTTAAGTACCAAGACAGCCGATGATGCAATTTCTGAATTCGTAACAGAGCAGGCAGTCTTCTACCAGAATGGTACATGGGCATATTCAGATATCGCTGATATCGGAAATGATAATCTCGGAATGCTTCCTATTTATATTGGTGTAGAAGGTGAAGAAGACCAGGGACTTTGTACCGGTACTGAGAACTACTGGTGTGTAAATAAGAAAGCTTCTGAAGATGATATTCAGGCTACTCTTGATTTCATGAACTGGTGTGTAACTTCTGAGACAGGTACAAAAGCAATGTGCGGTACAGCAGACGCTATGCCTTCCGGTGCAGATGGTATGGGATTTGTAATTCCATTCAATGGAAATCTTGAATCAGAGAATCCACTTGTAAACATTGCAAATGATTATGTAAGCGAAGGAAAAACTCCTGTTTCTTGGAACTTCTCTACAATGCCTTCTGAGCAGTGGAAGAATGACCTTGGTTCCGCACTTACAACTTACGCATCAGATCAGACAGACAGCAACTGGGATCTTGTTAAATCTGCATTCGTAGATGGATGGGCAAAAGAAGCCGCAGCAAGCAAATAATTGTTCACAAAGCAACTTACTATTGCAGGGGAGCACACTGCTCCCCTGTTTTCATTCAAAGAGGGATATTATGGAAAAATCAATTAAACGTTATTGGCCAATTTTTCTGGTTCCTACTATGGCAGCTTTCATGATTGGATTTGTCGTTCCTTTCCTGGAAGGTATTTATCTTTCCTTCTGTGATTTCACAACTATCAAAGATGCCTCTTTCGTAGGACTTGAAAACTATGCAAAAGCTTTCTCTGATAAGACATTTACACATGCATTTTCTTTTACAACTGCTTTTGCAATTGTCACTTTAGTACTGATCAATGTGCTTGCATTTGCTGTTGCACTTGCACTCACACAGAAGATCAGAGGGACAAATATTTTCCGTACCGTATTTTTTATGCCTAACCTGATCGGTGGTATCGTTCTTGGTTATGTATGGCAGTTAATCTTCGATGGTATTCTTGGCAAGTTTGATCTGGCATTGAAACTGAATGCAAAATTTGGTTTCTGGGGTCTGGTGATCCTGATCTGCTGGCAGCAAATTGGTTACATGATGATCGTCTATATCGCAGGTCTTCAGGCAATCCCGGGATCATTGAATGAAGCAGCAATGATTGATGGTGCGAATGCAAGACAACGTCTGTTTAAGATCACCATCCCGATGATGATGCCTTCCATCACCATCTGTACATTCTTAACAATCACAAATTCTTTCAAACTGTTTGACCAGAACCTTTCACTGACTTCCGGTGAACCAATGCATCAGACAGAAATGATGGCATTAAACATCTATGATACGTTCTACGGTCGTGTAGGATTTGAAGGAGTTGGTCAGGCAAAAGCGGTGATCTTCTTCGTGATTGTAGTAGCCATTGGTCTGATTCAGCTTCGTGCAACCAGAGATAAGGAGGTTCAGCAATAATGAAAAATAAAACAAACGGTATTTTTGCCACTCTCTTTTTCACCGTAATCTCTATTCTTTTCGTGGCACCGATTTTTATCGTTTTGATGAATTCTTTTAAGAAAAAGGCTTTTATCAGTCTTTCGCCATTTTCACTGCCTGACGAAAAGAGTTATACAGGTCTTGAAAACTACATTACAAGTATTACAAAATATGAATTTGTAAAGGCAGTTGGCTGGACATTATTTATCACAGTTATTTCTGTAGTTGTAATTCTTGTATGTTGCTCTATGTGTGCCTGGTACATTACCAGAGTAAAGAACAAACTGACAAAACTAATCTATCTTTTATGTGTATTTTCCATGGTTATACCATTCCAGATGGTTATGTTTACCCTGTCCGGAACAGCAGATTCTCTTCATCTGAATACTCCTTGGGGAATCGTAATCGTTTATCTCGGTTTCGGTGCCGGACT
>CAKRJP010000047.1 GCA_934351835.1 uncultured Lachnospiraceae bacterium
GTCTTTCCTTGACTTTGCATGTGATCTGATTTATTATACTTGCAAGAAAGTAACTTACGAGTTACTAACTTACGAGTATGATTATTGGAGGTGAACGGATGAGTCAGTTCTATTGCCGTGATAATGAACTTCGAAAGCTGAATAAACGGTATGCAGGTGATAAATTTGAGTGCATCGTTATATATGGAAGGCGGCGTGTTGGCAAAACAGCATTGATTAATGAGTTTTGTAAGGATAAACCCACCATTTTCTTCTCCGCATTGAATACGACGGGAAAAGAAAATCTGGAAGCGCTTTCAAAGTCAATCATGAGTTTTGAAAGGCCGGATATGGAGTCTGCACCAGAATTCCGGTCTTATGATGCTGCCCTGGATGAGCTGACAGCACTTTCAAAGGAGAAGCGGATTGTTTTTGTTATTGATGAGTATCCGTATCTTGCGAAAGCGAAGCCATCCATTTCAGCAATGCTGCAGCACATCATCGACCACAAATGGGCAGAGTCCAGAATGTATCTGATCCTTTGTGGTTCATCTATGAGCTTTATGGAGAGCCAGGTACTTGGCAAGGAAAGTCCGCTGTATGGTAGACGTACTGGTCAGTTTAAGATTGAGCCACTGGATTATAAGGAAACAGCGGTGTTTCATCCGGACTTGTCTGCGGAAGATAATTCCTTGATTTATGGAATCACAGGAGGCGTTCCACACTATATCAACAAGCTGGATGTAAAAGACAGCGTGGATGAGGCCCTGTTGGATAACTTCTTTGACCGTTCCAGCTATTTGTACGAGGAGCCTGGAAATCTGCTGAAGCAGGAACTCAGGGAACCTGCTATCTATAATGCAATCATCAAAGCAGTTGCCGAGGGAGCTTCCCGGCTGAACGATATTAAGATGAAGGTCGGCGAGGAAAATTCTGTCGTATCAAAGTATTTGAAAACACTGATTGGCCTTGGGATTGTCAAAAAGGAAACTCCAATCGCAGAAAAACCAGGCAAGAAAACCATCTATCTGCTGGCAGATAACTTCTTCCGGTTCTGGTATCGGTTTGTGCCTGTCAATATGAGTGCCATTGATTCTGGCAGAATTGCAAAAACTTACCATCACGCTGTAAAGCAGCATCTTCCAGATTACATGGGCCTGATATTTGAAAAGATGTGTCAGGATTATCTGCTTTATTATTCCGACAATCTTCCGATTGAATTGAACGAAATCGGTCAATGGTGGGGCACAGATCCGAAGAAGAAAAAGCAGATACAGATTGATATTGTCGGAACACCTGTTTCGGGTAAGGACTATATCATTGGTTCGTGCAAGTACAGGAACGGGAAAATTGGTGTGGATGAACTCGATCTGATCAGGGATTACGCATCCGTCTTCGGACAGGGCAGCAACTATTACTATTATATCTTTTCAAAAGGCGGTTTTACGGATGGACTTCTTCAGGCACAGGAGCGGGGCGAGGTTAAACTGATAACGCTGGAAGATCTTTACAGCAGCTGAAAAAGCTCATCAAACATTGAAAGAGATCTACAAGAAATCCACATGCAATATGCAATAAAAAATGGATAAAATAACACTTTTTGATACTGTTATAATAAGCCTAAAAAACCTATTTTGTAACTTAAAAAGAAAGGGAAAATCGAATAAATCACGAAACAGCCACCGGCCGTCGGAATATTTATCCGGCGGTCGTTTTATATTCTGAATTGCGTGACAGACATAATTCTATTACGGAAAGACTCATAGTTCTGTCAACAGGAATGCCATATACAATGGCAATGTAAGAATCTGTTCGGTACGCCCGACGTTGTAGTCCCCAAGCTTAAAAGAATTTGTTTTGACTCAGACGTTTGATTTTCGACTGAGTAGTATTCTCTTTCGGTTATAGACCAGATGAAGATACATGGCATCCTGGGCACGAAGGGAATCGTGAGACGCGATGGCATCAGCAATTTCACGATGCGTTTCAATGGTCTCCTCGTGCAGAATGCCTCCTGTTGTTTCGACAAAAAGAGGAATAGAACTGTTGATTATGGGAATCAGTCTGGGGACAACAACATTTTTACTGCTTAAGGCAATAGCGGTATGTAATTCTATATCTTTTTTTGTGTGATCTTTTTGATCTTTTAATAGTAATTCAACTTCATCGCAGAGTGCGGTGATTTTTTTTATGTCTTTTTCATCTGCGTGAGTGGCTGCCATTGCTGCAATGGATGGTTCAAGAAGAAAACGAACTTCCAGCAGATCAGTAATGAGCTTTTGCTTGTTACCGATAAAAGTAAAGCCAAGGGGATCCTCAACCATTCCAGGAGAAGATGCAATATAGGTACCAGATCCCTGACGGATAGTGACAATATTTCTGGAAGCAAGAAGTTTCATTGCCTCACGGATAGAACTTCTTCCTGCATTCAGACGTTCGGAAAGAATAGTTTCGTTAGGCAATTTGTCTCCCGGCTGCAGGTTTTCTTCCAAAATAAGTGCGATGATATCTTCAGATATTTTCTGAGGAAGGCTTTTCTCTTCAAAAGATGAATTCGTCATATGATTTACTCCGTTTCTTGTATCTTACATTTCTTGTTTCTTATGATAATGTGTTTTGAATCCAAAGTCAAAGTGTTAATATGCACAAAAATACACAGAATATTTTGGACAAAATTACATTATTGCATTTTTAAACGATTGAATATATTATAAATACATCAGATGAATTGCAAAGAAAAATGACTTAAAACCGCGAATAAAAAGTGAAAACCATAAAATAGGTCAGATGAATTTACAATAAACAGAAAAAACATCAGATGAATCAAGGAGGTAAAAGCGAAATGGAAGAAACAACTTTTATGGCCGATCCAATGAGGCTGATGATCGCAGCTCTGGTAGGAATTATAGTTCTACTGGTACTGATCGTCCGATTTAAGCTTCATCCGGTTCTGTCCATGATGATTTCCGCCATTATTATCGGAATCGGAGCCGGAATGCCGCTTACGATGATTTCTGATACAGTAGAGAAAGGTGTCGGAAAAACTTTACAGGGAATTGCACTTCTGGTAGGACTGGGTTCTATGTTTGGAGGAATTCTGGAAGTAAGTGGTGGTGCACAGAAAATTGCAGAAACACTGATTTCTAAATTTGGTCAGAAAAAAGCAGGCTGGGCATTGGGAATCACAGGGCTTGTAATTGGCACAACCGTATTTTTTGGAGCGGGTGTTGTAGTGCTGATACCATTGGCTTTCAGTGTTGCAAAGCAAACTAAAAAATCTACACTGTACTATGCAATTCCGCTTCTTGCAGGTCTTGCCAGCGGTTACGCTTTTGTACCACCATCTGCCGGATCTGTACTTGCTTCAAATACGCTTGGAGTGAATTTGGGAACTATGATCATGGTTGGAGTTCCGATATCATTAATTTGTATGTTGTTTTCTGGAATTATCTGGGGTGGTTTTATTGGCAATAAAATTTTTACAGAACTTCCGGTAAATGTAGAGGAAATAAAGGATGATGGAAAAGAAATGCCGCCGTTTGGACTGGTAGTAGGTGTGATATTGATTCCACTTGTGCTGATTCTTCTCAGTGCATTGTCAAAGTATATGCCAATTCCGGTAGGGGCACAGAATATTCTTGGATTTCTTGGCAAACCATTTCTGGCACTCACGATTGCAACTCTGGCAGCAATGTATTTTCTGGGAATCCGACGCGGATTTACTGGTGCTCAATTAAAAAAAAATATTGGATCACTCACTCAGGCCGGTAGGTATGATACTTCTTGTTATTGCCAGTGGAGGTGTGATCAGATGGATGCTCCAGGATTCCGGACTTGGAAATATTATTGGTCCTGCTCTTGAAAAAAGTGGACTTCCATTGATCCTTATTGCTTTTCTTAT
>CAKRJP010000048.1 GCA_934351835.1 uncultured Lachnospiraceae bacterium
GAAAATGCCGAATGGACACTCATCTTTCTGGTTCCGGCAGAGTATGTTGCTACGAATACATTAAGACTTGTCAATTTCGTCACAATATTTATCGTTATCTTTACGGTTATCGTATCTGTCTGTGTTATACTGGGAATTTCTTTTGTTATGCATAGAAATCAGCAGGAAGCGATCCGCGTGGAGCGGGAAAATAATGCAAAGCTGGAAACGGTGAATACAGAATTACGGCAGGCAAAACAGGCGGCAGAGGAGGCTTTTCAGGTGGCACAGGAAGCGAGCAGATCAAAGAGCAGTTTCCTTGCCAATATGTCTCATGATATACGTACTCCTATGAATGCAATCATTGGTATGACATCATTAATCAGATATGATGCTGGTGATAAAGCCAGGGTAATAGAGTATGCGGATAAAATTGACACTTCCTCACAGCATCTGTTAGGGATCATTAATGATATTCTGGACATGAGTAAGATTGAAGCCGGAAAAACTGTTTTCAAATATTCTGACTTTTCTATAGTAGATTTTATACAGGAACTTGACACTATATTTCATTCTCAAATATATGAAAAGCAGCAGACCTTTACAATTATAAAAGAAAACATCCGGCATGAGTGGGTGAATGGGGATCGAGTCCATTTGATGCAGATTTTCAGTAACCTGCTGTCTAATGCAATAAAATATACACAGGAAGGGGGAGAAATTCAAATTTTGGCAGAAGAATGTGAATCAAATTCATCTGTTTATGCCAAGTATCGCTTTTTGGTCAGCGATAACGGTATGGGAATGTCAGCAGATTTCAAAAATACAATTTTTGATACCTTTACCCGTGAAGAAAATTCCCTGACAAATAAGATACAGGGAACCGGTCTTGGAATGGCAATCACCAAAAATCTGGTTGATTCGATGGGTGGAACGATCGATGTAGAAAGTGAACCGGGACAGGGAAGCTGTTTTGAGATATTTATGGATCTGAAAATTGTAGAAGAAGGATTTATTTCTCCGGCGTTACAGGCAGAAACAGATAAGCAGGATGGTAATATTCTTCAAGGAATGCGGTTCCTGTGTGCAGAGGATAATGAGCTGAATGCGGAAATTCTGACGGAACTGTTAAAGATTGAGGGTGCTGAGTGCACCATCTGTGAAAATGGTGAAAGAGTTCTTGAGACATTTGAAAGATCGGTACCAGGGGAATATGACATGATCCTGATGGACGTACAGATGCCTGTTATGAATGGCTATGAGGCAACAAAGGCAATCCGCAGAAGCTCCCATGAACTGGCAAAGAAAATTCCGATCATTGCCATGACAGCCAATGCATTTTCAGAGGATATTCAGCATTCTCTGGCAGCCGGTATGAATGCGCATGTTTCGAAACCGGTTGAGATAAAGGTACTGGAAAAAACGATCAGAAGCATAAAATCCGGCGGGGGGGGGTATCGAACCGCTGGTCATTGAATAGTAACAAATGGCAGGGAATCAGGTATGAAAAAAATGAAAAGGATAGTTAGGGATAGACAGAAAATGAAAGGAAAAAGAGTAATTGCAGGCATTCTGCTTGCGGGAATTTTAGCAGTTACCCTGGCAGGGTGTAAAAACACAGATAACACTAAAGAAGAAACAGAAAAGCCTGTTATTACTCTCGGCAGCGACAACTATCCACCATACAATTATCTGAATGAGGATGGTGTACCGACGGGTATAGATGTAGAATTGGCTACAGAAGCTTTCAAAAGAATGGGATATCAGGTGGAGGTTGTCCAGATCAACTGGGAGAAGAAAAAAGAACTGGTGGAGAGCGGAGAGATTGACTGTATTATGGGCTGTTTTTCTATGGAAGGACGTCTTGACGATTACCGCTGGGCAGGACCGTACATAGCAAGCCGGCAGGTGGTTGCTGTAAATGAGAACAGTGATATCTATAAACTGACTGACCTGGAGGGAAAGAACCTGGCTGTCCAGTCCACAACCAAACCGGAAGGCATTTTTCTGAACCGGACAGATGAAAAAATCCCAAAACTGGGAAATCTGATCAGTCTTGGACACCGGGAGCTGATCTATACGTTTCTGGGGAAAGGATATGTAGATGCAGTTGCCGCGCATGAGGAATCGATTATCCAGTATATGAAGGATTATGATACAAGCTTCCGTATCTTGGAAGAGCCTCTGATGATCACCGGAATAGGTGTCGCTTTTGCAAAAGATGATGACAGAGGAATCTGTGAGCAGATGAGCCAGACGCTGGAAGAAATGCGTCAGGATGGCACAGCCCTGAAAATTATTGAAAAATACCTGGATGATCCTGAGAAGTATCTGGAGGTGGATGATCTTGGATATTAAGAGAAAGAAAAAAGAAAAACAAATCCAGCTGCTCGGTGGTCTGATTGGAATCTGTGTGGCTGTAGTCTCTCTGTTTTATTTCTTCCACGCGGAAAAAGCGGAAGCAGAGAAAAGAATGGTGGAGATTGTAAACTATGTCAAAGTGCAGTGCTCCACCTACACCCATTATAATGAGTCTTCGGAATCAAAAAGTCTTCTCCGTGCCATTGAAAGTGCCAGACAGATGAGTACAAACATTAACATGGAAACAGAAAACGGCGGTCGGTTAAGCCGGGAATTTCTGAAAGGAAATCTGCAGACTCTCTGGGTGGATGGCATCATAGTACTGGATAAAGAAGGAAAGACGGACTGTGAATACAGCACGGATGAATCTCTGGCCAATGAGATTACGGAGTATCTGCAAAAAGAAATTATCATGGATTTTGCCGGATATGAAGAAAGATCTTATTCAGAACGGTTTATCAGGGAAGATGGATCCTATATTGATATTGCAGCCTGTGCCAGAAAAGATGCACCGGGTATTGTGGCAATCTACTATTACACATCTCCTGAATTTGCCAGAAATTATACCCTGACGATACAGGGTCTTTTAAACGGCTATAGTGTCCAGAAAGATGGAACGATTATTGTTGCAGACGATGGGATCGTGGTTGCCAGTAACGATGAGAGCCTTCTGGGGAAAAATACAACCGACAACGAGGTTGTTCAGGCAATGAAAAGGCATACAGACAGTCAGCACATTTATCATTTGAAGAATGAAGGAACCGGATGTTATGGAATCATGCTGAAGCAGCGTGATTATTATATCTATGCATATCTTCCGGATACGGAAGTGTTTCAAAATCTTCCGTTAAGTGTAGCAAGTGTTATTTTTCTTTATTTTCTGATATTCAGTATATTCTGGTTCTGGGCGTACAGAACTAATCTGACGCATCAGAAAATGGAACAGGAAAAAGATGAAAAATATAAGGCAGAACTTCTGATAGCTGCAAAAAAGGC
>CAKRJP010000049.1 GCA_934351835.1 uncultured Lachnospiraceae bacterium
CTATTCAAAAAATAGATTTAAAAAACAGAATAGCAATTCAGAAAGCATCTATCAGAAATGGTAGGTGCTTTTCTTATACCCAAATTCAGGAAAAGGAGAAGCCTATGGCGGGAAGTAGAATCAAGGGTATTACGGTCGAGATCGGTGGCGATACCACCCAACTACAGACAACCCTAAAGGGTGTCAATTCAGAAATCAAGAATACGCAGAGTCAGCTCAAAGATGTCGAAAAGCTCCTGAAACTGGATCCAGGCAACACCGAACTGCTTGCGCAGAAGCAGAAGCTCCTCTCCAGTGCCGTCAGTGAAACAAAGGAAAAGCTCGCAACATTGAAAATCGCTGCAGAGCAGGCAAATCAGGCGCTTGCGAATGGTGACATTTCCAAAGAACAGTATGATGCTCTTCAGCGGGAGATCATCGAAACGGAAGAAGATCTCAAAAAGCTGAGGCACAGTCAAATCAGTCTGCCACTGCTGGTGAAAGCCTGAAGTCTGCAGGCGTAAGATTTTTCCTCTCAAAAATTATCTCCGTTGTGTAATTTTCTATATGAGTATATTTGCAACAAGGCTCCCCATCTGCATGTTTTTTTCGTTATTTTCTACACATTCCAAATGGTCTAAACCTGGTCTAAAACAGAACTGTGAAGCTTCCCTTCCCCGATAAATCAAGACTTTTTAGAGAGTCGCCAGTATATTTCCATGACAGACAAATAGTACTTTTATCATTGTTGCATAACCTCGCATTTCTTAGTTTTTCTTGGTTTTTCGGGCTTTGTAAGCCTTTGTAAATTTTTGTTTTTTTGCATAACCTGGTTTAGCATAATATCGTTAGCAAAAGGTGTAAAATGGGTTACAAATCAACTGTATAACACTACATTTCTTCCTTATTTTTCATTTTTGTTTTAACAGTTTCTTAAAATATTGCGCCAAGGCAACATCCGTGCAATATACATAACAGCCCTTCATACCTCTTGTCATGAGGGTTCTGTATGTATTTTTTATAATTTCATCTGCAACCTGATCTGCTTTTTCTTTATCTTTCTTCGCTAGTGTTTTTATTCCTTTCAAGGAATTATCGGTCTTTGCACGTTTTGTGTAATCTGTAATCACTTTCCCGTTTTCAAATCGCATATCATCGCCAATGATAACACCCGTATAATCGAATTCCAAACCTTGTGATGTATGAATACATCCGGCTTCATGAACTGACTCTTCACTGATTGCAAATGCATCTCCACCATTTAGATTCCAGCTTATAGAATAATCTCCAATCTCGATATCATGGAAATTTGTATTATTTCTGGTAGCCTTCGGCCAGTTCCAACAATAGCCTGCGAGAATTCTTGCTCTATTTCTTGCGCAATTCTTTTCAAGCACAATTGCTTCCATTTCTGCAGGTGTATCACAGATGCGAATATCGTAATCAATTCCGTCAAGATCATAATTTGCTGTTTCACGGATTTCCAATGCCTGGTCTAACCATGCCAGGTATCCATCAGAACCATTACAGCGGAACTGAGAAACAAGCTGCATTTTTATAATTTCTGATTTTTCCAAAGCCGCCCACTTTTCTATTTCAGCTACACTTCCAATATCTGATAGTGTAACCCTCTGACTTTCATCAATAAAAAACACACTGCAAGCAGCGGCATGAATGATTTCTTTTATCTGGTTCTCTCCCATATTTTGGAACATACCGGATTTTTCATTAAGCCGGTGGGCTTCGTCAGCTAGTAATGTTCCGACTGAATTTCTTGGTGCTTCGGTATAACTTCCGGAACCTTTAAAGAGATTATCTACACTGTTTTTCCTCATGTGTCCCTTTAATTTGAATTGATATACTGTTCTCGGTGCAGCATTTTTTGAAACATATTGAACAAATTGCATTCGATTCGTGAGTTCAGCCAGTAGATTAATTGCAATGACTGTTTTTCCGGTTCCGGGACCACCTTCTACAATAATCGTTCTTTTCTTACCATCTTTTTGACACTGACAAGAATAATCAAGAATACTTTCATATACAACCTTCTGTTCATCCAACATAACGAATTCTTGGTTCCCTTTAAGCATATTTAAAAGTGCATCTTGAAGTTGTTTAGAAGGTTTAATTTTTCCATGTTCAATTTTCAGCAGTGTATCCTCTTTGTCACCTGTTACAATTTGCTTTTTGATAAATGTACGAAGAGCTTCCCTTTGCCCATAAGTAAATGCAGGAGTCTCTTTCATAATATCCTGATATTGTTCTTTATCCAATGGATCATTTTCGATTCTTGGATAATTATGAAGATACGCACAGGGATGAAGACCGATTTCGTTGTCCTGAACATATTCGTTATAATCTCTGATTAACGCTGCGTAAGACCAGGCTTGATAACATGGATGTACAACTCTTCGGTCCGCTCCACCCGTATATGTTTCAACAATTGCATCCTGACCATCAATAGCTGTTAATTTCTCCCATTGTTTCAATTCAACAATAACAACATTTCCTTTTCCATTCAATCCATAACCAGAAATAAGAAAATCTATCCGTTTTGAAGTCTGAGGAATATTATATTCAATCGCCACACCTGCATCCTTTGGAATATCGGAATCATTCAATGTAATATACATTTCTTTTAATGAATTCCGCCAGGCATTCAGTTCACTTAATCCTGTCGTTCGGTTCATCTTTAATTTTATATTTTCATATAATTTTGTTTCCAAACGATCATTCTCTGTATCAACCATAAAATCACTTTTTGTGCCTGCATAAATAAGCATGTATTCACCCCACACATCATATTGTTTTGTTTAATTTCAATATATAATCCTAAAATAATCCAAATATGCTTTATACTTGTCCTGTGCGGTCAGGCAGGTATCTGTCAGATAGCCTTTTTCGTTGTCCCATTCCTTCAATCCACGGTAATAGAACATTTTCAGATTGTCCTCAATGATGAACGGAACGATATTGTATTTCAGACACTCCTTAAACATAATCAATCTGCCCACACGACCATTGCCGTCCTGGAACGGATGGATACGCTCATACTTCACATGAAAGTCCAGAATATCCTCAAAGGTCTTTTCTTCCTTGGCGTTATATTCCGTTAGCAAGGCCTTCATTTTATCGCCGACTTCTTCCGGAAGGGCTGTATCCCTGCCGCCGACTTCATTCGGGAGTTTCTTATACTCGCCAACAGCAAACCAGTCTTTTCTGGAATCGCTGGTGCCGTTCTTCAAAACCAAGTGAAGTTCTTTGATGAACTTCTCCGTCAGAGCTGCTTTTGCATGATCAAT
>CAKRJP010000050.1 GCA_934351835.1 uncultured Lachnospiraceae bacterium
ATAATCATGTCAATGCAGCGGAAGTGATTTGCTGTTTCGATCACGTCATCCACATTCAGCACTTCTTTTTCTACGCCGATGGTGTTGGTTTCAAAGATATATCTGGTTTGATCGTGGGTCAGGCGGCTTCCTTCCATGTGGTTGGAATTGTATGTCAATTCGATCTGTGTTTTATGGTAGATCCCACCGGAATATTTACTTGCCTTCTGTTCTTTCAGAATATCCAACAGAGTGATCGGTTCGGCTTTTCTTTTATTGGTACGCTCCGGTTTTTCTGCGTTTTCCGGAATGTTCCATGTCTTGCCGGTAAGAAACGCACCGTTCACACGCCCCTGGGCGCAGTAATTTCTAACACTGCGCTCTGACACATCCCACTTTTTCGCTATTTCAGCAACTGAAAGATATCGCATCTATGATCCTCCACCATAAAATCCATCAAAAAACTACGTTAATCTATTACATAGTATACCACATCATCGGCAAAAATATCAATAGGTCCAAGTTTAATTATTGCGTTTTTGCCGACAGGAGGGATACTGATTCTGGATATAGAAAGCCGGACCCCATCGAAAATGAAGTCCGGCAAGGTATTATCTATATACGATTTCTTTCAATACAATTTCTTCTGCCCGGTTGCAAATGCTGTTCATGGCTTTAACCTAGGCCATCTGGTCGGCTGCTTTCAGTTCCTCTGTCACTCCTTCAGATACCTGCATCTGCTCAACAATGCGTTGCAGACGTTTTTGTTCCTGCTCGTTCAGATCGGCAAGATACGTCCAGAGCTGACCCTCCAGAACCAGGTCATTGAACATCATTGGGTTATGCTCGTTCAAATACTCTCGGTGCATCCGCCCGTATTTTCCGATGGAACGTTCCTCATTGAGAAGCTTCAAATTCGGAATGTAGTAATCTCCAACCAGCACATATTTTAGATTGTGCCTCATGTATGTTTTCCTTCACAGTTCAATTACTTAATTATATATTTCGTGCCTCTGCCTTTACCTTCAATTGCTATCACACCTTTTTCGCCCATATCTTTCAGCAACTTTGTTGTCTTTGATTTTCCAAAAGGTATATATGGTGCAATTTCACTTATTGGTTTTAACATAGTTTTGCTTAAAAGTTTATAAATCACTTTTTCGTCTTCGGTTAAATTAGCATCCTTTTCAAATAAAGGAAGCACAATTTTTATAGCATTCTCTGACACTTCAAAATCCGGTTTCATCAGACCTTCTGCATACAGTTGTTTTATTCTTGTGATTCCTGTTCCAAATATTTCGACAAATCCTAATCTATAAAACACATTGGCAAGATTTCTATTTCTTAAAACAGAAAGTTTACCCGACAAGTATTCTTCTGCTGTTATTCCGGACGGCAATCCACCAGGAGATACAACTTCAATTCTATCGTCAAACATGGAAACTCTGATATGTGAATCCACATCCCATACCCTATGAATCAGAGCATTTGCAATTGCTTCTCTGAAGGCTGCTTCAGGTATCTTCTCCATCTTCTTTCTGTCAGCGCCCTGTATCACTTCATACTGATAATAGTCCCTGTATACAGCAAGTGCCTTTTCATACGCATCTAAAATGGATATATTTTCAACAGTTGTTCTTTTTTGAATAATGCTGATGTTTTCTCCGAACTTAACAATATCAATTCCAGGAAAATGATTTTTGTCCGCCAAAAGTCCCGCTGCATTATTAAAACCATTTACATTGTCATACAAGTTCAATGTTCTCAATGTATCCTGATTAAACGTTTCAATCTGAATACTTTCTTTCAACTTACACTGTAAAACTTCGAAAGACAGATGCTGATCTTTACAAGGTAATTCTTCAAATCTAATATTTTTCCCGTCTAATACAAGTCTTGAAAATTCCAGAGTATCTACCTCTATCGTCGCTGTATCATTTCGTTTGTATGCCTTTGATTTATACAAATACGGCTTCTGGAGACCACTGGTTACAGTGAGTTTTATCGTCTGCTCATTATTCTGTATTTCAAGTGTATAGTTCGGTTGAGGCGAAATACTGTCATTGATTTTATTTTCAATATCCAGACACGCCTGCTTTACATCCGGCAATCTCTTCACATTTCCATCATCATCTACTCCAAAAAGTATTGTTCCACCATCGTAATTTGAAAAGGCACTGACCGTTTTTAAAAAGGTATTTGTAATCGTTTCCTTGAACTCTAATATTCTCGTTTCACGCATAATAACCGCATCCTTTCCAACTTTATTGATTATATTATATGCATAAATGCGTAAAAAATCAATCGTAAATATTTACGATTGATTTTTTGATTGATTTTTAATTATTTTCCCCTTTTCGTCCGCATGCTCTTATTTTGGTGGAATTTATATGTGAATACACGCACAAATTCGGTCGTAATTTTTTACGATTGTTCGAATTTCAATCGTAAAAATGAGCGCACTTGTCCCTACAATACTTCCAAGATCCTCCATCCGCCAAGTAATATAGATTTCCTGTTTTTGTGCAGATGCACACTTTTAGGGAACAGAATTTGATTTATCCAGTCCAAATTTATCAAGGATTTCCATCAGACGTAATGTACGAAGTTTCTGATCAAATGAAGCCATGGCTTGTCACCTCAATTCTTATCTAGGCCAGAAGTCTACCGGCACTACTTCAAATCTATATTTCTGCTTCGCATCCGGATATTTCTTCCGCTCCACTTCACTGCAAAACATATCGTATGGTCTGGCACATGTTTTATAAGGTGGGTACAATGCCTGATAGATCACCAGCTTCTCACCATTTTCTGTATGCTGCGCAAAAGCCAAAATCCGATACAAGTACTCTGCTGTCTCCGGATTTACATTTTCTCGTTTGAAATGCTGAACGATATCACCAATGTGAAATCTACATTCTTCCATACTCTGCATCTCCTCCGATTTCTTATTTCCACGCCTTCCAGATATCCGGCTGATATCCAAGAGTGGATTGTTTTCCATTACGGACCACCGGTGTCTTAATCACCTGCGGGTTCTCCAGTACCTTCTCAAGTTTATCTTCCTCTGCAATGTACTTAATGAACGCAAGCAGATCCTTATCCTTGCCCTCCCAGTTGATCATATTTTCCAGTCCACCATTTGCCTGGGCAACCGAATTGAATTCGCCCTTGCTCATGCCCTTTTCTTTCATATCAATAAACTGAAACTTAATCCCTCGTTCCTTAAAGAAACGTTCTGCTTTCTTTGT
>CAKRJP010000051.1 GCA_934351835.1 uncultured Lachnospiraceae bacterium
GGACCGGCGGTTATAGGCAGTGCCATCCGCCCGGTGCCAGATCGTTACCTCGCCTGCATCCTTCCCTTCTGCCTCCGATGTCTACGCTCCGCTGCGGTCGTCGCACAGCAGATATGAGTGCCTCTTTTCCAGAATCTAGGAGCGGCTGTGTGCAGACGTTGCTGAGTTGGCCCCATTAACGGAGTATGGCTTAAGTGCTTATCTTTGGGGGAACAGATAAGAGCTTAGGAGAAAATGTTCAAAAAATATAGCAAGTTTGTCGCATACATGCTATAATTTTGCTATATTTTGAAAAGAAGATTACAAATGAGTTTTTCGAAATATATAAAAGAAGTTCGAAAACAAAGCTTGATAAGTCAGACAGAATTTGCAAAGGCATTATGTGTATCATACTCAACTTTTACATTGACCGATATGCCATTTAAGGGTGGTGTGATTGTAGAGGATACAAAGAAACTGGTACTCCCTGAAGTTCCAGGATTCGGATTTATTGGTTTTGAGAACGAACAGTAATATGAATTAGTTTGTGTGGAGGTATAACTCATGTATCAGGATTTATCTTTTATGAAGGTTCCGCTTCCGGAGGACGTTCTGAAATTAAAAATTTATGGTGATTATGCCGGAGCCCAGAAAATGATTCGTTATTTCCTGGAAGAGAAGGATATTCCACAGGCGCTTAGAAAACGTCTGGAAATCGAACAGGAAGTCATTGGTGTTATGGGTGGAAATGAATATCCATTTACATATGATGAAGCATTGGAGATCATGACTAGTCATCTGCGTGATTTCAAAAAAGAAGAGTTAGATCATCTGAAAGAAATCAGTGCAGCAGATTGGATTTATATTGATGGCGAGGTACATTTTCAGCGTCGATTCTATGAAAATTTGATTAAGACTCGTCCGGACTTTGCTGAGCGTGTAATTGTAGAGAATCCAGAGGATGAAAAGGAAAATAATCTGAAGCAGAAGTTGCTGAACGAAAATATACATTACATGAAGGAGCATGGTGGAAGAACTGTACGCACTCGTATACGTTCAACGATAAAAGCCAAGAAAGAATTCGAAGAGGTAGGACGCAAGGTTCGTGTACATCTTCCGATTCCGAAGGTATACGAGCAGGTTTCTAATGTAGAGATCCATGCATCCAATCCAGAGATTACATATATTGCACCTGAAGATGCACCGCAGAGAACAGTGTATTTTGAGACTGAACTGAAACCAGATCAGGAGTTTATGGTAGATTATTCATTTGACTACCATGTAAATTATGTAGAGTTAGATCCTGCCAAGGTATCTGAAGAACAGCCGGATTTCTATCTGGAAGAGCAGGCACCACATATCGTATTCACTCCTTACTTAAGAGAGCTGAGAGACGAGTTGGCAGGAGATGAGAGGAATCCAATTATTTTGGCGCGTCGATTCTATGATTTTGTGACAACAAAAGTTATGTATTCTTTCATGAGAGAGTATTTTACAATTGAGTGTATTCCAGAATACTGTGCAATCAACCTGAAAGGTGATTGTGGTGTACAGGCACTGCTATTCATCACACTTTGCCGCATGTCTGGAATTCCGGCACGTTGGCAGTCAGGTCTGTATGCAACGGAGTATTATACAGGATGCCATGATTGGTCACAATTCTATGTAGCACCTTACGGATGGGTATTTGCAGACCTTTCCTTTGGTGGAAGTGCATGGCGTGCAGGAGAGAAAGAGCGTTGGAACTATTACTTTGGTAATCTGGACATTTTCCGTATGCCAGCTAACTCTGAAATCCAAAAAGAATTCATGCCGGAGAAAAAATGGCTCCGCATCGATCCGATTGATAATCAGAGAGGAGAATTTGAGTACGAGGATCGTGGTCTTCGTTTCTCCCAGTTGGATGTATCACAGAAACTGATTTCTATGGAAGATATTGAAAAATAAGCAGACAATTACAGGATATAAAACCAGTGATTGGATGAAAAAGGCTTCGGGGAGAAAAAATGTCTCTCGAAGCCTTCGTTGTGTAATAAAGAAGGAGAAAGTAAAATGAGTATATTAAATGTTAAGCATCTTACTCATGGCATTGGAGACAGCGCTATTTTCTCAGCTGTTTCATTCCGCCTTTTGAAAGGGGAACATATCTAAAATGAACTTGCCAGAAACCGTACCTGCTGTGGTATAAACCATAAGTCGTTGTCGTAATATGTGGTCAAATCAAGGAAATCGAGCGCGAAAGCAAATGAAAGCAGGAAGATATTAAGGCTAAATTTGAAAATGGTATCTTAAGCCTGTCCGTTCCGAAACCGGTTGAGCAGAAGAAGGTTGAAACTTCTAAGCATATTGCGATCGAAGGTTAAGGATGTGCCACAGACAGTGAAAGCTGCCTGTGGTGTATGACATCAATGAAAATAACCTGTAGCTGAAAAGGACCGTTGCCTTTGCAGGAGGGCTTATCCAGGAAGGTGATTGATAAAACGGTGAAGATGGATTTCAATATGTGGTTTTGAAGGTATGTGTGCACGAGTGGCTCAGTGGTGGAGTATCGCCTTGCCAAGGCGAGGGTCGCGGGTTCGAATCCCGTCTCGTGCTCTCAAAGATACAAAAAAAGAGACATCCGGTGGATGTCTTTTTTTGTATGTTCAAGCCCAGACGGGCTCGAATGAGTATTCCGGGCGATTCTGAACCGCCATTCCGGTGATGCAGTACCGCAGTTCCGTTTTCAACGATACTGCGATTCCGGGAATCGGATACCGAGGTTCCGGTCAGATGGTACCGTTTCCTTTATAATGAATTCATACGCTTTGCGGCGTAAATTCATTACGAAGGAGGTCACCATTTATGACCAAGTATCGTGAGATCATCCGGCTT
>CAKRJP010000052.1 GCA_934351835.1 uncultured Lachnospiraceae bacterium
TGATCTTTTAGTAAAAACAGAGAAAATTTCTCTTTGATCTAGAGTCGGTATGGGGATAAACTGTTCTGTTTTTTATTTGAACAATACGCAATGTGCAAATTTCGCTTCATCGGTGTGCGTATTTCGCTTGAACCGGTGTGAGCATATTGCTTCACCGGTGTACGAATACGGATCATCGGTTTAAAACACATTGTGGTATAGTTTTCTCGTAGTAAAAATACTTACGAGAAAGGAGCATACACTTATGCAAAACTGTACTACAATCCTTGGAATCATAGATATGCGTCAGCGTGGCATATCCTATGATGACTGCCGCAGTCGGTACCACATTGGCTGCAGCACGATTTCTCTGATCATGAGCCGCTTTCATGCATGCGGCAAGGATCTTAACTCTCTGAAACAAATGTCCGCAGAGGAGGTGGAGCATTTATTCTTTCCACCGGAAAATTTACGCAGAAAAGACGATTCCGTCATGCCGGATTATCAGATGGTATATGACAGACTGACTGCGCCGGGCAGTAAAGCAAACCTGTTCTATCTCTGGCTGAAATACAAGAAGGAGTGTCCTTCCGGTTATCAGTACACACAGTACTGCCTGCATTTCAAACGTTTTGTTGAAAAGAATTACGGTTCAGAAGCTGTCAGCATGGTAGTGGAACGGATCCCTGGTGAGAAAGTCTATATCGACTGGATCGGCGACCAGCCGGAAATACTTATGGATTCGATCACCGGTGAACTTAAGAAAGTCCACTTCTTTGTCACGACTGTTGGCGTAAGCAACCTTGTTTATGCTGAAGCGTTTGAAGATGAAAAGCTTCCCAACTTTATTGCCGGAACCGTTCATGCATTAGGATCATACGGGGCGCTCCCTAAATATCTTGTACCCGACAACTTAAAAACGGCGATCACCAGACACACAAAAGATGAATTGGTTATAAACAGTGCTTATCAGGATCTGGAAAGCTTTTATGATGTCGTAATCCTGCCGCCACCGCCCCGGAAACCGAAAGGCAAACCTACGGTGGAAAAATACGTACAGTTTCTGGAAACACATCTGTTGGAAGACCTGAAAGAAAAGGTCTATTACAGCATCGAGGACATCAACCGTGATGTACGTCAAAAAATAGCGGACATCAACAACGGGAAAAAGACACTACAGTCTCTTTCAAAGATGGAAAGTTTTCTTCGATATGACAAACCGCAGATGAAGCCACTTGCCGGTGAATCCTTCGTTCTGTGTGATTATAAATACTTTGCCCGTGTACCGAATAATTACCATCTGTTGTATGATGACCACTATTACTCTGTATTGTACACGTATTATAACCAGCCTGCAATTCTTAAGGCTACAATGGCAGAGATCCGTATCTGTGACCGTAACAACAAGCTGATCTGCACCCACAGACGATCCTATAAGGAATTTCCTAAATACATCACCAGGCGTGAGCACATGGCTCCCGAGCATCAGTATTACAAAGAAGTCAATTCAAAAGATGGTGCTTATTACAGGCGCTGGGCTGCCAGTATCGGTCCATATATGGCGAAGCTTATTGATACGGTATTACTTGCACCACAGCACGAAGAGCAGGCATACAACAGCTGCAATGGCATCCTGCATATGTGTAAAGACTTCCCGAGACTGATACTGGAGGACATCGCAAAAACATGTGTGGAAAGCAATGCCTGCAGGTATTCCTATTTCAAAAAACTTTTGAAAAACGAACAGAACAATCTTTCTGAAGGTTCTGTATATAAGCTTCCGGAACACAGTAACCTGCGCGGAAAGGAGGAGTATCAATGATCGATAAGCCTTCACTTTCCATAGAGGATTATGAAATCTGTAATAAACTGAAAAGTATGCGGTTCTCCGGAATGGCAGAGGCATTGGAAGAGGTACTGGCCGATCCGAACGCAGAGCTTCTTCCGTTCAGAGAAAAAATTCAACGTATTGTCGATGCCGAATGGAACCTGCGGTATACCAAGAAGCTGAACCGCTTTATAAAAAAGGCCACTCTTAAATATCCTGCTGCGGATCTGGATGATACCATTTATCATCCGGAACGACAGTTAGATGCACACATCATAGAGGAACTTTCTAAATGTGAATGGATCGAACAAGGCAAAAATCTTGTCATTACAGGAAAGACCAGCTCCGGTAAGAGTTATCTTGCTAATGCGTTATGTATCTGTGCCCTGCGCCAGTTCAAAACAGCCAGGTATATAAAAGCAAGCCAGCTGATAAACGAATTATCCAAGGCTGAAAAGTTGGACAACTATCAGGAAGAACTGTCAATCTATGCCGGATATGATCTGCTTGTTGTTGATGACTTTGGATTAATGAGCATGGATGTAAATAAGTGCCGTAACCTGTTTGAGGTATTTGACAGCAGGGATCCCCACAAATCCATCCTTGTGATTTCCCAGTTTCCGGTATCTTCCTGGTATGATATGTTTCAGGATCATACCTACGCAGAAGCGTGCCTTGCACGCTTACTCAGCGGAGCTTACCGTCTGGAAATGAACGGCAAAAATATGCGAAATATGGAACCTATAAACAAGCAATAAACGGACAGCGCACCGCTGGTGCGAGCCTCTTACACCGCTGACGCGAGAAAGGGGCTCCGTTTATCCGAAATCTGCACCAGTTCCGAATGCTCATAGTCCATTTTTTAGTGACACGATCCAGATTCCGTCTAGCCTTCTCTTCATCGGAAGCATGGTAAATCGTTTTCAGGTCAGAAGCGAACGCTTTTCTGTCC
>CAKRJP010000053.1 GCA_934351835.1 uncultured Lachnospiraceae bacterium
ATCGGATATGTATTAGCAATTGGTGATATCGGACATAATGATTCAATCGCACGTACACGTGGTGTTCGTTCAGCTCTTGGAACAGGTGTTGAGGCAGACGGTAACGTAGATTCAACTCCTGCAGGAACAAACGTAGATGGATCTTCTAAAGTTGTTCAGGATGCAACAATTGATATTGATGGAAAGACATACACAATCCGTGAGTTAGCTTCTCAGGAAATGAAGAACTCAGCAGGAGCTACATGGGATGCAGCTACAGCTGGTAACGCTATTGGAACATGGACAGCTTCATTTGGTGATCAGATCGATGTTGTCGTTTCTAATAATGATGGTATGGGAATGTCAATGTTCAACGCTTGGGCAAAAGACAGCAAAGTTCCTACATTTGGATATGACGCTAACAGTGACGCTGTTGCAGCAATCGCTGAAGGATACGGCGGAACAATTTCACAGCATGCAGACGTTCAGGCTTACCTGACACTGAGAGTTCTGCGTAACGCATTAGATGGAGTTGACATTGATACAGGTATCGGTACAGCTGATGACGCTGGTAACTGCCTGGATGAAGGTGAAGATTACAGATACAGCGAAGAAGACAGATCTTACTACGCATTAAACGTAGCTGTAACAGCTGACAACTATAAAGACTTCACAGACTCTACAAAGATTTATGACAAGGTTTCTAATCAGTTAGATGAAAGCAAGAGCCCATCTAAGAAAGTTTGGTTGAACATTTACAATGCATCAGATAACTTCTTAAGCTCTACATATCAGCCACTCCTTGAGAACTACGATGATCTTCTTAACTTAACAGTAGATTACATCGGTGGAGATGGACAGACAGAGTCTAATATCACAAACCGTCTTGGAAATCCAAGCGAATACGATGCATTTGCAATCAACATGGTTAAGACTGACAACGCAGCAGCATATACTTCAATTCTTTCTAACTAAGAATGAAGAAATAGTAAATTGATGAAACATAGAGGGGTGTCAGGTATGATGCCCTTCTTTCACTAAGAAAAGGAAATACAGGATATGGCAGAGGATAAGAATAAATACATCTTATCGATTAATGGCATGAGCAAATCATTCGGCAGAAATAAGGTTCTGAAACATATCGACCTGAATGTTAAGCCTGGAACTATCATGGGACTTATGGGTGAAAACGGTGCCGGAAAATCGACAATGATGAAGTGTCTCTTTGGAACCTATCAAAAAGATGAGGGGACGATCATATTAGACGGTCGGGAAGTGAATTTCTCAGGACCGAAAGATGCACTGGAGAATGGGGTGGCGATGGTACACCAGGAATTAAACCAGTGTCTTGAGCGAAGTGTTGTGGATAATTTGTTCCTTGGACGATATCCGAAAAATTCATTCGGAATCGTTGATGAAGGAAGAATGAAAAAAGAAACTTCAAAATTATTTCGAAAACTTGGAATTACCGTAAGCCTGACACAACCGATGAAAAAGATGTCCGTATCACAGCGTCAGATGTGTGAGATCGCGAAAGCAATTTCCTACAATTCAAAGGTAATTGTACTGGATGAGCCGACGTCATCATTGACGGCTCCGGAAGTGGAGAAGCTTTTCCAGATGATGCGGCAGTTGAAGGCACAGGGAATTTCCTTAATTTATATTTCTCATAAGATGGATGAGATTCTTGAAATTTGTGATGAAATTTCAGTTTTAAGAGACGGAAGTCTGGTTATGACAAAGGACAGCAAAGATACAGATATGAATGAACTGATATCAGCAATGGTCGGTCGTTCTCTGGATAACCGATTCCCGCCGGTAGATAATGAACCGGGAGAAACGATTCTCTCTGTACAGAATCTTTCAACAAAATATGCACCAAAACTTCAGAACATATCATTTGATATCAAAAAAGGTGAGATCTTCGGATTTTATGGTCTGGTAGGTGCCGGACGAACAGAACTTCTGGAGACGATTTTTGGAATGCGTACCAGAGCTGAGGGGAATGTAGTCTATAATGGAAAAGTTATGAATTTCTCTTCACCAAAAGAAGCGATGGATCATGGATTTGCGCTGATCACGGAAGAAAGAAAAGCAAATGGTCTGTTCTTAAAAGGAGATCTTACATTTAATACTACAATTGCAAATATGAAACAGTATAAGAACGGAATTGCATTATCGCATGACAGTATGGTGCGAGCAACAGCTGAGAAGATCAGGATCATGCATACAAAATGTATGGGACCGGATGATATGATCTCAAGTCTTTCCGGAGGAAACCAGCAGAAGGTCATCTTCGGAAAATGGCTGGAACGTTCACCGAGTGTATTTATGATGGACGATCCTACCAGAGGTATTGATGTTGGTGCAAAATATGAGATTTACGAACTGATCATCAACATGGCAAAACAGGGAAAAACAATTATTGTAGTTTCTTCCGAAATGCCTGAGATTCTTGGAATTACAAACCGTATCGGAGTAATGTCTAACGGACATCTGGCTGGAATTGTAAATACCAAGGAGACCGATCAGGAAGAATTGTTGAGACTCAGTGCAATGTATTTGTAACAGAGAGGAGTAGAGGATATGGCAGAAAAGAGCGTAATTCTTTCGGCTGAAGAAGAGGCGAGACTTTTAAAACCGATTGATGAATATGTTGGAAAAATACAGAGCCAGATTGACGCTTTGCGTT
>CAKRJP010000054.1 GCA_934351835.1 uncultured Lachnospiraceae bacterium
AAGGCATATGAAAAGGCAGGATGCGAGACCTATTTTAATAAAAAGGATCATTTGTGGACGTTGTATGAATATGAAACAGGGGAGTTTAAGCTTCCTGAGAGTACAGAGACAGGAATAATCTATGGCGGCTGTAACTGTGGAAACTGTCATATTACCATATCTTCGAACGGAGATATTATGGCATGCAGAAGGGTGACAGACAGTAAAGTGGCCAATATTTTTGAAGACCGACTGGCAGACGTCTGGATCTGTCAGATGGAAAAATACAGAGATTACGATAAATTTGTAAAATGCAGCAAATGTGAACTTAAGGCATGGTGTCGTGGATGTCCGGCAGTTGCCAATGGAACAAGCGGTAACTTTTACGGGGCGGATCCGCAGTGCTGGAAGACAAGAAATGAGATTACCGGGGAGGTGCTATCATGTTAATGGATATTATCAAAGCAAGACATTCCATTCGGAAATATACAGGTGAGCAGATAAGACGTGATGATCTGGAAAAGATTCTGGAAGCCGGAAATTTTGCACCGAATGCCGGAGGCGGACAGAGAAGTATGATGGTTGCGATACATAATAAGGAACTGGCAGCTCGTGTTGGAAAAATGAATATGGCAGATTTTGACCGTTCACACCTGGCAGGTAGTTTTGTCTCAAAGGAGCAGCCAAGCACAATTAATGATCCAACTATAAAAAATGGGTTTTATGATGCGCCTACGGTTGTGTGTGTATTCTGCCAGAATAATTTTCTCTTCAAGACAGCAGATGCCTTTTGCATGATGGAAAATATAATTCTGCAGGCAACAGAGCTTGGAATTGCATCATGTATTATCTCAAGAGGCTATGAAACATTTGATTCGGAAGAAGGAAGAAGACTGATGAACGAATGGGGAGTGCCGGAAGGATACGCATGCCAGGGATTTGTTATATTAGGATATATAGACGGTGAGCAGCCAAAAAGTAAACCAAGAAAACCAGGAAGAATTAAAATTGTAGAATAGAGGAGAACAGATGGATTTAGCAACATGTCTGAAAAAAATGGAACTTGTGGGAGTGCTTGCATTTGCAACAGTGGACAGTGAAGGGGCACCACAGATACGGAATATCAGTGCGATTCATTACGAACCGGATGCACTCTATTTTTTCACCGCCAGAGGTAAAAATTTTTGTAAAGAATTAATGGAAGACGGCAGGGTTCAGATACTTGCTTATACCAAATACAAAGAAATGATTCGTTTGTCCGGAAAGGCTTACGCAGTAGCAGAGAATGAACAGAAAAAATGGATGGATATTATTTTTAAAGAACAGCCGTACCTTGCGAATGTATATCCGGGAGATACAAGAGAAATCGGGATTATTTTCTGTATTGATCAGGCGGAAGTGGAATATTTTAACCTTGGTGTGAATCCAATTTTCCGGGAGACATATATTCTGGGAAATGCTAGTATAAAAGAAAAAGGATATTACATAACAGAATCCTGTATCGGCTGTGGGAGGTGTATGAAACATTGTCCACAGAAATGTATTGAGAAGGGAACACCTTTTGTCATCCGACAGGAGCATTGTCTTCATTGTGGAAACTGTTATGAAAACTGTCCGGTGAAAGCGGTGATCAGGAAATGAATCAGACTGACAGAAGAAAATATTTAATTAAAGGATTGCTGAAAGAGCGACCGGAATATGAGAACATGCAGATTTCATCAGATGAAGTTGAGCAGAAAATGCTGCTCAGATCGCTTATGAATATAAGAATGCCGAAGGAAATTGATCCTGCATTTTTGCAGATTCAGGATGCGTACCTTTCAGAAGAAAATGAGAAGAAAGGTATTGTCACATTGGCAGATATCAGGGAGGTACAACCTGATCTTTCTATCTGGAAGGGCGATATTACAAGGCTTAAGGTGGGAGCAATCGTAAATGCAGCCAACAGCGGAATGACAGGATGCTATCAGCCTTGCCATAATTGTATTGATAATTGTATTCATACCTACGCAGGAATTCAGCTTCGAAATTATTGCAATGATATGATGATAAAACAGAGACATGAAGAACCGACAGGGCAGGCAAAGATCACGCCAGCGTTTAATCTGCCGTGTGATTATGTGATTCATACAGTTGGCCCAATTGTGCAGGGAAGGCTGACAAAGGAACATGAGCGTTTGCTGATATCCTGCTATGAATCATGTCTTAGAATAGCTGATGAGAATGAGGTGACTAGTATTGCTTTTTGTTGTATTTCGACAGGAGTGTTTATGTTTCCAAATAAAAGAGCTGCTGAGCTTGCAGTACAGACAGTAAAGCAATATAAAGAAAAGACAAAATCAAAGATAAAGGTGATATTTAATGTTTTTAA
>CAKRJP010000055.1 GCA_934351835.1 uncultured Lachnospiraceae bacterium
GCAGTGCTCCTTGGTCAGGAAGGAGTCAAGGGCTGTGTAGCAGAGGGCGCAGACGCAGATCTTCTGGTACTGGATGAGAATCTCGACATCAACAGCCTGTTTGCCCGTGGCCAGGTAGCTGTATGGGAGCAGGAAGTGAAGATGAAAGGCAGATTTGAGCAGTAATGTTTTTATGATATGAATGGAAAGATACAATAGAGCACATCAATCAAAATGCGATTGCATAAGACAAAAACAGAGAATACTGGAGAAGTGACATGACGGACTTATACTTTTTTATTCTGACGGCCATCAATCTTTTTGTTCTGCTTTTTATGTGCGTTCTGATTCATTTGAGCGAAAACCTGAAACCCAGACAGGCAAGGGGGTTCCAGATTACGTTTATTCTGATTGGATGTATCTCGATTCTGGAGATGATTTCGGTATTGGTGAATGATGGTCCGGTCTGGCTGCGCTGGCTGAATATTCTTTCGAATTATCTTGGATTTGGCCTGACACCTGCAGTTCCAATCTGCCTCATTTATACATTGCAATCTTCTGACCGCATTTCGGCAGGCTTGAAAGTTGCTGCAGTGGTGGAAATTTTATATTTTCTGCTCTTGACAGTATCCATATTTACCGGAGGCCTGGTATTTGCAGTAGATGAAGCAAATCATTATTCCAGGCAGAATGGATTTCAGATTTACATGGTTATGTATTATGCTGGAATCGCCTATTTGATGTTCTGTTCGCTGGAAATGGCTCGAAACTTTCAGAATCGTGGGAGAGAACTGATTTATGGGCTTGCCGGATTTCTCGCAGCAGGAACACTGGTTCAGATTTTGATTCCAGAGATACATATTACCTGGCTTTGCGTAACATTGATTGCAGTTCTGTATTTTCTGTACTGCAATGAGATGTGGAATCAGCTGGATGGACTGACAGGACTTCTCAGTCAAAAAAGCTATATCAACCGCACCTTGAATCTTCGCCCGGAGGATCGTATGCTGATCGTGCTGGATCTGGATGATTTTAAATACATCAATGATACGTATGGTCATTTGGCAGGGGATCGGTGTCTGAAAGAGATTGCCAGATGTCTGAAGCAGGCATACAGCAGTTATGGAAACTGTTACCGCATTGGAGGTGACGAATTCTGTGTGCTTTTGCAGGAACTGGAAAAGGAAGAACTCTGTAAGGAAAAGCTTTTCTGGCTGATGGAAAAACGCAGAAAAGTAGTGTCGATTCTGCCGTTTGTCTCTTATGGAAGCGCCGAACTTATGGAAAATGAATGCATTCGTGACACAAAGATCCGGGCTGACCAGAAAATGTACGAGGATAAAAAGGAACACAAGGAGAGAAAATGCAGATGATGAACAGCCCCATTATTGAGTTTGATGTGCATGGAATGCGCACAGAGGAGGCAGTTGCGGCTATCCAGAAACAAGTGGATCAGGCCGGCTCTGCGGTGTATAAGATTCGAGTCATTCACGGCTATAATGGTGGCACCCGCATTCGCTCGGCTATCCGGGAAGAGTTCAGTTATGGCCGGGAGCCGAAGGTAAAGCGCATCACAATGGGCACAAATGAAGGAATTACGGAACTGATTTTGCGGGAATTATAAAAATAGAATAAGAGCGGTGGTTGTGGAATGAAATTCATTTCGCGGCCGCCGTTTTTTTCATTTTCGTCATTTTTACCTATAAAAATGGGGCAGAAGTAGCGGAGAAAATTCGTGCAAAAACCTTGTGTACTTGTCGACAAGTACACAAAGAACGAAGAGAAAAATGGGTGGCAAGAAGCGGTTGTCAAAATAATAACGAAATAAAAGACAATTGGGGAGGTACAATCCGGGTTTTAACAGACAAAAAATATGTTTGCATTGACATGTTTGCACTGTCGTGATGTAATTTGCGCATTTTTCTGATTTTCTGTCAGTATCTTTTCGTTATTTAAAAATGGATCAACCAATTGCACTTTGTTAAGAAAATTACGCCCAAAAACAGCGAGATTTTATTGTAAAA
>CAKRJP010000056.1 GCA_934351835.1 uncultured Lachnospiraceae bacterium
TACAAAATATCGCCGAGTGACTATCGGAGTAAATGCGTGAAAGATATGTTGTTATAAACGGTTCTATTAATGGAAAAGAGCTTTCTGTATCCACAAAGAAAAATCCGGAACGGAAGTTGCAGATGGAAACCCATACCGTTATAGGAAAAGCAGCCGGAGACTTCCAGAACCAACAGAAGATCCAGAAAAATGATCGTGAACAGAGGCTGGCAGGAATCTACTACAACCAAGGAAGAAATGCAGGCTGTAAACCGGAACATTAATGAGCAGAAAAAGCAGACCATCGAGACGCTGCGGCAAACCATTAAGGAATGGGACATTTCATGAAGAATTGGAGAAACTGTTTCCAGAATTAAAATAGACACATATAATTGAACCGGCCTTCCATACATTGAGAGGGCATTCTTAATCAAAACATAAGGGAAATCCGTATAGAAATCAATGAAGATACAAAGGAAACAATGCAGAAGCAGATTAAACGGATGCCGGTTACAGAAGCAAGCCGAATGGCAGTGTACTAAAATATGGTGGATGTAATTGAAGAAAAAATATGATATAATGTGAGTAACAAGTCGGAATTTGCCTGGCTGTATCCGTCTATCCATGAGAATGACCTGATGATCCAGATGTATGGAACGGAAGTCTATCATACAGTACGCCTTCTGAATGATTATTCGGAATATGGAGGATGATAAAGATTTTTACAGCAAGACTAATTTTCAATATGGTGATTTTATCGGAAAAGCAGATGTGGGCGAGTTTCATCTGGGCGAGGATTTCTTGCAGAACATGATGGTGAGATATGACCCTGACTTGGATGAGAAGATGCTTGAAGAGGCTGGATATGCGATTGTAAGGGATTTTAAGGGTAATACCATGGAGGAGGATAAAAACGCAAGGCCTTATGTGGGAACTGCCAGAATGGGCCGGGGTGTCTATGAAGAAGGGGACGTCCGGTATGATTATACGGTTCCGGGACCAAAGCCGGGAGAGATGGTGACCATCATAGGCATTCAGAACCAGGATACTATCAATTATGTAGAGGGAACCTATGAAAATATGTTGAGTGGAGAGCTGGATAAGGACACGGCGATCCATAAAACAACACATCCTTAAGATTGTTCGTATTTGAGTGAAAGTGAATGTCCGTGAAGATTGTGGTGGCGAATATATACGTTCTATTCGAGATATGGCAACGGGAAACGTGGATTGTGTGTATTATTCAATGAAAGAAGTTCTTCCGGGTGTTAATTCCTTTGCCGTATTGCATCCGGATTTAATGAATGAGTGGAACCATTTGGATAACTATTTGTTATGTGATCCTGATCAAATTTTGGATAATTGCATAACACCTGTTTGGTGGACATGCCCAGTGTGTGCACACGATTATAAGTGCTCACCAAAGCAACGGATTCTTTATCAAAAACGAAACATGGATGCTTGTACTTTCTGTAAAGGTTTGCGAAGAAAGGAACGGCATTATATTTGACTAAGAGAAGGTCACTTTACATCCCTCAAAATGGGTAAAGTGACCTTTTTATATTATCTTTTATTTAAGGGGAATCATGTATTAGAAACTATTATAAAGTATAATTTAAAAATCTTTATACTTTATACAGTTTTACTTTTTACTTGGCAAATATGAATTTTGAACTTCATTTTAGCAAAATACTATTTTCACTTTACACGGAAATAAAGTACGAAATTAGCCTTTTTTACCTAAAATTTTTTTACTTTTAAAGTTTTTTGATAAATTTTCTGAATCATTAAATTTCCCGCAATTTCACTACATTTCTGGCACTTCTTCTCCGTTCATCTTCCAGTGCGGCGTAGTGTTTTTTGGTGGTGTTTACATCGGAATGCCCGAGAACATCTGCTACAAGATAGATATCGCCTGTTTCCCG
>CAKRJP010000057.1 GCA_934351835.1 uncultured Lachnospiraceae bacterium
TAGGACAACCGACAACAGAAAATGCGAAAAAGCCCGTAATATCAAGGAAAAACGCACCATAGAGATGTTTAGTACGGTCTCAAGGCAGCGAGAAGAGCGCCGCAGTTCTCAAAGAGATAATCGACTTTACAAACTATATCAAAAGGTTTATAGACCCCCGAAAATCAAAGATTTTCGGGGCTTTTAACTTATGGAAACAAAGTTTCCTATAAGTTAAAATGGATACGCATAACGCGCAAGTAGAATATGTCACTGCGTGTTAGCCCGAGAATCTCGCTTGCGAGATTCTTTGTTCTACCTCAATAGGATGATATAGTTCACATGATAATAGAACTTTTCAGTAAAAAACAGGAATGGATATATTGCACCTATATTTTTGAGTTCACTCTTGATATAAATAGATGCTAATTCCAAAACATGGATGCTTTGAAAGCAGCCATGACGCAGCAAGCGATTGATTTGCATACCCAGTATGTATGGAATAGTAACAGTGACACGCAGTATAGTTGTTATGGGATGGGATTTGTTAAGTTTGCAGCAGAGGAAAAATACTTGTTTCGTTGGTTGTATCTGGATGGTAAGCAGCCAGAATCTTATCAGAGTGATGTGCTGATTTCTAAAATTATTTTGGCAATTATAGATGAATATGGATACATAGAAGAAGTTGCACGGAAATTTCATCAGGACATGACATATTATTCCTACGGAATGGCGATTTTAGCAAATACAGACCATCTCAATTTAACAGATTCAGAACTACAGGATGCGTTTCACAGAGAGTTTATAGCGTTGGCTGCTTATTATAACGTATCCCCTGTTCCAATGCGGTTAAGAAAACAAGAAGAAAACTTATAGAACAGAATACGCTGAAAGCAAAATATGGGGAAAATACATGATGAAATTGATACGATAAGGAGAAAAAATTATGAAATTCAAACAATTTGGTATTGCTATGATGATTGGATGTACGGTATTAGCCTGTGTCGGATGTGGAACATCTGGAAAATTTCAAACTACTGATGCAGCGAGTACGCAGGAAAATATGCCGGTGGAATCTTCTGCTGAAGAAATTTATGTAGAACCAATCCAGAGCATGTATGATGTCAATGATCTGTCTAATAGCGAGTTTGCGGCATCATTCACCGTTGATGATGTAAAAACACAAGAAAATCAGACGAGTATTCATCTGACAGTCTATGATTGTGAGCTGTTTAATGCTTCAGAAATAGAAAATCTGAAAGTTGGTGACATTCTGGTAATTGATCGGAATGAAATGAAAGTTGAATCAGTAGAATGGCAGAGTGATAGCTGGGTTCAGATAAATGGCGGATTAGAGCAGGATGGATGTGATTTATGCAAAGGGGAGGATGGACTGTATTATGAGATGCAGCTGGAATCTAAAAGTTATCAACCGCTGACGGAACTTGATTTACCTTTGGCACAGAACTTCGTCTTTATGGATTCATCAGACCCGGATAAACAAGAGCAGGAATATAATACAGAAAAATTTTTGGATTTGTTAAAAGATGATGTTTACGGTTTTTATCCTAATAATTCCACAGTAACAGTGGAGAATGGAGAAATTTCTAAGATCACAAGAAATTTTATACCGTAAAGATAGTTCAAAATATAACAAAATAGTCATCAAAGAGCCAGACACATAGATGCAGAGCCGATAAACCGTTGCCAATAAACGGTTTATTGGCTTTCGCTTTTGAAAAATAAACAATACAAGCAAAAAGGAAGAGAATTTTGATTACAGTCCTGTTCCTTCCCTCCTATCTCAAAATTTGAAATCTGTCAATATATCTCCCGATATATTTGCGATTTATCTCAATACCTTTGCAGGTAT
>CAKRJP010000058.1 GCA_934351835.1 uncultured Lachnospiraceae bacterium
AAAAAGAAAAGGAGAGTGTAATTCATGAATGCAGCATTATTGTTAGTAGTAGGTTGCGTGATCCTGATCGTAGGTTACGTAACATACGGTAAATGGCTCGCACAGCAGTGGGGCATTGATGAGAACCGTGTAACACCGGCTCATGAACTGGAAGACGGTAACGATTACGTTCCGGCTAAAGCACCAGTCCTGATGGGTCACCATTTTTCCTCTATCGCAGGAGCAGGTCCTATCAACGGACCAATTCAGGCAGCCGTATTTGGCTGGGTACCTGTTCTTCTGTGGGTACTGGTCGGAGGTATCTTCTTCGGAGCAGTACATGACTTCGGAGCGTTATTTGCTTCTATCCGTCACAAAGGACAGTCTATCGGTGAAGTTATCGAAGACAGCATGGGAACAAGCGCAAAGAGATTATTCATCATCTTCTCTTACCTGACCCTGATCCTTGTTGTAGCAGCCTTTGCTTCTATCGTAGCAAACACATTTAAAGCAACTTACGATGAAAGTGGCGTACTTGATAAAGTAGCAAGTTCAGCAAATGCTTCTACAGCAATGATTTCTATCTTATTCATTCTGGTAGCTATCGTATTTGGTTTCCTTGTATACAGAAGAAACGCTGGTCTTGGAATCTCAACTGTAATCGGTGTAGCAGCTATCGTGCTGTGTATGGCAATCGGTCTGAACTTCCACCCACTGTATCTGAATGGTACAACCTGGATGATCATCGTTGGTATCTATATCACAGTAGCATCTGTAACTCCTGTATGGATTCTGCTTCAGCCACGTGACTATTTAAGCTCCTTCCTTCTTTACGGAATGATGATCGTAGCCATTGTTGGTATCGTTGGAGCACATCCTACCATCGACATTCCTGCATTTACAGGATTTGTTGACCAGGCTACAAACGGTTCCGGTGTATCTCTTGGTACCCTGTTCCCAGCCCTGTTCATCACCATCGCCTGTGGTGCTATTTCCGGTTTCCACTCACTGGTTGGTTCCGGTACAACAGCAAAACAGCTGGATAACGAAAGAGACGCCCGTCCAATCGCATACGGCGGTATGTTGATTGAATGTGCACTGGCACTGATTTCTCTGTGTGCCGTAGGTTATATCTGGAACGAATACGTTCCAGGCGGAGTTACCACTCCTACAGCCGTATTTGCAACCGGTATCTCACGTATGTGTGCTACCATCCCATTCCTTGCAGGCGCAGAACACGTTATTTACTCTCTGCTGATCCTTGCAGTATCTGCTTTCTGTCTGACTTCTCTGGACACAGCTACACGTCTTGCACGTTACATGTTCCAGGAATTCTGGCTGAATCCAGGTGAGGATGTTGCTTCTGTAACAGGATTCAGAGCCATCCTTGTAAAGCCAATCGTTGCAACTCTGATCACAGTAGTTCTTGGTATCTTCCTTGGACTGAACGGATATGCAAACATCTGGGCTCTGTTCGGAGCAGCAAACCAGTTACTTGCAGCTCTGGGTCTGATGGCTGTTGCTACCTGGCTTGGACAGATCGGTAAGAACAACAAGATGTTCTTCATCCCAATGTTCTTCATGCTGATCGTAACCATCTGCTCACTGCTTCTGACCATCAAGACAAACCTTGGTGCAATCGGTGCAGAAGGTGCAGGTTCTTGGCCAATCGTTCGTCTGGTACTTGCAGTACTGCTGATCGTACTTTCACTGATCCTTGCAGTAAAAGCTGTTAAGACCATCAGCGGACAGAAAAAGAATGCTTAATTGATCTATATCAGTTTCATGAAAGAGATATCTGAAGAGATTCGGATATCTCTTTTTTTGCT
>CAKRJP010000059.1 GCA_934351835.1 uncultured Lachnospiraceae bacterium
CCACTTGAGTATGCAAGATTATATCTTGATGGAAATTTGCAGATGTGGGTAGATGCAGAAGATTCTTTAGAGCTGTAATTATATTTATAAATATGCCCTCGAATCCTCTCTCTAAAATATTAGGACATTTCAAGAAAAGCAGGAACTCTTCAAAGGAGTTTCCTGCTTATTCTTATTACCATTAATTTTTTTCGCCAATCAATAATAGCCATCTATGATCAAACATGATTTGTGAATCTTTATTATATGGTGAAAAACCAGTTTTTCTACCACCTTCCAATTCAGTTTTCATCAAATTTGTTATTTCTTTTTGCACATCTTCCGGAGTATCAGTCAGTTCCATCCAACTTTTTAGATTTACCGGCACCAGAGTAGTTTCTTCGCATTGCAGTGCGAAATCTTTCTTGAACATGTTTTCAAATTCTTCTCTGCTGAGGATTCTGGTATGGGAAGGATCACGCATATTTTCAATCTTATCATCAATTTTCCGTAAAGGCTCCTCGGTAGCTTCCATATCCCAGACCACCAACTTTCCCCCCTTTTTCAGGACACGTTTCATCTCCTCAAAAGGTTTCTCCGGATTGTCAAAATGATGGAAAGAAAGCCTTGTGATCACCAGATCAAAGGTTTGGGGTTCGTATGGAAGTTTTTCGGCATTACCACTTTGAAAGTAAATATTTTTTATATGACTTTCTTCAGCAAGTCTGATTCCCTGTGCCAGCATTTCTTCCGTCATGTCCAGACAGGTAATATCCTTTACATAAGGAGCCAGAGCCCTGCCACAAATACAGGTTCCGGCAGCTACTTCTAATGCATGTTCTTCTCCTGTTGCTGCGATTTTCCGAATCAGATAGTCTGTATATTCTGCTTTTGACATATGATATACTGCAAATTTTTCAGCCTGTTTTTTGAATGACTGTCTGACTGTATCATTATGATCCATTTTAAACGCCTCCTATAATGCAGTTCCTTTCTTTGGAATAAACAAGCTGCTCATATCCACACGTTCCAGTTCCAGCAGTGAAATTTTTTATCAATCCCCCCTGCATACCCCGTTAGACTGCCATTTGCACCAACCACACGATGGCAGGGAATGATAATGGAAATTTCGTTGTGTCCAACTGCGCCACCGACTGCTTGTGCAGACATTTTTGAAAGGCCTCGCTCTCCAGCAAGCTGACGTGAAATATCACCATAAGTTGTGGTCTTCCCATAGGGAATCTGTAATAAAATATTCCATACCGACTGCCGAAATACAGAACCGATCGGGTGCAACGGTGGAAGAAAATCAGGTTTTTTACCGGCAAAATAACTATCAAGCCAGTATTTTGTTTCGGACAAAATCGGTGTTTCCTGCTCTGTATGTTTTTCCGGCAGATTATCGGCAAAGTATTTTTCACCGTCAAACCATAACCCCGTTAGTCCAATTTCGTCTGTTGCCAGCAAAATACCACCAAGCGGTGAATTATAGTGACAAGTATATATCATAGCTTTTGCTCCTTTCAGAGAACATATTGTTTCAAACGATACAGCACATCTTCCAGCTTTTGTGTAGGAAGTCCCAGTGCCAGACGAATACCATAAGGGATGTGAAATTGACGTCCATCACGCCACAATACACCAACTTCAACTCCCGAACGCAATAATTCATCGAAAGTCCTGTCGTGGACTTTACACCAGTTGATATTGTCAATATTAGTTGACACATTTTCCTCAAGGATTTTGAACTCTATGCCGCTTCCTTCAGAGAATCATAGT
>CAKRJP010000060.1 GCA_934351835.1 uncultured Lachnospiraceae bacterium
TATATAGTACATCATCAAATTTAGCAAATTTATAATCTAAAGGCGCCATAGTGTTATCACTTAATGTTAAAACTTCGTCTACTATACCCTTAATTTTGTATTTTTCAGAATATAAATCAACATTTATTTTTTTATCTATAACACCTAATTTTTTACGAAGATACTGTTTATTTTCATTTTCTTTTTTTGAATGTATTTCTTTTCCTTTTTGTACTTTAAATCTATTTTCTTCAAATTGTGGTACGTTCAAGCATTTCATATAATAAGTAAATCTTTTACAATAATTAAATTCTATAAGCTCAGAAGGTGTTATATAGTAATCGAATTCATCAAAAAAACTTTGAGATGATTTCATCAGTAACCAACTCCTTATCAAAAACTTGTCCAATTAATCCTGCTTGATTCAGTCCTTTTTTAGTCATTGGGAATATATATACTGAATCACTGTCCAAATCTATTATATCTTCCATTTTTAGCTTCAATTCATCGAAATCATTTTCTTCTATTTCACCTAAAAACACGCTTTTTTGTACTCTGTATAGTCCAACATTTTTACACGCTTTAATAGCATTTCGTCTAACCTTATTACTCGAAATATCGTATACTACCCAGACTAACAAATCAATCTCCCTCCTTTAAAATTTTATTGGCTATATTATGACAGTCATATTGAATTATATTTTGTAATTCTATTTTTCTACCTTTTACAAACGTATCAACAACAGAATATTCTTTATCCAGAATAACCACATCGGCATCTTTTCCTGTATCAAGGCTTCCAATTCTGTCATATACGCCCAACATTCTGGCCGGATTACATGTAAGAAGTGGTAATATCTCTTCCAGCGGTCTTCCGGTAAACTTAATCAGGTTCTTAAGTGCACGTCCTGTTGTAAGTGTACTTCCTGCTCTGGAATCTCCATATTTCAGTTTCGCATCTCCGTCTTTTACAATAACCGGATTGACTCCAAGCATATATTCTCCATCCGGAAGTCCGGCTGCCATAATAGAATCTGTTATGGCAATTACCTTGTCCAGTCCTTTCATCTTCAGAAGAAAGCGAACAGTTCCTGGATGCAGATGTATTCCATCACAGATAGCTTCACAATAAATGTCCGATTCCAGGACGGCTCCCATGATAGCCGGAAAATGCTGGTGAAGAAGTTTCATTGCATTGAATGTATGCGTTGCAGACACAGCACCTTCATTAATACATTTCCATGAGGTCTCATAATCCGCACCTGAATGACCAATGGCAACTTTCATGCCCAGATCGATCATTCCTTTGATTGCCTCCGGAACTCCTTTTACTTCCGGTGAAACAGTAATATAACGGATATTTCCGCCTGCAGTTTCCTGATATTCTTTCAGAAGTTCCAGATCAGGAGAAATCAGTAAATGTTCAGGCATAGCTCCTTTGTATTCCGGTGATAGGAACGGTCCTTCCAGATGAATTCCCAGAAGGTCTGCACAGTTTTCATGTCCATTCTCCTGTGCCTTCTGATGCTTCACTGCTTCTTTTATAGTCTTCAGTGTCTGTTCCTTTGTGTCTGTCAGTATAGATGAAAGCCATGATGTGGTTCCCTGTGTTGCAAAAAAATGTCCGATCTTTTCAAATCCCTGCTGGTCTGCTGCATTAACATCTACCCCAGCTCCGCCATGAGTATGTACATCTATAAAACCAGGTACTACGTAATTTCCTTTTGCATCATAGACT
>CAKRJP010000061.1 GCA_934351835.1 uncultured Lachnospiraceae bacterium
TATTATTATAATACGCTTTTCTATATTATCTGTCAATCTACTTTTACTTACTCCTGATACTTGAAAATTTCATAGAAGTCTTCTTTTCCGGTTTCTGCTCTGTCTGCTTCACCGTCTGTTGCTCTACTTTACTTTTTTCTTCAAGATTAACTTCTGTCTGGATTGCGTGAAATGCCGGGAACTTCACCTGCTTCTCGCTTTTTTCTTCTGAACGCCCGGAGGTATCTGCTTCTGCCATTTCCCGGTCACGTCTGGCAATATCCGCACAACTCTGTACCTTTTTTACAAATGCAAGTTCTTCCTTATATGGCTGATTACCATCCTTTTCGTTGTCGTAATCCTTCCTGACCAATAATACCTTCTTGTGTTCTCCTGCACCGCCTGCAGGAATGCCGCACTCACTGGATACACGAAAACACCTCCTCCCCGAAATAAAAAGAGAGCCAGTTTCCCGACTCTCTGAATGAACAAATCTATTTCAATTATTGTTCATTATCACAGTAGATCTGAATCGCATTGTCAACAAATATAGCAGTTCCTTCCCCACCATATTCATCGATATTCTTTGTGAAATCACCACCTCCAGAATACATCTTACCTAATCCCCGCAGTATTTTATTGGAACAGGTATACATATTTTCTGTAATATAATCCTGTATTCTTTTCACAAGATTTTGCGCTTCAGGAGAAGCAGGGTTCATATCTTTCATTTCGCCAGCTTCCTTAAAGAGAAGCATAAATCTGTCAGCCAAAATTTTCTCATCTTCCTCTGTACGATTCTTCTGCTTCTCTTCCATTTCTTTATACTCTGGCATATTTCCATACAATTCCTTTGCCTGTTTAGCATATTCATCTATCTTACTTCTATCAAATGCTTTGAAATCCATATGTTTCACTCCTAACATTTTTATTCCAAGTGCAAAATTCATCAAGTTCTCAATATGTTCCTTTTTCAATCTAAACAATTCTATCTGCTGTTCTAGTGCCTTGCTTCTATCAAAATCCGGACTATTTAAAATTGCCTTGATGTCTTTCAGTGGAAACTCCAATTCGCGAAACAGCAAGATGTGTTGAAGGCGCTCCAAATCTGTATCGTCATACAGTCTGTAGCCAGCATCGGTATATCCCGTCGGATGTAAAAGACCAATCTTGTCATAATATTGCAGAGTGCGTATACTCACTCCAGCAAGCTTACTCACCTCATGTACTGTCATCATTGTTGTATCCTCCATTCACTTGATAATGTTAATATAAACTATTACGTAACGTAGGAGTCAACATCTATTTTCAAATATTTTTATAATTCTTTCAATATAAAACTCACAATCCGAAGCCCCTTATAACTGGTATCCTTATCTAGTTCCTAAATGTACACTTTTTAGCACCACCTTCTTAAAAATGGGTATAAAAAAGAAGGCATATTTCAACCTTCTTTGAATTTTACTGTCATTATCTTTCAGTTTCGTAATATTTTATTTCTGACGAAAATCTTATTGGTAAATTTAATTTATCATCAACAGCAACAATTGTTCTCTCATATTACACCTTCTTTTCTGATTACGAAGTAGCACCTTTTATTACGCATTCAATAAAAAGCCTCACCAGTATTTCTACCAGTGAGGTTATTATGTCGTGATTTCATCACTCAATAATTTCGCCGTTCGTCAAGAGCAAGCAAGCTTCCTCTGACTCACTTTCGCTCATTAT
>CAKRJP010000062.1 GCA_934351835.1 uncultured Lachnospiraceae bacterium
TGCCTGTGCAATCAGATTTATCATTTCCGTCTTATCTGCCGATGCACCATACGCATGGTTCATTCCCATGCATCCAAGTCCTATTGCGGAAACTTTTAGGTCTGTTCCTAAAATCTTTTTTCTCATTTTTTAAACTTATACATCCTGACTATTTTTCTGCATATATTGCTTCACATATTTTTCCTATTTTTTCTTTATAGTTCCCCGTATGAATTGGAGGCATCCATTCCCGTGATTTAAAATCATCCATAACCAGTGGAATCATTTTTTCAGTAAATTCCCGACAATTATCGCAATATCCTTTTTCTGCAAATATTTTCTGCAATGTATCCAAACCAAGTTCCTGACAAAATACATGAATTGCATTTGCAACTGCATCAGCATCTTTTAGTGCATCTCCGGTAACATTTATTCCCATGATTTCTGCCATTTTTTGAATATTTTTCTGAGCATAAAGTGCAAAATGACGAACCACTGTAGGAAGCACCATCGCACAGGCATTTCCATGTGTAATATGATATAAAGAACCAATTGCATGGGCAACCGCATGTCCATTTGGAACTCCGCCATTCGCCAGTGCATTGTGTGCAGCCCATGACATTTGTTCTCTTGCTTCCAGATTCTCAGGTTCTTTTACTGCGACAGGCAGCCATCTCCATATTTTATTCAAGCAAAGAAACAGAATCTGATTTGTATATTCATTATTAGCAGTTCCTACAAGAATTTCTATTGTATGTGCTAAAGCATCTATTCCACCACATACTGTTGCAGCCGCAGGCATACATCACAGTGAATACCCTCAACAGAAAGAGCTTTTATTACATTTTGGGTAATAGAATGTCTGACAACGTGATGTCCTGTAACAAGCAGACATTTTTTTATCTCATATTTCTTTAACAGTCCGCTTACTTTTTGTGCGGATTTACTCCCAAATATAATCTGATGTGGTATAAAAAAAGATGACACCCCATTCTCAAGGATTTGAGATATAATCAAGAGGATAAGGAGAGTGGACAAAATGGCAGGAAACAGACAATATGACCATGAATACAAAGTACAGGCGGTGAAACAGAACAGTACGTAAACAGCCATCTGGAGTATGCAGGATGTTCGCAAACGATATTTACTGAGAAAGCACTTGATGAGATCTATCGCATTTCAACCGATATCCCAAGAATGATCAACCGTGTTTACGAAAAGACGCTCATGTATGCTTTTCAAAAGCAAAACCGCCTGATTGATGATTACATGGTGAAATATGTTGCAGAGCATGAACTCATCAACGGGTAGGTTCTGGCCGGAGCATGTGCCCCGGCTTCCAGTAACAGATGGAAGACAATAACAAGAGCAGGTCAGTGACAAGAGAAGAAATCGAAAAACTCACCTTCAAAACCACTACACAACTTCTACACAACCTATACACAATTTCAAATATTTACCCGCAATATTCCCTGCTAACTTGTGATATTTAATCTATAACACATATAACAATAAAATAGATAAAAAATAGGCTTCGCCTATTCAACTCCCCTGCCCCTCAATCGAGGGCACTGAAAAACCTACCTCTTTAAGTTTCAAATTTTAATGAACATATAAAATCCACCAGTCTAAACTTATTCT
>CAKRJP010000063.1 GCA_934351835.1 uncultured Lachnospiraceae bacterium
AATAGGTGTGCCGGCATACATGCGGTGTAATGACAGGCATCTGTACTTTATAAGTATTATTATACTTCTGAATGATGTGTTGAAAATAATGCTCCCAATGCAGGGAATAACAGATACTTTCATTTTTATCAAAGTATAAGAATCCACTTTTTCCATCTACCATAGGTTCTGCTTTGGGCGGGTTTCGTTTTTCTATTATTTTCCGAAAGCATTCCTCTACATCTGCAGTCATAGGTATCTTTCTCGTTCCGCTGGTTGTTTTAGTCTCTTGAATATAATATCCGATTTTTGATTTCTTCTGCAATTGATAATCGATGTTGATCGTATGCTCCTTGAAATCAATATCAGAAATCGTTAAACCACAAAATTCCGAGATGCGAATACCGGTTTTAAATAAAATGGATTTTTCCTGACCAGGTCATCATCCACCACCAACTGAAATGCCGGACGAAGAACTCCTCGGATCGAATGGATGGAACTATAGCTTTTCTTTTCTATCTGCTGAAGATGTATCAGCCAACATTTTGCATCCGAAATCCGAACCGTATCAATCCTTCTTTTTCCAAATGGATCTTTCTTCAATAAATTGATAACTGTTCCGTATCCTGCAACTGTAGTAGGTCTAACACCGGTTTTTGTTGATGTATACTTTTCAACCAGTTCCAGTACCGTCATATTTCCGCCATTTGTTGCAATCTGTTCAAAATGATCTGCTTGGATTTTCTTCTCCATCTCCCGAAGTGACAAAGCCCGGCGCTTTCCTTTCGGAGCTGCATCGTTATGGTCTAAGCGCCAGCTATATACGCAGCGCTCCTTTCCCATCTCATCGACATACTTAAATCGATATCTGCCATCAGATAACTGTATTTCTCCATTGTGTAATATACGTCCTCTATGATCTCTCCTTTTTTCACTCATAATATTTTAGTCTCCTTCATCAAATATTCATTTAACTTGGAAGACCGTCTCGGTTTCTTCATTATACCACAAGACCTTCTCTTCGCTAAGATAAAATGAACATTATTTTCATTACTATTTCTTCTATTCTGTCACTTAAACTGTGCTGGCTGTATCCAGATAATCTTCAAACAATTTCCTTTTGAACCGAATATGAGAGCCTACTTCCAAAATAAAATCTGCTCCTTCATTTTCACCTGCGATCTGTCTTAATCTCTTTTCGCCAATTCCGTAATATTCAGCTGCTTCGGAAACATTTAAAGAATATTTCTTCCAAACAGGTACTGTTTTTTCTGTATGATTCATTCGCATTCCTCCCCTCTGTTTGTATTCAACAACATTTTTGCTTTCTCCATTTTCATACTTGCAATCGCTTCTCGTTTGCTTGTGCCTCCAACATACATGGGTGTACACATTTCTAAAATACGATCATAGATACGCCTTTTATCCAACATGGTCTCGCTTTTTATTTCTTTCAGCGGAAGATTGGTCGTGATGATCAAAGGTCGCCCCGAACGGATCCTGCGGTCTATGACGCTAAAAATAATTCCTAACGCATATCCTGAATTTCGTTCCACTCCAAGATCATCAATAATCAAAAGCTGATACGA
>CAKRJP010000064.1 GCA_934351835.1 uncultured Lachnospiraceae bacterium
AGGTGGATCTTCGGAATTCTCCGTCTGTAATCACATGGTAGCCTAATTCCTTAGTCTTCTTTACCAGATCCAAAATACATATATCTTCCACTTCGGTCAGTTGCACTTTGTCGATTACTCCTGCTTCATACTTCTTTCTTGCCTCTTTTAACTTTTCCGGCCTCAAAAAACTTCCTACAAAATCATATCGAAATGGTGTGCTCATCTTTTTCCCTCCAAATTATTTTCATCATTTATTTCATGCTGTTATTATAATTTGGTTCTTTCACTTTGTATAATATATATATCAGAAGGTTCTCCATAGTTTTAAACTATGGCTATTACAAATCAACAGAATGCTTCTTTATAAAGAATGTCGTCACGCAAACGGATGTTGTCGATGTGAATACTTCATCCGTTTCATTTTTCCGCAATCTGATTCATGGTCTGTTCAAACATTTTTTTATTTTCTCTTTATCTTCAGCACCATCATACACACTATAGAAAAAACATGGTTCCATAAAACTGATTCGCACTTTCCTCGGCATCGAATAGTCATCTGCCTGCTCACTGTCCCTCTGTTCCATTCTCTTGACGATCTGATCGAATCTCTCTCTTATTCTGATAATGCCGATATAAAGCACCTTTTGTCATGCCAAGCTCTCCCGCAATCCGGCTGACCGATACAGTTTCATAACTTACCTCCGATCATCTTTTACCGTTGTACCAACTAATCACGCCCTGCAGGTTCTGTATCCTGACACGTTCGCCACCATGCAGCATCATATCCAGCATATCCTCTTCTTCCGGAGTTCGATCTGTTTTCTTCTCCAGTGCTTTTCCTGCTGTTTTTACCATAATGCTCATCATCATTTTGTACATTCCATGAAGTTTTTCTACATTAAAATTTCCCTGCAATGTAAATACAGGAATCTTTCCAGGAATACTGTTCTTTTCCCGTATTTCCTTTCGCTGTGTTCCCGTCTGTCCCATTCCAACTGCACATACTGCACAAATCTTATATTTTTTTCTTGCCAAGCCATAACCCTGTATCTTTCCTGCCATGATCCATCCAAGATAAATAATTTCAGTACCCGCTGGTAACTTATTTCCAGCTTCTTCTGTACTATACACAGAGACACTCAATTCATATCCTAATAATTTTGCATAATGTTCGGTACTTCCTGTATTTGATGTATAAACAACTGCTTCCATTTCAACTTTCCTCCATTCCCTTACTCAGATTATTTTTTACGAAAAAAAGACACAATACGATTTTTCATCCGTACTGCGTCTAAGCGTCTGACTTTTCCATATTCATTTTTCATCTACAGGACTTGCCACTGGCAGTTTCCCTTGCATACTTTGGCATCCAATCAGTCTGACCGTAAAACCCTCTGCGTCAATCAGACTCTCCTTTTTACATTTTGGACAAAATAGTGGAAAATGTAAAAGCACAGTATCTTTTCGTAATCTCACTCTTGTTTTATTTCCGCATACCGGACAATATACCCATTTCTGATACTCCATCTCGTCCTTGTTCATTTTTTCAC
>CAKRJP010000065.1 GCA_934351835.1 uncultured Lachnospiraceae bacterium
TGAGGAGTTATTTTTATTTGAGTAACAAAAAATGCCGTATTTATGCGGTTTGTGGCGTTTCGCAAACGCCTAATTCTTCTATGATAATGAAGGGTGAGAAGCTTACAAATCAGGCTTTTCACCCTTGTTTTATATATAACAGTTACTGCTGGGCATGTCAAGAGCAGGCGGCTCGCCGCCTGTCTTAGATTATGTTTTTACTTATTCTGGAAGTCGTCCTTCGTACATGATACTCAACTCCCCATAGACCTGGCCCCAGTCCCGGATGGTAGTTGTCCATTTCTTAGTAGACTCGAAAGTGGCCAGATATAAGGCTTTTAACAGCGCTGTATCACTTGGAAATACGCTTCTCTGACGATTCAGTTTCCGGTATGTGGAGTTCAGTGATTCTATCGCATTTGTTGTATAAATGACCTTCCGGACAGTGGTTGAAAACTTAAAAATTGGAGAAACGGCATCCCAGTTGTCCTTCCAGCGTTTCATGGAATTCGGATATTTCGGACTCCATTTTTCTGTCACACGGTCTAAAGCAGCCAGAGCCTTCTGCTCATCAGCAGCCTGATAGATGGTTTTTAAATCTGTAGCGAAAGCTTTCCTGTCTTTATCCGGAACGTATTTCAGCGTATTTCTTACCTGATGGACAATACACCTCTGATATTCTGTCTTTGGAAATGCCGCCGAAATCGCTTCTTTAATGCCTGTAAGGCCGTCTGCACAGATAATCAGGATATCTTTAACCCCTCGATTTTTTAGTTCATTTAAGACAGAAAGCCAGTATTTCGCACTTTCATTGTCACCAATCGTGATGGTCAATACTTCCTTTTTGCCCTCTGTGTTAATGCCTAGAATTACATAAGCTGCAAGTTTACGAATCACTCCATTGTCCCGCACAGAATAGTGGATAGCATCAATGTAAAGAATCGGATACACGTCGTCTAGCGGTCGATTCTGCCAGTCTTCAATCTGCGGAAGTATCTTATCTGTTACATCAGAAATAAAACTCTCAGATGTTTCGAAGCCATAGATATCTTCAATCGTTTCCGAAATTTGGCGTGTAGTCATTCCTTTGGCATACATGGAGATAATCTTCTGGTCAATGTCAGAAATATCCTTCTGACGCTTTTTGACAACCTGTGGTTCAAAGGTGGACTTTCGATCTTGTGGTACTTCGATTTCCATAGAACCATACCGACTGTTTACCTGCTTGCGTTTATAGCCGTTTCGATAATCGTCGTTGTCAGAACGCTCGGATTTCTCATATCCGAGATGTTCATCCATTTCTGCCTCCATCATTTCCTTGAGGGTGCCGCCAAGGAGATCTTTAAGAGCATCCTGGATATCTTCAGCAGTCTCAATATCGTATTCTTCGAGAAGCTGACGAATGATATTTCTTTTTCCATCGGTCATTTGTACTCTGTGTACAGGTTTCTTTTGTCTTGCCATAATAAAAGGCCCTCCTAATGATATTCATTTTATCATAGAAGGACCTTATGATGGTTATTTTACAGAAAAAGTTTCACAGGCTC